>NZ_JBGLRE010000002.1:0-663492 GCF_041403185.1 Aeromonas sp. S9(2024)
CACCCGCGGTGATGTTGCCCTGGGTTTTACCTTCGATGCTGATATAACATGGAGTTGGCATGGATATGCTCCTGATAGATTAGTGAAATGAGATAGCACTCGAGCGAATCTGTTAGCAGCGTCCATGCCATCTATAAATTTCATTAACTATCAATGAGTTACCAATAGCTCGCGCTAATTGCCATGCAACAACAAGCAATTTTTTGCTTTATCTCACTCAATACATCGTTAATCGTTGCCCATCCAGTTTTTAAATCTGGTTAATACGCAATACATTGCGCAGTTCAGAACGATTCACTGTAATGGCGACAATTTAGCCACTCGCAATATTGCACCGGCACAGGTGCACGCTTTCCGCGTTGATGCCAGCAGCCCAAATCACCATGATGCGAGTGCCCTCCTCACACCTCAGGACAATCGTGGTGCTGTCACCGTCATAGATACACAAGGGTCAATGAACTGCTTCCGTGACTTTTCCTGCGCCCCCGGAGACCCCCACTGATGAAAAAGAACCGTCACCGAGTGACGCCTGTTTTTCCATCCCAACTGTGAAGTGCATCCGATGAGTCATGGGAAATTGCGTCACGCAAGGGAAAGGTCGAGAGGATGCCTACAGCCAGTTACAGAAGCGGGCATGTAGACAACATGAACCAATCGCAGGAAGCGGGACTATGGGTAGCAAACGCTCACAAGAGCCCGGCGGGATTGGCATGCAACGACCGATACAGGAAGAAAGACCAAGACAATCAAATAAAAAAGCCCACTCCTTAAACAGATCGGGCTTGGAATGTGGCGGAGACATTTCACCAAGCAAGCTCTTGCGCACGCTACCTGGCAATCCCTTCCCGCTTCTCCACCAGAAAGTCCATCAGCGCTCTGATCTTGGCCGGCATCTGGGCCCGCGACGGCACGTAGAGATAAAACCCCGGGAAGGGGGGGCACCAGGGGGCGAGCACCCGCACCAGTGATCCGTCACTCAGGTACTGGCGCACCCGCAGATCCAGGTGTTTGACCAACCCCACCCCCTGCAGGGCCGCCTGCAGCATGCTGTCGTCGTCGTTGAACACGGCGTTGCCCTTGGGATCGACGATCTGGGTGTGCTGCTCCTCATCGGGGGAGGTAAACGACCAGCGGTCGATGGTGTTGCTGGAGGTGAAACGGTAGGCCAGGCAGTTGTGCCGGGTGAGGTCGCCTGGGGTCTGCGGCGTGCCATGCTGCCTGAAATAGTCGGGTGAGCCGACAATGGCCATGGTCAGAGGGGGAGTGATGGGCACCGCCACCACGTGTTCATCCAGGCTCTCTCCCAGGCGAATGCCGGCATCCATCCCGTCGGCGATGATGTTGGAAAACCCGTCCGCCATCACCAGCTCCAGCCGCAGCTTGGGATGACGCGCCAGAAACTCCCCCATGTGCGGCTCGATCAGCAGCCTGGCGGCGATGCGCGAGCTGTTGATGCGAATAAGGCCCGAGGGCTCGAGGTGGGAGTCATTGAGCTCGCTCACCACCCGCTCGATGGCCGTGAGGGAGGGTTGCAGCACGTCCAGCAGGCGCCGTCCCTCCTCGGTCAGCGACATGTCGCGGGTAGTGCGGTTGAGCAGCCGCACCTGTAGCTGTTGCTCCAGCCCCTTGAGGTGCTGGGAGAGGGCGGCGCGGGTCACCCCCATCTCGGTGGCGGCCTTGGTGAAGCTGCGATGGCGGGCGATGTGGGCAAACCACGTCAGTGACGCGACGAGTGAAGGTTCTATGGGCATTTGTTTAGCCTGGCTAATCAGTCATGTCTTGATAGGTGCGTATATCTAGCTCAATAGACCTACTACTATTAGCTCGAACTCGCGTCAAGCATGACGACCCTGAACCTAACGGAGAGCCCGACCATGTCCCATGTCACCTTCCCCAATCGCAACGGCCAAGGCATCACCATGGCCGCCATCGTTCACTTCCCGCCGCACTTCGATGAGCGCAAGCAGTACCCGGCGGTCGTGGTCTCCCACCCCGGCGGCGGGGTGAAGGAGCAGACCGCGGGCCTGTACGCCAGCAAGCTGGCCGAGCAGGGCCTCATCGCCATCGCCTTTGACCGCTCCTATCAGGGCGAGAGCTCGGGCGAGCCGCGTCAGCTGGAGAACCCCCATGTCAGCACCGAGGACGTCAGCGCCGTGGTGGACTACCTGACCACGCTGCCCTATGTCGATGAGAACCGGATCGGGGCCATGGGCATCTGCGCCGGCGCCGGCTACAGCGCCAATGCCGCCATCCAGGATCGCCGCATCAAGGCGCTCGGCATGGTCAGCGCGGTCAACATCGGCCAGATGTTCCGCAATGGCTGGGACAACAGCGTCAAGGATGCCGATGCCACCGGCTATCTGGCGTTCGGCTCCCAGGCCCGCACCGCAGATGCGACCGGCACCGCCTACGCCACCATCCCCTTGGCGCCCCTGCGTGAAGAGGATGCCCCCAACGAGGAGCTGCGCGAAGCCTGGGAGTACTATCACACCCCGCGCTGCGAGCACCCCAACGCGCCGGGCTTTGCCCTGACCCGCAACCTGAATCAGATCATCACCTACGACGCCTATCACAAGGCCGAGGCCTTCCTGACCCAGCCCATTCTGGCGGTGGCAGGCAGTGTGGCCGGCAGCAAGTGGATGAGCGACGACCTGCTGGCGCGCGCCGCAAGCACAGACAAGACCCTGCATGTGGTGGAGGGGGCCAACCACATGTCCCTCTACGATGTGCCCCGCCATGTCGACGAGGCCATCGCCCAACTAGCTCCCTTCTTCCTGCGGACCCTGAACTAATCGGCCCGCGAGAGGGGGAGGCCCCTCTCGCTTATCGAGGAGCATCATCATGAGCCATGTATTGAACCTGACCTATCAGAACCTGGGCTGGCAGACGGCGGCCGACCTCTACCTGCCGCCCGATTTCGACGAGCAAAAGCGCTACCCGGCCATCGTCAGCACCCACCCCATCGGCAGTTGCAAGGAGCAGACCGCCGGCAATGTCTACGCCAAAGGGTTGGCCGAGGCGGGGTTCGTGGTGCTGGTGCCCGACGCCAGCTTCCAGGGCGCCAGCGGCGGTGAGCCGCGCTTTATCGAGGATCCGGCCATTCGGGTCTCCGACATCCGCTTCGCGGTGGACTACCTGCAATCCCTCTCTTATGTGGATAGCGATCGCATCGGCGCCATCGGCGTGTGCGGCGGCGGCGCCTACACCATCCATGCGGGCATCACGGATCACCGCCTCAAGGCGCTGGTCTCCATCACCGGGGTCAACTATGGCCGCCTGATCCGCGAAGGCTTCGCCCAGTTCAAACCTCTTGAGCTGGCCCAGAGTATCGCCCGGATGCGTACGGCGCAGGCACAAGGGAGCGCCACTGAACCCACCGATCTGCTGCCAGAGTCCGTGGCGGCGGCCACCGCGGCAGGCATCACCGACATCGACGTGCTGGAGGCCACCGAGTACTACAAGACGGCGCGCGGCCAGCAGCCCCATGGCGCGACCCGCCAGCTGATGTCCTTCACCGGCGCCGCCATGGGATGGGATGCCTTCCTCCACGCCGAGGTACTGCTGACCCAGCCGCTGATGGTGGTCATCGGCGACAAGGCGGGGGGCTTTGGGGCCTATCGGGATGGTTGGGAGATCTACGGCCGCGCCGCCTCCACCGACAAGCACATTGTCGTGGCCGAAGGCTGGTCCCACTACGACCTCTACGACAAACCCGAGCCGGTGGCCATCGCCATGGCAAGCGTGGTGCCCTTCTTCCAGCGCACCCTGTGATCCCGCGGTGGGGGCATCCCCCACCCATTGATGAGACAAACGAAAGGTCAACCGATATGCGAAACGTACTGATCCTCGAGGTCAGTCCATATCTAACTGCTAGGTGTCTACAAAGCCGGTGGTGATTCAGTATGGCCACCGTGCAAGCCCAGATGAAGGCGGAGATCATCAAACATCTGTTTGCCCCATCTGCCCGCGAGTTCCTACAACTCCGACGAAATCAACACAAAGGCTGGAGCCATATTCACACACATCTACAGCACAGGAACCAATGACAACTCCGCGATATATCACTGAGCTACAACCAGATAAACCGTGTCCAAAACAAAACTTAGTGCTTGGCAAAAATTGAGGGAGGCATTCAGCCTCCCTCATTTTTTTGCTTTAAACAAACACGCCCAGGGCTGTTAACGTACCGGGCCCGAACAAAAACTATGCGTGAGGGTAATCAAGACGACAATCCCATCGCTTCGATAAAACGCTCGGTGATCTGCTGCGGGCGAGTAATTGCGCCGCCAACAACGACTGCATGAGCGCCTAGCTGCAAGCAACGGGCAGCCATTTGCGGGGTGTTAACATTCCCTTCAGCAATGACAGGCTTATTGACCGCCTCCAGCACAGAGCGCAGAAAGGCAAAATCATCGTCATAAAGCTTGTGGCTCTGAGTCTCGGCAGTGTAGCCATGAAGCGTCGTGCCGATGCAGTCGAAGCCCAATTGCTCGGCATGCAGTGCCTCTTCCACGGTTGCAATGTCGGCCATCAGCATTAACTGCGGATAGCGTGCACGAATTGTCCCCACCATCTGAGCCAATGTCAGCCCATCGGGGCGTTGATGGAATGTGGCATCAAGCGCAATCATCTCAGGCGAAGCGGCCATCAGCTCGTCCACTTCCCGCATGGTCGCAGTGATATAGACATCAGAACCTGGATAATCCCGCTTGAGGATCCCTATCACCGGCAGGGAGACCTCCTGCTTGATCGCCTTGATATCCACCACGCTGTTTGCCCGGATGGCACTGGCACCACCACGGGCTGCTGCCAGTGCCATCTTGCCCATGATGAAGTCACTGTGAAGCGGTTCATCTTCCAGCGCCTGACAGGAAACGATTAACTTGCCTTTGATCTGGTTCAGCATTGTACAACTCATGCTCCCAATAACTCCTCGATCTCGTTCTTGATAATGGTGACATGCGGGCCATAGATAACCTGGATGCCATTGCCCTTGGTGATCACTGCAAGTGCTCCAGTCTGCTTTAACAAGCCTTCACTGACGCTCTCCCCGTTATGTACGGAGACGCGCAGCCGGGTCGCACAACAATCCACATCCTTGATGTTGGTCGCGCCGCCAAGCCCGATGATGATGGCTTTGGCACGATCGGCGCCGACCGCTTCCGTTGTCTCTTCCTGCTGATCTTCGCGTCCCGGTGTTTTGAACTTGAAGCGCTGGATCATGAAACGGAATGAAATGTAGTAGAGGCAGAACCAGGGAATGCCCACCAACGGAACCAGCATCCAGTTGGTTTTAGCTTGGCCTTGCAACACGCCAAACAGCATGAAGTCAATAAAGCCACCGGAGAAGGTCTGCCCGATAGTGATGTTGAGCATGTGCGCCAGCATGAATGCCAGACCGTCAAAGAAGGCGTGCAACACATAGAGCGGCGGTGCAATAAACAGGAATGAAAACTCGATAGGTTCGGTGATCCCTGTCAGGAATGAAGTCAGTGCAGCCGAAATGAGCAGGCCTGCCACCCGCTTCTTGTTCTCGGGTCGAGCGCAGTGATAAATCGCCAGACATGCGCCCAGCAGACCAAACATCATGGTGATGAAACGGCCGGACATGAAGCGGGCCGTGCCCTCATAGAACTGGACCGTATTGGGATCAGCCAGCTGCGCGAAGAAGATGCGCTGGGTTCCTTCCACCAGATGACCGTTGATCAGCTCGCTGCCACCCAGTGCGGTGGTCCAGAACGGGAGATAGAAGATATGGTGCAGACCGAATGGACCGAGCATCCGCAGCACAAAACCGTAGATAAAAGTGCCAAGATAACCGGTGGCATCGACCAGCCCACCCATCCCGAAGATCAGCTTCTGAAAATGGGGCCAGACCACGTACATCACACACCCGAGCAGGATGGCAGCGAGTGAACAGACGATTGGCACAAAACGGGAACCGCCAAAAAAGCCCAAAAACTGCGGCAGTTGCACCTTGTTATAACGGCTATGCAGCCAATAGCTCATCAGCCCGACAACCACGCCACCGAATACGCCGGTCTCCAGCGTCTGGATCCCGAGCGCCATCCCTTGACCTGCAGCTCCCAGATTGCCGCTCGCCAGGGTATCGGAGAGCTTGAGCAAGGTGCTGATACTGGCATTCATTACCAGATAGGCAAGCAACGCAGAGAGACCGGCAGTCCCCTTGTCAGAACGGGCCAACCCTACGGCAACCCCCACGGCAAACAGCACCGCCAGGTTGGCAAACACAATGGCACCGGCATCGGCCATCAGCATAAACAACCCCTGTAACCAGGGCACATCAAGGAACGGGTAGGCAACCAGCGTGTTCGGATTGGAAAGCGAGCCACCAATCCCCAGTAACAACCCTGCAGCAGGCAAGACGGCGATGGGCAACATAAACGATTTGCCAAAACGCTGCGCCTTTTCGAATAACGGGCTGCTTCCCGTCTTCTCGGACAGTGACATGATAAAAATCTCCACGAGTGAACCACACTGGTGGTAATTTTTATCAACACAACTTAAATGTCATGATAATTATTTTTATGCTGTGACCGCTCTCACATTCATAACGTGAATCGCGTTAAAATCATGGCAATTTGAATCCTCTCCCTCCTGAAGGAGTCCCCATTGAATCAACCTGTAGAAGCACCACGCGTTCTCTTGCTGCTTCGCCATCAACTCGCCACATACAGCCAGACCCTGCAGCGGTTGGGGCAATTCGTGCTGGAACAGCCCCAGCGCGTGCTCTATCTGACCATCACCGAGCTTGCCCGTGAGAGTGGCACCAGCGAGGCCAGCGTGACTCGACTTTGCCGTGGTGTAGGGTGCCGTGGTTACACAGAGTTCAAGATGGCGCTGGCTCTGGAAACCCAGCAGGAACAAGCCAGCCAACCTCAGGCATCGGCGACCAGTGCATTTAGCACTCTGATTGAAGAGAGTGTGGCGGCATTGCGTGATACCGGGGCCTTGGTCAGCCAGCAGGCACTCTTACAAAGTGCCGAACTATTGGAGAAGGCCCGCCAGATCCAGATCTATGGTGTTGCTGCGAGTGCGATTATCGGGGAGTACCTGGCTTATCGTTTACTGCGTATGGGCATATCTGCTCAACAGTTCAGTGATATGCATCGCGCCGCGATGAACGCGACTAGCCTGAAACCGGGGGATGTGGTGATAGCAGTGTCCAGCTCGGGTTCGACCAAAGATCTGCTGCATGCGGTACAACTGGGCAAAGAGCATGGTGCCAGCGTCATTGTTCTCAGTAACACCAGCCGCAGCCCGCTCGCCTCACTGGCCGATCAACTGTTGGTGGCAGCCAAGCCGGAAGGGCCGCTGACTGCAGGTTCATTCCACTCCAAGATCAGTGCAATGCTGGTTATTGAGCTACTGAGTCAACAGCTATTGGAAAATAGGCCGGAGCTGGCGGGAGCTATCTCGGATAGTGCCAAGGCTACGTTGCCTTGGTTGATATAATCGCTAGCGAGGGAAGCATCATCAATACTTGGACACCAGATTGGATCGATGTCCAATGTAATCCATCCGGGTAGTATGTCCGCCAACACCAAATGGCACACTGAATGGTATACCAGAAAAAGATAAAAATGAAAAAGCCCAACCTAATCAATAGGTTGGGCTTGGTATATGGCGGAGAGACAGGGATTCGAACCCTGGGTGGTATTGCTACCACAATTGATTTCGAGTCAATCCCGTTCGGCCACTCCGGCATCTCTCCGTGAGGAGAGTTTTTACCCAAGGAGCCCGAAGAATGCAATAAAAATATCTTTAATATCAAACGACTGAACATAAAAGGAGCACCTGGCTTCATCTCGGTGTGTTCCGGACGAAAACCCATTTTGTCTTCATATTGCCGGCAACATGACAGAAATGACCGCGTTCAGGCCGGTTACGCCCCTTCTACAGCATGTAACCCGGTAGGCAGACTGGAAATCCTCGGCCGATTCAGGAACAATCGGCGTCCCTCCTTGGCGAAATGACGACATGTCCGCCCCGATATAAAGATGTGAATTGATGGAAAGCCTCATGCCGATAGAATCTGCTCTCTCCTTCCTGCTGACCATGACCATGCTCTGCACCACTCAGGTGCTGGCCCAGACCTACCCGCTCCCGCCCGCCAACAGCCGTCTGATCGGCGAGCTGGAAGACTACATAGTCCAACCCAACGATCATCTGGAACTGGTCGGGAAAAATACCCACACCGGTTTTTTGGCACTGCTTGAGGCCAACCCGGGTGTTGATCCCTATCTGCCCACCCCGGGAACCCGGCTGACCCTGCCCACCCAGATGCTGCTGCCCGATGTGCCCCGAGAGGGCATTGTCATCAACCTGCCCGAGCTGCGTCTCTACTACTTCCCCAAGGGGAAGGACGAGGTGATCGTGCTGCCCATCGGGATTGGCGATGTCGGCCGTGAAACCCCGGAGATGACGACTACCATCATCGAGAAAAAGCCGAACCCGACCTGGGTGCCCGGCCCCATGGTGCGCAAGTCCTGGCTGGAACAAAAAGGGATCTCCCTGCCGGCGGTCGTTCCCCCCGGCCCTGAAAACCCCCTTGGCAAATTTGCCATGCGGCTGGGCTATGGCAACCGGGATTATCTGATCCACGGCACCAACAAGGAGTTTGGCGTCGGTTTGCGGGTCAGCGCCGGCTGCATCCGTCTGCGTCCGGATGACATAGAGTCGCTGTTCAAGATAGTGCCCGTCGGCACACCGGTACGGGTCATCAACCAGCCGGTCAAGGTCGCCATCGAACCCGATGGCCGGCGCTGGCTGGAGGTGCACTCGCCCCTGTCCCGTACCGAGGAAGAACTCGAAAATGGCGCCCCTTTGGTTCTGTCACCAGCCATCGAGCAATTTATCAGCGCGCCCGAGGTCACTCAGGCCGATGTCACCGCCGCACTGGACAGCAAGAACGGGCTGCCCCGACCTATCAGCGGCTAAGTACCGGAGTCATCATTGCTCATGAGATACCTGCTCCTCCTGTTCATGCTGGCAAGCCCCCCCTCATGGGCCAAGGACATTCTCTGGATGCGCAACGGCGATCGCCTGACCGGAACCATAGAGGAGATCACCGATGAGTCGGTGCGCATCGCCCTGCCCTATAGCCAGGCCGTGACGATCAAACGGGAAGCAGTCAAACGCTGGCGGCTGGAGAAGCAGGACAAACCCAGAGCCACGGCCAAGGGGGGCATACCGCTATTTCAGGGGGATGAGGATGAGCGCAATGCCTGGCTCTGGACCGGTAATGGCGATCTCAATATCAAGCTCAAGGAGAACGAGACCCGCACCAACGACATCAACATCAAGGGCAAGACGGAGGTCGCCAACCTCGACTGGCGTTACAGCCTGTCAGGGGAGTACAACTACGAAACCGCCAATGGCGAGACCAACAGTCACGACTATAAACTCAACCCGACCCTGGACTTTTTCTTCAACAATCACTGGTTTGTCCGCAACTCCCTCAATGCCGAGTACGACATGCTGGATGAGAACTACCTCCAATTGGACTTCAGCTCGGGCCCCGGTTACCGTTTCTGGAACGACAAGCGCAGGCGGCTCGAACTGATTGCCCAGGCGGGCATACAGCGCACCTATTTTCGCGACGGCAGCTGGACAGGCCTGCGCCTGTTTGATTCCCGCATCATCAGCTACCCCATCGGTAGCCTGGGCTGGGATTACCGTCAGCCATTCTCGCTCTGGCAACAGCAGTTAGAACTGTTCAGCAAGGGGACTTATTTGAAATATCTGTCACAGCCGTCCCCCTATGTCACCCTGGAGCAGGATATCAATGGCAGCATAGGACTGCGTTACTACCTCAACGACAATATCCGCCTCTCCTGGTCGAGTGAGCTCGACTGGCAGGATGGGGAGATCCGGTATGAGGGGGTAGAGCAGAGCCTCAAGGAGAGCGAGATCCGCCATCTGATCAGCCTGGGTGCCAGTTTCTAGGCAAGCGACTGTCAAATACAGCCATATAAAGAAGGGGAGCCGTGATGGCTCCCCTTTACTATTGCATGATCCGGGTTCAAATCAGACCCCAGGCGGCAATCTGGTAGATCCACACCATGGCCAGAACAGTGCCAACCAACCCCATGATGACGCCGATCCGCACCATCTGGTAGCTCTCCACCAGACCGGTCGCGTGGGCCAACGCATTGGGTGGCGTACTGATCGGCAAGGACATGCCAAGGGATACCGAAATGGTGACTGCCAGGATCAGGGTGTGGCTTCCCCCCCACTCGGCCAGTCCCGGCATGCTGACGGCCAGCGCCGCCACCAGTGGTAACAGCAGGTTGGCCGTCGCCGTATTGGACATGAAGTTGGCCATCACTACCGCCAGCAGACAGGCCCCTACCAGCACCACCAAAGTAGAGTATTCATGGAACGGGATATGGGTGATCAGCCGCTCCGCCAATCCGGAATCCTCCAGCGCCAGACCCAGCGCGATACCGCCCGATACCAGCCACAACACGTCCAGAGAGATCCTGTGCAAATCCTCCTTGGTGATAATGCCCGTGATGAGGAATACCGCCACCGGGATCATGGCGACCACATAGGAACTCATGCCGTGCAGGTCACCCATCAGCCACAACACTATGGTGAGGATAAAAGTGAGGTAAACCACCCAGGCCCGGGGCGTTTGCATGAAGCGCCCCTCAATCTTGAGATCCATCTGCTTGAGCTGGCTGGGATAGAAACGCCCAAGCAGGAACCAGCCGAGCAGCAGCAACAGCACCACGAAGGGCACCGCAAATCCCATCCACTGACCAAAGGAGATGGCATGCTCACCGGTCAGGTACTTGAGAGCTACGGCGTTGGGGGGCGTACCAATCGGTGTGCCTATCCCCCCCAGGTTGGCCGCCAGGGGAATCGCCAGCACAAACCCGATCTTGGCGGGATCCTTGTCGGGAAACACCGCCAATACCGGCGCCAGGATCGCCAGCATCATGGCCGTGGTCGCGGTATTGCTCATGAACATGGAGAAGGTCGCGGTGATCAGCATGAGACCCAGCATGACGACACGCGGATTGCGCCCGAAGGGGCGCAGCAGCACCCGGGCCAGATTCACGTCCAGATGATATTTGGTCGCGGCGATGGCCAAAAAGAAGCCACCGAGAAACAGCATGATGACCGGGGAGGCAAAGGTAGCCATGATCTCGGTCGAGGTCAGCAAGGTGCCAAAGCCGGTCTCGCCCTTGTCGGCCGTCATGAACCAGAGCCCCTTGTCAGAGAGCAGCAGCAGCTCCAGCACTATGATCAGGACCGAGGTGGCAAAGATGGGGATGGGCTCGAGGATCCAGCACAGTGCGGCCAGCACGAAGATGGCGACAACCCGCTGCTCCACCACTGTGATCCCCTCCAACGGGATCCAATGGGTCGGGATCAACAGGATAAACAGGCTGAGCAGCACAGGCAGAATAATCTTGTGATTAATTGGCACTATTTTCTCCAGGATAGGGAGCAAGGATTCAATAGTGGCATAAAATGCTATCTCATCAGTTCGCCGTCTTATCAAAATGAGAGCTGGCTAACTGCGACGACACCGGTTTTGTGAGTCATATCAAGCTGTTCATGACACTGGCTGTCATGGGCAGACCACCCTCTCTTCGCCCAATACAAAAACGGACCCGACAAAGCGGGCCCGTTCAACGACTTACTGCAAAGACGTGATTAAAAATAGATGCGGGTCACCGACTCGATGACGCAGCCGGGACGGCGGATCCCTTCGATCTCCACCTTGATCTCCTTGAGCAGCTCCAACCCACCCTTGATGGGGGTGACGCGGGCCAGTTTGGTGCGCGCGCGAATATTGCTCTCCACCTTGATGGGATAGGGGAAACGCACCTGGTCGAGACCAAAGTTCACCACCATGCGAGCGGTGGGAAACTCGGGAGTGCTCTCGTCAACCGAACCGGTCAACTGCGGCAGCAACGCCAGGGTCAGGAAGCCGTGAGCGATGGTGGTCTTGAAGGGCGACTCGGCGGCGGCACGCTCGGGATTGGTGTGGATCCACTGGTGATCCCCCGTCACCGCAGCAAACTGATCGATCATCTGCTGGCTGACATGGAGCCATTCACCGACGTGAGTCTCTTCACCGATACGGCCCTGCAACTCGGCATAGAGTGCGGCAGCGGCCTCGTCCAGCTCGATGGCCGGCTCCTGCACCATGGCAGGCTGGCCATTGGCAACCTGGGCGACGGCGACGGACTCTTGCTGCTGACCGTGCTGGGTTTCACCGTGAGGGTCGAGCACGCGCCCCAGCAAAGGATGCAGGTGTGCCTTTTGCTGAAACTCACGCCAGTAGTCGCGGATCGCCGGAGAGAGCCAATCCTTGAGCTCAAAGGGGTGCTGCGCCAAAATTTCGCGCTTGTGCTTCAGAAAATCGACAACTTTCATCTACCGATCCCTATTCGATTCAATGCCTATAAGAGGTCTAACCAGTCCTATTTTATTAAAGTTACAGGTGAAAGTGCAAAAAAATCTCGGCGTACAACTGTACCAAGGCGAAAGTGACTACTTACAGGTCCTAAATAAAGATAATCTGCCAAGCTGGGTTCGGATGGCAAAACGCCTTGATTTAGCTAAAAAACAACCAAAAAAGTCATCAAAAAAGGCCCTGCCGGGCCTTGTGAAAAACAACTCATCGGGTTCTGGACCACCAGGCTGTTCGAGCGGCCTTGTCGAGGAACGTCCAGGCCAATACCCGGCTGATCTTGTTCCCCTGTGCCATGTCGATGACCCGCACGTCGACGGCGCCGACCCGACCCAACGCTTTTTTCGCTGCAGGCAGGTTCTCTTTCTTCGAAACCAGGGAGCTGAACCAGAGGCACTGGCCGGCAAACTCCCAGCTTTGACCAATCATGTTGGCCAGAAAAGCCGCCTCGCCTCCCTCGCACCAGAGCTCGGCCTTCTGACCGCCGAAATTGAGCACAGGCTTGCCCGCCTCTCCTTTGCCCAGATTGCGCAGCTTGCGCTCGGTTCCCTTGCTCGCCTCCTCCAGCGAGGCGTGAAACGGCGGGTTGCAAAGGGTCAGCGAAAACTGCTCCCTGGGCCCAATGATGCCGCGAAAAACCTGCCTGGCATTGGTCTGCAGGCGACATTCGATCTGTTTGCCGAGGCCATTGCTGGCGGCCAGCAGGGTCGCTGCCTTGACCGATACGGGATCGATATCCGCCCCCACGAAGCGCCAGCCATACTCTCGAGCCCCCAGCAGTGGATAGATGCAGTTCGCACCGACCCCGATATCCAGCACCCGTACCTGTTTGCCGCTGGGCACCTCCCCTGCGCTCTCGGCCAGAAGATCCGCCACCCGATGCAGATAGTCGGCGCGCCCCGGGATGGGCGGGCAAAGATAACCGGCAGGCAGATCCCAATGGGCAATGCCATAGTGACGTGCCAGCAGAGCCTTGTTCAGCGCCTTGACGGCCACCGGATCGGCAAAGTCGATGGTGCGTTTGCCATAGTCGTTGGTGAACACATGGGCTGCCAACTCGGGAGTCACCAGACAGAGTGCCTCAAGGTCGTAACCCTCCTGATGACGGTTGCGGGGATGGAGTCCGGATTTGCGGTCACTGTGCGATGTCATATTGGGTCTGCCGAGGAAAAACGGGGGCCACACTATAGTGACTTGAGGCGGTAAAGTCTAAATGACGGCCATAAAAAAACCGGGCTGCGAGAGCCCGGTTCAAGTGAGGTTGGAAAAACAGTCCGTACCGCGAGCCGTTTGTCCAGCCTGACTCAGATATCGATCCGGCGTGCCTGCCAGAACTTGCTGCGCCAGTAGGCACTGTCGAGCTTGGAGCGCGTTACCCCGGCTCGGGTGGAGGCGTGGATGAACTCGCCATTACCCACATAGATGCCGACATGATTGAGGCGACGATTGATCTTGAAGAAGACCAGATCCCCTTCGACCAGATCCTGCTTGGCAACGCGAGCGCCTTCATGAACCTGGGAGCGGGTATCCCGGGGCAATTCGATGCCGATGGCATTGCGGAATACTTCGCGGGTGAACGCCGAGCAATCGATACCACGTTCAGTGGTGCCACCATAACGGTAGGGTGTACCGCGCCACTCTTTGTACACGGTCAGAATTTCGTTCACATCCGGTGTTTGCGACGGTTCCGGTTCGACAACGGGTTCCATCATGGCAACTTCAATCTTGCTCGCGACCTCGGGCTGGGGTGCCGAAGCACAACCCACCATACCGAGCGCGACCAGCAGTAGCATCAGGTGGCGCAATCCTTTATCCCCGTAAAAGCGTAAATCTTGTTAAAATACGGCCCCAAAGGGCAATTCATAAGGCAACAGCACTCGACTATATCCAAGAATTCTATCGAGGCAAGTGAAAATCCCTATCGAGGTCACATTTTTGCAAGTAAATGCGTTGTTTTTCATAATTAATGTGATCATGAACAAACAATATACAATCCCCGAAATGGCCTCGGGCCTCATAGAAAACTGACTTTTATCCCTGTTTCAGCCCCTTTTTAAAGTGAAAAATTATGACCGCCACGGATCTTTTTTTGTTAAGACCGGCAGACATCCATGAAGCCCAGCTCACCCGGCTGACCACCCTGTTATCCGCAGAAGAGAGAGAGATCTGGCACTCGATAACGCTGCCGGCGCGGCGCCAGGAGTACCTGGTCAGCCGGGGCCTGTTGCGCCAGCTTCTGGCCGAACGGCTGCAGCAACCGGCCAGTGAATTGCACTTTGGCCAGGGGGAGCATGGCAAGCCACGGCTGCAGGATGATGCCTGGCATTTCAACCTCAGCCACAGTGGTCCCTGGCTGGTGCTGGCCCTGAGCGCGCAGGGGCCGCTCGGGGTCGATCTCGAGCTGGGCATGCGCCGCCGCAGTCCCCTGCCCCTCGCCCGGCGCTTCTATGCCAAGAGCGAATACAGCTGGCTCAGTCAGCTGCCAGACGCTCAACAGGAGAGTGCCTTTTACCGGCTCTGGTCACGCAAGGAGGCGGTGCTCAAAGCCCATGGTGGCGGCATCGCCGCCGGGCTTGAGAAGATCTGTTTCCTCCCGGAAGAGGGGTGGCGTCTCGACAACCGGCTGGATAACACGTGCTACCAGGTGCAGGACTGGCCATTTGCCAGCGGCTGGTTGAGCATTGCGGCCAGTCATTCCCAGGTTCACTGCTACCGGCTGGATGAACGCTTGAATTGCCATGCCATCAGCCCCATGTTGTTCAACACCCTTTCTGAAGAGTCCAACTCATGATCGTCGACATTACTCCCCAGAATTTTCACGCCGAACTGATCGATGCCTCTATGAAGAAGCCGGTCGTCATCTACTTCCATGCGCCGCAGATGCCGGAATGCCAGGGAATGAACCCGCTGGTCGAATCTCTGGTCGGCCCTGCCAACCCGCAGGTGACCCTGGCCAAAGTGGACATGAACGATCCCCAGCTGCAGCCGCTGGCCAGCCAGCTCGGGCTGCGCGCCCTGCCCGCCCTGGTGCTGTTCCATCAGGGCCGCCCCGACGAACAGGCGATCATCGAAGGCCCGCAGGATGAGGCCACCCTGCGCCAGTACTTTGCCGCCTTCGCACCCAAGGAGGAGGAAGAGTTGCTGGCCAAGGCCCAGCAGGCGCTGGCCGACGAGCAGCCCAGCACCGCCTATGCCCATCTTGGCAAGGCCCACCAGCTGGCTCCTGACCGTCACGATATCAGCCTGTGGCTCATTCAGGCGGCGCTCGACCTCAATCTGCTGGATGAAGCGCAGGAGCTCCTCGGTCAGATCCCCATGGTGGCGCAGGATGGTCACTACCAGGCCCTGAGTTCACGGCTTGCCCTGGCACTGCAAGCTGCCGACAGCCCTGAGCTGCGGGCACTGGAGGCGCGCTACGCCGAACATCCGGATGATTTTGCCCTGGCTCAGGATCTGGCGGTGCAATACAACCAAGCGGGACGTCAGGAAGAGGCGCTGGGGCTGCTGCTGAGCATTCTCAAGCGGGATCTGGCGTTTGGCGATGCCAGAAAAACTTATCTCGATATTCTGGCGACCATGGGCAGTACGCCGGCGGCGCAAAACTATCGTCGCAAACTCTACAGCCTGCTCTATTGAGAGACGCGAAATAACGTGTGGAATTACGTGGGGGAGTGCCGGGAAACCGGCATGACCTCATGGGTCAGGAAGTGAACGTCAGGTAAAGAATTGGTGAATTTCAGACATAAAAAAATGGCGCATTGCTGCGCCATTTTTTTGCATGGATTACTTCTTGTAGGAAGTAGCCATGTTGTCGATGCGCTGGTTAGCACGCATAGCTTCTTGCTTGGCTTCAGCAACATCAGCAGCGATCTTGGACTGATCAGCACGAACTGCGCTAACATCTTGAGCCAGCTGGTCAACTTTGTTAGACAGATTCTGAACGGAGGTTTCCAGTTCGCTGGTGTTAGCGCAACCACCCAGCAGAGCGGACAGACCAACAACACCTACCAACAACAATTTTTTCATTTTTAAAGCTCCCTTGAACTCGCCAGACGTTTAGCAAGCGGCGTGATTATGGCACAAAAAAATCATACTTTGCATAGCCCCCAGCACAGATAAATGCATTAAAACCCTCATTTTTTTTCGACCGAGCATTTTTTACCCAGAATCGACCAAAAATGAGTGTCACGTAACCGGGGTACGCACAAAGACTAACCAAAAACTTCCCTTATTACAATTTCGTATGAGCCTCAGGCGGTTTGTTCTGACAACAATTGGCGATATTGCACCAAATCCTCGATAGTCAAGACCGGCATCTGATGCTTGCGACCAAAAGTGACCAGATCCGGCAGCCGCGCCATGGAGCCATCCTCCCGAGTCAACTCACACAATACGCCGAACGGTTTGAGCCCGGCGAGCTGCATCAGATCGACCGTCGCCTCGGTGTGACCACGACGGGTCAAGACCCCGCCGGTGCGGGCCCGCAGCGGGAAAACATGGCCCGGGCGATGCAGATCCCCCGGCTTGGCGCCATCGGCAATGGCGGCGCGGATGGTGGTGATGCGATCGGCGGCGGAAACACCGGTGGTGACCCCTTGCGCCGCCTCGATGGTGACGGTGAATGCGGTCTGATAGTGGCTGGAGTTGGCCTCCACCATCATGGGCAATTCGAGCTGGCGCACCCGCTCATCGGTCAGGCAGAGGCAAACGATGCCGGAGCACTCGCGGATCATCAGCGCCATCTGTTCGTTGGTCATGGACTGCGCGGCGAAAATGAGGTCGCCCTCGTTCTCCCGATCTTCATCGTCGGCAACCAGAACGCCACGACCGGCACGCAAGGCCTCGAGCGCAGCTTCGACACGAGCAACGGGATCACCGAATTCACTGAGTAGAGACTGATTCATGGTAAAACTCCTAAACAAGACAAGGACCAGAATCAGGGCACGGAAAGGCAGACAGAGATAGGCATGCAGCGGCTGGCCCGCGGGGGGCTTGCCTGCAATAGTCTGTCTTATCCTCTTTCATCCGGACTGTAACCGTCGGCTCCGGCATCTCACCGGATCTGCTGACCCCGACCCGGTGTCAAACCGGGGTCGGGCGCTCGCGGGCTCCCCGAGTCAATCGGGATACCGCCGGTGGGGAATTTCACCCCGCCCTGAGAATAAGCCCGGACAGCCTAAAGAAAAACGGTTGCAGATACCAGCCCAAATCCCTGTCAACGCGAAAACCGACTATGGAAGGACTCGTCTGTTGCAGACTCAGACCGCCCTGACCCAGAAGACCATGACGAGCCGCCGAATTTCTTTATGGCCTCAATTTGTTTGTGGCATAGTGCCTGAAAAAACGCGCCGCCTGCGCAGCCCGACAGGCGCCAACACCACAAACGGAAAATGACAGAGATGGAAAAGAAAATACTGTTGACGGACTGCCCGGACGCCAAGGGCCTCATCGCCAAGATCACCAACATCTGCTACAAGCATCAGCTCAATATCATCAAGAACGATGAGTTCGTTGACCACGAGAATGGCCGTTTCTTCATGCGCACCGAGCTGGAAGGGCGTTTCAATGACGAGACCCTGCTGGCCGACCTCGATGATGCCCTGCCGCTCGGGGCCCTGCGCCGCTTGGTCAAGGCTGGCAAGAAACGCATCGTCATCCTGGTGACCAAGGAGGCTCACTGCCTCGGCGACATCCTGATGAAGAACTACGCCGGCGCGCTGGACATGGACATAGTCGCTGTCATCGGCAACTACGACACCCTGGCCGAGCTTACCGGCAAGTTCGATATCCCGTTTCATACCGTCAGCCACGACGAGCTGAGCCGCACCGAGCACGAGGAGCAGGTGCGCGCCATCATCGACAGCTATGATCCCGATTACGTGATCTTGGCCAAGTACATGCGGGTACTGACCCCAAGCTTCGTCGCCGCCTACCCGCGCAAACTCATCAACATCCACCACTCCTTCCTGCCCGCCTTCATCGGTGCCCGCCCCTATCGCCAGGCATTTGATCGCGGAGTCAAGCTGATCGGCGCTACCGCCCATTTCGTCACCGACGATCTGGATGAAGGCCCCATCGTCGAGCAGGACGTGATCCACGTGGATCACACCTTCACCGCCGATGACATGGCCAAGGCCGGACGGGATGTGGAAAAGTCGGTACTGAGCCGCGCCCTGGAGCTGGTCTTGCATGAGCGGGTGTTCGTCTACGGTAACAAGACGGTGGTGTTCAAGTAATGCCACCTCAAACAACAAAGGCTCCCTTGGGAGCCTTTGTTGTGTTGCGACGATGTCAGAGCGGTAGATCGTTGACCGTTACGCCCTCTTTGGTGAGCTTGAGCTCGGCGTTGAGGTGAGGCGGCTGCGCCTTCAGATAACCCATCAGGGTCAGCTGATCGAGCATGGGTGCCAGCTGTGGTACCGCCTTGCCCAGCTTGTCGCCAAGGCTGGCGTGCAGCACCCCGGTCAGCGCCTGCATTCCTTGTTCGCTGTTGAACAGTTGCTCCAGCGAGGTCGGGGCCAGGGTCGCCTCCCCCTTCATGGTGACGGGCTCGCCATTGAGCTTGGCACTCAGATCCGTCAGCTCTAGGCTGGCACCACGTTTGAGCATCTTGTCCAGTGCCTGCTGGACCGCCACTTCGTCGATCCCCTGGCCACCGGCTGCCTGCAGCCCCTGGTAGCCCTCCAGATCCAGGCCATTGAGGCTGACTGCCAGTGAGGCGTCAGTCACCGCCAGGGCATCGGACTCGTTCTCCAGATTGAGCTTTGCAATTTTCATCTGATAAGTGCTGGAGAGGGTCTGGGCATCGTTGCCCTTGATCTGGGTCTGGGTGCTCATCCCCTGCAAGGCAATCCTGGCGCTATCGGGCAGTTGCAGTGTCAGCGCCGCCAGGGTCATCTCGCTCTGGGGCGCCAGCAGGATGCCGCTGATCTCGGCCAGATCGGCACTCCCCCTCATGTCTGCCAACACCAGATCGAGCTTGTTCTGCTCTTCGTGCACCGTCATCCCCTGCCAGCTCATGGTGATATGGCCGTTGCCGTCCAGATCCCCGTGATACTCGCCATTGAGCGGCAGGAAGCTGAATTCATCCAGCCCCTGTTTGACCTTGAACTCGTTGGCCCAGAAACGGCTGCTGTTGCTCATGGTCCAGAGGCTGCTCAACGACTCCATGCCAAACTGCCACTGCTCCATTTTGAGAGCGCTGAATACAGGGGCCAGCGACCCCTGCCGGGTATCGAGCAGGGCATGGCTCTTGATATAGAGCGGCAGGATGCGGCTGTTGACCGTAAATTGCAGCTCCAGCGGCTGATCGCCCCCCATGCCACCGTCAAACGCCGCCATCTCCTGGGGCGAGATCACCAGCTTGAGCACGCCGTCCCGGGTGAACAGATTGCTGCTACCAGGCACCCAGGCGAGATCGAGGCCACTGTCATGCTTGACCTTGGCAATCTGCTCCGTCATGAGGCGATCGAAGCTGTTGCCGGTATACCAGCACGCCGCCAAACCACCACCTACCAGTGCCGCGCCGACGGCCAGGGCCACTATTTTTTTCATATGTTGATGAGTCTCCAGGGATTGTCACTGCACTCTACGGGGCCAGCTCCCGACCAGGCAAGCCCAATGAACGGAAATCCCGTGCCAGAGCTCGTCATGCTGGTCACAGCAGGGGACTGAAAAGATAGAAGATATTCTCCATCACCTTCTTGTACCAGGGGCGGGCACGCCACTGGGCCAGGGTCATGGGGGTGGCTTCCGCCATATACCCCTGCACCAGCTGGTTCATCTGGGCGACAAAGGCCGGATTGTCTACCAGCAGGGTCACTTCGAAGTTGAGCCAGAGGCTGCGGCGATCCAGGTTGACCGTGCCCACCAGCGCGAAATCGTCGTCCACCAGCACACTCTTGGTGTGGAGCAGGCCGGCGTCGTAGCGATAGATCTCCACCCCCGCCTCCAGCAGCTCCTCCATGAAGGCATTGCAGGCGTAGTTGGCCATGATGGAGTCGTTGCGCGCCGGCAGCACCAGTTGCACCTGCACGCCACGGGCTGCCGCCGAGCTGAGGGCGGCCGCCAGGGGATCGTCCGGTACGAAATAGGGGGTGGTGAGCACCAGATGGCTGTGGGCCTGATAGATGGCCAGCAGCAGGCTCTGCTGGATGCAGTCTCCCCCCACGAAGGGACCGGAGGGGATCAGCTGGGCGCGATAATCGGTCTGGGGCCAGGCTTCGGGTTCGTGCTGCAGGCTGTCGAGTAAGCGCTCGCCGGTTTCCATCTCCCAGTCCCAGACGAAGATGGACCACATCAGGGGCACCATGGGTCCCTGTACCCGGATCATGATGTCGACCCACTGGCCGACCCCGGCATCCTGCTTGAAGAAACGGGGATCCACCATGTTCATGGAGCCGGTGTAGCCAACCCTGTCGTCGATCACCACCAGCTTGCGGTGCATCCGCAGATCCTGGCGCTGGAACGGGATGCGCCAGGCACCGACGGGCAACACCTCCACCAGCTTGACCCCCGCCTTGCGCAGCTTCTTGGGCCAGGGGGAGCGGAAAAACTGCGAGCTGCCCACCGAGTCGAGCAGCAAACGACAATCTACACCGCGCTGTGCCACTTCCATCAGGGCCTCGCACACCATGTCAGCATCGCCACCAGGGTGCCAGATATAGAACTCCAGATAGCAGGAGAGCGTAGAGCGGCGGATATCCTGGGCGATCTCCCGCAGGATCCAGTCCGGTTTGTTGAGCAAGGTCATGCGGTTGCCGGAGAGCATAGGCATGGCCAGGCGGCCCTGGATCAGATCATGAAGCGGCTGGGCCTTGGCCCCCACCTCGCAGCAGTGCTGGGGAAACAGACGGGCCAGCTGGCGGATCCAGATGGCATAAGGGCGGTACATGGCCTGAGCACGCTCGGCGCGGCGACGGCCGAGCCGGATCTCGCCAAACAGGACGTAGAACCCCACCCCGGCAAACGGGATGGCATAGATGAGGGCCAGCCAGGCCAGCGACACCCCGATGGGACGGCGCTTCATCACCACCCTAAGCGACACACCGGCCACGATGACGGTGTGAAATAACAGCAGCAGCCAACCCAGAAAACGGGAAAACAGCAGTTGGAGATCGTGTTCCAGACCGTTAAACAACGGGAACTCCTCTTCTAATCGACAAACAGAACGGTGGGCAGACCCCATCAGGCCAGAATGGTATGCTGTAGGGCACATCCATTCAATCAGGTCTCATCCATGATCCTGCAATCTATGCTGCTCAGCCTGGCCATGCTAGGTCAAGGCTCATATGACATCAATGAACAACAGATAAACCAGTACCTGCAATCCCAGATCAAGGTCGACAAACAACTGGAACTGCCCGGCATCATCAAGGCCCATGTACTACTGGAGCAGAGCGACGTCCAGATCGGTCGCCAGCAGCCGGATACCGCCCGTGTCTATGGCAAGGGGAAGCTGAAAATAGCGCTGCCGGACAACACCGAATATGACGCCAGCCTGCAGATGACCTACGAGGCGAGGCCCCGCTACGACAAGAGCCAGAGTGCCCTGTTTCTCGACAATATGAAGCTGGTGGAGTACAAGCTGGAGCCGGAAGCCGCCCAGCAAAAATTCGGATTCATGCTCGGCATGCTGCTGCAGAGCATGGAAAAACGCCTGGAGACCCAGCCCGTCTATCGGCTTGACGACAAGGATCCGCAGCAGGCCTGGCTCAAGGAGAACCTGCTGGGGGTGGAGCTGTCACCGGGCAAAATCCACTTGCTGACTAATCCCCGCTAACCAGCCCATCTCTGCTGGTGCGCTCTGTCGCACCAGCAACTCCACCTGATAACCCTGCTGCAACTGCCGCTCATAGAGGGAGTGCAGGGCGCCTCTCAGACGATCGAGCCGCATATCGACAAAGCCAGCCTTGAGGTAAAAGGGTTTCTCGAAGGGCAGTGCCTGGCACACCACCGGCTTGTCAGCCAAGCCGTCGCAGGCATATTGCAGCAGCCGTGAGCCCAGCCCCAGAGACTGGTAATGAGGCAGCAAGCGAAACCCGCACAGGTGATAGAACTCGTCTTCGTCCCGCAACCTGACCGCTCCTACCAGCCAGTGAGCATCACGCACGACAAAGATCCGCTCGGCCAGATCCGGCACATAGTGGGAGAAGGTCGTTTCGTAATAATCCCTGATAAGAGAGAGGTCGGCGTCGCAGTACTCTTCGAAGGTAAGCTCCATTGCCGGCGTGCGAGTCACAAACAAATCCTTTGCTAATCAATTGGTAATGTCAGATATTGTGGACTAATCCGACCAGATTGACCCAGCAAGATAGCACGCCTGCCCGCGACAAAAAAGCGTCGGCGCGGGCAAAGCCGCACCTCTGCCCCATCCGGTGTCACAGGCTGTGACCCGCCTCACCCAATCGGCCCCGGCCTGCCGTTCAGCGCTTGTCCCGATCTGGCCATGATGCTTTACTCAAGCAGTTGTACACGACAAGGAGAACGCACTTGAAAGCATGGATGCTGGCGAGCCATCTACTGTTGATCCCCATCCCGGGCTGGAGCCAGACACCTCTCCCGGCAGAAGTGGTCTTTGTGACCTCCGAGCCACAGCCCGTCGCACAAGTGGAACCCGCCCCCCAACCGGCTCCTCCCGCCGGCAGCAAGCAGATCCATGTCTATAAATCGGTGCAGCAAAACGGAGTAACCCGCTACTCCGATATGATCCCGGAGCAGGGCCATTATGAGTTGCTGCTGTTCAATGACTGCTTCGCCTGCAATCCCGACTCTCGCGTCAACTGGCAGACCACGGGACTGTTTCTCTACGACTATGCCAGCACCATCAAGGCAGCCGCCAAGGCCTATCAGGTGGAGCCAGCCCTGATCCGTGCCCTGATCCATGCCGAGTCAGCCTTCAACCCGCTGGCCATTTCCCGCAAGGGGGCCATGGGGCTGACCCAGCTGATGCCTGCCACCGCGCGGGAGCTCGGGGTTGGCAACGCCTTGCTGGCGGAGCAGAACATCTTTGGCGGGGTGAAATACCTGGCGGGGCTGCTCAAACTGTACGATGGCAACGTGGCACTGGCAACGGCCGCCTACAACGCTGGCGCGGGCGCCGTGCAAAAGCATGGCGGGATCCCCCCCTATGCCGAAACCCAGGCCTATGTAGAACGCGTCCAGCTGTTGCACCAGCGCTATAAAGAGATGCTGCAGGCCAAGGGGCTCTAGTCCTCGTCGTTTCTCGTTCTCACCAACCCTGCAAAAACAAAAAACACGCCCGCAGGCGTGTCGAGACCACACATGTTATGGCGAGCGCTTACTTCTGCTCGTCAGCCACCAGACGATAGGCCAGTGCCCCCAGAATGCCCCCGACAATCGGCGCAACCCAGAACAGCCACAGTTGGCTGGTCGCCCAGTCGCCGACAAACAGGGCCACACCGGTACTGCGGGCCGGGTTGACCGAGGTGTTGGTCACCGGAATACTGATGAGGTGGATCAGAGTCAGGCACAGGCCGATGGCGATCGGTGCAAAACCGGCCGGCGCGCGGCTGTCGGTCGCCCCCATGATGACGAACAGGAAGACAGCCGTCATCACCACTTCGCACACCAGCGCAGCCGTCAGGGTGTAGCCACCCGGCGAGTGTTCGCCATACCCGTTGGAGGCAAACCCGGCGGAGAGATCAAATCCGGCCTGGCCGCTGGCAATCACATAGAGCACGCCGGCTGCAACAATGCCGCCCAGCACCTGGGCCACGATGTAAGGCACGACCCCGGTCGCCGGAAAACGGCCACCCGCCCACAATCCCACGGTGACCGCCGGATTGAGGTGGCAACCCGAGACATGACCGATGGCAAAAGCCATGGTCAGTACCGTCAGGCCGAAGGCCAGGGCGACCCCCAGCAGACCGATCCCAACATCCGGAAAGGCCGCCGCCAATACGGCGCTTCCACATCCTCCCAGCACCAGCCAGAAGGTTCCAATAAATTCGGCAGCAACAGGTCTCACGCGATTTCTCCCCATAAAGTGACACTTAAAAGCTCCGTACAGAGCCCACGATTTAACAGGTGCGACATTATGGGAGTGTGAATCCGGGATGCGAACCCTGCCCGGGATGTTCAAAATTTGTGACTCACATCACAAAGCATTGATTAGATAAGGCATTTATCAGTAGTGCCGCGAAGTGCCGGCCTCATGAGGATAAGTTTCATGCGACAACTTATGACCATTTTGACTCCATCAGACCGCTTGCCCACCTCCGGGGACGCGCTTCCCCCTCACTCCCCGACCGGTGTGAAGCGGCTCACCACCTCTCCCTGATGTTCAATCCACTCCATGAACATGGCCACGGGACGGGCATAGACCTCGCCATCCTGCTCGGAGCGATAGATCACCAGCTGCTCCCCGGTTTCAGTGTGCAAGGCCAAGGTGAGGACCTGATAAAGCCCCCCCTTGAAGTGACGATAACGGCCGGGTACGGGTGCATGCATGGAGATCCCTCCTGGGATTGAACGAGATAAAACGATGATACCGGCGTGCATGGGCTGGCTCACGCCATCCCGCCGGTTTGCTGTCAAAAACGGGGAGTGGAAGACGAATTTTTCCGCAAGCCAATCGTGCCAGAGAGCGTGATAATTTCAACACAGTCAGGTAGCTTTGTTAATCAACCCATCATCTTTCACTGGCGATCCCGATATCACACAAACGATCATGCTGAATTTAACTTTTTAACAACCCTGTTTTGGAGCTAAAAATCAGGAATTTCTACTAAAAAGAAGATTGTTCTAGCATTCAATTCTGTGAAGAATAGGGGAAGGGAAATTTGATACTAAAAACCGCCTTTTTCGCCAACGCGTCCCCACGGGGAAGGAATCACAGTCACCATGTTCACTATCGACAAGTCGCACAAGCTCGACGATGTCTGCTATGACATCCGCGGCCCGGTGCATAAAGAGGCTCGCCGTCTCGAAGACGAAGGACACCGCATCCTCAAGCTCAACATCGGCAACCCGGCGCCGTTTGGTTTTGATGCACCGGAAGAGATCATCAAGGATGTCATCCTCAACATGCCCCAGAGCCAAGGCTACTGCGATTCCAAGGGGCTCTTCTCGGCCCGCAAGGCGGTGATGCAGTACTACCAGCAAAAAGGGATGCGCAAGGTCGATATCGACGACATCTACATCGGCAACGGCGCCAGCGAGCTCATCGTGATGGCGATGCAGGCGTTGCTCAACAACGGCGACGAGATGCTGGTGCCTTCCCCCGACTACCCGCTGTGGACTGCGGCCGTCACCCTCTCCGGTGGCCATGCGGTGCACTACCGCTGTGACGAAGGGGCCGACTGGTATCCGGATCTCGACGACATCCGTGCCCGCATCACCCCGCGCACCCGCGGCCTGGTGCTGATCAACCCCAACAACCCGACCGGCGCCGTCTACGGCAGCGAGTTCCTGCTGGAGGTGATCGAGATCGCCCGCCAGCACAACCTCATCATTTTTGCCGACGAGATTTACGACAAGATCCTCTACGACGACATCTCCCACACCAGCGTCTGCACCCTGTGTGACGATGTGATGGTAGTGACTTTCAATGGCCTCTCCAAGGCCTATCGCGCCTGCGGCTTCCGCCAGGGCTGGATGGTCATTACCGGGCCCAAGGGGCGCGCCCGCGGCTATATCGAGGGGCTGGAGATGCTGGCCTCCATGCGGCTGTGCGCCAATGTGCCCATGCAGCACGCCATTCAGACCGCCCTTGGCGGCTACCAGAGCATCAACGAGCTGATCCTGCCGGGCGGGCGCCTGCGCCGCCAGCGCGACAAGGCCTGGGAGCTCTTGAACGAGATCCCCGGGGTCTCCTGCGTCAAGCCCAAGGGGGCGCTCTACATGTTCCCGCGCCTGGATCCCAAGGTGTATGACATTCGCGACGACCAGAAGATGGTGTTCGACCTGCTGCAGCAGGAGAAGCTCTTGCTGGTGCAAGGCACCGGCTTCAACTGGCCGGCGCCGGATCACTTCCGCCTGGTGTTCCTGCCCCGGGAAGAGGAGCTGGAGGATGCCATCGGTCGTCTCGCCCGTTTCCTCAAGGGCTACAAGCAGTAACCGCAACGCGGCGTCTGCCCTGGCCTGCGGCTCGCCAGCAGCAGGCCGACCATAAAAAATCCGAAGCGGTCTGCACCGCTTCGGATTTTTTTATGGCGGGAGGCTCGCACTGCGAGGCCCGCTTTGTGGGTTATTTCTTCCCTTTCTCCCCGGTTGCCACCTCGGCGGGCGGTACTGCAGGGGCCTGATACCAATTCTCCCGGGGCACCAGCACCGCTTGTTCCGGCTGGGCGACGAAATTGGGGGACATGATCTGCACCCCGAACTCGTTGAATACATCCTGGATGTGGCCGTGCAGCTCGGTTCTGACCGGGCCGGGCAACAGCCCCTCTTTCATCCGCACCTGCAGCTCGTACTCCACATACCAGTCCTGCAGATTGAGCTGGCGCACCAGAGGCGCCTCCTCCTGATTGATCAACTGACAGCGCCTGGCCGCCAGCTCCAGCATGGCATGCACCTGGCGCCAGGGAGTGTCATAGCCGATGGTGACCTTGGTGAGCAGGGCGATACCCTTGTCGCTCGACAACCGGCTCAGGTTGGTCACCTTGCCCCCTACCACCACGGCGTTGGGCAGGGTCACCTCGTGATCATGACGGGTCACCAGCTTGGTCGAGAGGGCGCTCAGCTCGGTGACGACCCCTTCCACCTCCCCAATCTGCACCAAATCCCCCGGCCGCAGGGCCCGCGAGTAGATCAGCACCAGGCCGCTCATGGCATGGTTCATGATCCCGGCCGAGCCCAGGGTCACCATCAGACCGAAGAAGACGCTCACCCCCTTGAAGGCATCCGAATCGGCCCCCGGCAGATAGGGGTAGGCGACAGTCAGGGCAAACAGCCAGATCACCACGGAGAGCAGACGGCGGGTCGCCCCTATCGTCTCGGAATGCAACCCCTGCACCCGGAACTGGCCACGCTCGATGCGCTCGAAGATGACGGCCAGCATGCGGATAAAGAGCTTGGTCAGCACGAAGATGACCAGCACGGTCGCAAGCCCCGGCATGGCGGCGATGATCCCGCTCAGGATGTCGCTGCACAGCCCCAGCAGGGAGGAGCCCAACTGCTCGCTCCAGACCCGGGTATGGGGAAACAGTCCCAGCACATAGGTGAGCCAGCCATAGGTGAGCAGCAGGATCACCAGCAAGGTGAATACGCCGATGACGCGGATCTCCAGATCGCCGAGCACCTGACGCCATTGATGGGGGATCAGCCCCTTTTGCTGCAGCAGGTTGTTGGCAAACCAGCGGCGCGCCCGCAGGTGACCCCGCCGCAGCAGCTGGACCACCACCAGAAAAATCAGGGTCACCAGCACCGTCTTGCCCGCGGCCTTGATCAGATAGGCGTTGGAGTGCAGCTCCAGCACCTTGATCCGCACATTCTCCAGCCTCACCCGCACCCGCTCGGCAGCCTGATCCAGGGTCAGCTCATCGAGCCACTCCAGATCCTTTTCCAGCAGCACCAGCAGGTGCTTGTCATGGATCCTGAATTCCCTGGCCTCCTGGCCGAGTCGGGTCGAGCTGACCACGATCACAGGATGGGTCAAATCCTCGGGCTGCAACTGTTGCACCCGCTCCTTGACGATCCGCACCCTGGCCGCCCCGTCCAGGCGGCCGAATTTCGCTTGCAGCATCACGATGGGCTCATGAAACAGGGTCAGGGTCTGGGCCCGCTCCTGCTCGGTCGGCTCCAGCCTCGGCTCCGCCGCCCACCCACTATTGACCATGAGCAGGGCCAGCAGCATCCCTGCCAGCCTGATCATCCCTCTATGCCCCATAATCTCTCCCTATTGACCGCCAGGTCCCATCATGATGGCCACGCCCTGTCACGGGATTGGGTCAACCGGCTCAATCCAGATCTTGCCGTCATCCGTGACACGCCGGAACACCATCCATTTTTGCAAAAAACCGAGTTATAACAAAGATTACCAGCAGTAATAGCACCGCGGCGATGGCGGCGAAAGAGGCCGCCACACCATTTTGCAACCTAACTCACAGGCATCTGGGCACACCATCAAAAAGGACTCGTACTGATTCGATAAAACCGGTAGACGGCCATAAAAAAACAGAGCCCCGCAGGGCCCTGTTTTCACGAACAACCGGCTTACAGCTCGACCACGTCGAACTGCACGTCCGGATTCACGTCCGCGTCGTAATCCACCTCGTCCAGCCCAAAACCGAACAGGCGCAGGAACTCCTGCTTGTAGCCGGTGTAATCGGTCAGATCCGAGAGGTTCTCGCTGGTAATGGACGGCCACAGGTCGCGGCAGGTCTGCTGTACGTCTTCGCGCAGCTCCCAGTCATCCATGCGGATGCGGGCCTGCTCGTCCAGCGCCAGATCGGCGCCGTACAGACGGGTGCGCATCATGCGATCCACCTGCTCCATGCAACCCTCGTGAATGCCCTTCTCCTTCATGATCTTGAACGCCATGGAGATATAGAGCGGCATCACCGGAATGGCAGAAGAGGCCTGGGTGACCACGGATTTCAGCACGGCCACGTGGGCGGTGCCGCCCTTGGCAGCCAGATCGCCACGGATGGCGGCGGCGGCGCGGTCCAGATCTTCCTTGGCGCGGCCCAGGGTGCCATGCCAGTAGATGGGCCAGGTCAGATCGGTACCGATGTAGGAGTAGGCCACGGACTTGGCGCCATCGGCCAGCACGCCCGCATCGCGCAGGGCAGCCATCCACAGCTCCCAATCCTGACCGCCCATGACGGTGATGGTGTTCTGGATCTCTTCCTCATTCGCCGGCTCGACGGTGGCGGTGATGATCTGATCCTTGTTGGTGTCGATGGCGGTGGTGGTGTAAACCTCGCCGATGGGTTTCAGGGCAGAGCGTACCACTTCGCCGGTTTCCGGCATCTTGCGCACCGGAGAGGCCAGGGAGTAGACCACCAGGTCAACCTGACCCAGATCCTGCTTGATGAGTTCGATCACCTTGGCACGGCACTCGTTGGAGAAGGCATCGCCGTTGACGCTTTTCGCATACAGGCCCGCTTCCTTGGCGGCCTTGTCAAAGGCGGCGGAGTTGTACCAGCCGGCGGTGCCCGGCTTGGTCTCGGTGCCGGCTTTTTCGAAGAAGACGCCGAGGGTGGCGGCACCGGAGCCAAAGGCGGCGGCAATGCGGGACGCCAGGCCATAACCGGTGGAGGCGCCGATCACCAGCACCTTCTTGGGACCATTCTCGATGGTGCCCTTGGCCTGGGTATAGGCAATCTGACGACGAACATTGGCTTCGCACCCGACCGGGTGAGTGGTGGTGCAGATAAAGCCGCGAACCTTGGGTTTGATGATCATGTGTTGTCTCTTATCCGTTTGATGGATGAAATCGGGGCATAAGATACCTCATCTTGCCGGGATTAGGTGCTCTGATGTGTTGAACTGCGGCAAAAACGGGCATCTCGCAGGCTACCTGCTACCCAAAACAGAACCCTCGCGGATGAAATGAAGCGCAACTCGCAGACCCCTTGCTCACAACTCAATCGAACGGCAGTTATCGGGACTAACAACATCAAAGGGAGGCATCAGCCTCCCTTTTGTGTTTTATCGCGCCGGCAGGGGGCGATTATTTGGTGGTCGGGGCTACCTTGACGGCCGGCGCCTTGGCATGAGCTGCTTTATGGTGTTTTTTCACCACCTTGGTCTGGGTGGTTTGCGGCGCCGCAGACTTGGTCGGGGTGGCAGCCATGGTGAAACCGGAGGTGAGGGCGAAAACGGCGGCCAGGGTCAGGGGAATGATCTTTTTCATCTTCAATTTCCTTATTCAGGTGGGTGTCATGGAGCCTTCTCCATGACTTCATCCTAAGGGGAAGGGGGCCGCGCTTCCGTGAGTGGTTGGTGACGGTTTGTATCCAAATGTACAGGCAGGGTGAGGCAGAAACGGGCACCGCCGTCACCGGGCAGCAGGGCCACCTCTCCCCCGTGATGGCGGGCAATGCTGCGCACTATGGCCAGCCCGAGGCCGCTGCCACCGGTGCGGCGGTCACGACTCTTGTCCAACCTGACAAACGGCTCGAAGATTTGCGGGGCCAGTTGCGGATCGATACCGGGCCCGTCGTCACTCACCTCCAGCAGGTAACGATCCTGCAAGCGCGAGATGGTGAAGACGACCCTGTGCTCGGCATAGCGCAGGGCATTGCCGATGAGATTCTCCACGGCCCGGGCCAGCAGCCGTTGATCGCCGCACCAGGGCATGTCGATGGGCTGAAGCTCGAAAACCAGCTCTTTATCGTGCTGCAGCGCCTGCCAGTCGGCGCTGTGCTGCCGTGCCCACGCCCCCAGCTCGATCTCGTCGCGCTGCAGCGGCATCTCGGGCCTGTCCAGCCTGGCGTAGGTGAGCATCTCCTCGATCAGGGCATCCAGCGCCCCCAGATCACGCTCCAGTGCCTGCTGATCCGGCGCCGCTGGCTGGGGCTCCAGCATCGCAAGGCGATAGCGCAACCTGACCAGCGGGGTACGCAACTCATGGGCGATGGCATCGGTCAGTTGCTTGCGACTGGCCAGCATGGCCTGCAGCTGGGCGGCCATCTCGTCGAAGGTTCGCCCCACCCTTGCCAGGCTGCTCCCCGCCGGCAGATTGGTGCGACGGGAGAGATCGCCGTCGCCAACCAGACGGGCCGTGCGTTCCAGCTGTTGCAAACCGCGCCAGTGGGGACGCAGCCAGAGCAGGATGGGCACCCCGAGGGAGAGCCCGATCAGCAGCAGCAACCCCACATCAACCCAGTGAAGTTCATGAAGATAAGAGAGATAGGGCACGGGGCCGACGATCAGCACCTGTTCGGTACCCGGGATGCGCTGCAAGAAGGTGTCATCTTCTTCGACGATCACGATATTGCCCGCGGCAAGAAAGGCCTGATCCTCCCGTGCCAGCGGTTGCTGTGCCAGCGCCCCGACCTTGAGTGGCAGGGTGAGCTGGTGGCTCTGCACCCGCAGGCGCTCCGGCCAGAGTTCGGGAGAGAGCTTGGCCAGCTCCGCCGTCAACAGGCCCAGAGAGCCTTGCATCATCCGCTCCAGATAGCGATCCCCCGCCCGCTCGGCGGTGACCTGATAGACCATGCCCACCAGCAAGATCGCCAAGGTGAAGCAGCCCATCAGCAACAGATAAAACTGGATAAAGAGGCGGCGCATGATGCTCCTTGCTGCTCCCGGTTATTCCCAGGCGTGGGGCACGAACAGATAGCCTTTCTGGCGGACCGTCTTGATGCGCACCGGGTTATTGGTGTCATCGCCGAGCCGGCGCCGCAAGCGGGAGATGGCGACATCCATGCTGCGATCCAGCCCGTCATACTCCCGGCCTCGCAGGCTTTGGAACAGGGCTTCCCGCCCCAGGATCTGGCCGGCGTGGCAGGCCAGCTCCCACAACAGATCGAAATCGGCGGTGGAGAGGGCAATGCTCTGACCGTCGAGCCGCACATCCCGCCCCGCCCCATCGACGCACAGACGGCCAAATTGCAGGGCCTGGGGCGCCGAGGTCACCGCCATCGGCTGCGGCGCCTGCTGGTACTGTCGAAACTGCACCCGCAACCTGGCCAGCAGCACGGACGGGGGCGTGGTCTTGAGGATATAGTCGTTCGCCCCCAGCTCCAGGCTCAGGATCTGGTTCATGTCGCTGTCGAGGGAGGTGAGCATGACGATAGGGCCGCCAAAGCGCGGTCGCAATGCCCTGCACAGGGACATGCCATCGAGCCCCGGCAACATGATATCGAGCAGCACCAGATCTGGCCGTTCGGCCTCGAATCTGGCCAGCGCCCTGTCTCCCCTGCACTCCAGGATCACTTCCATCTCGTGACGTCCGAGCCAGTTGCTGATCAACTCGCCAATCTCGGGGTCATCCTCAACAAACAGAATACGTTGCATAAAAAGCGCTCGTTGGCAGCAAGGGAAAAACCATTCGGGATGTTACGCGGCCACTTTTGACGTTGTGGTCCCAGATTACCCCTTCTTGATCTCCCGCAGGTAGCGGTAGATGGAGTGCACCGAGATGCCAAGCTGGCGGGCGGCGATCTGGGCGCTGTCTTTGAGCTCGAAGATCCCCATGTCGTGCAACTGGTTGACGATGACCCGGGTCTTCTGGGATGGCGGTACCGCCTCGTTGCCCCGCACCTCGCTGCTGATGGTGTCGATGGTGCTGTTGAGGGCCTCGTCGATGTTGCGGGCGAACACCTCGGGGGTGGTGGAATGCTCGTGGGTGTGCATGCACTCCGGCATCATGGCCCGCAGCACGGATTGCAGCGGGGCATCCATGTCGGTGTTGATGCACAGCATGCCGATCGGCTGGTGCTCGCCATTGCGAATGATGGTGGTGAGGGAGCGCAGCGTCTTGCCGGTGGCGCACTTGGTCAGGTAGGGGCTGGAGATATCCTGCCCGCTCTTGAGCTTCATCAGCGCCAGGTTGGTGATGGGAGCACCGACGCTGCGGCCCGTGATATGGCCGTTGGCAATCTTGATGATCGAGGGGTTGCGCGCATCCAGACTGTGGAGCAATACCTCCGTATGCTGGCCATACATGGCGGCGATGCCATCCACTATGTTTTCCATCGCCTTGAGGATCTCGAAATCACTCGGACTCAACTCTTGCAGCTTCACATTGGGACCTTAATGCAGGGGCTGCTGCGCCGGACTCGGGGCGCCGGGCAGCAGCCGACAGGGACACTCAGGCGGACATGATATCAATAATGGTGCTGTCTGTGGCAGCCATGCCGTCCTTGACCATCTGACCGACGTTGCGGATGGTTTGTTCCACGTTGCCTGCGACGATCCCCTGCCCCGAAACCGAGTGGCTGTTGAGGGCCATCAGGAAGCCGCGCACCGCCGCACTGGAGGAGGTACTCACCTTCATGGCGCAGGAGGCTTTCGCCCCGTCGCACACCATGCCGGCGCTGTCGCTCAGCACGTTCTGGATGGCATGACAGGATTGCTCGAAGCTCCCCCCCGCCAGATAGACCATGGCCATGGCGGCGGCCGCACTGGTGACCGTGTTGCCGCAAAATGCCGACAGCGGCGGATAGTGGGATTTGATATAGATGGCGCCCAGATGGCTCATGATGAGGGCGCGAGCCAGCTGCTCTTCGCTTGCGCCATAGCGCTCGGCGATCACCACCACGGGGATGGTGGCGGCAATGCCCTGGTTGCCGCTGCCGAAGTTGCTCATGGCGGGCAGGCTGGCGCCCCCCATGCGGGCGTCGGAGGCGGCGGCGGTGCGCATCACGATGCGGTTCATCACGTCCTCGCCGATGAGGCCGGCCTGGATGTTCTGCTGCATGGTGCGCCCGATCTCGAGACCATAGGGATTGCTCATCCCCTCGTCGGAGAGCCTGCCGTTGAGTTCGGAGGCCTGCAGGATGAAGCGGATCTGCTCGAACTCCACCTGGGTGGCGAATTCGTGGATGGCGGCGATGCTGATGTCGACTCCGTCGCAAATGGCCCCGGTGGCACCACTCTGGGCCGGGTCCGCCGCGAAGGTGATCTCCCCATCCCGACGCTGCTCGACGATACGGGTATGCCCCCCGCACAGGGTCACCTCGGCGCTGTGCTCCTCACCCTGCTCATCATGACCGGACACTGTCACCCGGCAGTAGATGAACTCAGGGGCCTCGGTGCGACTGACCAGCACGGACCCTGCGTCGATCAGGGCCTGGGCACGGGCCACCTGCTCCGGGGTGATGGCCGCCAGCACCTCGAGCCCGGCATCAGCCTTGCCGCCGATGGCGCCGGCTGCCGCGGCGATGGCCAGCCCTATCTTGCCGGTGCCGGGTACATAGACCCCCATGGAGTTCTTGTAGAGATTGTCCGAGACCACCACCGCCAGACGCTCGGGCTCACACCCCAGCGCCCGAGCGGCGACGGCCGCGGCATAAGCGGCGGCGATGGGCTCGGTACAGCCCAGCGCCGGTTTGACAACCTGTTGAATAATCTTCAGATACTGCTGCCATGCTTGTTTCATTGCGAGAACCTTTCTGTGTGCATTAACGGGCGATATGGGCGATGGCTTCGACTTCCACCCTGACCCCCATGGGTAGATCTTTCACCGCGAAACAGCTTCGCGCCGGACAATCCTGCTGGAAATAGCGTTTATAAACCGCATTGAATGCGGCAAAATCACTGATCTCCGCCAGGTAACAGGTGGTCTTGAGCACGGTATCGAGCGAGCCGCCACCCGCCTCCAGCACGGATTTCAGGTTTTCCAGCGCCTGCTGGCTCTGGGCCGTGATGCCCCCTTCCACCACGCCCCCTTGCTGTTTGCAGACCGGCAACTGACCGGAGGTAAAGATGAGATCGCCATAGGCAGTGCCATGGCTGTAGGGCCCGATGGCATCGGGTGCGGCATTCGCCACTATGACCTGTTTCTTCATATCGCCACTCCTTAATATGCAATTATTTTTGCAAACATTGTTTTGCTTTCACTCAACATTATTTGCTTATTAATTGAGTTATTCAACTAAAAACTAAAGATGTAGTCATAAATTCCGTTTTATTGTAAACAAAAAGCGTGATCGACCTCCTTCTTTGGATATAAGAGCATTGTCTGCCAACTTTTTATTCAACTATATTTGCACCAGATTCATTGCCATTACAAAAACAAGGGACTCTAGATATGTACACAACGGCAACCACCCAGCCCGCCACGGGCACGGGTAGCGCAATACACAAGGGCCCGCTGATGGGCACACTGGAATGGAAAGAGGCGGTTCGTTTTGACAGCACCGACTGGGGCTGGATCATCATGAGCATCGGCATGGCCATCGGGGCGGGGATCGTTTTCCTGCCGGTACAGGTGGGGCTGATGGGGTTGTGGGTCTTCCTGCTGTCGGCGGTGATCGGTTATCCGGCCATGTACATGTTCCAGCGCCTCTTCATCAATACCCTGGCCACCTCCCCCGAGTGCAAGGATTACCCCAGCGTCATCACGGGTTACCTGGGCAAGAACTGGGGCATGCTGCTCGGCGCCCTCTACTTCGTGATGCTGGTGATCTGGGTGTTTGTCTACTCCACCGCCATCACCAATGACAGCGCCTCCTTCCTCCATAGCTTCGGCATCACCGACACCCTGCTCTCGAAAAACCCGCTCTACGGTCTGGTCCTGATCTGCGCCCTGGTGGCGCTGGCATCCCGCGGCGAGAACCTCTTGTTCAAGATCTCCAGCTTCATGGTACTGACCAAGATCAGCGTGGTAGCCCTGCTCGGTCTGATGATGGTGGACAAATGGGATGCGGCCAATATCACCGCCATGCCCACCGTCGGTCACTGGATGAAGGATGCCGTCATCATGCTCCCCTTCACCCTGACCTCCATCCTCTTTATCCAAAGCCTGAGCCCCATGGTGATCTCCTACCGTTCGCGGGAAAAATCCCTGGAGGTGGCCCGCTTCAAGGCCATGCGTGCCATGAACATCGCCTTCGGCATCCTGTTCGTGGTGGTCTTCTTCTACGCCATCTCCTTCACCCTGGCCATGGGCCACGAGCAGGCGGTCAAAGCCTCCGAGGAGAACATCTCGGCGCTGGCCATGGTGGCACAGGGCGTGCCGGGCCAGACCCTCAAACTCTTGAGCCTGACCCTCAACATCTTCGCGGTAATGACCGCCTACTTCGGCGTCTATCTCGGTTTTCGGGAAGCCTGCCAGGGGCTGACCATGAACCTGCTGCGCCGCGTCATGCCCGATGAGCGCATCAACCGGGATCTGGTAGGCAAAGGGATCATGGTGTTTACCGTCATGCTCTCCTGGGGCGCCATCGTGCTCAACGCCCCCGTGCTGAGTTTTACCTCCATCTGCAGCCCCATCTTCGGCATGGTGGGCTGCCTCATCCCGGCTTATCTGGTCTATCAGGTGCCGGCGCTGCACAAGTACAAGGGCACTTCCCTCTACATCATCATCATCACCGGTCTGCTGCTCTGCGTATCGCCCTTCCTGGCGTTCAATTAAGTCGCGGTGACGACACAACAAAAGGGCCACCCCGGGTGGCCCTTTTTCTGGATAGCGACTTCGCCTGGCAACTCGCCGCTATCAAGGCCCGGATGAGAGCCAGCTCAACCTCCCTGCACAAAAACAACTATCTCGTCTTGCTTGGCTGGGGGACAAAGACGTAGTCTCGAACGAAAACAAAACATGGCCAATCCGCTCTCCCGAATCAGGGAGTTCGAGGCAAGGGCCAGATACGACAGATCGAAAGAGCCAACCTCTATCACCTCGTTCAGGCAAGGAATTTCAGATGGCGAGATACCAGTTTTTCACCATTCCGGCATCCAACCGGCAGCAATACACCTTTATCGACATAGCCTCCCCCACTTTTTTGATTGAGAAAGAGGCGTTATTGGCCCAGGGATTCGAGGTCCGGGAGGATTTTATCGATGCCCAAAGCCCGACAGAGGCGGTGGAGAAGTACCAGTCCGGCTTTCTCTATGTGGCTGACGAAATAGGCAAATCAGACGAAGCCTATGCCGCGGCGATGGCACTGCTGGAAGCTGGCAAGGGACTGCTTGATCGAAAAGCGGAGCATTGACGAGGAAAGAAGATGGCCATCGCGACAAGGCGTCCGATGGCCAACAGGATAGTCAGATGCGGGCAAGCTGGCGGAGCATCTCGACCAGCTCCTCTTCGCTGCTCGGTTCATAGGCCAATTGCAGGCTTGGTGCGGCGCCGCCCATCAGCATGTAGACGTTCGTGCTGCAGTGGTCATAGTGATACCACTTACCGTCGATACAGACGTCGGTATAGCATCTAGGGTCCCTTTTGAGTTCCATACAAGCTTCCTTTTGTGTCATACCACCAACATCATTTTCGACCGTAAAGTAACCAGAGCGTTACAAACTTGATACAGATCAAGTCCGGGTGGCGACACCGCGATTTGTCGGCAAAAAAGTTCCGATAGACGCTGTTTATCGCCCATTGACGGCCATCTGCTTCCTGTTAAGTTCTCAGTCAGCCATGTCCGCCACAATGACATCGGGCTGAATGGAAGATGAGCAATCTCCTGGGCACCCTTCACATCATGGGCAGCCTCACCGGCATGAGCCACCTGCGCCATATCGATCAGGCAAGCAGAGGATGCATAAATGTCCTACCCGCACATAGATCTGAACCTGTTTCGCATCTTCGATCGCGTCATGACCGAGAAGGGAGTATCGGCTGCGGCCGCCAGCCTGGAGATGACCCCCGCCGCCATCAGTCAGGCCATTCGCAGGCTGAGCGACCTCATCGGTGAACCCCTGTTTCGCCGCGAGGGACGCGGGATCATCCCCACCAGCCGAGCCCTCGGACTGCACAGAGAGATCCGCACCGCCCTGCACACCCTGGAGCGCTCCCTGCTGCTCAATCAGGCGTTCGATCCCCTCACCAGCCAGCGCATCTTTCGCATTGCCAGCCACCCGGACCTCGATCTCCTGCTGTTGCCGGCGCTGCTCGCCCATCTGGCCAGGGTGGCGCCCCATTGCCGGGTGGAGTCGGTGCCCGGCATGTTTGAAGAGCACCTGCGTCAGCAGGCGCTGCGCCTTCGCAACATCGATCTGGTACTGGCCAGCACGGCGCTGGAAGAGACCGGCTTTTGCAACGAGTCCCTGCTGACCCTGGAGCTCAGGGTGGCCTGTCGCGCCGATCATCCGCGCATCGGGGAGAGCCTCGACTTCGAAACCTTCTTTGCCGAAGAGCACGTGGTCTGGGATGTGCGCCGCAAGGATGACTGGGTCATCCGCAGCCTCAGCGAGCAGGCCCTGCCTCCCCGCAAGATTGCCTACGAGAGCAATGCCCTGCTCACCGCCCTCTCCCTGGTCAGCCAGACCGAGTGGCTCTGCGTGGTCAGCCAGTGGCATGTCGAACAGGTGCGCGACACCCTGCGGCTCAAGGATTTTCCGCTGCCCTGGGCCTCCAGCCACTGCCCCGTTTATCTCAGCTGGCACCAGGCGCAGGGCCGGGATCCCGCCCTCCAGTGGTTTATCCGCCAACTGCACCTGATTGCCGCAAGCTGACCCCCTCATTTAACGGCTGCTTAACTGTCGTTTATTGCCGGCTGCAATGATTGCTGCCGCCGGCCTCGCTACTCTGGTGCCTAACCCGTTGCCGTGCCCTCGGCGCAATGCCGCAACGCCCGACTAACAGAGCGATGCTGACCATGTTGATGGGACATGTCGTCAGGCGCCATCTCGGCTACCCGTCACTCACCCTGTTTACCGGGAGGCATCAGAGTCTGACTACACTTGGTCCTGCCTACCCACCACAATCTGGAGAAAGACAGATGAAGCTCAAGTTCTCGACACACACCATTGTCACCCTATGCCTCTCCGGCTCCCTGCTGTTGCAGCCGGCTTGGGCCGTCATCAACCCCAAGCCGGCCAGCGAATTTACCATCCAGGCCAACCAGAATGTGCTGCACACCCTGCCATTCAACGACAAGCAGGATTTCGAGGACGCCCGACGCGGCTTCATCGCCAAACCGGATACCCTCACCATCAAGGATGAGAAGGGCAACGTGGTGTGGGATCTGGAGCAATACAAGACCTACATCGGCCTGGACAAGACGGCGCCGGATACCGTCAACCCGAGCCTGTGGCGCAATGCCCAGCTGAACATGGAGTACGGGCTGTTCAAGGTGACCGACAAGATTTACCAGATCCGCGGCTTCGATCTCTCCAACATCACCTTCATCCAGGGCGACAAGGGGTGGATCGTCTTCGACCCGCTGATCTCGCCGCAGACCGCCAAGGCGGCTCTCGCCTTCATCAACAAGACCCTGGGCGAGCGGCCGGTCAGCGCCGTGGTTTACAGCCACTCCCACGTGGATCACTACGGCGGGGCTGCCGGCCTCTTCAACTCGCCGGACGAGGTGAAAAAGAACGGGGTTCAGATCATCGCCCCCGAAGGGTTCACCGAGCATGCGGTCTCGGAAAACGTCATCGCCGGCAATGCCATGGCCCGCCGCGCCGTCTACATGTATGGCGCCCTGCTGCCGCGCAATGCCCAGGGCAGCGTGAATGGCGGCCTGGGGCAGACCACCTCCACCGGCGTTCCCTCCCTGCTGCTGCCAACCCGCTTCATCACCAAGACCGGGGAAGAGGTCACCCTGGATGGCGTGCGGATGGTCTTCCAGATGACTCCGGGCACCGAAGCGCCGGCCGAGATGAACACCTGGTTCCCGGACAGCAAGGCGCTCTGGATGGCCGAGAACACCACCAACACCATGCACAACATCCTCACCCTGCGCGGCGCCCAGGTGCGCGATGCCCTCAAGTGGTCCAGCTACCTCAACGAGACCATCGAGACCTGGGGCGACCAGGCCCAGGTCAAGTTCCAGAGCCACCACTGGCCGCGCTGGGGCAATGCCAGCATCGTCGACTACTTCAAGAAGCAGCGGGATCTCTACAAGTACATCCACGACCAGTCGGTGCGCCTGATGAACATGGGCTACACGGGTGAGGAGATCTCGGAGAAGATTGCCCTGCCCCCCGAGCTCAACGACTTCTGGCCGAACCGCGGTTACTACGGCACCCTGCGCCACAACAGCCGGGCCGTCTATCAGCGCTACATGGGTTGGTACTCCGGCAATCCCTCCGATCTGGACAACCTGCCACCCGAGATGGTCGGCCCCAAATACGTCGAGTTCATGGGCGGTGAGCAAGCGCTGCTGAAGAAAGCCAAGGCGTCGTTCGACAAGGGGGAATATCGCTGGGTCGCGGAAGTGCTCAAGCATCTGGTGTTCGCCAACCCCAACAACCAGGAGGGCAAGCTGCTGCTGGCCGACGCGCTCGAACAGCTGGGTTATCAGGCCGAGTCCGGCCCATGGCGCTCCGTCTATCTGCAGGGGGCCTATGAGCTGCGCAACGGTGTGCCCACTGCTGGCGGTACCGTCACCGCCTCGCCGGATACCATTCGCGCCATGAGTCCCAGCATGCTGTTCGACTATCTGGCGGTACGCATCAATCCGGAGAAAGCGGCCGGCAAGAAGATGGTCGTCAACATGGACTTCACCGACATCGGGGAGAAACACACCCTGAGCCTGGAGAACGCCGTACTCAACCACACCACCCGCTACGCCGCCTCGCCGGATGTGACCGTCACCCTGAGCAAGCAAACCCTGGATGACATCCAGCTGGGCCAGGGCACGCTGGAGCAGAAGATCGCCAGCGGTGAGATCAAGGTTCAGGGCGACCAGCAGACCTTCAGCGACTTCGTCAGCCTGCTCGACAAGTTCAACTTCTGGTTCAACATAGTGACCCCATGATGCGACGCACCCTGCGCGTGTGCATGACCCTGCTCTGCCTCATCCCCGGGATGGGGCAGACCTGTGGTTATGACGCACTCTATCCCAATCCGTTTGAACAGAGCTGGCCCGGCGCGCTCGACGTTGCCATGGCGACCGCGGCGGCGGTCAATGGTGACAGACTGGCCCGTCTGTCCCCCCTCACCGGCGAGGCGGGGTTTACCCGCAGCCAGGCCTGGCTGCAGGCCCTGAAGAACCGCTTCCAGCAGGCCGGCGTCAGGGGCGGCATCTCCATCCTGCTGGTCGACTCCGGGCTCTGGTCGAGGCTGCGTGGCAAGGAGTCACTGCTGCTGCAGTTGCACACCCCCGGGCCCCATGCGGATGACAGGGTGATGCTGCTGAGCGAGGCCGCCCTCGATGCCCTGCTGGCCGGCACCCTCACCATAGAGACTGCCGTCCAGCTTGGAGTGGTGACGCTGCAAGGAGAAGATGGCAAACAGTTGCAGCATGACTTGCACCAGGCTCTGAGCTTGCAGGTATGACCCGCTCAGATATGAAAAAAGGGAGGCATCTGCCTCCCTTTTCTTTGCTGCCATCGGGGCAACGGTCAAGCGCGGGCGCTTATTCGTCTTCCAGATAGGCGTAGCCTTGCAGACCCAGCTCCAGCTCGTCGAGCAGGGCCTTGCGGGTCGCGTCGTCCAGCGCCGGGTGGGAGACGATCCGCTGGTAGTTCTCGCGAATGACGGACGGGTCGATGTTGACGTAACGCAGCAGCTGGTCGACGGTGTCGCCGCGCACCACGTTGCGGATGTCCATCTTGCCTTCCTCGTCCAGCCACACTTCCGCGCAGTGGGTGTCACCGAACAGGTTGTGCAGATCGCCGAGGATCTCCTGATAGGCACCCACCAGGAAGAAGCCGACGTGGCACTCTTCGTTCTCGCCATACACCGGCATCGGCAGGGTGCTTTCCACACCCAGACCGTCGACGTAGTGCTCCACCTGACCGTCGGAGTCGCAGGTGATGTCCATCAGGATGCCGCGGCGGGTGAGCGGACGCTCGAGGCCGGAGAGCGGCATCACCGGGAACACCTGACCGATACCCCAGGCATCCGGCAGGGACTGGAACAGGGAGAAGTTCGCAAAGCACTTGTCCGCCAACTTCTCGGAGAGCTCGTCAGCCAGCGCACGGTGGTTGCGGTTGACCGGGTTGAGCAGCTCTTTCAGTGCCAGACAGGTGTTCTGGTGCAGCATCTCGGCCCAGGCGCGTTGCTCGAGGTTGAGCAGACCCATGGTGTACTGGGTGTTGACGTCTGCCAGATCCGCCACCGAATCGTGGAAGATCTCCAGCAGGGAGGGATCTTCCCCGCGCAGATCCAGCCAGCCTTTCCACATGTTTTGCAAAATGGTGGGCGCGTCTTCATCCGGGGCACTGATGTCGTTCACCTCGACCCCTTCGGCACCAATGATGTTGGTTACCAGCACGGCGTGGTGCGCAGTCAGGGCTCGGCCGGACTCGCTGATGATGGTCGGGTGCGGCAGGTCGAACTCGCGGCACACGTCGCCAATGCCCCACACCACGTTGTTGGCGTACTCGGAGAGGCTGTAGTTGGCGGAGCAGTGGCTCTGGGAGCGGGTACCCTCATAGTCCACACCCAGGCCACCGCCTACGTCAACGACTTCGATGTTGGCACCGAGGCGACGCAGTTCGGCGTAGAAACGGCCGCACTCGCGGATGCCACCCTGGATGTCGCGGATGTTGGCGATCTGGGAGCCCAGGTGGAAGTGCAGCAGTTGCAGGCAGTCCAGCTTGCCGACGCTGCGCAGACGCTCGATCAGCGCCAGGATCTGGGAGGCGGACAGGCCAAATTTGGACATGGAGCCGCCGCTCGATTCCCACATGCCGGAGCCGGTGGAAGCCAGCTTGGCACGCACCCCGATGTTGGGCTTGATGTTGAGGCGAGCTGACTCGTCCAGCACCATTTCCAGCTCGGAGGGCTTCTCCACCACGATGTAGACCTTGTGGCCCATCAAGTTGCCCAGCAGGGCGTGGCGGACATATTCGCGATCTTTGTAGCCGTTGCAGACGATCACCGAGCCTTGCTCATGGTGATGGGACAACACGGCAAGCAGTTCCGGTTTGGAACCAGCTTCCAGGCCAAGCCGGGGCTTGTCGCTGTAGGACTGGCTGATGGTCTCGATGACGCGACGCTGCTGGTTTACCTTGATCGGGTAAACGCACAGGTAGTCCCCTTCATAGCCTGACTTCTCGATGGCCTGACCGAAGGCGTTGAACAGCGCATCGACCCGGCTCTTGAGGATGTCGGGGAAACGCAGCAGCACAGGGGTGGTCAGCCCGGATTGACGCAGTTGTTCGATGGCGTCGGAGAGCACGATCTGTGCATCAGGGCGTGATTTATCGGGAGCAACGGTCACATGACCGGCGTCATTGATATTGAAAAAACCCGCACCCCAGTAGGGAACGTTGTAGACCTTCAAGGAGTCCTTGCTGGACCAGTTAGTCATGGGCTATGCCTCGCAAATGAGCGGCCGGTGGCCGCCTTCGTTACCCTCAATCACATCCAGACCATTTGCGGCAAGCCAAGGCTGCCTGGTGGATTTTGGGAAGTAACGAGTCTTGATGTGGGGCTGGTGGCTTTACATCAAGCTCAACGGTATGCGGTGCTACGATGCCGTAGTACCGCGGTACTTTGATGACAGACAGCATCAGCCACGCAGTCTGTTCATCATTCGGCAGCCATCACGACAGCAGGAGAGAGGTTCAAGGAAGAGATGCGAAGGCGCCGGCACGCATGCGTGTTGATAGACGACAACAACCACAGCCAACCCATTTCCAGTGACCGCCCATGACAAGGGAAGATGATGAGCCGTCGGCTCACTCGGTCAAATGCAAAATGAGAGTCTGTTGTTCTCCCTGATACCGGAGCCTAACCGGTATTAAAGAAACCATTCCCCAGCAGTGTCTGTCGTTTCTGCGTGCCTCGCCCTATAGGCGTGTGATCGTCCGGGTGTCTGGCGGCCTCTGCCTGCGTCAGGGTTACCCTTGGATCGGCGCGGAGTGTACACACTTAAGGCCGGCCGTGACAATAAAAAATCGCGTTGCAAATCCCCTTTTTTTCACCCGTGCGAATATCGCTGCCAGGCAGGCGCCATCAGGGATAGCGCCTCATTCGCTCCCCCTCCTTTACCCCTGAAAAGAGTCACGTTTTTCCGCCATGACGGGCAGCCCTGACCAGGCGGGCCTTGCAGCCAAAAAGCAGCTCTTTGCCGGCGCCTAAAAATCCTGAAACCCCTTCGCTTTATGCAGAGCGGGCCCACCCGCGTCAGGGAGTGACGCCCCGACATAAAAAATGGAGAAAACCTGCGCTGACGCAATGAGCGAGAAAACGGGATTGGCCACAATGACCCTTCATTACCGGAGGCTACTAATGGATACCCTGCTTGAGCGTTTCTTGCGTTACGTGACTTTTCATACCCGCTCTGACGAGACCAATCCCGCCTGTCCCAGCAGTGAAGGCCAGCTGGTCTTTGCCCGAGTCCTCAAGGAAGAGATGGAAGCCCTGGGGCTGACCCGGGTCACCCTGGACGAACACGGCTACCTCACCGCCTGCCTGCCGGGCAACCAGCCAGAGGCTCCCGCCATCGGTCTTATCGCCCACATGGATACCGCCGATTACGAGGCCGAGCACGTGGAGCCCCAGATCATCGAGAACTACCAGGGTGGGGATATCTGCCTTGGCAAGGGTGACGAGGTGCTGACCATCCGCGACTACCGTTTCCTGAAAAACTACCTGGGCCAGGATCTCATTACCACGGACGGCACTACCCTGCTCGGTGCCGACGACAAGGCGGGCATCGCCGAGATCCTTACCGCCATCGATCATCTGCAGGCTCACCCCGAGATCCCTCGCGGCGATATCTGGGTCGGCTTCACCCCGGACGAGGAGATAGGCCGCGGCGCCAACCTCTTCCCACTGGACAGATTCCCGGCCAAGTGGGCCTATACCGTCGATGGCGGCGAACTGGGGGAGCTCGAATACGAGAACTTCAACGCCGCCAGCGCCACCATCCGTTTTGTCGGCAACAACGTGCACCCGGGTACCGCCAAGGGCAGCATGATCAACAGCCAGACTCTGGCCGCCCGCTTCCACGCCGCCATGCCGGCCGAGCAGACACCCGAGTGCACCGAGGGCTACGAAGGCTTCTTCCACCTGGCCCAGATGAACGGCACTGTGGAGGAGTGCACCCTGCACTACATCATCCGTGACTTCGACGACGAGGGATTTGCCAGTCGCAAGGCCGAGATGGAGCGACGGGTGGCCGCCATGCAGGCCGAGTACCCCAAGGCCCGCATCGAGCTCACCCTGACCGACAGCTATCGCAACATGCGCAGCCAGATTGAGCCGCACATGCACATTGTGGAGCTGGCCAAGGCGGCGATGATCGCGGCCGACGTGAGCCCCAGGGTCAAGCCGATCCGCGGTGGCACCGACGGTGCCCGCCTCTCCTTTATGGGGCTGCCCTGCCCGAATATTTTCACCGGTGGTCACAACTTCCACGGCAAGCACGAGTTCATCCCGCTGCAATCCATGGAAAAAGCGGTCGCCACCCTGGTGGAACTGGTACGGCTGACGGCCGCCTGGCGCGGCTGATCCTCGCCGATAATCCGCAGGGCGACTCCCTTCGCCCTGCCATCAAACTGTCATCCCGCTGCCACACGGCGGGAACAGATCACCCTCATGATGGGGCAAATCCTCGCCGGAGCGCCCCAGATGTTCAGTGTCGATACCCTGCTTGCCCAGCACTTTCCCCGCCTGCATGGTTCCCCAGCACTCGCCCCGCTCAGCAAGCGGGCCCTGGCCTGGCTCTTCAACGAGCAGGCCTTCCAGCAGTTTGCCAGCCGCTACCCTCACCTGCGCGGACTCGATTTTGTCGAACAGGTGCTGGCCCAGCTCGACTTCGACTACCGGGTTAGCGAGGCGCAGCTGGAGCACATCCCCGCCAGTGGCCGAGTGATCATCGTCGCCAACCACCCCATAGGGTCTCTCGACGGGCTGGCGCTGCTGCGCCTGCTCGGCCGCATCCGCCCCGATGTGAAAATCGTGGCCAACCAGTTGCTGGCGCAGCTTGCGCCGCTGCGCTCCCTGTTGCTGCCGGTGGACAACCTGGGAGGCAAGACGGACAGGCGCGCCATTCTGGCGATGGGGGAGCACCTGGCGGCGGAAGGGGCGCTGGTGATCTTCCCCGCCGGCGAGGTATCTCGTCTTGGCCTCAAGGGGGTAAAAGATGGCCCCTGGCAGGGAGGCTTCATCAAGCTGGCCCAGCGCACCCGCACCTCGCTGGTGCCCGTCCATCTGGGGGGGCACAACAGCCTCGGCTTTTACCTTCTCTCCAGGCTCAGCAAACCGGCCTCCGGCCTGCTGCTGGTTCGCCAGCTGTTTCGCCAGCAGGGGCAGACACTGCCGATGACCATCGGGGCCAGGCTCCCCCCCTCCAGCCTTGGCGATCTGCCCGCCAAAACGGCGGCGCGGCTGGTGCGAAGCCACCTCTATCGCATCGGCCGGGGACAGGCGGGCAAGCTTGCGACCGAGGCCCCCATCGCCCTGCCGGAGGATCGCCGCCTGCTCAAGCAGGCCATCGATCGCTGCGAGGTGCTCGGCCACACTCCGGATGGCCAATCCATCCTGCTCTATCGCCGTCATGAGACGGGTCATTCGGTGATCCTGCGCGAGCTGGGTCGATTGCGGGAGATCGCCTTTCGAGCGGTGGGGGAAGGCTCGGGCAAGCGGCGGGATCTCGACGGCTTTGATGATGACTATTACCACCTCATCCTCTGGGATCCGGCCAGGCTCGACATCATAGGCGCCTACCGTTTCGCCCCGGTGGCCGAGCTGTTGGCAAGCAAGGGGTTGGCCGGCCTCTACAGCCACACCCTGTTCGGCTTCGAAGAGAAGCTGCTGCCTCGGCTGGAACAGGCCATTGAGCTCGGCCGCAGCTTTATCCAGCCCGCCTACTGGGGCAAGCGGGGTCTGGATTACCTTTGGTTTGGCATCGGCGCCTATCTGGCCCGCTATCCCGACTACCGCTATCTGTTTGGCCCGGTGTCGCTGTCCGGCAGCCTGCCGCCGGCGGCCAAGGATCTGCTGGTAAGCTTCTATCGCCAGCACTTTGCCCCCACGCTTGCGCTGGCTCCCTCGCGTCGCCCCTACCCCATGACGCCGCCGCTGTTCGCGGGCACGGATTACGGCGTCGATCTCAAGGAGCTCAAGGCCCGTCTCGACAATCTGGGCTGCGCCATTCCCACCCTCTACAAGCAGTATTCCGAGCTGTGCGAACCGGGAGGCGTGCAGTTCATGGACTTTGGCATCGACCCCGACTTCAATCACTGCATCGACGGCCTGGTGTGGGTGGATGTGAGCCGCATCAAGCCCCACAAGCGGGCCCGCTATATCGGCAACCCACAGGACGTGGAGCTGATCCCTGGCGACGGGCGAACGCCACAATAGAGGTGCGCCGCAATTAATAAGAGAGGGAGGCCACGGCCTCCCTCTTTCGTATGTTTCTATTGTCTCTGACACTTGCCCCTTGTCAGGACCAGCGTCCCCTTACTCGGCAGCCGGCTTGCGATCGGCATGGCCAAGGTCACGCTCGGGGGCGATGAGGTCGCGCACCCGCTGCTTGATCTCCTTGGCCTCGGGGAAGCCCTCGTCAGCCACCCGATCCCACACCTGCACGCCATTCACCAGGATGCGAAATTCCCCCTTGCTGGCCGGTACCAGGGCTACCTCACCAAGCTCGCTGTCGAAGGTGGAGAGCAGCTCCTGGGCCAGCCAGGCGGCACGCAGCATCCAGCGGCAGAGGGTGCAGTAGCGGATCTCGATGCGGGGTTTGCCGCCCGGGATGGACAAGTCGCTCATTCGGTCACTCCATGAAAATCGGTCAGCCAGTGGCGGGCGATGGCCCGCATGGTGGATTCCGGCAGCTCCAGCAGGCTGGGAGCCAGGGGGCCGGCGGCCAACATCCGGATCCCCTCCATGATCTCCGCCAGCACCAGATAGACGTATTCACCGATGACGGCGCCATGGACGAAGTTGACCGCCTCGCCCCGGTTGAGCAGATAGATCTGGCTGCCATCGGGACGGTTGAGGGCCAGCACATGGGGACACACCTCCTCGCTCGGCCAAGGCAGCCGGGCCAGGCAGAAGGCGAACTCGTCGTCGGCGGAGGTGACCGAGGCCACCATGGTGCCCGGGCGCAGTGCCTGCAGATCCGCGAGATCGAGAGAGCCATTGCCGGTGGAGCAGATCACCAGCTCTGCGCGGCGCAGGGCCACCTCCTTGGTGATCAGGCGAAAGCCGTGGGAGAGCGCCTCGACCTGGCGCAGCACGTCCGTCTCCACCAGCCCCAGATGAAGGTTGCGGCAGCGCAGGTCGCGGGCGATGCTGCGCCCCACCTTGCCATAACCGAACAGCGCCGCCTCGCAGACATTGAAGGTTCGGTTGAGCGTGCGGGCCAGCGATTCGGCGGAGTAGACCACGCTCAGGCCAATCTGGATATCCTCGGCCTGCTTGAGGGGGCTGCGCGCCACCGACACGACCGGGGTCGCCAGCACCTCCTGCTCGTAGCGCTGATGGCCATTCTCGGTCATCTCCACCACGCCGAGAAAACGGGGGCCGAAATACTCGCTCAGGGTCGCTTGTGTCTTGGCAAAATAACCGCCGATATCGAGGATGATAAGTCGTTCGTGGGGGGCCACCAGCGGAGCTATCTGGGCGATGACACCATCGGGATCATTGGTCCACTGGCGGTTGAGGGTACAGACGGGATAGTGGCGGGAGACCCACTCCAGGGTCGGCGCATGCACCGATTTGGGCTTTGGCAGGATGGCCGCGATGCGCCCCATCTGGCCAAGGGCCTCGATAAAGCGGGGACGGTCGGGGAGCAGATGGGTGACCAGCAGGATGCAAAGACCATCGATACGTCCCTGATCGATAAAATGGCGAAAAAACAGATGCTCAGATCCTTGACTGCGCAACTGTGGCCTCCTTAATGTGCCGCAAAGCAGGCAAACAGAACCCGGCATGACCGGGTTCTGTGTGTATCCAGTTAAATGAAAATCCTTTTTATCTTAAACACATAGGCGGCTCAATCATTATCTGCCAAGAGTATGAGCAGGTATGCAAAAATGCTCATAATTGTCTGTTTTTTATGCAAAAACTCAGTAAAGAGAAGCCTCGGGCCAGACCCACCACAGGCTGATGCCAGTCCCCACCCCGGCCAGCAGGATCAGGATCCCCCAACGGGTCTGCCACCGGGTGTTGCGAAGCCCCCACTCCAGCAGCGGCAGCAGCCAGACCGGCAGCAAGACGCTCAAAGGCACCTCCACGTATTGCCAGGCGAGCATCTGGACGAAGGCCAGCGCCAACGCCAGGGCGGCAGGCGCCACTTTCGCCCCGGCAAAGGTGGCCAGCAGCGCCCGAAAACCGGTCAATGCCGCCAGGGCTCCCGCCAGCTGGGCGATCAGCAGGCTGCCATCGATACCGATCACCAGCGCCAGCCAGACAAAGCCGAGGGCAAAACCCAGCCCCTCGCGGCTATCCCCCTGCCAGGCGGCAACGCCGTACCAGACGATGGCGGGCAGCAGCGCCAGCCAGATGCGCGGCTCGCCAGCCAACACAGAGGCCAGCCCCTGCCACCACACCAGGGCACCCGCCACGGCAAACAGCAGCAAGGCTGCGCGCTTGTCCGCCAGTTGGGCCACGATGGCGGGCACCAGCAGGGTCAGCGGCAGCCACTGCCACGCCTTGACCGGCACGCCATAGAAACCGCCCAGCAGCGAGCCCACCAGCCAGAGGGCCAGCGCCCCCCACAGATACGCCGCGCGCGGCCAGCGCCATGACAGCAAAGCGGCCCCCAAGGGGGCCGCCAGGGTTTGAAGCAGAAGTGCCGCGCCCATTACTTGCGCACGCCTTCGACAAATAGCTGGATAGCCATCTCGTCAGGGATGCCCGGCAGCATGTAGTTCACGCCGAAATCGCTGCGCTTGATGGTGGTGGAGGCGTTGAAGCCGCTGCGATAGCCGCCCCAGGGATCCTTGCCCTCGCCGATCTTGACCAGATCGAAAGCCACTTCCTTGCTGACGCCGTGCAGGGTCAGGGTCCCCTTGAGCACGCCCTTATCCTTGCTGCCTTCATAGGCGGAGCTGACGAAGGTCATTTTGGGATACTGCTTCACATCGAGAAAATCGGGGCTGCGCAGGTGCTTGTCCCGGGCCTCGTGGTTGGAGTCCACGCTGGCGGCATCCACCTCGAAGCTCGCCTTGGCGGCGGTCGGATTGGCGTCATCCATGCTGAAGGTGCCGCTGAAGGTGTTGAAACGGCCCACCAGTTCGGAGAAGCCGAGGTGGCCCACCTTGAACTGCACCGTGGTGTGCGCCGCATCGACATCGTAATCGGCCGCCATCAGGGGGGTCGCCATAAACAGGCAGGAGGCCAGCAGGGCCTTGGTCATTTTCATCCGTTCGTTCCTTCATTGGGTTCACATCGGTAAACAAAATGCTAACCTCCTTGCCTGAATGAATAATCAGTGATTTATTAAATTAATTATTTACTGAGGATGGAAAATGGATCAGATAGCCGCCATGCGCACCTTCATCAAGGTGGTGGAGTGCCAGAGTTTTACCAAGGCGGCCCATCAGCTCGGTATCTCGGTGGCCATGGCCTCCAAGCTGATGCAGCAGCTTGAGGAGTCTCTCGCCACCCGCCTGCTGTCGCGCACCACCCGCCAGGTCAATCCCACCGAGGCGGGCCAGTTCTACTATCAGCGCTCGCAGGCCTTGCTGGCGGAGCTCGAAGAGACCCACAGCCAGCTCACCCACCACAACCAGCAGCCCAACGGCACTCTCAAGCTGTCGGTGCCGATGGATTTTGGTTACCTGCACCTCTCCCCCGCCCTGCCGCTGTTTCGCGAGCGCTTCCCCGATCTCAAGCTGGATATCGAATACAGCGACAGGCGGGTGGCACTGGTGGAAGAGGGGTTCGATCTGGCGCTGCGGATCGGCCATTTGAGCGACTCCTCCCTGGTGGCGCGCCAGCTGGCAACGATCCGGCTCGAGCTGTGCGCCAGCCCGGCCTATCTGGCCCGCAAGGGCATGCCAAAGAGCCCTGACGATCTCAGGCAGCACGACTGCCTCGTCTACACCCTGACCCAGCCGGAATGGCACTTCAAACGCGGCGGGGAGTCCCAGAGCGTGCGTCCCCAGGGGCCGCTTCGCGCCAACAACGGGGTGGCGCTGACCCGCGCCGCTTGTGATGATCAGGGCATCATATTGCAGCCCACCTTCATCGTGGGGGAGGCCCTGAACGATGGCAGGCTGATAAGCTTGTTGCCTGAGTGGAACAAGGGCGAAGTGGGGCTTTATGCGGTCTATCCGCACCGGCGCTTCGTCTCGGCCAAGGTGCGCTGCTTTATCGAATTCGTGCAGGAGCGTTATCTCGCCCCGCAGAAGTGGGATCAGCCGGCCTGAAGCTAAGCCTGACTGGAGACAGAAGGTGACGCAGGCAGATGGGCCAGCAGGCGTGCCGGCTCCGGGGTCAGCAGCCAGCGTGGCAAACGGGTGCGGATCGCCGTCAACTGCTGGTCGCTCAAGGCGTAGGGCAGTGTCACCTCAAGCTCCCGGCAGTCAAACATGGCGGCCAGCTGCAGGATCAGGATGAGGTTTGCCTCGTCGCTGCGACGCTTGTTGATGCGTTTTGCGATCTCGTGTTGCAGCTGGGTGCGCGAGTCCTGGGTCATCGCCTGCCAGCCAAACCCGAACAGGGGCACCAGGGCGCTGACGATGCCAAGGGCGGTGAGCGGCTGTTTGGGCGGGTGATAGAGCGCATTGAGATCCAGCAGAAGAGGATCCTGAGCACTCTCTCCCTCACCAAATAAAATCGTTTTCGTCATTGGATTACCCGTTATATTCCACTAGACTTCGCCGCATATTCTACCCCGACATGCCAACGAGGTACTGATGCTAAGCGATATCGAGATCTCCCGCCAGTCCCCCCGCCTCCCCATCCACGAGCTGGCCCAGCGCCTCGCCATCCCACCGCATCTGCTTTATCCCTACGGCCACTACAAGGGCAAACTGAGCCTGGATCTGCTCAAGCAGGACAACCCCAAGGCCGGCAAGCTGGTGCTGGTGAGCGCCATCACCCCGACCCCGCTCGGCGAGGGCAAGACGGTCACCACCCTCGGACTCTCCATGGGGCTCAACCATATCGGCCACCCCAGCATCGCCACCATACGCCAGCCGAGCCTCGGCCCCGTATTCGGGGTCAAGGGGGGCGCCGCTGGGGGCGGTCATGCCCAGGTGGTGCCGATGGAGGAGATGAACCTGCACCTGACCGGTGATTTTCACGCCCTGAGTGCCGCCCACAACCTGGCCGCCGCAGCCCTCGATGCCCGCCTGTTTCACGAGCGCAAACTCGGCGACCAGTTCAGCGCCAAAACCGGCCTGCCCCGGCTCGACATCGATCCGGCTCAGGTTCTCTGGCCACGCACCCTCGACATGAATGATCGCGCCCTGCGCCATCTCACCATAGGTCAGGGAGAGCCGGCCGATGGCGTGGAGCGCAGCGATCGCTTCGTCATCACCGCCGCCTCCGAGCTGATGGCCATCCTGGCGCTGGCCAGCGATCTGAAAGACTTGCGCGCGCGCATCGGCCGCATCCAGCTGGCCCTCGATATCCACGGCAACCCCATCACCGCCGAGCAACTGGAAGTGGCCGGCGCCATGACGGTGCTGCTCAAAGATGCCCTGCAACCCACCCTGATGCAGACCACGGAGCAGACCCCTGTGCTGGTGCACGCGGGGCCGTTTGCCAACATCGCCCACGGCAACTCCTCGGTGATCGCCGATCGTATCGCCCTTGGCCTCACCGACTACGTGGTGACCGAGGCAGGCTTTGGCTCCGACATGGGGCTGGAGAAGTTTTTCAACATCAAGAGCCGCCAATCCGGCATCGCCCCCTCCTGCGTGGTGCTGGTGGCCACGGTGCGCGGCCTCAAGGCCAACAGCGGCCTGCTCGATGTCCGCCCCGGCCAGCCGTTGCCCGCCAGCCTGCAGGGGGAGGATCTGGCCACCCTGCGCCAGGGCTGTGCCAACCTCGTCTGGCATATTCGCAATGCCCGCCGTTACGGGGTGCCCGTGGTGGTCGCCATCAACCGCTTCCCCACCGACAGCCAGGCCGAACTCGAGCTGTTGATGAGTGAAGCGATGAGCGCAGGAGCCTGTGGCACCGCCATCTCCCATGCTTTCGTGCAGGGCGGTGAAGGGGCCGCCGAACTGGCCCAAGCCGTGGTCGATGCCTGCGCATTGCCGAGCCGGACCACCCTGCTCTATCCCGACGAGATGAGCCTGAGTGCCAAGCTCGCCACCCTGGTGGAGTGCGGCTACGGCGGTCGTGGCGTGATCCTCTCCGACAAGGCGCGCCAGCAGCTGGCACGACTCTCGGCCGAAGGTTGGGATCATCTGCCCATCTGCATGGCCAAGACCCCCCTCTCCATCAGCCATGATCCGGCGAAAAAGGGCGTGCCCCGGGATTTCGAGATCCCCGTCGACGAGGTGAAACTGTGCGCCGGCGCCGGTTTCGTCTATGCCCTGGCGGGCCCCATCATGACCATGCCGGGCCTGGGCAGCCTGCCAGCCTATCGTCATATCGATATCGACGATAACGGAGAGATCATTGGGCTGAGCTAAATGGTCGGGTAAGGGGTCTGGCGTCGGCCGATTACGCTTCGCTAATCGACCCTACGGTCAAAAAAACTGCCAGAAACGACAAGGCCCCGCCAATTGGCGGGGCCTTTCGTTATCACGCCAGCAAGGCTCTAGAGGGTAAAGCGCTGGGTCATATGGTGCAGGGTATTGGCCAGCTTGCTCAGCTCGCCACAGGCCTGGGCAATCTGGCTCGCGCCCTGGGCATTCTCGTCCGCTGCATTGTGAATGTTGACGATATTGCGGTTGAGCTCTTCGGTCACCGCGTTCTGCTCCTCGGTGGCGGTAGCGATCAGGGTGTTCATGTCGGTGATGCGCACCACGGCACTGTTGATGGTGTCGATGCTGGTCCCCGCATCCCGCGCCAGTCCCACGCTCTCCTGCATCTGGTGACGGCTCAGCTGCATGGCGTTGCCCGCCTCGGCGGCGCGGCTTTGCAGCAGCTCGATCATCTTGCTGATCTCGGCGGTGGAATCCTGGGTGCGCTGGGCCAGGGAGCGAACCTCGTCCGCCACCACGGCAAAGCCACGACCCTGTTCCCCTGCCCGTGCGGCCTCGATGGCGGCATTGAGGGCCAGCAGGTTGGTCTGGCCGGCGATGTCGCGGATCACATCCAGCACCACTGTGATGTTGGCGCTGTCCGCCTCCAGCTGCTGAACCACGGCACCGGCTTGCTCAATCTTCTCCGATACCTCTTCGATGCTGCTGATGGCGCTGCGTACCACCTGGTTGCCATCGGCCGAGGTGCGGGAAGCATCCTTGGCGGCACTCATGGCATCCGTGGTATTGCGGGCTACTTCGTTGACGGTGGACTGCATCTCGTTCATGGCGGTGGCAACCTGGGAGACTTCGCTCTGCTGGATGGCCATGCCGCTGGCAGATTGACTGGAGATGGCACTCACCTCTTCCACCGCGCTGCTGAGCTGGCTGACGGATCCGGCGATCTCGCTCACCAGCTCGGACAGAGAGGTCTGCATCCGGTTGATGGCGCTGCCCAGCTGGCCCAGCTCGTCACGGTTGAAGCGGTTCTCCTTGATCCACTGTTGCAGCTCGCCCTGCCCCAGCTCGCCACCGGCGATACGCTGCGCCTGACGGGCCAGCATGATGAGAGGGTCGCGGATCTGGCGGGTGAGCAGCATGGAGAGCATGACCACCAGAATGAGGGAGACCACCAGGGCGATGGAGACACTCCACTTGGCGCCATCGTAGGAGGCCACCACATCGGAGCGAGAGTCTGTGGCATAGCCGTGGTTGATACGGATCAGCTCGTCAACATAGTGATGCAGTGAGCCAAAGAGCGGCACCCCTTCTGCCAGGAAGATTTTCTGGGCTTCGGCCATCTGGCCGTTGTCCTGCAGCTGCGTGACCCGCTGGTGCAGGGCGACATAACGGGTCCACTCCGCCTTGACGCCGTCGAAGGCGCGACGCTCTTCCACATCTTCCGCCCAGATGGTGCGGTCATGGCCGGCCAGTTGCTGATCCACCTTGCGGATCAGATCAGCGGCCACATCACGATATTCCGCTCGCAGTTTCGGATCCTCGGCCACCACGAAGTAGCCGAGTTCATAGCGACGCAGTTCGCTGATGCGATCCCCAATCAGGGTGGTCCGGTTGACGGCCGGCAGTATGCTGTCGGTAAAGCGCAGCGCCGCTCCGTTCATGTTGCCAAACTGAACGATTGCAAAGCCGCCGATAAAGGCAACCATCAGGCCGAGCACGGCAAAACCGGCCGACAGTTTCTTGCCTATGGTCATGGAGCTGGTATTCATGGCATTTCCTGAAATTGAGTGAACAGGTTCCGCGGGCCTGTTGCGCGAGGCAAAGACCCGGATCCCGCGTTCCATCGCAGCTCATCGAGAAAATGAGTTTGGTCCTGAGGTAAAACAAGGGGCGTCAGGGGACAAACAGCTGTCTCCCGTGTCCCGAACAAGAAGGAATGGAGTCAAAACAACCCATTGTAAAAGCCTTATCGACCGACCTGGCCTATTCCTTGAGACTTTTATTGGTAAAAAATGCAGGCCGACTGTCAGCCTGCTGCAGAGAGGGAAAGTACAGGGGCGGTTCTCACCGCCCCGTAGGTATCAGCTGCGCAAACCGCCCAAAAACTCGGCGCGGGTATCAGGCTGGGTCTTGAACACACCGCCGAGGGAGGTGGTGGTGGTGTAAGAGGTGGAGTCCATCACCCCGCGAGCTTTCACGCAGAAGTGGGTCGCCTTGATGCTGATGGCCACATCCTGGGTACCCAGCAGGGTCTGCAGCGCCAGCAGGATCTGCTGGGTGAGCCGCTCCTGCACCTGGGGACGACGGGCGAAGAACTGCACGATGCGGTTGATCTTCGAGAGCCCAATCACCTTGCCACGGGGGATATAGGCGACATGGGCCTGCCCGTCGATGGTCACGAAATGGTGCTCGCAGGTGCTGGTGAGGCTGATGTCCCGCACCATGATCATCTCGTCTACCTGCATCTTGTTCTCGATCACCGTCACCTTGGGGAAGGTGGTGTAGTCGAGGCCGGAGAAAATCTCGTTCACGTACATCTTGGCGATGCGATGCGGCGTCTCGGCCAGGCTATCATCGGCCAGGTCCAGCCCCAGCGTCTCCATGATGGCCCGCATGTGGCCTTCGATCTTTTCCCGCTTCTGCTGGCTATCCAGCTGGTTGGCAACCAGGGGGGTTTCCAGTCCCTGGGCCTCGAGGGCAGCCCTGACCAGCAAGGCTTCCTGACTTAAGGTTGTCATTGTCGTCTCTCCCACGCTCAGGGACGGTGAGGGCCAATCGGGCGGCCCTTTATGGTATGGCGGCATAGTAAACGGCCATTGCCGCCAATATTCAAGTCAACTTGCGTTCCTAATCATACTTTATGGTCTAACGGGCACTTTTACCCTGCCACGACCTGCCCATCCGCAGGGATTTTTGTGATAATCCCGCCCTCAACCATAGAAAGAGGTAATGACGATGGGATTTGATACCAGCGGACTACTCCCCTTGAGCGATGCCCTGCAAGGGATGCTGGAGCAACTTGCCTGCTGCTGCGACACCGAGCAGCTGCCGCTGCCAGAGGCCCTCGGCCGGATCCTCGCGGACGATATCGCCTCTCCCCTCTCAGTGCCTCCGTTCGACAACTCCGCCATGGATGGCTATGCCGTGCGCCTGGCGGATCTCGCCGCGGGCACGCCGCTCATCATGGCGGGCAAGGCCTTCGCCGGCCAACCCTATCAGGGGGAGTGGCCCGCCGGCCACTGCGTGCGCATCATGACGGGGGCTCCCGTCCCCGCCGGTACTGATGCCGTAGTGATGCAAGAAGAGACCCGGGCCGATGGCGAACGGATCACCTTCCTCTGCCAGCCCGTGCCGGGCCAGAACATCCGCCGCGCTGGCAGCGACATGGCCAAGGGCGCCTGCGTGCTCGGCGCCGGCACCCGCCTCACCCCTCGGGAGATGCCGCTGCTGGCCTCTCTTGGCATCGCCACCGTCAGCGTGCGCCGCCCGCTCAGGGTCGCCATCTTCAGCACAGGTGACGAGCTCAAACCGGTCGGTACCCCGCTCGCTCACGGCGACATCTACGACTCCAACCGCTACGGCGTCAAGGCGATGCTGGCGCGTCTGGGGTGCGACTGCCTCGACCTTGGCATCCTGCCCGACAACCCGGATCTGCTGCGTGCCGCCTTCATCCGGGCCGATCAGGAGGCCGATGTGCTGATCACCACGGGTGGCGTCTCGGTGGGGGAAGCGGACTTTACCAAACAGCTGCTGGACGAGCTTGGCGAAATCGGCTTCTGGAAGCTCGCCATCAAGCCGGGCAAACCGTTCGCCTTCGGCCGCCTGCCCCACGCCTGGTTCTTCGGCCTGCCGGGCAACCCTGTCTCCGCCATGGTCACCTTCGATCAGCTGGTGCAGCCGGCACTGGCCAAGCTGGCCGGTCAGCGTTTCGAGCGCCCGCTCCAGCTCCAGGCTGTCGCTGCCGAGCCGCTCAAGAAGAGCCCGGGGCGCCTGGATTTCCAGCGCGGTATCCTCTGCCAAGGTCCAAACGGCCTCGAAGTGCGCAGCACCGGCTCCCAGGACTCCGCCGTGTTCAGCTCCCTGTCGCGGGCCAACTGCTACATCGTCCTTGAGCGCGAGCGCGGTCGGGTCGCGGCGGGTGAAACCGTCACCGTGGAGCCGTTCGGGGGATTGCTGCTGTGAGCGAGATCCTCTCTGACGCCGAGCTCTTGCGCTACAACCGCCAGATCATCCTCAAATCCTTCGACTTCGAGGGGCAGGAGGCGCTCAAGCAGGCCCATGTGCTGGTGATTGGCGCAGGGGGGCTGGGCTGCGCCGCCAGCCAGTATCTCGCAGTAGCCGGGGTCGGCCAGCTTACCCTGGTGGATTTTGACAAGGTGGAGCTCTCCAACCTGCAGCGCCAGGTGCTGCACACAGATGCTCGCGTGGGCCAGTACAAGGTGGACTCTGCCGCCCAGGCGCTGCGCGCCCTCAACCCCTGGCTCAAGGTCGACACCCACGCCACCGTCGCCGACGAGGCGCTGCTCGATACCCTGTTGCCCCGGCACCAGCTGGTGCTCGATTGCACCGACAACCTGACCATTCGCAACCTGCTCAACCAAAAAGCCCGCCAGCACGGGGTGCCCTTGGTCAGCGGTGCCGCCATCCGGATGGAGGGGCAGATCTGCAGCTTCACCTGGCAGGAGGGCGAGCCCTGCTATGCCTGCCTCAGTGCCCTGTTCGGCGAGCAGGCCCTCACTTGCGTCGAGGCCGGGGTGCTGGCGCCCGTGGTCGGTCTGGTGGGCAGCCTGCAGGCTCTCGAAGCCATCAAGCTGCTGGCCGGTATGGGCAAGAGCTACAGCGGCCGCCTGCTGATGATCGATGGCCTGGGCGGCAGCTTTCGCGAGATGAAGCTACCCAAACGGCCAGACTGTCCGGTCTGCTCGCACGAATGAGTTGCCCAGCCACTCTTTGCATCAACAAAAAGCCGACCCTGGGGTCGGCTTTTTGTTGGCCTTCATCATGACGATGGGGGATCAGAAGATCCCCTTCGCCTTAACCTTCTTCATGCTGGCCACCTGGCTCGAAAGATCTTCCACCAGAGGCTCAGGGGCTTCGGTGGCAGTGCTCTGGCGAGCAGGCGCACTGGCCAGGCGCTGGATCAGCCTGTGTTGCTCGCGAATGAGCCTGGATTGCTCCTCAAGCTGGCGCGAGAGCAGCTGGATGCTGCTGGCGAGGGGAGCCAGATCCGGCTCAGTCCCCGCAGCCGGCAACTTGCCCGCGATGGCCTCGGCCAGCTGATCATGATCCAGAGGGGCCGGCAACCCTTGGCGCAACTCATCCCACAGTTCGGTGGGCTGCTGTTCACCCAACCGGCTCACTATCTCGTCCACCAGGTTGTCCGGTACCGGCACCGCAGCCTGCTGGCCCAGACGCTGGACTATCTCATCCGCCAGCGCCCGGTTGTCCCCCTGTTCCAGCCGGGGAGCCAATCTGGCCACTATCTCGTCGATCAGGGTATCGGAGGATGGCGTATCCTCCGCTCCCAGCGAGAAGCCACAGCTGGCGAAGGCGTGGCGCAAGGTGGTCATGCTCACCTGCTCCGGCCCCAGGGCATTGGCGATGGCCTTGCACAGATTCGGGGCCAGCACATACATGAACATGCCGGAGAGATAGATATCCTTGTGGAACCGACTCTTGGAGAAGTCGAACTCCTCGCTGCCATCCTGGATCTTGCGTGCTCGCTGATACCAGTTTTGCAGCACCCCGACCGCGTAGCGATCAGACTCCAGCGCACCCGGATCCATGTAGATGGAGAAGGTCATGCGCTTGAGTTGACTACTCATCGGCGACCTCGGCCATCACAGGCGCCTCGCGATAGACCTCGTCCTCTTCGGTGGTGTAAAGGCAGATCTCGCGGGCCAAGGCGGCCTGGGCATCGTCCAGCAGTTCAACCCGCTCACCCAGGGTCGGATAAGCCGCCTTGATCGCATCATAGATAAGGGAAGCACCACCACCGACCAGATAGACCCGGTTCGGGTTCTTGGCAAACTTCTTCGCCTCATGGGCGACCTGGGAGCCCAGTTCGTCGATCTTGTTCTGCATCTTCTCGAGGATGCGCGGGATCTGGCTCTCGTCGTTCACCACGTCGCGCACAAAGCTCATGTCGTGGCGACGCTTGATGAACTCGTTGGCCACCAGATAGCTGGAGTCGCTATCCGCCGCCGCCAGCGCCTTGCGGGTCGCGTCGGTCACCATGGAGACGCCGATCTCGTTGTTGCCGTAGACATCGGAGACGTCGTCGAATTCACCGACGATGATCCCCATGTCCAGGGTGGTACCACCGCAGTCGATCACCAGGGTCTTGGTGAACTCGTTGCAGCCCGAGCCAATGAGGCGGGACAGGGCGGCAGGCAGGCTCTCCGGCATCACCTCGACGCTGACGATATTGAACAGCTCACCCTTGTTGAGGCTGATGTCACGCATCAGGTTGCGGCGCTTCTTCTCGATCTTCTCTTCATTGCGCTGACAGTCATCCGGGTTGTAGAACTCGGTGATGGGCAGGGTTACCGTGATGGCCACGTCACAGGGGGTCACGCCGGTCTGCAGCAGGGCATGGTGCACGGAGAGCAGGTTCAGATCGTCGTACTGGTACTCCACGTGAGTCGTTGCCAGCGACTTGTCGGAGGTGGCGTCATAGGTGTACTTGGTGTTGCCTATTTCGTAGTTGTAGATCTTCTTGTCCTTGCGCAATGCGGCACTCTTCCAATCCTTGCGAAAAGAGTTGGGAGAGATGATGGTCTTGAGCACCTTGTTCTCAATCCAGCTCACCTTGACGTTGGTCGAACCATCATCGATGGCCATTTTCATTACTTCAGACATGAGGAAATACCTGTTTTAAAAGCAAATTGAGCCCGCTTCCGTTGCCTTTTGCCAGTGGCAAGGGAAGCGGGCCAAGACATACACGGCTAAAAAAAGCGACAAGTTTAATGAATTTCTAGAATCCGGTGAAGCAATTGATTGAACCCGGAAGGATCTTCCGCCGGCCAGGCATGATGACCATTGGGGGTGTGAATGGTGGCATTGGGCAGGGCAGCGAACTGCTCAACCCGTCTGGCCAGCGGCAGATAGTCGTGACTGGTGGAGATGATGGCCACCGGCTGCCAGATCTGGCCGAGGCGGGATCGCACTGACCAGCCGGGCAAGGCCTCCAGCAGCGCCTTGTAAATCTTCTTGCGGTTGCGCACGAAACGCAGCCGGAAGGTGTGGCGCACCTGGGCCAGATCCGGGCCGGGAAAGAGCTCCCGCCCCAGCCACCAGGCCAGCGGCCGCATGCCGAACCAGCGCAACCACTTGAGGCGCTGGGCATAGCGCTCCTGCTCTTTCGGCGTATCCAGCAAAAACTCGCTAAAGCCGTTGACCAGTACCAGACCGCTCACCTTGTCGGGCCGTTGCAGCGCCAGCTCCAGCGCCACCATGGCCCCCAGGGAGAGCCCCACCACCCAGGCAGGCCCAGGCTGTGCATCGAGCCATGCCAGCACGTCGGCCGCCAGAGTGGGCACGTCAAACGGCCCCTCCTGCATGCTCTGGCCGTGACCGCGCAGATCGATGGCCACGACTCGATAGCGTTCGGAAAAACGCTCCATCTGCGCCTGCCAGTCGAGGCTGGAGGAGCCCAGCCCATGCAGCAGCAGCAACAAGGGCCCCTCCCCCACACTGCGCAGGGCCAGGCCGTTGAATTTGATTACCTGATTGCGACGCATCCGTCTGTTGCCTCTCGACTCATCCCCTGATGCCTGTCCGTTGTCATCACACCCTTGGCATCACACAGTGCAGAAAACCTGCTGGTCAGCCTTCACTGACCAGGCTGACCGCCTTGATATAAGCGTATATCCGCTGATCCGGTTCCAGCGCCAGCCGGTTTGCCGAGCGGCTGGTGATCCGGGCCAGCAGTATCTGCTCCCCCAGCGCCAACTGCAACAGGGTCTGGCCGGGGCGCACTTCGCGCAGCGCCAGCAGGCGGGTAACCAGACAGTTGGAGAGACTGGAGTACTCGATGGGGGCGGTGGCGATCACCACGTCCCGTCCCGCCACCTTGATCTGCAACGGGCCAACCTCGTCCGGCGCATGAGACATGGTGACCCTCAGGGTCTGCTCCCCCAGTTGCAGGGTTGCCATCTGCTCGTCGTCATCGTAGTGGGCCAGAGTGGCATCGAGCATGACACCAGCATCGTCGCGACTGGCGAGCGACAGATCGGTGCGGGCGAAGATCTCGCTCGGCCGGCCCTGCGCCTCCACCCTGCCCCCCTCCAGCAACACCAGCTGATCACACAAGAGGCTCACCTCCTCCATGGCATGGCTGACGAAGATCATCGGGATGCCGCTCTCTCGCTGCAGCCCCTTGAGCACATGGGCCTGATGGATGCGGCTGCGCCGATCCAGCGCCGAGAAAGGCTCGTCGAGCAGCAGCAAATCAGGCTCGGCCAAGAGCGCCCGCCCGAGCGCCACCCGCTGGCGCTGGCCACCGGAAAGCGCATGGGCCGGCTGGCTAAGCAGCTCGGCAAACCCGAGCCGCTCGGCCAGCACCTGCGGCTGCCAGCGGCCGCGCCCCTTGCGCGCCGCCAGTTGCAAGTTGCCCAGCACTGTCATGTGGGGAAAGAGTCGCGAGTCCTGAAACACCAGGCCGATGCGACGCATCTCGGGCAGCAGGGGAGCCAGCTCGTGTCCTCGCCAGTGCAGGCGGTCGCACGGCTGGCAATCCAGCCCGGCAATGATCCGCAGCAAGGTACTCTTGCCACAGCCGGAAGGACCGAACAGACCGAGGATCCCCCCCAGTTCGAGAGCGAGTTCGCAGTCAAGGGTAAAGGGGCCGAAGGCACGGCGAGCTTTGAATTGCAGGCTCATCCAAACAGTCTCCGCTGACGGCGCTGCAGCACCCCGTACACCAATACCAGCATCACCAGGGAGAAACCCATCAGCCCGCCCGCCAGATAGTGGGCGTTCTGGTAGTCCATCGCCTCCACATGGTCGAACAGGGCGATGGAGAGCACCTGGGTTTCACCGGGGATGTTGCCCCCAATCATCAACACCACGCCGAACTCCCCCAGGGTGTGGGCAAAGCCGAGCGCCGCCGCCATCACGAAGCTGGGCAGCGTCATCGGCAAGATGATCTGGAAGAAGCGCTCCCAGGGTCCCAGCCCCAAGGTGGCAGCAGCCTCCAGCTCCTTGTTGCCCATGTTGACGAAGGCGGAGGTGAGCGGCTGCACCACGAAAGGGAGCGAGTAGAGGATCGACGCAAACAACAGGCCGGTGAAGCTGAAGGCAAGTGGTGCCCCGAAGGTGTGGCGCCACCATGCCCCCAGCCCGTATTCAGGGGAGAAGGCGAGTAGCAGATAGAAACCGAGCACGGTCGGCGGCAGCACCAGCGGCAGGGCCACCAGTGCTTCCACCAGGGGGCGCAACCGGTTCTGGCTGCGCGACAGCCACCAGGCCAACGGCGGCGACAGCAAGAGCAGGATGCCCGTGGTACTGGCCGCCAGTTTCAGGGTCAACCAGACCGCCAGCAGATCCCCTTCACTCATGAATGACACTCGTCATGAATATCAAGGCAGGGCATAACCCGCCTCCTTGATGGTGTTCTGACCCGGCCCCTTGAGCCAAGCGACCAGAGCGTCCACGGCCTCACCTTTTTTGAGCACCAGCCCCTGCTGCTCGATGGCAGGATAGAGGTTCTGTGGCACAGCCCAGGCTTCGCCGGTTTTACCCGCTTCAACCAGGTTGGCCCAGGCCACGAAGCCCATTTCGGCATTACCTGTGTCGACAAACTGCCAGGTCTGGCTGATGTTGGCCCCGGTCAGCACACGGTACTGCTTGGGATCGATCTTGAGACTCTCGAGGGTCGCCATGGCAGCGGCGCCATAGGGAGCGGTACGCGGGTTGGCGATGGCCAGGTTGCCCTGCCAGGCGCGAAGCTGAGCCTCATCCGGTGCGGGGCCCCCTTTCTTCCACAGCCCCAGCTGGCCAATGGCGTAGGTGAAGCGCTCGCTGCCCTTGCCCTCTTTCTCCAGCTTCTGCGGGGTGGCCACGTCGGCGGAGAGGAAGAGATCGAACGGTGCACCATGGCTTATCTGGGTGTAGAGCACGCCGGTTGCGGCCGAAGAGATGGTCACCTGGTGGCCGGTCTTGGCGGTGAACTCCTGGCCAATACGCTCCAGCGTTCCCTTGAAGTTGGCTGCCACGGCCACCTTCACCTCGTCTGCCTGCACCTCAGCACTGTGCAGCGCACCGGCACAGACTCCCAACACCAATACAGATAACAGCGGTTTCATTTCTTTCCTCCTGATGCGGGTCTGGCATGGCCCGGCCCGGAAATAGGAGCCATGGTTCTCGGCGAACCTACTCCTCTCGTTGCGACCCGGGCTGCTGCCAGCGGGCGGCGGCCGCATTGTCGCTCTCTTTCGCGTCGACCCAGCGCTTGACCCCGTCAGCGGTCAGCTCTTTTTTCCAGAAGGGGGCGCGCGTTTTCAGAAAATCCATGATGAAGTGACAGGCATCGAAGGCCGCCTCGCGATGGGCACTGCTCACCGCCACCAACACGATTTGATCGCCTAGCATCAGCTCGCCGATGCGGTGGATGAGGGTGCACTCCTGCAGAGGCCAGCGGCGGCGCGCTTCGGCCACGATCTCGATCAGCGCCTTCTCGGTCATGCCGGGATAGTGCTCGAGGGCCAGCCCCTTGACCTCCTCCCCCTGATTGAAATCACGCACCTTGCCCACGAAGGTGACGATGGCGCCAGTGTCGGCGCGAGTGGCGAGGTGGGCATACTCATCGGCCAGCGAAAAATCGGCCCGCTGGACCAGGATGCGATCCGTGGTGCTTGTCTGGCTCATGTCAGCCTCCGGTCGTTACGGGAAGGAGAGGGAAGAAGGCCACTTCGTCGCCACCGCACAGCCCAGTGATGCGATCCACTGTCATTATCTCGCGCATCCTTAACCTCCGGTCACGGGGGGGAAGAAGGCCACTTCATCGCCGTCGTGAAGCTCGGTGGCAAGGGGCACCAGAGTCTGGTTGACCGCCACCAGCAGCTTGCCCTCCTCCAGCGCCAGCGCCCACTTGTCACCGCGCTCGCACAGGGCGGCACGCAGCGCCTCGGCAGTGGCATAGTCGCAGGGCAGGGTCAGCTCGTCGCATGCTACCAGCTCCCTGACCTGGGCAAAAAACAGTACCTTGATCATGCCTGCTCTCCTCTGTTGTCACCGACCTGGAAGTGGCCGGATTTGCCACCCCGTTTCTCAACCAGGCGAACCTGCTCGATCACCATGTCTTTTTGTACCGCCTTGCACATGTCGTAGATGGTGAGGGCCGCTACCGACGCGGCGGTAAGCGCTTCCATCTCCACCCCCGTCTTGCCGGCGAGTTTGCACAGGGTGCGGATATGCACCCGGTTCTGCTCGGGCAGCGGAGCAATTTCTACCTCCACCTTGGTGAGCGCCAGTGGGTGGCAAAGGGGGATCAGATCCGAGGTTTTCTTGGCCGCCATGATGCCAGCGATGCGGGCGGTGGCGAACACATCCCCTTTATGGTGCTGGCCGCTCAGGATCAGGGCCAGGGTCTCGGGGGCCATGGCAACAAACGCCTCGGCGCGCGCCTCACGCTCGGTGACCTGCTTGTCGGTCACGTCCACCATGTGGGCTTCGCCGCTTTGGTTGAGATGGGTCAGGTTCATCACTATCCCTTTCATGCAGGTGTTCAAAGATGGGAGACAAAATTGCACGGCTTGGTGCGGGCATCGAGCTGATCGCGGATAAGCTTCTCCCACCCCAGGCGGCAGGCACCGGTCGAACCGGGCAGGCAGCAGATCAGGGTGCGATTGGCCAACCCGGCGAGGGCGCGGCTCTGCATGGCTGAGCCCTTGATCTCGGCAAACGAGAGCTGGCGAAACAACTCGCCAAAACCTTTGACGGTGCGGTCGAACAGCACGCCGACCGCTTCAGGCACCCGGTTCTGATCGTTAAAACCGGTGCCGCCATTGACCAGTACCACCTGGATGCCTTCATCGGCAATCCACTGGCTGACCCGGGAGCGGATCTGATAGAGATCGTCGGCGAGCAGCGCCCGATCAGCCAGCTGATGTCCCGCCTCGCTCAACGCCGAAACCAGGTAGTCACCCGAGCTGTCTTCGGCGGCGGTGCGGCTGTTGGAGACCGTCAGCACGGCGATCTTGAGGGGAATAAATTCGTTATGTTTCTGTCCCATCGGGCAGCTCCTGTTAGCTATAAACCGTGAGAAATATGAGAAAAGGGCGAGGAGCCCGGGGCTGCCCCCTGGCGTGTTGACGGGAACAACCAGGTTCAATCACCAGCATTTGTTCACTCGGGATCCTGCACGGTGGGCTGATTCTATCAAAGGTTTCACTGGATATGGGTCTAAAGGGTTCACAAAACCGTCCTTTACCCCACCGGTTGGCAAAAAAAAGACGCAGGCCGGATAAATCCGGCCTGCGTCTTGTGGGTTAGAAACCCTTCACCCCTGTCATGTCCGGGAGCTGGTGCGCTATCCCCTTGTGACAGTCGATACAGGTATTCTCGCCACTGGCCAGGTTGGTCGAGTGCATCTTGGCAGCGCGCTGCCCTTGCAGGGAGAAGTCCATGTATTCGAAGTTGTGACAGTTACGGCACTCTCTCGAATCCGTATCCTTCATCCGTTTCCACTCCCGCTCGGCCATCTCGCGTCGGTGCGACTCGAACTTCTCGCGGGTGTCCACCTTGCCGGTGAGCTTGCCCCACAGCTCCTTGGACGCCTGCACCTTGCGAATGATCTTGTAGGTCCACTCATGGGGCACGTGGCAATCCGGGCAGCTGGCGCGCACGCCGGAACGGTTGGCGTAGTGGATGGTATCACGGTACTCCACGTAGACGTTGTCGCGCATCTCGTGGCAACTGGTACAGAAGGCTTCGGTGTTGGACGCTTCCATGGCGGTGTTGAAGCCGCCCCAGAAGATGACCCCGCCAAAGAAACCCATCATCAGCAGCACCCAGAGGGCGGCCTTCGAGGGAGACTTGAAGGTGGTCCACAGTCGCTGCAAAAAACCGGGTAATTTCATCTATGGGCTCCTCAGTTCAGGGCTTCAACCGGCTTGAAGGTATTCTCCACCAGCGGCTTGGCATCGGCTTGCGGTACGTGGCACTGCAGGCAGAAGTAGCGACGCGGGGAGACTTCACCCAACGTGCTGCCATCACGGGTCTCGAAGTGAGTCGGGCTGATCTTGGGCGCCTTCATCCTGGTGGCATTCTTGAAGCTGTGGCACGCCAGGCACTTGTTGACCTTGTTATCCACCTCGTAGTTGCGGATATCATGGGGGATCAGCGGCGGCTGATGGATATATTGGCGATCATAGCTGTCGCCATCCTTGCGAAAGTTCTTCAGGGGGGCCGGCGCCGCCTCGGTCACCAGATCGGTAGACCCCCGCTCAGACTTGATCCCCCCGGTGCTGTTGGTGATCTCGGAGGTGGCAGCCATCAAGGAACCCGCCATCAGGCAGGCCAGCATTGCTCCAATCAGCTTTTTCATTAGTTATTCTCCAATGTTTTTTCTGCCTTGACGGCAAAACCTACTTTGATTTCAAAAACATGCTCCGCGCAGACATCGATGCAACGGCCGCAGTTGGTACATTCCTGAGCCACTATCAGGGGCCCGTGACCGCGCTTGGCGCCATGAACCGGCCCGCGCAGGATGGGGCGCTCGGGACAGACTGCATAACAATCCATGCAGTTGCTGCAACGCTCGCGCCCCGAGGCTGCAATCTTGATAAAACCGACCCGGTTCACCAGGGCGTAGAAGGCCCCGACCGGGCAGAGGTGACCACACCAGCCGCGCTCCACCACGAACAGATCGAACAGAAACAACACCGCCAGCAGCATCCACCCCGCCCCCATGCCGAACAGCAGGCCACGCAGGGCAAGGGATACCGGGTTGACCAGCTCCCACACCAGTACGCCGGCGATGGCCGGCGCCACCAGTACCATGGCCAGCAGCCAGTAGCGGGTATTGCGGCTGAACTGGCCATTGCCCTTGAGACCGAGCCGGGCTCGCAGCCAAGCGGCGGCATCCGTGATGAGGTTGACCGGACAGACCCAGGAGCAGAACACCCGCCCCCCGACCAGCCAGTACCCCAGCAGCACGATGGCCGCTCCCAGCCACAGGGTGGTGATGGGCCAGTGACCCGCCGCTACTGACTGCAGCAGGGTGAGGGGATCCGTCAAGGGAACCGTCTCCAGCAGCAATGAGCTGGAGAGGTTGCCCTTCAAGATCCACACGCCGGCCAGCGGTCCTAGCAGAAACAGCCCCAACACGCTGAACTGGCTCAAGCGACGCAGCAGCAGGAAACGGTGTGACCGCCACCAGCCGAGACGCGCCCGTGCCTCTTGTCCCGGATAACGGCTCATAGTCCCTCCGGTTTGCGAGTTGGCAGGGTCAGTCGCTCACCGATGAGCGACTTGCCCGCCTTCTGTTTCTCTTCCCAGCCAAGCCGGTAGTGATGGCCCAGCTCCCCCTTGGCAAGGGCACGGGGCACCACCTTGATGGCAGCCTCCTCCAGCACGCAGGCATGCTCGCACTTGCCACAGCCGGTGCAGACATCGCTGTGCACCGTGGGCAGGAACATGGCGTGCTTGCCGGTACGCTGGTTGTGTTGCAGATCCAGGGTGATCGCCTTGTCGATGAGCGGACAGACCCGGTAACAGACATCGCAACGCAGGCCCAGATAGTTGAGGCAGGTCTCATGGTCGATGAGTACCGCCACCCCCATCCGCGCCTGATCGATGTCGGTCATGGCCTGATCCAGCGCCCCGGTCGGGCAGGCCACCACGCAGGGGATGTCGTCACACATCTCGCAGGGGACGCTGCGCGCCTTGAAATAGGGCGTTCCCGTGGTGACGGGCTCAAACAGCCGGGCAAGCTTGAGGGTATCGTAGGGGCAGGCCTCGACGCAGAGCCCGCAGCGCACACAGGCACCGAGAAACTCAGCTTCATCGAGGGCCGCAGGCGGACGCAGTGCCTGGGCCGGCACCGCCTCCACCTGCTGGCGGGCCATGCCGCCCAGCCCCACACCAAGCAGGCCCACACCACAGGCCCCCTTGGCCATGTCGGCCAGAAACTGGCGACGACTACGACTCATCTCTCGCTCCCCGCCTTAGGCCTTCATCACCTTGACGGCGCACTTCTTGTAATCCGTCTCTTTGGAGAGCGGATCGGTGGCGTCCAGGGTCAGCTTGTTGACCAGCTGGCTCGCGTCGAAGAAGGGCATGAACACCAGGCCTTTGGGCGGACGGTTGCGACCACGGGTCTCGACACGGGTCTTCACCTCGCCACGGCGGGAGGTGACAATCACCTCTTCACCACGGCGCACACCACGGGCTTTGGCATCTTCCGGGTGCATGAACAGCACCGCATCCGGGAAGGCGCGATAGAGCTCGGGGACACGGCGGGTCATGGTGCCGGTGTGCCAGTGTTCCAGCACGCGGCCGGTGGAGAGCCACAGATCGTACTCTTTATCCGGCGATTCGGCGGCAGGCTCGAACGGCAGCGCGAAAATCACAGCCTTGCCGTCAGGTTTGCCATAGAAACGCACTCCCTCCCCCGCTTTCACGTAAGGGTCAAACCCTTCGCGATAGCGCCACAGGGTCTCCTTGCCATCCACCACAGGCCAGCGCAGGCCGCGCGCTTCGTGATACTGCTCGAACGGTGCCAGATCGTGACCATGGCCACGACCGAAGATGGCGTACTCCTCGAACAAGCCCTTCTGCACATAGAAGCCAAAGTGTTCGGCCTCGTCGTTAAGATCCCCCTTGCTCTGCTCTTTCGGGAACTTGTTGACCTGACCGTTGGCATAAAGCACGTCGAACAGGGTTTTGCCCTTGAGTTCAGGCATCTTGGCAATAAGCTCGGCCGGCCACACCTCATCCACGGTGAAGCGCTTGGAGAACTCCATCAGCTGCCACAGATCGGATTTGGCCCCTTCCGGAGACTTGACCTGCTGGTGCCAGAACTGGGTACGACGTTCGGCGTTGCCATAGGCCCCCTCTTTCTCCACCCACATGGCAGTTGGCAGGATGAGGTCGGCTGCTTGGGCTGTCACGGTCGGATAGGGATCGGACACCACGATGAAGTTGCGCGGATCCCGGTAGCCGGGCAGGCGCTCCTGATTCATGTTGGGACCGGCCTGCATGTTGTTATTGCACATCACCCAGTAGGCGTTGAGCTTGCCGTCTTTGAGCATGCGATCCTGCAGCACGGCGTGGTAGCCCACCTTGTCGGGAATAGTGCCTTCCGGCAGTTTCCAGACTTTTTCGGCGATGGCGCGGTGCTTGGGATCGGTCACCACCATGTCCGCCGGCAGACGGTGGGCGAAAGTACCCACTTCACGGGCGGTACCGCAGGCAGAGGGCTGACCGGTCAGGGAGAAGGGACCATTGCCCGGCTCGGAGATCTTGCCGGTGAGCAGGTGGATGTTGTAGCAGAGGTTGTTGGCCCAGACACCACGTGTGTGCTGGTTGAAGCCCATGGTCCAGTAGGAGACCACTTTCTTGCTCGGGTCGGCATAGAGTTGGGCCAGTTTTTCCAGCTTGTCCTTGGAGACGCCGGAGAGCTTGGAGACGGAGTCGACATCGTAATCGGCGACGAACTTGGCAAACTCCTCAAAGGTCATCGGGGTCGCGTCGCCGCTATCCGGGTTCTTGGCCTTCTGCTGCAGCGGATCGGTCGGGCGCAGACCGTAACCAATATCGGTCACCCCCTTCTTGAACACTGTGTGCTTGTTGACGAAGTCCCAGTTCACCTTGTCGTTCTGGATGATGTAGTTGGCGACATAGTTGAGGATCGCCAGATCGGTCTGGGGCGTGAACACCATGCCGTTGTCCGCCAGTTCGAAGCTGCGGTGCTCGAAGGTGGAGAGCACGTGCACCTGCACTTCCGGAGTGGAGAGACGGCGATCGGAGATACGGGACCAGAGGATGGGGTGCATCTCGGCCATGTTGGAACCCCACAGCACGAAGGCGTCGGCCTGCTCGATATCGTCGTAGCAGCCCATGGGCTCATCCATGCCGAAGGTACGCATGAAACCGACGACCGCGGATGCCATGCAGTGGCGGGCGTTGGGGTCAATGTTGTTGGAGCGGAAACCCGCCTTGAACAGCTTGGCGGCGGCATAGCCTTCCCACACGGTCCACTGGCCGGAACCGAACATACCGACCGCAGTCGGGCCCTTCTCTTTCAGGGTGGCCTTGAACTTCTCGGCCATGATGTCGAAGGCTTGATCCCAGCTGATGGGGGCGAAATCACCATCTTTGTCAAACTGACCGTTCTTCATCCGCAGCAGAGGCTGGGTCAGGCGATCCTCGCCATACATGATCTTGGAGAGGAAGTAGCCCTTGATGCAGTTGAGGCCACGGTTGACCGGTGCATCGGGGTCACCCTGGGTCGCCACGACACGCCCATCCTGGGAACCCACCAACACGGAGCAGCCGGTACCGCAGAAGCGGCAGGGGGCCTTGTCCCATTTGATGGCGGTTTTATCGGTACTGGTGATCAGATTGGCCGCCATGGCGGGGGCACTGACACCAGCCACGGCAGCGGCAGCCGCCACCGCATTGGCCTTCATAAAGTCGCGTCGACTCAGCTTCATGACATATCCTCGCATTGCTTATCGAGTTCATCGAACTGGTGGTAAATCAGGGCGGCGGACAACACTCCCGGCATCGCCTGAATAGCATCAATAGCCGCCATGATGGGTTGCTGGCTCTCACCTTCCAGGGTGACGACCAGCTTGCCCTCTTCACTGACAGCGTGGACCTCGGCTCCTTCCAAAGCCGCGATCTGTTCAGCGAGCCGGTGACGCAACATGGGTTGGGTCAGCACCACCAGGCTCGATACGTGGAACTCTTGGGTCATTGTGGCTCCTGCTTCACAAACATCCTGATTCATATTGGGTTCTCCGACCCGGGAGCGCCAACCCGGATGCTGCCTACCGGGCAGTCCATCACACAGGCACCACAACCGGTGCACGAGGCGGCGTCAATACTGGGAGTCGGCACCCGACCCAGCATGGGGGAAAAGCGGATTGCACGGGTTTCACAACTGTCCTGGCAGCGCTGGCAAAACACCTGGGCATTGGCCAGACAGTTGGCTTCAATATGGGCTATGTATTGCCAGGGCGCCTCCGTGGTCGGACGAAAAATCGGCGCCTTGCAGGCCGCGACACAATCACCACAGAAGGTACATTCACCGTGCCGGAACTCCACCATGGGGAAGCCGCCATCTCCCTTGACCAGGATCTGCTCTGGACAGGCCGTCAGGCAGTCGCCACAGCGAGTACAGTCGGCTACGAAGTCGGGCCAGGGGAGCGACCAGGGCAACTGGACGCCAGGCTCCTTCGACGTCAAACGGCCGCGAAACAGACCCCGACGTGACAGGTTGACACCCTCTGGCATATCGACTCCTTCCTGGTGATAGATAGTGCACTGGTGATCAATAGCGCACGGGCGAGTCCGATGACGGACATCTGCAATACCAATTATAAGATTGGGCGTATATTGCGACCCTGACAAGTTCAGGGATATACCACCAGGGAGATAAACAGGGGGGATTCTTGCGCTGGATCAAACCCTTGGCGCAATAATGTTCGATGGGCGCACATTTTGTACCCCATTGGGAAAAGCCACTTGGTAGGTGGTGATGGTCAGGTGTGCGAGCGGTTTAACCGCCTATCGATGCCAGATGAGGCGTCGCACCGGCATTCCCTTCATGCAGCCGATGAGTCGCCGCCTTGCCACTGAGCGCCGAGCGAATGCGTTGTTGCAACGCCTCCTGCTGGCTGTCTGCGCCAAGCAGATCCCGCAGCTCGACACCATTGTCGCCAAACAGACAGAGGTGCAACTTACCCACCGAGGAGACCCGCAGCCGGTTGCAACCAGCACAGAAATCCTTGCTGTAAGGCATGATGAGACCGACGCCCCCTTGTGACTCCGGGTGCATGAAGACCTGGGCCGGACCGTCGTCCTTGCCGCGCAGTTGCTGAACCCAGCCACTTTCCAGCAGGCGCTGTTTGATCTGCTCACCGCTGACATGATGGTTCTGGAACAGGGTATCCATCTCACCGGTCTGCATCAGCTCGATGAAGCGCAGCTCGATGGGCTTGTGCTTGATCCAGGCCAGAAAGGCATCCAGTTGGTAGTCGTTGAGCCCCTTGAGCAGCACCGCATTGATCTTGACCGATTTGAAACCGGCGGCCAGGGCGGCTTCGATCCCCTCCATGACTTCTGCCAACTTGTTTTCGCCGGTGATCTGGTGAAACTGGCGGGGATCCAGGCTGTCGACACTGACATTGAGAGCGGAAAGCCCGGCATCAAACCACTCGCGGGCCCGCTCCTTGAGACGATAACCGTTGGTGGTCATGGCCACTTTCTCGATGCCCGGGGTGCTTGCCACGGCTTCAATGATCGAAGTGAAGTCGCGACGCAGGGAGGGCTCCCCCCCGGTCAGGCGCACCTTGCGGGTACCCATGGCGGCAAAGCCGCTCACCACACGGCGGATCTCGTCTACCGAGAGAAAGGACTTGCGCCCTTCCGGACGATAGCCGTCCGGCAGGCAATAGGTGCAACGGAAATTGCACACGTCGGTGATCGACAGGCGCAAATAGTAAAAACGACGGGAAAAACCATCTTCAAGTGGCGACATAAACACCTTTCCAAATACGGGAGGCCAGGGCATTTCTTTCCTGACCCTTACAGCTCGAACATCGGCTGACGGCTGGTTTCCCCCTATCTCAAGGACTTAGGCAAAACCGCTCGGAGTTCATCTAGTTTTTCGATACTAACACAAGTTGGAGTACACTCCCACGCAACTAAAGAGGTAATCCACACATTCCGGAGACTTTTGGCATCATGCAAAAACGGTTCAGGGTCCGCTCGGTCAGCAGTGCCATCGGCCGATCCATGATTTTGATCCTCTTCATGGCCAGTTTGATCGCGCTGGTCGCCATGGTCACCCTGTTCTATTCGGTACCCGACGCCAAGGCGATCAACCTGTCCGGCTCCCTGCGGATGCAGGCCTACCGAATGGCCTACGAAATCGAGCAGGGTGAGAGCGTACTGGGACGCCTCAACCAGTTCGAAGAGACGCTCCATGCCAGGGAGTTGCAGGAGACCCAGCGCTGGATCACCCCGGCCTCCCTGCGCCGCACCTATGGTGAGGTGGTCAGCCAGTGGCAGGAGATGCGCCAACATATCGAAGATCGGACTCCCAGACGATATACCGACAACACCGAAAAATTTGTGGCGGCCATCGACAATTTCGTCAACCAGATGCAATACCACGTGGAGTTCAAGGTACGCATGCTGGCACTGGCCGAAGGGCTGGGGTTGCTCTCCATCATTACCATCGCCTGGTTCACGGTGCGCTTTACCCGCCAACAGGTAGTGGCCCCCCTCAATCAGCTGGTTTATTGCGCCCGCCAGATCCAGCGCCAGGAGTTTGATCTGATCCTGCCGGCCCATCGCGACAACGAGTTGGGAGAACTGTCACGTGCCTTTGGCACCATGGCGGACGAGCTTGGCAAACTCTATCGGGAGCTGGAGAACAAGGTCGAGGAGAAAACGGCCAAGCTGCAGCAGGCCAACGACACCCTTTCGTTTCTATACAGCACGGCCCAGAAGCTGCACACGGCCCCGCTCAGTACCCGCACGCTTATCAAGCTGCTGGATCGCGCCGCGGCCCACCAGCATATCGATTACATCCGCCTGACCCGTTTCGAGAACAACGTCATGCCGGTTTACCTTTCCGGTCGCACTGGCTGGCCCGGGGATCTCGACGCGGTAGCCAGCTTCTATCTGCAGATGGATGAGCAGGAGTTTGGCCGGCTCGATATCATCAGTCAGCATCCCATCGACGAACGCCTCATCAAGAACTTCACCATGTTGCTGGCCCAGGTGCTGCACAAGGATCAGACCCTGCTGCAACAGCAAAGATTGCTATTGATGGAAGAGCGCGCCGTCATCGCCCGCGAACTGCACGACTCGCTGGCTCAGGCCCTCTCCTACCTCAAGATCCAGTCCACCCTGCTCAAGCGCTCCCATGCCAAGGGCCAGCAGGAGAAAGCACTGGAGGCGATGCAGCAGATCGACGAAGGGCTCAGCAACGCCTATACCCAACTGCGCGAACTGCTCGGCACCTTCCGCCTTACCATAGGAGATGCCAATCTGGGTGAAGCCATCCGGGTCATGCTGGAACAACTGCAGCCCCAGACCACGGCAGAGATCCGGCTTCATTATGGTCTGTCCGACACGGATCTGGAGGCTGGCCAACATATTCATATCCTGCAGCTTATCCGTGAGGCAGTGCTCAATGCCATCAAACATGCCCATGCACAAGTGATTGATGTTAGCTGTCAGACCCTCGCCGATGGTAACATTGAGGTTCAAATTTCAGATGACGGTGTCGGTATTGGTCTCGCCAGCTCAGCGATCAACCACTACGGTTTGAGCATTATGAACGAGCGCGCCAGCAAGCTGCATGGCCTGCTGACCATCAGTGAACTGCAGCCACAAGGCACCCGGGTGCATCTGACTTTTCCCACCAGTCTAACGAGAGACGCTTGATGGACGTGATGAAATACAGTGTTCTGGTCGTAGATGACCATCCCCTCATGCGCAAAGGGATTGTGCAGTTGCTGGCTCTGGAAGAGAACATGGATGTCACCGGCGAAGCTTCCAATGGTACCGATGCCGTTGCCCTTGCCAAAGAATCCGAACCGGATCTGATCCTGCTTGATCTCAACATGAAAGGGCTATCCGGCCTCGACACCCTCAAGGCGTTGCGTGCCGAGGAGATCACCTCGCGGGTAGTTATTCTGACCGTCTCCGATGCTCGCCAGGACGTGGTGGCCCTGCTCAAGGCCGGCGCCGATGGTTACCTGCTCAAGGATACCGAACCCGACCTGCTGCTGGCCCAGCTGGCCGACGTGATGACCGGCAAGCAGATCCTGAGCGAGCCGCTGCGTCCCTACCTCGAGAACATCTACGAGCTGGATCACCTGCAGCAGAAACTCGAAAGCCTCACGCGTCGCGAAATGCAAATCCTGCGCGAAATTGCAAAGGGACTCTCCAACAAACAGGTGGCTTCCGTGCTCCATATCTCCGAAGGCACGGTCAAGGTGCATGTAAAGAGCCTGCTGAAGAAACTCGAGGCGCAAAGCCGCGTGGAAGCGGCCGTCATGTATCTGGAGCAGCGCAACTAAGCGCCTTCCTTCCCCCTAAAAGCCACCTTCAGGTGGCTTTTTTCATTCTCTGGCACAGTCGCTGCATTGTCTTATCCAGCAACTACTCAATGGAGGATGGAACATGAAAATTCAACCTTTGGCCCTGTTCCCCCTGCCTTCCCACATACTTCCGGGCGGCAAGCTGCCTCTGCGTCTGTTCGAGTCCCATCATCTGCAGATGCTCAAGGAATCGTTCATCAACGATCAGGGCTTCGGCATCGTGATGGAAGAGTCGACCACCTCGGGACAATCCGGCCGGATCCTGCCTGTCGGCACCCGGGTCAAGGTCACCGATTTCTACACCCTGAACGACGGATTGCTGGGCGTCACCGTACTCGGTCTGGAACGCTTCTGCATCCATGAGATGGAGACGGATCCGAGCGGTTTGCGTCGGGCAAAAGTGGAAATGCTGCCCAACTGGCCCAGTATCCATTCGGACTTCAACGACAAGTTGTTGGTAAATCGCCTGCGGGAAGTCTTCGAGCAGTATCCGGAACTGGATGAACTCTATCCCGAGAAACGATTTGAAGATGCTTCCTGGCTTTGCCAGCGCTGGCTCGAGATCCTGCCGATGCCGATTTATGAAAAGCAGATGCTGATTGCCAAACAAAACAGCGAAGCGGCTCGTCAATTTCTGCATCGCCTGATTTCGCAGTGATAAAAAGCCTTTGCAAAATGCAATTATTCCGACAATGAAAATTCATTATTCGCATTTTGCAAAAGGCAGGGAGATGAAAAAGAGAGAGCCGTTGCGCTAATCGGCCGAATTGAACACAAAAAGAGTCATTAAAAGTTGGCACAGATTTTTCATACAGTTTAATACAACCCGATTTATCCCGTGCTCTCTTCAGTATTTGCTGAAGAACTGGTCAACCTAACAAGTTGACCATTTTTTTTATCCACGCTCCGGCAATCGCTGACTGAAATGGCGCGCCAGGCATTCCTGCAGTCTCGCCAGCGTGATCGGCTTGGCCAGAAAATCATCCATCCCCTGCGCCAGGCAGCTCGCCTTGTCCTCCGCCATTGCATTGGCCGTCAGCGCAACTATGGGGATGGTCACCCCTTGCGCACGCAGTCGCCTGGTGGCTTCCAGTCCATCCATCTCGGGCATGCGCATATCCATCAGGATCAGATCCGGCAGCTGCTCTTCCACCAGAGTCAGTGCATCCAGGCCATTGGCGGCCAAGCGCACCTTGCTGACCAGTTTTTGCAACATCAGGGAGACCACCAGCTGGTTAACCGGGCTGTCTTCCACCACCAACACATCCAGTGGTAGCAAGGTCTGGGCACTCTCTTCCCGTACCGGTTGACAATAACAGGGCTGGGCCATACCGGGGAGATCGAACCAGAAACAGCTCCCCTTGCCAGGCTCGCTCTCCAGCCATATCTCCCCTCCCATCAATGCCACCAGGCGTTTGCTGATGGCAAGCCCGAGCCCAGCACCGGAGAAGCGGCGCGTCGCCGAGTTGTCGACCTGGGAGAAGGGTTTGAACAGCAGGGTCTGATCGGCCGCAGCAATACCGAGCCCGGTATCGGTCACGGACACCCTCAACATCTCGTCATGCCACTCCAGCCGCAAAACGATCCGGCCCTGCTCGGTAAACTTGAGGGCATTGTCCAGCAGGTTGCCGATCACTTGCGACAATCGCATCGGATCCCCCTGCAACGTCTGTGGCACCGCCTCGTCCACTTGGCACAACAGTTCGATGCCACTGGCCTTCGCCCGGGGTAGCAGGGGTTCGATGATCGATTGACACAACCCGACAGGTTGCAGACTTTCGCACTGCAGCAACAAGGTCTGGGACTCGATTTTCGAGAAATCGAGCACATCGTCAATGATGGTTTGCAGCAGACGGGCAGAATGGGTGGCATGGCGCAGCAGCGCCTGCTGATCGCTAGACAATTCGGCATGCAGCAACAGATCGAGCATGCCCAGCACAGCATTCATGGGAGAGCGGATCTCGTGGGTCATCATGGCCAGGAACTGGGATTTTGCCCGGTTGGCGGCTTCCGCCTCATCACGAGCCCTGGCCAGCTCCTCTTCCCGCTTGATCTGGTTGCTGATATCCCGTGCCGTCCCGCGATAGCCGAGGAAGTGGCCGTTCTGATCCATGTAGGGTTCCGCGTTCACCTCCATCCAGCAGGCTCTGTCCTGCAAGGCCACCAAAACCCGTGCCGCCCGTAGTGGCGCCCGCTGCTCAAGCAGCCGCAGGTAGCCCTGGGATTCCGGACTCTGCTTGTTGTATAGATAGTCATGCAGGGTTGGCTGGGAGGAAGGGGTAATGAATTCCTCCATGTAACCCGGTTCGGAGGCAAAACTGAGGCGATGCTCGGCATCGGTTTCCCAGAACCAGTCGGAAGCCATGGCGGCAAAGCTGCGAAAACGACGCTCACTGGCCTGCAATGCCTCGGTTTTGGCGGCAACCTGCTCCTGCAAACGGGCACGGTAGGTGATATTGACCAGCGCCTGGGCGATGAGCGGACGACAGCGTTGCATCGCGGCCTTGCTGGTGAGATCGAAGGTGCCTGCCTGGGAATGGCGACAGATGAGGATGGCGGTAAAACCCGGGGCCTGCAATCCGGTCAAGAGCAGGCTGGCCCAGCCTGGCTCACAGGCCAGAGGCGCCAGCTCGGGCAGCAGGGAGGGATCGTAGATCACCAGGGTTTCGCCGGCGATGGCCCTGGCAAACGCCGGCGTCATTGACCAGAAGCGCCCCTGCTCTCCCGTCTCGCTGCTCAGGTGGGTAATGCCCTGTTCTCCCTCCCAGGCCACCACATCCGCGTGTTCAAAACCGATGAAGGGTCTCAGTACCTCGATCAGACTCTCCAGTACCCGTTCTAGGGTCTTGGCATCAGCCAGGGTCTCTACCCCTTTGAGCAGAGTGTGGGACTCGTCACGGTACCTGGCTTCACGTTCACGGCAACGGGTAAGATCGACCAGAGCGGTTTGCAACTTTTCGCCCAGCGCCTCCAGTTCACCGTTCTCCATCATCTTGTCGCCTGTCCTGTGTCATTGGTCAGAAAGATCACGCTCGATACCATCAGGTTGCCATGAGCCAGTTCACCATGGGGCAGCCGCCCCTGCTCCCCGAAGGTAAAGGGAGTGATGAAGGGGATCTGGCCAAGCCGGGCCTGGCTCTGCTCCACAAACTGATACAGCATATCACCCAGCGCCAGACGGCAACCAGCACAGAAGATGATCAGCGCCCCGACGGGTTGCAATCTGGCATCGACACCGTACTCGGGATCGATCCGGATGGCACTGAGGCTGCGCTGCAACAGCCCTTCCTGGCTGCTGTACATCAACCACAGGCGCTCGCCCACGGTCACGTCGGTGAAAAGACGTAGCCCACCCCGCTCCGTCACGGCTTCGGGATGGGAGAGTTTGTAGTAGGGGACACCATCCAGGGTACCCACCTGACGGGCCAGAGGAGTCAGGGTGCTCTCGTGCAGGATGGGGCCCACTGGCCAGGATTGCTGCCGGCCACACCAGCGGGCATACACCTCTGCAGCGGGCTCATGCTCGATCGTCAACACCTCGCGCCCATCACAGGAGGTGATGGCGCCGTGGCTTTCGGCGGGTACATAACCGGAGTGAAACTGGAAGGCCAGCTGGCAGTCAGGATAAAGCACCGCCAGCGCCACCCCCTGCTTGCTCTGCCCTTCACTCCAGCAAAGTTGCCAGTCGCCACTCACCTTGCTGTCCGCCGCCGAGCCACCGACCACGGGTACCGAGTGACCAAACTCAGCTTCGATAGAGGCCAATACTTCCTCCTCCTGGCCCGGGCTGGCATGAACCAGAACAAGCTGGGGCAGTTCGCCCGGGCGACCACACTCGAGCATGGCCCGGCGCAACAACAGACGCACATCCACAGGTTCCCCCTCGGCGCCGGCAACGCCGTAAGCCCCCTTCTCATCATAAAAAGCAGCCACTGCCACGCCATGCTCCTGCCTGACATGATGTCCCATTTCGGTCATCACGCCACCGCAGGAGCTGCACCCCAGCAAGGGGGTCGTCGGGAATTGACGCCCAAGCTGCTCGCGCAGTACCGCAGCATCATGGGCCTGGGTAAAATAGACCAGCAACAGGGAAGGCGACTGCATGGCATGGTGATGAAGCCGCGCGCAGATATCTTGAGCCGCCAGCAGGGAATTTTCCTCAAGAGAGTGAACGGTCAGAAAGTTCAACACCATCTCCTTGCGTTATCGGATTCATGTCGCAAGCAAAAGTCATACCCTTATCAAGTAATTAGCTCATATTCCTTGCTAACATAACCTTCTATCAACCCCAGTGACAGGATGCCCTCATGTGGCAAAAAAACATCAATGACTTCGATCGGGTCGTTGCCATCGGTGGTGGCCACGGTATGGGCCGGGTGCTCTCCGCCCTCTCCTTCCTTGGTCAGCGGCTGACCGGTATCGTCACCACCACGGATGATGGCGGCTCAACCGGCCGTCTGCGCAAGAGCCAGGATTGCATCGCCTGGGGGGATCTGCGCAACTGCCTGAACCAGCTGGTCACCGACCCCAGTATCGGCAGCCTGCTGTTTGAGTACCGCTTCGCCGGCCGTGGCGAACTGGCAGGACACAATCTTGGTAACCTGATGCTGCTGGCACTGGACAATCTCTGCGTCCGCCCTCTGGATGCTATCAAGCTCATCAGTGACATGCTCAAAATTGAATCACAATTGTTACCCATGTCCGAATTACCCACCGATCTCTGTGCCCATATGGAGTGCGGCAACCAGATCCTGGGGGAGGTCTCCATCGATCAGCTGGCTACTCCCCCCCTATCCTTGAGCCTGATGCCGGAAGTGCAGGCCACCCGCGAAGCGGTACAGGCACTGCAGCAGGCTGACATGATCATCCTGGGCCCAGGCAGTTTTCTCACCTCCATCATGCCGCCGCTGCTGCTGGCGGAGATCGCCCAGGCCATCAACGAAAGCAATGCCATGGTGGTGTTCATCTGCAACCTGGTTGCGGAGAAAGGGCCTGCCGGTCAACTGGATCTGGCCAGCCAGTGCCGCTGGCTGGAATCCAGGATCGGACATGGCCGAATTGATGCCATTTTGGCGCCCTTTGGCGCAGGGGAAGGGGAAACATGGCAAGGTCGCCTGATCGAAGCCGATCTGGGCGAGACGGCATTGCCCCATCGCCATGACCGGCTGAAACTGAAGCTGGCGCTGGACAAGACCATAGGGCACCTGCTCAACCAGCGTTAAGACGCCGCCACTGCCGTGTGGCAGTGGCCGGTTTTCAGTGGTAATCGGCCAGAAAGGCCAACACCTGTGGCAGAGAGTGTTCGAGTTGCTGCAGCTGACGCGCAGCCTCGTCACTATCGGCCTGCTTGCACGCCAGCTCCAGCGCCATCACCTGCTGATAGCTCGTCAGGGCACCATAGCTGCCGCAGGAGGATTTCATGCTGTGTGCCACCCTGGCCAGCGCCTCCCAATCCTGTTGTTCATAAAGTGGTCTAAGCTGGCTCAGCTGCTCCCCCACCTCTTCGATAAACACGGTTATCACGACCGGCAACATCTCCTGACCGATATCATCAGCCAGCTGTTGCAACACCTTGCGATCCACCCACTCCATGCGAGGCCTCTCAAAATGGTATTCAAACAGACCATACTATAGATAGTTTTCAGGCCACGGACGCCCTGACAGCTCACCTGAGACCGGCAAACTGCTTCAACATACAAACCCAAAGACGAAAAACGTGATCGGATTCAAAATATCAACACGCTTTGACAGCAATGCAAAATAACATCATTGCAACAAATTAACATTCAAGTAACACTAAGCATCATCAGAGTGATGATGCTCAGCAACACCTCTCATCCCTTTTGCCCTTTATGGCTGCTGCGAAGAACCAGGGTAGGTATCTACCCTGGTATTTTTTTATTGGCCGATCTCGTCGTGATTGCTGGCGATACGCTCACCCAACCGGAACAAGTTAAACTCACCAGGTTCCATCTTGACCCAGTGTTCATTCCCAGTCAGCGGACGAGTCGTGATGATGGTCACCACGTCATTGGGGGTCGTCTCGCTATGAAAATCGATCACCACCTCTTCATCCAGCAGACTCGCTTCACCAAAGGGGGCACGCCGGGTCAACCAATGCAGATTGTTGGAGCAAAAGGTCATCACATACTCCCCGTCCGAGAGCAGCATGTTGAACACCCCGAATGCCCGCAGCTCGTCACACAGGGTAGCGAGGTAGCGAAACATGGCGGGGAAGTTGGCCGGTCGCCTGGGATACTTCTGCTCCAGCCTGTCGAGCAGCCAGCAGAAGGCGTGTTCGCTGTCGGTATCCCCCACCGGCCTGTGCCGCCCGGTGGCCAGCCTCTTGTAGCCGGTCAGCTGACCGTTGTGGGCAAAGGTCCAGTACCGTCCCCACAGCTCGCGGGTAAACGGGTGCGTATTTTCCAGCGACACGCAGCCCCGGTTGGCCTGGCGGATATGACTGACCACGGCGCAGCTCTTGATGGGCAGCGCCTGTACCAGCCTGGCGATGGGAGAGTGGGCACTGGGCTCGGGATCCTTGAAGGTACGAAACCCCTTCCCCTCATAGAAGGTGATCCCCCAGCCATCCTTGTGGGGACCCGTCTTGCCACCACGCAGCATCAGGCCGGTAAAACTGAAGCAGATATCGGTCGGCACATTGGCGCTCATGCCGAGCAGTTCGCACATATCTGGACCACTCCTTCCTTGACTACTTGTTCATCTGGCTGACTTGGCAGAAAAGCATAGCCTTTCTTTGCATCAAGCCGCTTGTCCAGATTGGCGATGCCGGACAGGCACACTCCTGCCCGGCGTCAATGCCACTTACTTGGCCATCTCTTTTTCGACCAGCTGGATCAGGATATGGATCACCTTGATGTGCACTTCCTGAATGCGGTCGGCATAACCAAAGTGCGGAACGCGGATCTCCACATCGGCCAGACCCGCCATCTTGCCGCCATCCTTGCCGGTCAGGGCGATCACCTTCATGCCCTTGGCACGGGCCGCCTCGATGGCCTTGAGGATGTTGCCTGAGTTACCGCTGGTGGAGATGCCGAGCAGCACGTCGCCACGACGGCCGACGGCCTCGACGTAGCGGGAGAAGACGAAGTCATAGCCAAAGTCGTTGGAGACGCAGGATAGGTGGCTCGGATCCGAGATGGCGATGCCGGCATAACCCGGACGGTTCTCGCGATAGCGGCCGGTCAGCTCCTCGGCAAAGTGCATGGCGTCGCAGTGGGAGCCACCGTTACCACAGGAGAGTACCTTGCCTTCCTCTTTGAAGGAGTCAGCCAGCAGCTTGGCGGCCGCCTCGATATTCTTCAGATTCTGCTCATCGGCCAGGAAGGCTTGCAGCACGCTGGCGGCTTCGGTCAGTTCATTGCGGATCAATTCTTGGTACATGATGTCTCTTCCACTTTTTTAGTGTGCGTGTAAGTCGCCGCTATTCTCGCACAAGGCAATCCCGTCGTCGCCCCCTCCCTCGGCAGGTCGCGCCACAGGCTGGCCTGCCACGTTACGGGGATCACAGTCGCAAGGTAATGAGCTTGTAAACAACTTGATAACTTTGTGCGTATGAATTACAACAAGGGCCAGACCAAACAGGTCAGACCTCTGGATCAGTTACGCCACATTGGCAACCTATCACGCAAGGAGCAAGCAATGACGACGACCCTCACTCTGCTCGGGGTGATCCTGGTTATCGGAGCCCTGGCCTATCGCCGGGCATCCCTGTTCATCTCGACCCTGGTAACCTTCGCCGCCCTTATCATCGGGGCCCTCTACGGTCATGTGCCCTTGCTGGTATGGGCCCTGTTTGCCGTGGTTGCCATCCCCCTCAACCTGGTGGAATTTCGCCGCAACCAGTTGACCAAGCCGCTGTTCAAGCTCTACAAATCCATCATGCCAGAGATGTCCCGCACCGAAAAAGAAGCCATCGAAGCGGGCACTACCTGGTGGGAAGCCGACCTCTTTGCCGGCAACCCGGACTGGAAAAAGCTGCACGCCATCCCGGTCAGCACCCTCTCTGCCGAAGAGCAGGCCTTCCTGGACGGCCCGGTGGAAGAGGTGTGCCGCATGGTGAGCGACTGGGAGGTAACCCACGAGCGCGCCGATCTCTCCCCCGAGGTGTGGCAATACCTGAAGGACAACAAGTTCTTCGCCATGATCATCAAGAAAAAATATGGTGGCCTGGAGTTCTCCGCCTACGCCCAGTCCTGCGTGCTGCAAAAGCTGTGCGGCGCCAGCGCCGTGCTGGCCTCCACCGTCGGCGTGCCCAATTCCCTCGGCCCGGGCGAACTGCTGCAACACTATGGCACCGATGAGCAGAAGGATTACTACCTGCCTCGTCTCGCGGTCGGTAAAGAGATCCCCTGCTTCGCCCTGACCAGCCCGGAAGCGGGTTCAGATGCGGGCTCCATCCCTGATTTTGGCATCATCACCAAGGGCGAGTGGGAAGGGGAAGAGGTGCTCGGCATGCGCCTGACCTGGAACAAGCGCTACATCACCCTGGCCCCTATCGCCACCGTGCTGGGGCTCGCCTTCAAACTGCGTGACCCGGAGCACCTGCTGGGGGAGGAAGAGGAGCTCGGCATCACCTGCGCCCTGATCCCGACCCACATCAAGGGAGTCGGCATCGGCCGTCGCCACTTCCCGCTCAACGTGCCGTTCCAGAACGGCCCGACTCAGGGCAAGGATGTGTTCGTTCCGCTCGATTTCATCATCGGCGGCCCGGCCATGGCCGGTCAGGGTTGGCGCATGCTGGTGGAGTGCCTCTCGGTCGGTCGCGGCATCACCCTGCCCTCCAACAGCACCGGTGGCGTCAAGATGCTGGCCCTGGCGAGCGGCGCCTACAGCCGCATCCGTCGCCAGTTCAAGCTGCCCATCGGCAAGATGGAAGGCATTGAAGAGCCGCTGGCCCGCATCGGTGGCAACGCCTACATCATGGGCGCCGCGGCGAACCTGACCGTGACCGGCATCGACCTTGGCGAGAAGCCCTCGGTCATCTCCGCCATCGTCAAGTACCACCTCACCGACCGTGCCCAGAAGTGCATCATCGATGCCATGGACATCCACGGCGGCAAGGCCATCTGCATGGGTCCCAACAACTATCTGGCCCGCGGCTATCAGGGTGCCCCCATCGCCGTCACGGTGGAAGGAGCCAATATCCTGACCCGCAGCATGATCATCTACGGCCAGGGCGCCATCCGTTGCCACCCCTACGTGTTGCCCGAGATGCTGGCGGCCAGCCACCCGGACAAGGAACAGGCCCTCAAGGACTTCGACAAGGCAGTGTTCAGCCATGTCGGCTTTGCCATCAGCAACCTGGTGCGCAGCTTCTGGCTGGGTCTCACCGGTGCCCGCTTCGCCGCAGCCCCCTATGGGGATCAGACCAAGCGCTACTACCAGCAGCTCTCCCGTCTCTCCGCCAACCTGGCGTTCCTGTCGGACATGGCGATGGGCACCCTGGGGGGCGAGCTCAAGCGCAAGGAGCGGGTCTCCGCCCGTCTCGGCGACGTGCTGAGCCAGCTCTATCTGGCCTCCAGCGCCCTCAAGCGCTATCAGGACGAAGGACGCCAACAGGCCGACCTGCCGCTGCTGCACTGGGCGCTGCAAGATGCCCTGTTCAAGGCACAGGAGGCGATCGATGAACTGCTACGCAACTTCCCGAACCGCTGGATTGGATTGGCTCTGCGCGTCATCGTGCTGCCGCTGGGTCGCGACATGAAGCGCCCGAGCGACAAGCTGGACAACCAGGTAGCCCGCCTGCTGCAAACGCCGAGCGAAACCCGCAGCCGCCTGGCCAAGGGACAATACCTCACCCGCGAGGAGGGCAACCCCTTCGGCCTGCTGGAGCAGGCACTCGATGACGTGCTGGCCGCCGAACCGCTGTTTGACAAGGTGTGCAAGGCCGATGGCATCAAGCGTCCCTTCTTGGCGCTGGACAAGGTAGCCGACATCGGGCTGGCCGCCGGCGTGCTGAACCAGAGCGAGGCCGACCTGCTGCGCCGCGCCGAAGTGAGCCGCCTGCGCACCATCAACGTCGATGATTTCGACCCCATCGATCTGGTGGCCAACAAGCAGCTGTTTGAAGCTTCCGCTTACCATCACGCGGCCTGAGTCGCCGCTCTGCCAATGACGCCTCCCACCGGGAGGCGTTTTTTATTCTGTACGGTAGCGACAAAGCGCCAGCCGCCTCCCCTCTGTTCTTGATCACAAAAAAGGGCACAATAGCCGGCAGTTCAAACAAACAAGGAAGCCGAGATGAGCCTTGAGCACCTGATCCAGTGGCGCCGCGATCTGCACCGCCTGCCGGAAGCCGCCTGGAAAGAGTTCCGCACCACCAGCCTGATCGCCCACCACCTGAGCGGACTCGGCTATCACATCGTGCTCGGTGACAAGCTGCTGGCCAGCAATCTGGTGATGGGGCGGGATCTGGACGTGGCGGCCGAGAAGGCCCGCGCCCGCCGCCAGGGGGCGCATCCCGACTGGCTGGATCGCATCGGTGACTTTACCGGTCTGATGGGAGAGCTGGACACCGGCCGCCCCGGCCCGACGCTCGCCTTTCGCTTCGACATCGATGCGGTGGAAGTGGAAGAGTCCGGCGACGAGCAGCATCAACCGCAGCGGGAAGGGTTTGCCTCCCACAACAAGGGGTGGATGCACGCCTGCGCCCACGATGGCCACACCGCCATCGGCATGGGGCTGGCCAGCCGGTTGATGGCGATGAAAGAGCAGTTGGGGGGGCGCATCAAGCTCTTCTTCCAGCCTGCCGAAGAGGGGTGTCGCGGCGGCAAGGCGCTGGCGGCCGGCGGGGCGCTCGATGACGTGGATGCCCTGCTCTCCCTGCATATCGGTATCCACGCCAGCAGCGGCGAGCTGGTGATCAACCCCACCGAGTTTCTCTGCTCCACCAAGTTCGATGTGCACTTCATGGGTACGGCGGCCCACGCAGGTCTTGAGCCCAACGCCGGTTGCAACGCACTGGCCGCCGCCTGCATGGCCACCAGCGCCATGCTCGCCATTCCCCGCCACCGGGATGGCATGACCCGCATCAATATCGGCCAGCTCAACGGCGGCAGCGGCCGCAACGTGATCCCCGATCATGCCGAACTGCGCGGCGAGACCCGCGGCGCCGACAGCGCGCTAAACGACTACATGTTCGGCCAGGTGCAGCGTATCGTCGAAGGGGTGGCCATGACCCACGGAGTCACCTACCAGATCATCAAGCAGGGCGAGGCCATCGCGCTGGACAACAGCCCCACCCTGCAGGCCGAACTGACCACCCTGGCCCGCCAGCTGGGGCTCGCCACCATCCAGACTCGCCGCTTCGGCGCCAGTGAGGATGCTGGTTTCCTGATGGAGCGGGTGCAAAAGCAGGGAGGCGAAGCCGCCTACCTGGTGCTCGGAGCCGATCTCGCGGCGCCACACCATCACAATGCCTTCGATTTCGATGAGCGGGTGATGCAAAGCGGGGTCGATCTGCTGACTTCCTGGGTGCTCGCCCGTCAGGGCACACAGCCAGCGGCGGCGCGCTGACCAGCACGGTAAAAGGCTATATCGCAGGATCAAAAAAGGCGCCTTGGGCGCCTTTTTGACGAATGCATCGCAATGGAACCCGGAGCGGCTCACTAGTGCGACTCGCCATCGCCCCGCTTGCGATTGGTGTTGGGGCGACCGCCGGTCACCGCATCGGCCCGACCTTCCTCTTTGGCCTTCTCGGCCCGTTTCTTGCGCATCTCGCGCGGATCGGCGATGAGCGGTCGATAGATCTCGATGCGATCCCCGTCCTGCAAGTGATCGCTCCCCTTGACCGGACGGCTGTAGATGCCGAACTTGTTGACCGCCAGATCGATCTCGGGGTGCTTTTGCACGATACCGGACTGCTCGATGGCATCCAGCACGCAGGTCTCTGGCGCAACCCTCAACTCAATCACCGTCTGCTGCTGCGGCAAGGCGTAGACCACCTCTATGGTGAGCTGCTCAGACACCGTAAACCTCCTTCGCCCGGTTGGAGAAGGCTGCGACCATGGAGCTCACCAGATCGCGGAACACCTGACCGAAGGCCACCTCGATCAGCTTGGAGGTAAATTCGAAATCGAGATCGAACTCCACCTTGCAGGCATCCACATCCAGCGGAGTGAAGGTCCACCAGCCCGCCAGCTTGCGAAACGGGCCATCCACCAGCTCCATCCTGATCTGGCGGTTCATGTCCAGCTGATTGCGGGTGGTAAAGGTCTTGGCAATACCCGCCTTGGCCACATCCACCGAGGCCATCATGTAGTCATCGCCGGCCTCGTGCACACGACTGCCGACGCAACCGGGCAAAAATTGCGGATAGGCATCCACATCGTTAACCAACTTGAACATCTGTTCTGCACTGAACATCACCAGGGCACTGCGAGTAATACGGGGCATGACTTTTCCTCATCCAATCGCCGCGATTTTATCATCATGTTCCGGCTTGTGGAGGTAAAACCTCGGCCAAACTGCTCATTAAGCCGCCACTCGAGCCGCTGCGCGTTTTACAGCCGCCCTCGCCTACGTATAATACGAGCCTCCTAGTCATTGCCGGAAATCGCCCGTCATGAGCAAAAAAAACAGTAAAAACAAAGCCGGGTCCAGCACCATTGCACTCAACAGAACCGCGCGCCACGAATACTTCATCGAAGAGAAGATCGAAGCGGGTCTGTCTCTGCAAGGGTGGGAAGTCAAATCCCTGCGGGCGGGCAAGGCCAACATCAGCGAAGCCTATGTCATCTTCCGCGATGGCGAGGCCTACCTGTTCGGCTCCAGCTTCCTGCCACTGCAGGCTGCCTCCAGCCACGTGGTGTGTGACCCGACCCGTACCCGCAAGCTGCTGCTGAGCCGGCGTGAACTCGACAAGCTCGAGAGCCTGATCGCCCGTCAGGGCTACACCATAGTGCCGCTCGCCCTCTACTGGAAACAGTGCTGGGTCAAGGTCGAGATCGGTCTGGTAAAAGGCAAGAAAGAGCACGACAAGCGCGAAGATACCAAGGCCCGCGAATGGGATCGGGAAAAAGCCCGCATCATGAAGAACAAAAATCGCGGCTAATCCGATTGATGCTGCAAGGTCCGGGCTCCAAGCCCGGACTTTTTCTTTTCTGGCCTACCGCTTACCCTCTCCCCCCTGCTTGCGCACAATAAATCGGCAAACGGAGCGGCTCCCCGCGGGAATGGCCATCAACGCCTTGCCATGGCAGCATTTTTGCGTACAATCCCTCTTAACAACTTGGGGCTGATTCTGGATTCGACAAGATTCACGAAACCCAAGGTGCATGCCGAGGTGCGGTAGGCCTCGTTAATAAACCGCAAAAAAATAGTCGCAAACGACGAAAACTACGCACTGGCAGCTTAATAACCTGCGCAGAGCCCTTCTACCCTAGCTTGCCTGTGTCCTAGGGAATCGGAAGGTCATCCTTCACAGGATCGTGTGGAAGTCCTGCTCGGGGCGGAAGCATTAAAACCAATCGAGCTAGTCAATTCGTGGCGTGTCTCTCCGCAGCGGGTTGGCGAATGTAAAGAGTGACTAAGCATGTAGTGCCAAGGATGTAGTAATTTTGGACGGGGGTTCAAATCCCCCCAGCTCCACCAAACGTTTGGAAAGGGCCTCTTCTTCGGAAGAGGCCCTTTTTGTTGGTTATCGAGCAGTCTATTCAACCGTGCCGAGACTCCAAGCACAGCCCAGCCACAAAAATCTTCACCGACAGCGCAAGCCGCTCTGGATACTAACGTTTAGACGTGCAGTACCACTCATCACGCCATTTTTCATTTTCAGCGCATCGCCATCAGCCAGGCACGGCGCTTTGTCATATTTTGGTAAACAGCCCGGCTTTGCCATCTCGTGCCGCCAGCCTCACCACACCTGTGTTTGTCCTGCCATCTCCCCCGTTTTTTCACCCGCTCCCGGTTTTTCATTCTTGATGGCGGGTTACACCAACACGTCAACACGCACGAATTTCAGACAATCTGACGAATGACAAAAAGGATTCCAATGATGCCAATACACGACATCCTTTCAGGATCTCTATTTACTGCTTCATCTTGAATACATGCCCCCCATTTTTAAGGCTCTCTTTTCTCTGTGAGCCAATTCAATTTTTTGTATTTGAATACTGCCCGATTTCGGATAATCAATGCCGAAACGGGCAAGCCTTGTTTTCAACCAAATACATATACTTCAACTAGTTATATGCATCACCCATGTGGGGTTATGCCCGTTTTGATTGTTTTACATCCGTTTTTCACTCGGTAAATCCTGCGTCAGATCACACATATTACGAGTCACCTCCCCCTATAATCGGCTCATTCCAACAAAGCAGAGCCAATTATGTTGTCACCTCGTGTTATCGATATTGAAAAATATATTGTTCAAGCCGGTTCAGTCACCGTTAAGGAACTCTCCGAGCGTTTTTCAGTATCGCTGGAAACAATACGTCGTGATCTGCAGGAATTGGAATCCAATGGCTCTGTAAAAAGAGTGCATGGCGGTGCCATCTCTCTGGATAATGCCGATGCCGGGCTGGCATTCAATAAACGCAAGCACGAGAGTTCTATTGAAAAGAAGCTGATCGCCTATAAGGCGCTGGCCCTGATTAACCCCGGCGATATTATCATGCTCGATGCCAGTTCAACGTGTTGGTACCTGGCTGAAGCGCTGCCAGATATATCCATGACGGTAATCACCAACTCATTTCGAAATGTGCTGAGCCTGGCAGTCAAGAAGAATATCAAGACCATCGCCATCGGTGGTGAATACTCTGAGAAATATGCCGCCTTCGTTGGCACCATTGCCAGTGGCAACATCAGCCAGTACCGGGTGGATACTCTTTTCTTCTCCTGCGCCGCCTACAGCAAAGGCAACGGCGTCTGGGAAAACAATGAGATAAACGCATCGACCAAGAAGGTGATGCTGGCCTCAGCCAGGCAGAAGGTATTGCTGGCTGATACCCGGAAAGAGAACCGCTCCGGAATTGTCAGGATCTGTCAATTCAACGATGTTGATGTAATTCTGACAGAAAAAGATGAAAACAATATAAGGCAATTAAGCAGATACAAAAAATAACACACTGTACCCAACTCAATATAAAATAAATGGAGTTTACATTATGGCTAATATATCCAATGCCGCTGTTTGCGAAAACAGCCGCGATGATATTGTGCCCGAAAGCACGGGAATATCCAGTCAGGTAGTTCCCAGAAGTATATTGATCCCCTTTATTTTGCTGACCAGTTGCTTTGCCCTGTGGGGGCTTGCAAATAATATGACGGATGTCCTGATTGCTCAATTCAAAAAGGTATTCACCTTGACGGATATGCAATCGGGTCTGGTTCAGACTGCCTTTTATGGTGCCTATTTTTGTTTGGCCCTGCCCGCTGCTCTCTTTATCAAGCGGTTCAGCTACAAGGCGGGGGTATTGCTCGGGCTCGGGCTCTTTTGCACCGGTGCACTGATGTTTTATCCGGCCAGCCAGATCATGACCTATGGCCCCTTCCTCGCCTCTCTGTTCGTGCTGGCCGGTGGTCTCTCCATTCTGGAGACCAGCGCCAACCCCTACATCATTGCGATGGGCCCGCAGGAAACCGCCACCCGTCGTTTGAACCTCGCGCAATCGTTTAACCCCATCGGCTCCATCACCGGCGTGCTGATCGGCAAGTTCTACATTCTCTCGCAACTGAATCCGGCCACCGATGCCGAACGGGCACTGATGTCCGCCGACGAACTCGGCCAGATCCAGGCCGGCGAGCTGGCCGCGGTCATGGGACCTTATCTGATGGTGGCCCTGGTCATCGTCGCGGTGTGGTTGGCCATCGCCTTTACCCGCATGCCGGTGGCGCACGATACCAACAGCACGGGGCTGGACCTCAAGGGCAGCTTCGCCCGCCTGCTGGCCAGGGGCTACTTTGTGCGCGGCGTGCTGGGCCAGTTCTTCTATGTCGGCGCCCAGATTGGCTGCTGGTCCTACACCATTCGCTACGTGATGACGGAAGTGGGCGGCAACGAGGCTGATGCATCCACTTACCTGCTCGCCTCCATCGTGATCTTCTCGGCCTGCCGCTTCATCTGCACCGCCCTGATGACCTACATCTCCCCCGCCAAACTGCTCGGGTTGCTGGCCATGGGAGCGTCGTTCTGCCTGCTGTGGGTGATGTTTGCCGGCGGCATGGCTGGCGTATACGCCCTGGTCGCCGTCTCCGCCTGTATGTCCCTGATGTTCCCGACCATCTTCGGCCTCTCGGTACACGGCCTTGGCAAGGACACCCAGTTCGGCGGCAGCTGTCTCATCATGGCCATCCTCGGCGGCGCCGTCCTGACTGCCCTGATGGGCCAGATCTCGGACATGGCCGGCATTCGCATGGCATTCATCATCCCGCTTATCGGATTTATCTACCTCATTCACTTCGGTTTCAAAGGCCACAAGGCATAAGGAGCAAGACATGAACAAGTTGATCGGCGCACTCCCCACCATCGGCATCCGTCCCACCATCGATGGTCGTCGCATGGGGGTCCGTGAATCCCTGGAAGAGCAGACCATGAAGATGGCTCGCATGACAGCCGAATTGCTCAGCCAGCACCTGCGCCATCCGAGCGGCGAGCCGGTGGAATGCGTCATCGCCGACACCACCATCGGCGGCATGGCCGAGTCCGCCGCCTGCGAGGAGAAATTCAAATCCTGCAACGTTGGCCTTTCCATCACGGTCACTCCCTGCTGGTGCTACGGCAGCGAGACCATCGACATGGATCCGCTGCGCCCCAAAGCCATCTGGGGTTTCAACGGCACCGAGCGTCCGGGCGCCGTCTACCTGGCAGCGGCCCTGGCGGCCCACAACCAGAAAGGGCTGCCCGCCTTCTCCATCTACGGCAAGGATGTGCAGGATGCAGACAGCGATGGCATTCCGGCCGACGTACAGGAGAAGCTGCTGCGCTTCGCCCGCGCCGGTCTGGTGGTCGCCACCCTGCGTGGCAAGAGCTATCTCTCCCTCGGCGGGGTTTCCATGGGGATCGCCGGCTCCATCGTCGATCACACCTTCTTCGAAGAGTTCTTCGGCATGAAGGTCCAGGCAGTGGACATGACAGAGCTGCGTCGCCGTATGGACAAGGGCATCTATGACTCGGCCGAGCTGGAGCTGGCCCAGAGCTGGGCCGACAAGTACTTCAACGAAGGGACTGACCGCAACCCTCCCGAGCGTCGCCGCAACCCGGAGCAGAAGCAGGCCGTCCTGCGCGAGAGTCTGCTGATGGCGATCTGCATGCGCGACATGATGCAGGGCAACCCGCGCCTGGCCGAGCTCGGCTTTGGCGAAGAGGCGCTCGGCTACAACGCCATCGTCGGCGGCTTCCAGGGCCAACGCCACTGGACCGATCAATACCCCAACGGTGACACCGCCGAAACCCTGCTCAACAGCTCGTTCGACTGGAACGGCCCCCGTGCCCCCATCATCATGGGCACCGAGAATGACAGCCTCAACGCCATGAGCATGCTGCTGGGTTACGGTCTGACCGGCACCGCCCAGATCTTCTGCGATGTGCGCACCTACTGGTCCCCCGAGGCAGTCGAGCGGGTCACCGGCCACCGTCTGGCAGGGCTGGCCGAGCACGGCATCATCCACATGATCAACTCGGGCTCCGCCGCCCTCGACGGCACCGGCCGTCAGCGCGACGCCAACGGCAAGCCGACCATCAAGCCCCACTGGGAAGTGACCGAGGACGACGTGAAGGCTTGTCTTGCCGCCACCGAATGGTGTCCGGCCGTTGACGAGTATTTCCGTGGCGGTGGCTTCTCCACACACTACCTGACCGAGGGCGACATCCCCTTCACCATGAGCCGCATCAATATCGTCAAGGGGATAGGTCCGATCCTGCAGATCGCCGAGGGCCACAGCGTGACGCTGCCGCAACAGGTCCACGACGTGCTCAACGAGCGCACCGACGCCACCTGGCCAACCACCTGGTTCGTTCCCCGCCTCACCGGGCAGGGAGCCTTCCGCGATGTCTACTCGGTCATGGCCAACTGGGGTGCCAACCACGGCGTGCTGACGGTCGGCCATGTGGGCAGCGAACTGCTCACCCTGGCCGCCATGCTGCGCATCCCGGTCTGCATGCACAACGTCTCGGAAGAGAAGGTGTTCCGGCCCTCCGCCTGGGGCGCCCACGGCATGGACAGCGAAGGGCAGGACTATCGCGCCTGCGCCAACTACGGCCCGCTCTACCGCTAAGTACCGGCAGGGCCGCAAGGCCCTGCTCTCTTCCCTCGTTGTAAGGAGTTGTCATGAGGCAAGATGTTGTCATCGTGCTCGATTGTGGTGCCACCAATGTCCGGGCCATTGCCGTCAACACCGCAGGTGCAGTGGTGGCCAAGGCAGCCGTGGCCAATGCAACCGAGCCTGCACGGGAACATCCGGAGTGGCACCAGTGGTCACTGGAGGCGATCCTGGCACGCTTCACCCACTGCTGCCGCGAGTTGCAACCGGCGCTGGCCGGGTGCGAGATCCGGGCCGTCACCGTCACCACCTTCGGCGTCGATGGTGCCCTGGTGGATGAACGGGGCGAGCTGCTCTACCCCATCATCAGCTGGAAGTGCCCGCGCACCGTGGCGGTGATGGAGCAGATCCGTCGTTATCTGGATCCCGAGCAGTTGCAGCGCCTCTCCGGGGTGGGCCAGTTTGGCTTCAATACCCTCTACAAGCTGATCTGGCTGCGCGAGCAGCACCCCGAGCTGGTCGAGCGCGCCCACGCCTGGCTCTTCATCTCGTCGCTCATCAATCACCGCCTGACCGGCAAGATGACGACCGACCGCACCATGGCCGGCACCAGCCAGCTGCTCAGTCTGCAGCAGGAGTGTTTCAGCCGCACCATCCTGGAGGCGGTCGACCTGCCCGAGCATCTCTTCCCGCCCATGGTGGCAGCGGGCGAAGTGATCGGTTCCTTGCTGCCCGACTTTGCCGAACGGCTCGGCCTGCCTGCCGGCATCCCGGTGGTGAGCGCCGGCCATGACACCCAGTTCGCCCTGGCAGGCTCCGGCGCGGGCCCGGATCAACCGGTCCTTTCGTCTGGCACCTGGGAGATCCTGATGGTGCGCACCCCGCTGGTAGACAGCGACGCCCTGGCCCGGGTGGCAGACTCGACCTGCGAGCTGGATGCCGACCGCGGCCAGTTCAATCCCGGCCTGCAGTGGCTCGCCTCCGGCGTGCTGGAATGGGTTCGCACTCTTGGCTGGCCCGAGGGCGGTGATTACGAGGCGATGATCGATGAGGCGCGCGCCGTGCCGGTCGGCTGTGACGGCGTGCGCATGGCACCCAATCTGCTGGCCAATGGCGTGGGGCATGGCCAAGGGGCCTTTACCGGCCTCTCCCTCTCGACCCGTCGCGGCCATCTCTATCGCGCCGCCCTGGAGGCGCTGGCCTTTCACCTCAAGGGGCAACTGACCCGGCTCGAGCAGATTGGCCACTTCCAGGCGCAGCAGTTACTGGTGGTGGGCGGCGGCTCGCGCAATGCCCTGTGGAACCAGATCAAGGCCGATGTGCTGGGCTTGCCCGTGCTCGCCATCGACGAGGCGGAGACCACTGTGCTCGGCGCCGCCCTCTATGCCATGACAGGTGCCCAGCTGCACCCCACGCTGGCGGCTGCCCATGCCGCCCTCACCAGACGCTATACCCCTTTCCAGCCTTCGGCCGATGCCGGGGCTTACCAGACTCTCTACAAGGAATTGCACTCATGAACTGTGATATTCGTACTGCCGCAGACTGGACCATCAACCCGCCTCTTCCCGACTTCGTCTATCACTGGGAAGAGGGCAAGGACCCCGTCACCCCGGAGCAGGTACATGCCTTTTTCTACAGCGCTCCCATGGAGCAGCTCAAACAACGCATCTGCGACATCGGGCGCCGCCTGTGGCAAAAAGAGTACGTGGATGGCAACGGCGGCAACATCTCGGTACGCGTCGGCGACAACCTGGTGCTCTGCACCCCGACGCTGATCAGCAAGGGCTTCATGCGCCCCGAGGACCTCTGCCTGGTGGACATGGACGGGCGCCAGAAGGCCGGCATCCGCCCCTCCACCAGCGAGATCAAGACCCACCTCGCCATCATGCGTCGCAGCGGTGCCCGCTCCTGCGTGCATGCTCACCCGGCCCATGCCAACGCCTTCCTCATCACGGGCTCGGTGCCCCCCTCCGGCATCATGCCAGAGCCGGACATCTTCTTCGGCGAGGTGGGGCTGGCCGCCTATGCCACCCCGGGGAGCCAGGAGAACGCCCACAACGTGGGAGAGGCCTCGGTCGATCACCAGTGCATCTTCATGGAGAACCACGGCGTCATCGTCTGGGGGGATCACGTGGAGGATGCCTACTGGAAGCTCGAGAACGTCGACGCCTACTGCCGCATCCTGCTGCTGGCCACCGAGCTGGAACGCCCCATCACCCGGGTCGATGCCGCCTCGATGCGCGACTTCATCCGCATTCGCCAGGCCCTCGGCATGCCCGATGCCCGCAGCGAACGCAGCGATGCCGAGCTCTTTAACGCGACCGAGTTTGCCGGCCGCCCGCTGCACACCCGCTAAGGAGAACGCCATGCTCAAGGGAATTTCGCCCCTCATCAGCCCAGACCTGCTCAAGGTGATGGCCGAGATGGGCCACGGCGACGAGCTGATCCTCGCCGATGCCCACTTCCCGGCCCACCAGCTCGGCCGGCGGGTACTGAGGGCCGACGGCATCCCGGTCGATGCCCTGCTGGCTGCCATCAGCCCGCTGTTTGAACTCGACGCCTACGCCCCGCCCCTGGTGATGATGGCGGCGGTGGCGGGAGACGAGCTGGATTCGGCCGTGGAGCAGCGCTACCTGGCTGCCTTGGCCGGGCACAACCCGGGAGTCGACGTGACGCGCATCGATCGCTTCGCCTTCTATGAGCGGGCGAAGGAGGCCTACGCCATCCTGATCACCGGCGAGTGCGCCAAGTACGGCAACATCCTGCTTAAAAAAGGGGTCACCCCGAGTTGACCCTGATGCGGCGGGGCCAGGCCCCGCCCGAGTGTCCCGATGAACGGGCAGACCCGTTCATGGATACATTCGAAATGTTCAAGGAGACAATCATGAGCTTTATGCTGGCCATGCCCAGACTGAGTTTTCACGGCGCGGGCGCCATCGGTGACATGCTGGATCGGGTGGCGCAAGAGGGTTTCAAGCGGGCGCTGCTGGTGACCGACCGGGATCTGCTGCGCCTCGGATTGCATCAACCTGTGGTGGAGGGGCTCACCGCCCGCGGGCTCGATCACTGCCTGTTTGGCGAGGTGATGCCCAACCCGACTGTGGCGATCGTCGAGGCAGGATATCGCGCCTTCGTGCGCAGCGACAGTGACTGCATCATCGCCCTCGGCGGCGGCAGCGCCATCGACGCCGCCAAGGGGATCAGCATCCTCACCGCCAACCCGGGCCCCGTCACCGCCTACAGCGGGGTGGGCAAGGTGGCCAAACGCGGCGCCTTTCTCGCCGCCATCAACACTACCGCCGGCACCGCCGCCGAAGTGACCAGCAATGCGGTGATCACCGACACCGACCGCCAGGTGAAGGAGGTGATCATCGATCCCGCCATCTTGGTCGATATCGCGGTGGATGACCCGACCCTGATGCTCGGTATCCCGCCGGCGGTGACCGCCGCCACCGGCATGGATGCCCTGACCCACGCCATCGAGGCCTACGTGGCCAAAGGGGCTCATCCGCTTACCGATCACTCGGCGCTGGCGGCCATCGAGATCATCGGCCGCTGGCTGCCTCACGCGGTGGAACAGGGACAGGATCTGCAAGGGCGCGAGATGATGGCCTATGGCCAGTATCTGGCCGGCATGGCGTTCAACAGTGCGGGGCTGGGTCTGGTACATGCGCTGGCGCACCAACCGGGGGCGACCCACGACCTGCCCCACGGGGTCTGCAACGCCATCCTGCTGCCCGTCATCTGCGACTACAACCGGCCGGTGTGCGTGAGCCGCTTTGCCGCCATCGCCCGCGCCCTCGGCGTGGACACCACCACCATGGACGAGGAACAGGCGAGCCAGGCCGCCATCGAGGCAATCCGTACCCTCTCGGCACGGGTGGGCATCCCCGCCGGCTTCTCGGCCCTTGGCATCACCAGCACCGACATCGACCGCTGGATTGACAAGGCGATGGCCGACCCCTGTGCCCCCGGCAATCCGCGCGCCGCAGATCCCGAACAGATCCGCGCACTCTATCTGGCGGCGCTCTAGCCTTCTGTTGCAGGCGGTCCCCCCCTGACATCATGACGGCCGCGGTATCAGCCGCGGCCCTTTCATGTGGCAATATGGCACCATGGCAACCTTTTGTGCTGATGCCAGCCGCCCGGGCCATCCCTTCCTCATTGCAAAAACAGTTGTAGAAAAAGAGCCAGATGGCCCACACCTCATCTTTTCTGGCGTCATTCCTTGCTGGTAATCCTGTCGTTCACAAGCTGCAATGACTCACTAACATACTGCTATTAAAGGAATTATCTTTAACAGCTCGCCCGCTGACCCAGGCGCAGAGCCTACCTTGAAAGCGTTTTCCCCTATGGCGCAATAACCTGTCCGAAATCAAATAAAGTTGTGGATGACCTTTGGTAATGTGGGGTTATATCCAGCGATTGTTCGATCGCTTCTCCTGCTGGCTCCGCCAGATGCAGCATTTTCTGCGCCTTGACCCGAGTTTATGACGCCATGCTCACTCTCACTCTCGATGGGGCTCAGCTGACGGTTGATCCGACCCTGACCCTGCTTCAGATAGCAAAACAGCACCATATCGACATCCCCTCCCTGTGCGGCGACAACGACCGTGCCCCCAAGACCCCGTGCGATCTCTGCGTGGTCGAGATCGCCGGTGTCGGCATCCGGCGCGCCTGCGAAACCCGCCCGAGCGAGGGGATGGTGGTCACCACCCAGTCGCAGGCCCTGAGGGATCACCGCCAGCAGGCGCTCGGCCACATCCTCTCGGATCACTACGCCGACTGCGAGGCCCCCTGCCAGCGAGCCTGCCCGGCCGGGGTGGATATCCAGTCCTATCTGCACCATATCGCAATGGGGGATCACGAGGCGGCCACCGCCGTCATCAAGCAGACACTGCCCATGCCGCTCTCCATCGGCCGGGTCTGTCCGGCCTTCTGCGAGGCCGAATGTCGCCGCTCCCTGGTAGATGAGCCGCTGGCCATCCGTCAGCTCAAGCGCCATGCCGCCGATCTGGATCTCGCCGGGATGACCCCCTATCACCCCCCGAAAAAGCCCGCCAAGGGCAAGCGGGTCGCCATCATCGGCAGCGGCCCGGGGGGCCTCACCTGCGGTTACTACCTGGGCTATGAGGGGTTCGCCGTGGATCTTTTCGAGGCGATGCCCGAGGCCGGTGGCTGGCTGCGTTACGGCATCCCCGAGTACCGGCTGCCCAAGGCGATCCTCGATCAGGAGATCGCATTGATGTGCGAGAGCGGCATGCGGATCCACACCAGTCAGCGCCTGGGGCAGGAGCTCAGCCTCTCGGCTCTGTGCCGCGACTACGACGCCGTCTGTCTGGCGGTCGGCGCCTCCCAGGCCGTGCCCATGGAGTACCCGGGCTGCACTCTCGAAGGTTGTTATCTCGGGGTGGACTACCTCAAGGATCGGATGCTGGAGCAGCGCCTCACCACCGGCAAACGGGTTGCGGTGATCGGTGGCGGCAATACCGCCATCGACTGCGCCCGTACTGCGGTGCGCCTCGGTGCCGAGACCACCCTCATCTATCGTCGCACCCGCGCCGAGATGCCCGCCGAGGCGTACGAGATTGACGAGGCGGAGCACGAAGGGGTGCGCTTCATGATGCTGACCAATCCAGTGGAGAACCTGGCCGATGAAACCGGCCGCGTCTGTCAGGTGCGGCTCGAGAAGATGGCCCTCGGCGAGCCGGATGCCTCCGGCCGCCGCCGCCCCGAGCCCACCGGCGAGTTCATCGTCGAGGAGTTTGATACCGTCATCGCCGCCGTCTCCCAGCGGCCGGATCTGAGCTTTATGGAGGGGGAGTCGCTGACCCTGCCCCTCACCCGCTGGAATACCCTGGACGCCCACCCCGAGACCATGCACAGCGGTCACGCCAATCTGTTTGCCATCGGCGATCTGCGCCGGGGTCCGGCCACCGCCATCGAGGCGGTCGCCGACGGCCGCAAGGCGGCGCTGGCCATCGACCACTTCCTGCACGGCACCATGGTGGATCCGGTGCGCCCCTTCAACGCCAGCAAGGCCCCCGCCCTCAAGCAGGTGGACCCCGCCCAGTTCGCCCACCTGAAGCAGGTCGCCCGCGCCGTCATGCCCCATCTGGCCGAGCGCAGCGGCAACTTTGCCGAGGTGGAGCAGGGCTTTAGCGATGCCGCCGCCCGAGCCGAAGCGGCCCGCTGCCTGGAGTGCGGCTGCCAGGCCAATACCGATTGCGCCCTGCGCGACTACGCAACCGAATACAAGGTCGACCAGAGCGCCCTCGATACCCATGACTGCCAGAAGTTTGCGGTGGACAACAGCAGCGAGTTCATCGTGTTCGACGCCAACCGCTGCATCGGCTGCGGCCAGTGCGTGCTGGCGTGCAACGAGCAGGCGGTGCAGGGCATCCTGCAGTTTGCCAGGCTGGCCGATGGCACCCTCTCGACCCGGCCACAGTTCGAGGCGGGACTGGCGATGGGGGACTCCCACTGCGTGCAGTGCGGCGCCTGCGTGCAGGTCTGCCCCACCGGCGCCATGGTGGATGCCCGCGACAAGTCCCAGGGGCGCACCGAGCTGCTCACCCCGGTCAACACCATCTGCACCTACTGCGGGGTCGGCTGCGGCGTCACCCTCTATGTGGATGAGGCGCGGCAACGCATTCGCTATGTGGAGGGCAACCGCCACTCCCCGGTCAATCAGGGGCTGCTCTGCGTCAAGGGGCGCTTCGGCTTTGACTTCATCCAGAGCGAGGAGCGCCTCACCACGCCGCTGATCCGCAAGGAGGGCCAGCTGGTGCCCGCCAGCTGGCAGGAGGCGATCGCCCTGGTGGCCGAGCGCTTTGGCGCCATCAAGCAGCGAGACGGCAGCGATGCGCTGGCGGGGTTCTCCTCGGCCAAGACCACCAACGAAGACAACTACCTGTTCCAAAAATTCGTGCGCCGGGAGCTTGGCACCAACAACGTGGATCACTGCGCGCGCCTGTGCCACGCCTCCACCGTCACCGGCCTGGAGGCGTCGCTCGGCAGCGGGGCCATGACCAACGACATCCCGAGCATCGACCACTCGGATCTCATCTTCATCATCGGCTCCGACACCTCGGCGGCCCACCCCATCATCGGCTCCCACATCAAGCGGGTGGTACGCGAGGGCAAGGCGCGGCTGGTGGTGGCGGATCCGAAACGGATCGAGATGGCCGATCATGCCAGCCTCTACCTGGCCCATCGCCCCGGCACCGACGTGATGCTGCTCAACGGCGTCATGCAGCAGATCATCCGGCACGACTGGCACGACAAGGGCTACATCGCCGAGCGGGTGGAAGGGTTTGAGGCGCTGCGAGAGGAGGTGCTCTCTCCCGCCTATGCGCCGGACAAGGTGGCCCTCATCACCGGCGTCCCCGCCGAGCAGGTGATTGAGCTCGCCCGCCTCATCGGCACCGCCGAGCGCACGGCCATCTACTACTCCATGGGGATCACCCAGCACACCACGGGCCACGACAACGTGCGGGCCATCGCCAACCTGCAGCTGCTGTGCGGCAACATCGGCATCGAGGGGGGCGGCATCAACCCGCTGCGGGGCCAGTCCAACGTGCAGGGGGCCTGCGACATGGGGGCCCTGCCCAACAACTTGCCCGGCTACCAGAAGGTGGCCGACCCCAAGGTGCACGCCCGTTTCGCGGCCGCCTGGCAGGCCCCCTGGCTACCCACCAAGCCCGGCCTCACCCTCACCGAGACCATAGATGCCGCCTGCGTCGGCACCATCAAGGGGCTCTATGTGATGGGAGAGAACCCGGTGCTGAGCGATCCTGATCAGCATCACGTCATCGAGGGGCTCAAGCGTCTCGAGTTCCTGGTGGTGCAGGACATTTTCCTCTCCGAAACCGCCCAGCTGGCCGATGTGGTGCTCCCCTCCTGCTCCTTTGCCGAGAAGAGCGGCCACTTCACCAACACGGAGCGGCGGGTGCAGCGTCTCTCCCCCGCCATCAAGGCGCCGGGGCAGGCGCGGGAAGACTGGTGGATCATCCAGCAGCTCGCCAATGCCATGGGGGGCGACTGGCACTACCAGAATGTGGCCGAGATCACCGAGGAGATCTGCCGGGTGACGCCCCAGTACGCCGGCATCCACTGGGACAAGGTGGGTCAGGCCGGATTGCAGTGGCCCTGCCATGACCAGGCTCCCGAGGGGACTCGCCTGCTCCACGGCAAGCAGTTCACCCGGGGCAAGGGGGAGATGGTGGCCACGCCATTCCGCTATGCCGCCGAGCTGCCGGATGAAACCTATCCGATAGTGCTCACCACTGGGCGCCTGCTGGAGCAGTTCCACACCGGCACCATGACCCGCAAGACCCGGGGGCTCGACAAGCTCGCCGGCCCCAGGGTGATGATGAGTGTGGCGGATGCCGAACGCCTCGGGATTGGCAACAGCGAGCGGGTGAAGGTCACCAGCCGCCGCGGCCATATCGAGCTGCCCGCCTTCGTCACCAAGCGAATGCAGCCCGGAGTGGTATTCATTCCGTTCCACTTTGCCGAGGCGCCGGCCAACCGGCTCACCATCAATGCCACCGATCCCCACGCCAAGATCCCCGAGTTCAAGGTCGCGGCTGTGCGCATCGACAAGCTGGCCACCCCGGCCAACGCCCGGGAGGCTGAAGCCGAGATGGCCTGATGGCCTGCGGCAACCCCGGTTCGGCCGCCTATGTACGGCCCCATCACAACAGAGCCACCCGACGGGTGGCTCTGTTCTTTTCTGCGCGGCTTATTTTTTCTTATGTCTCTGCACCTTAAGAAGTCCCTGTCCCTTCAGCCTCTCTTCCTCCAGCCTCTTCTCAAGGCGCTTTGACGAGGATCCGGGAGAGCGTGCCAATACCGCACGACCAAGGGATCATTGCAGTATCTGTGAGGAAGCCCTGTTTCTGTCCTTGCAAGTCGCCCCGGTGCAATCCCAGGAACGGAAGGGCGACAAGGTGGCCTGGCGATCCTGAGCCTGACTCGCATCGAGATTGAGCGTCAAGCCACTGAAGCGATTGACCAGGCGATAGCTGCCATCACGGCGCTCACTGCCATCGTCACGGCTAATCACAGTCGGCACCTTGATCCACTGCGCGCTCAAGCACTCATCGGCGGTGGCATCCTGACAAGGATTATCAAGCAACCCGACCTCGGCTCCCCACTTTCTCAAAACGTTGACCGCCCCGCTGCCGGTCACCCCCAAATATCGTTTTTGCGCCGTATTCCCGGTTGGATAGGCCACCACAGAATAATAACCATCCTGCCTATCCTGTAATCCCCAGGACATATCACCCTCGCCCGGTTCTTTTTTCACCGTCAGGTTGAACTTGTCATCTGCGGTCAATACCTCGCCGTCACGGTTTTTAAGCAGAGTATTTTCCAGTATGGGCGAGATCTCTTCTTGTGAGCGCTGGAGGGTCACATCGATATATTCACCACCATATTTCTGGCACTCAACATAGCAATAGGTCCGGAAGGTTTTTCCCACGATAAAATTGGACCTTGTCTGAACCTGCGGATCCATCATGAAGCGATACCAGGAGCGGGTGACATAGCTGTCCAATGTCAGCAACTTCTCCCACTTCTGGCTCGACAGACTATCGGTCACGTAAAGCGCCAACGGCGCCTTGCCCTCATTTTTCGGCCCTGACGATGGCTCGGGGGTTGCCACATATTTTTTCAGATAACTATTCCACGCCACATTGATCACTCTTAATGGCGAATTGACCAGTTTGCCCTGCCCGGCCAGCTCGGATGCGGTGCCGCTCATGGTGACAGGGTCATATTCGGGAGTGAAATACCCCTTGGGGGACAACTCTACCGACACTATGTTGCTGGCGGCACCGGCATTACCCAGGGAATAGTCATCCGCAGAGAATGCTTCCCACTTTCCATCATGATATTTTCGCCACGTCTCTGGCGACATTTTCCCCGAGATCGGGGCCCTCATGACATGCTCCTGCATGAAGGAGCTGAACCCGGACCAGCCGGACAGATTCATGACCCGACTGGTATAGAAGAGATAAAAATAACCGGAGGCATAATCCACGAACAGACGAGGGTCGCCACCACCGTAATTGTAAGTTTGCCCCAGCGCTTCGTCTCGCGAATCCGCCATGCCATATTGGGAGGTCTGGATGACATCGGTGACGGCCCAATTCAATCCTTTATCCGTGGATTTGACCAACTCGATAGCATCATACCTGGGAGTCAGACCAAAAATTTCGTCATGCAGCAAGCCATACCAGTCCCCGCTATCCGGATCGACCCAGACATCCATCAAACCGCAGTAATTGATATAGTCATAGCCACTGCCACGAGGTTTTATACGCTTCATCAAGGGAGTATTGGTACATAACGGAACCGTGTTCTGTACCGTTGCCTGGTCGTAGATCTGTTTTATCTTTTCATAATCCCCCAGCTTGTCTTTTATATTGTCGCTTGCCCCCTGGTAGTTTTTGGCGCTGAAAAATCGCCAGGCATGATCGGCATTATTGGGATTGTATTTGTTATATTGCGAGAGGGTATCGTGATACAGGTATTTCCCGGTTTCATCAATAAATGAGAAACCCGGTGAATCATTGACCAGAAACACCTGCTCGGGAGACGTATGTTCAGCTGTCACCGCAGCCCAGACATATTGAAAGGAGAAACAACCGAGACCTATTATTCCACTTATCATAAATCGCGTGTGTTTTTTCATGGCAAACCTCATGTGACAATATAAATCGATGCTGCCGTAAAAATACCGGCAACATCGTCAATGATTTACATGCAGGTCACTCTGTTTTTATATTTATCCAGATTGACACGGTTCGTCTCGGCGGCCTCTGCGGCATTGACCGAGCGCCATAGCAGTGGTTTTTGATCCAGCCTGAGTATCTGTTTGACACATTCACAAACCAGGCTGTTCAGGATCGTAAAACCAATAATGGAAGAGATTGAACCGGTGGCAAAATCATGATGGGGAACGGGCACGATGGCATCTCCCGGCACACCGCCCATATCCAGCAGGTAATCGCACACGTCCGCCAGTTTTTTACCACTCTGATGCCGGGAGCTGACCGAACGGGTAAAGGCAAGAGACGTCAGCCCGATCACGGTCAAGCCTCGCTTCTTCCCTTCCATGGCAAACTCGACGGGCACAGGGTTGCGGCCCGAAGTCGATACCACGATCAGAATGTCCCCCGCCCGCAACTCTTTTTCGGCATCCAGCACGACGGCGGCCAAGCCATGCTGCCGTTCGGCAAAGGTGCTCATGGGGGCATAGGGGGCTAATGCCAATACCGGTGGCAGAATCGCATTCACCTGCACGAGACCACCCGCACGGTAATACATCTCATGGGCAAACATCTGTGAATGGCCACAGCCGGTGACATGGATCATGCCATCCTGGATGATGGTCTGCGCCATCGCCTTGGCACACGTCTCTATTATTGCCTGCTGCTCCTTCACGACATCCATATGCTGCAGCAATCCGGCCACATATTTTTTGTACATAGTATTCCCTCCCTCACAGGCAGCTGACCCGTCCTTTCATGGACAAAATATGTTCTTTGTTTATCTCATCGCCCCTGTCGAGATTGGAACTCACCCACACGAGAGGGGTCAGGCCGGATTCGGCCAGATTGCATACTGTCTGCGTCACCAGCGCCTGGATGACGGTGAAACCGATCACGGACGAGACAGGGCAACATTTTTCAGACAAGCCCTCCAGCTCGATAACGGCATCCCCGTAAGGAATATGCAGATCGATCGTCACATCGGCGATATCGCTCAGGAAGAGACCGGAAGAGTGTTTCGGTGTTGTCTGCCTGCTAAATGCCAGTGACTGCAATGCAATCACCGGCAAGCCCCGTTTTTTGGCGGCCAATGCTATATCCACCACGGGGATGGTGCGGCCCGCTATCGACGCCAATATGATGCAGTCATTCGTCGAGACGCATTGATCCGCAAAAATAGTGGAACCGATCCCCTCCACCTCATATATGTGATCGGAATAAGCCTGGGTACGCGGCGCCGTCGCAAAAATATGGGGTAATAGCGGGTTGATGGGCACCAGACCGCCAGCCCGATAAAAAGTCTCCATGGCATAGATATGGCAATGACCGCCAGATACATGGATCACACCATCCTGTGCAACGGTGCGGGTCATCAGGTTTGCTCCATGCAAAATATTGTTTTCTTCACTCTTCATCACCTGCTCGATGATGATTTTGCATTCCTCTAGATAGCTAATCATTATTCTCTTTCCCTCACTGGCTCAAAGTATTCCGGCGTAATGAAAAATGATCGAACCGGCGATCATGCCAAGCATGATTTTCACAGGCGACAAGCCATGCATAATCAACTGGTAACAGCAGGCGACGACAACGAGCGGCAAGATATTGGGCATTATCTTGTCTAACAGTCCTTCCTGAAGACTCAACGCCGTCTCGCCCAGAGGGATCTTGACGTCCAGTTGAACCCGGACAAAGGAAGCCGTCAGCGCCCCCACCACCATCAGGCCAAGAATGGTGGCACCGCGACTAAAGGCTTCACTCTGTTGTTTCAAGGTGCTTAATGCATTGAGCCCCAATTTATAGCCATAATTGAAAAGAGGCACCCATATCGAGAATCTCACCATATTGAACAGCACCAGAAAAATAAGCGGTGCTATATAGACCTTATCCAGGGCCAATGATGCTGCGATGGAGGCTGTAATAGGCAGCATGGTCAACTGGCACATGGCATCACCAATACCGCCCAATGGCCCCATGGCGGCCACTTTGAAGGTTCGAATGGTTTCTATGGGTTGCTTGCCTTTTTCCATGGCCAAAATAACCCCTTGCATAAAACTAACCAGCCAGGGAGAAGTATTGAAAAATTCATTGTGCAACCGGAGTGACAATGACAGATCATGTTTGTTTTTATGGATCCGCTGCAATGCCGGCAACATGGCATAAAGAAATCCGGATGATTGCATGCGTTGATAATTGAATGAAGCCTGCACCCACAGCATCCGCAGCCAGGATTGCCGCATCAATTTTTTATCCAGAACGATTTCATTGCCCTGATCGAGATATTCATCATCGTTTTTGATTTCATTGGCTTGCTGTGACATGTCAAATTCCCTCATCCATCTGTTTATCCTCAGGTCGGGTCATGCTTTGTTTGCGTTCGGCCTGGTTGAAATAATCGATAATGGCAACCGACAAACCGAGCAGCGCAATGGCAATCACCGGCAGTTCCAGGAAGGTGACGCAAATAAAACCGATGATGAAAAATGGAATATATCTCTTTTCTTTCAACATCATTTTCAACAGCATGGCAAAACCGAGCGCAGGCATCATGGCACCGGCAATGCTTAATCCTTCGATAATACCCTTGGGAACCTGCTCGACGATCGTTTTGGCAACAACGTCCCCATAATAGGTTGGAATAAATGCGCAGATGAAGAAGGTAAAGAAATAGGCCGCCATTCCCAGATAATTTATTCGCTCGATCCCTTTTATATCGCACTCTGCGGCCATTTTATCGACCCTGGCCATCAAGGTCGCAAAGGTTGTGAATTGAATGACGGTCAACTGCTGCATCAAGATGGCAAAGGGGATCACCACCCCGACGACCGCACTGGAAGACAATCCTGACTGGATACCAAACACGACCCCGACCGCCGAGCCGATGGTGACATTGGGCGGCTGGGCGCCGGCCAACGGCACCAGCCCAAGCCAGGCCAATTCCAGCGTGGCGCCGATCTCGAGACCGGTTTTGAGATCGCCCATCAAGAGGCCGACCACGGACCCTGTGACAATGGGCCGCCCAATCATCAGTCCGGAACCATAGTAATCAAGGCCCGCCAAACCGCACCAGATGGCGATGGCCAATACAGTTATCATATCCATATCTACACCTTCACATATTGTCCAATATCGATTGGAGTGTCTGATGGATTACGCTGAATCGTGCAGGGGATCCCCAATTCAAGCAGTTCCCGAAATGTATGTTTGTCATCATCATCCAACGACACAGTGGCATGAACCTGCTCCTTTCCCTCCTTGTAGTGCATATTTCCTATATTGATTTTGGTAATGGGTACACCGCCTTTCACCAGCGTCAATGCATCCTGAGGGGTACGCACCAGAATAAATATCTTCTGGTGGCCGGCGGCCTTATGAATAACGTCAATGGTTTTTTGCAAAGTAAAAAAGCGGGTATCAAATTCACCTGCCGACATATTTGCCAGTGCTTGCTGTGCCGGATCATTGGCCACCGCATCATTGGCAAACAGAATTAAATTGCAACCCGAATGTGGCCCATGACCCACGGTCACCTGGCCGTGCAATCCTCGTTCATCAATTCGGGTGTAGACAATATTTGGCATAGTGGCATTTCCTCCCTTATGTAATTGAGATGAGTTGTTTTTATAATTTGCCGTCGCTCATACACATGCATATCTTCGCGGCGACGACCTCTTCCATGGCAGCCATCGCTGGCACCAGATACTGGCGTGGATCACTGGCATCGGGGTGACTGCCGAGAAAGGCCTTCATGGCATCGGCAAAGGCGATCTTGAGTTCGGTCGCGACATTGACCTTGCAGATCCCAAGTCCGATGCAGCGCCTCACATCGGCCTCCGGCACGCCGGAGGCGCCGTGCAGCACCAAAGGGATATCCACCTGCTGGCGAATGGCGGCGAGGCGGGCGAAATCAAGATGGGGCTCTTCCTTGTAGAGACCATGGGCAGTCCCGATGGCGACGGCCAGCGAATCGATGCCGGTACGCAGGACAAATTCGGCCGCCTTCAGCGGGTCGGTCAGGTGGGCGTGGTCTGCATCGACCACGAGGTCATCCTCCTGGCCGCCAAGCTGGCCCAGTTCGGCCTCGACACTGGCCCCCATCCGGTGACAGAAGGTCACCACGCTGCGCACTTTGGCGATGTTCTCCTCGAACGGGCAGTGAGAGGCATCGATCATCGCCGAGTGAATGCCCGCCTCGACCTTGCGACGAATGTCCTGCTCGTCCTCATGGTGATCCAGGTGCAATACCAGCGGGATGCGGTACTGCTGCGCCGCGGCCTGGCAGATGGAGACGAGGTACTCCACGCCGGCGTGACGACAGGTGCCCGGCGTACCCGCCAGGATGACGGGGGAGCCCATGCGCGCCGCCGTGCGGGCCACGACCTGCACGGTTTCCAGGTTATGGATATTGAAGGCGGGAACGGCATAACCCCGGCACTGGGCATCCTTGAGCATTTCATGGGAAGAGATCAGATACATGGTGACTCCTGTGCGCCATGGCTGACGCGAGACTCAGAGAAGAGGGGGCTGAAACAGGCTGGATCTATCTCCCTGCCCGCCACCCAGATGTGTTGTTGAGCGAGCTCATTGCCAAGGGCGAGCAGGTTGGCCTGCTTGCCGACCGAGAGGGAACCGAGGCGATCCGCAATCCCCAGCATGCGGGCCGGCGCCAGTGAGGCCATGTGGATGGCATCGGCAAGCGGTACGTCCGCAAGCTGTACCATGTTGCGTACCGCGCCAAGCAGGGTCAGTGTGCTGCCGGCCAGACCGCCGGCTTCAGTACGTACCACTCCCGCTTTCATCTCCACCCTGTGGTTGCCCAGCAGGTAGTGACCGTCCGGCATGCCGGCGGCGCACATGGCATCCGTGATGAGCAGCAGGCGCTCGCCGGCGCAGCAGTGGCAAAGCCTGAGCACGCCGGAATGCAGATGGTGGCCGTCAGCGATGAGCTCCAGCCAGGCATGGGGATGGATCAGGCCTGCGCCAACCATGCCGGGTTCCCTGTGGTGCAGGCCGCGCATGCCGTTGAAGCAGTGCACCAACCCGGTGGCGCCGGCCGAGAGCGCCGCCATGGTGGTGTCATGGTCGGCGGCCGAGTGACCCAGCATGACCCGCACATCGTTGGCAACAAGGTGACGGATGGCCTCCAGCGCCCGGGGTTTCTCCGGCGCCAGGGCGACCACCCGCAGGGTGCCGCGAGCAAGCTGTTGCAGCCTCTCCAGCTCCGGGATATCCAGCTCGCGGAACAGGGCCTGATCGTGGGCCCCCTTGTGCTCGGGGGTGAAGTAGGGCCCTTCCAGATAGCTGCCAAGCAGCTGTGCCCCCGGCATCCCGTTGGCCACGCCGTCGGCGATCCTGTTCAGGGTCTGCTCAATCTGCGACAATGGCGCAGTCACCGTGGTGGCCAGAAAGGCGCCGACCCCTTCGGCCGCCTTGGCAAGGGAGAGATGGGCCAGGGCGCCGGCCTCCTCATCCATCACGTCCACCCCGGCGCCGCCGTGAACATGACCATCGATAAGGGCGGGCACCAACAGCTCGACATCCCATTCCGGCTCGCCTCCCGTGAAGGGGTCGATGGCGGTGATGCGCCCCGCCTCGAAGGTCAGTTGCTGATGTGCCAGCCACCCCTGCTCGGTCAGCAGGTAACGGGCACGGATCCGTGAAGCCATTTAAATCCCCCCCTCCACCAAACCAGCCTGTGCTTGCTGCTCCTTGTTCATCTCGTCGGCCAGGGAGGTGAGTCCCCGATGACCGCAGGCAAGGGCCTCGATGCGAAACTCGCTGGCACTCAGATCATCGCGCTCCAGCAGCATCTCCAGCAGCAACTGCAGGTTGGTGCCGGTGATCACCTCTCGCCCGGGCACCCTCATGGCCAGCAAGGAAGCCACCCGAAAGGGGGTTCCCCCCAGCAAGTCGGTGAGAAACACGACCCCGTCCCCCTGATCCACCGTCGGGATGGCCTGGGCAAATTGCCGTTCCAGCCGGGCGGTGGTGGAGGATTCGGGAAAATCGATGGCCACCACGCAGGGTTGTTCCCCCAGGATCTGCTCCATCGCCTCTGCCAATCCGCTGGCGAACCCGCCGTGACCGCTGATGATGATGCCCAGCATGGGACTCACTCCTGTTCTGGTGATGACGGACACAGGGCCCGAACCGGTTGAAAACGTTTGCGATTTCGAGTGCAAAACAGGTTCACAGGCATAACAGGCCCCCCTCCTCGCCTCTTGCGAACATCGCCCTCTTATCCAGGCGTTTGTACGGATAGATGTTGACCCCTTGCACTACCCGGTTGACCTGCCCCGTCGGGCAGGGATTGTCCGGGCTGATGCCCAGGCACAAGGCGGTATGAAAGGCATAGAACTGGGCATAGAGCAGGTAACAGAAGGCCAGCTGGGCGTCGTCCTGTGCCAGGGTACGAGGCAGGTAGATGTGCTCCCCCTCCTCGATGCGGGAGTCGTGCCTATCTGCGATGGCAACAACCCGGGCCGCCTTGCCATCGGCACGCAGTTCGCGCAGCAGATCGAGATCGTATTGACGGGTATAGGGGTCGTTGGAGACAAACAGCACAACCAGGGTTTGCTCGTTGACCACGGACTTGGGACCGTGACGAAATCCGGTGGGCGAGTCATGCATGCCGATCAAGAGGCCGCCGGTCAGCTCCAGCAACTTCAGGGCGGCCTCCTGGGCGACACCCTGCAGGCTGCCGCTGCCAAGATAGATGACTCGCTCGGCCATGGGGTCATTCCAATCGGGGAGGCGCTGTACCACCTGGGCCAGGATAGCCTCGCTGGCGCACACCAGCTCGACACAGCCCCTTGGGTTGAATTGTGCCGGCAAGAAGACGGCCAGACAGCTCAGCATCATGCAGGTCAGGCTGCTGGTCATGGCAAAACTGCGGTCATGGGTCTGGGGCGGCATCAACAGTGCCAGAGAGTTGGCCTCCTGCTGGCAGCGTCGATAGAGCTCCCCCTCGCTATTGCAGGTGAGCACCAGGTGATAGCAGTCACTGAGCAACTGGCTGGCCAGCTCGACTGCGGCCACGCTCTCCGGACTGTTCCCTGAGCGGGCGAAGGAGATGAGCAGGGTCGGACAATCCTGCGCCAGATATTCAGCCGGATCGGTGACTATGTCGGTGGTTGCTATCGCCTCGACCCGCTTATTCAGGCGAGCCGCGAGATAAGGGGCCAGGGCGCGCCCGGCAAAGGCGGAGGTACCGGCACCGGTCAGGATCACCCTCAGATGGTCATGGCAGAGCAAGGGAGCGAGAAAAGGATCCAGCAGATGGCGACACGCCTCGACCATGGTGAGGGTCTCCCGCCAGGTGGCGGGCTGCTGGTGGATCTCGCTGGCGGTGGCCAGGCCATTGGCGAGACGCAATGTCTCAACGGAATAACCAAGGATCATCTCTGCAACTCCTTATACAACTGGGTCTAACCGGGGATGACAGGCGAACTCGTAGTGCCGCAACACCTCTTGCACCTGATCGAGAATGAGGTCGTGGGGAGTGGCCGACAGCGTGCCCTGGCGCACCTTGCGATACTGCAGGGGCATATGCTGGCTAAGCAGGGGCAAGGGGATGGGCTCGGCGGCCAGATTGGCGAGCAGTCTGGCGTAGCTGGCGTCGACCCGGCTGTCCGGCCAGTAGTAGCGAATGCGATCCGAATAGCTGTAACCACGAGCCAGACGGCACTCCCTGGCACTGCCATGGTAGTGATGGCGCCAGTAATCGGGGTGATCCAGCATCGCCTCTTCCATCACCTGACGCAGGCCCGAGCAGGCATAGGTGGGGACCAGCTCTTCTTCGATTGCAACAAGGGCAAACAGCGCCTCGCGCAGGGCAAAGGTCAGGGCCGGGCCGACCTTGAGAATGGCAAAGTGGTCGCGCACCAGCTGGCGACAAGCCGTCGGGGTCTGATAATCGGTGGAGTGGGCCTCGAACACCATGTCGGGATAGGTTTCGATCATCCGGCTGAGGGGCGCCGCCTGTTCGGGCCGATAATCGATGACACGGGTGTGATCGAACTCGACACCGGGCTGCACCACCAGGCCAATGACCCGTGGCCAGACCGTATTCAGCCCTGCGCGGACAAACGCCTGCCGGTGCGCCTCCAGGGTGTGACGAGCAGCCTGTGGCGTGGTGACGGCCAGCTCAACCAGATCGTCATGGGCGCCCCCCGGCACCGGCACTTCGGTACCGATCACGTAGACCAGATCGCTGCGCCCGAACCGGGCCTGGCAGGTCTCTTCGGCCACCCGTGCCAGACGAGCGGCCCGCTCGGCGACCAACTCATCGCTTAGGGGCACGGCATCTCCCTGGCAGGGCATGCTGCAATCGAGATGGATTTTCTTGAAACCGGCGGCGACATAGCTGGCGATCAACTCGTCGGCATGAGCCATGGCCTGGTCGGCCGGCTCCCCTTGCCAGCGATTGGGCCCCAGATGATCGCCCCCCAACATGAGGCGGTGCACCGGGAAGTCGCACACCTTGGCCAGCCGATACAGATGGTCACGAAAATCGGCGGGCGTCATGCCGGTGTAACCGCCGTATTGGTCGACCTGGTTGGAGGTCGCCTCTATCAGCAACAACTCATTCCCTGTGGCGGCCAGGCGCATGGCCGCCTCCAGCACCAGCGGGTGGGCGGAGCAGACGGCATAGATGCCGACCGGCTCCCCCTGCTTATGTCTTTCGATCAACCCCTGCACCGATTTCATTGCACCACCATTGACTATTTAATCATCAAAACAGCTTTCGATTTCTTTCCAAACCATAGACTTTAGATGCATTCAACGAAATGAAAGCTTGTTCAAATCATGAACAGGATCACGAATGGAAAGGTATTGAAAGACTAAAAGAGGGGAAAGGAGCGCGACCAGGCTAGGTGCGATGAGTGAAAGCTTGCTTTGCAAAGGCCCCTGGGCATTAATATGAAAAACGAAAAATAACGAAAGTGGTGGGCTCACCACGACACTCCGGCAGAAGAGCTTATGCAGACAACCGAAAAGAGCGTGCTCGGTACCAGCGAGCGGCGGGAAAAAATCATTCAGCAACTGCGCGCCAATGGCAGCGTACAGGTCAACGATCTGGCCAATCACTATCAGGTGTCTACCGTCACCATTCGCAACGATCTGGCCTTTCTGGAACGCCAGGGAGTGGCGGTGCGCGCCTATGGCGGCGCCCTGCTCTGCGAGCCCAATCAGGCGCAGGCGGTGCCCGAGCGCACCATCGCCGACAAGAGCGTACTCAACACACCGGTCAAGCAGCGCATTGGGGCGCTGGCCGCGACGCTCGTCCACCCCGGCTGTCGCCTCGTGCTCGATTCGGGTACCACTACCCTCGAGGTGGCACGCCATCTGCGCGCCCATCACGACATTCTGGTGATGACCAACGGCATGAACGTGGCCAATGCCCTGCTGGAGGCCGAAGGGGTCGAATTACTGATGACGGGGGGGCATCTGCGCCGCAAATCGCTCTCGTTTTATGGCGCCCAGGCCGAGCAGTCCCTGCAGAACTATCACTTCGACCTGCTGTTTCTCGGGGTGGATGGCATCGATCTGGAACGGGGCATCAGCACCCACCACGAGGATGAGGCCCGCCTCAACCGCTGCATGTGCCAGGTGGCCGAACGGATCATAGTGGTCACCGACTCCAGCAAGTTCCGGCGCCTGAGCCTGCACAGGATCATCGACACTCATCGCATCCACACCCTGATCACCGATGACGCCCTGCCCGCCGAACTGCTCAACGGCTTGCGCCATGCCGGGATCGACGTGCTGCTGGTACCGGCTGACGCCCCCTAGAGGCCACGGGGGCATCAAGCCCCCTCGGTCACCGTCAACGTCATGACGAGCGCCAGCTGATCACCTGGTGCCAGCAACCGCAAACCGGGATGGCCCGCCATGTGGTGGGCATTGGCGGCATGGCTCTGGGGCTCCAGACAGACGAATCCACTCGCCTCATCGGGCTGATAGAGCATCAGGAAGGCACTGTCGCTGGTCAATGTCAGCCGCTGCCGGCGAGCGGGATGTGCCAGCTCGGCCCGGCCACACCAGCCGCCATAACAGTGGTTTAGCCACCCTTGCGGGCGTCGCCAACGACGAAAGTCGAGGTGGGGAGCCAGCGTACCGCTCCAGCTTGTCGGCAGATGATCCGCCCCCTCCTGCCAGACACCGCTCGCCAGAAAACGCACCTGGGTCAGGGTATCTCGCCAGAAGAAGGGGTGGAAACCGGCGCCATAGAGGCAGGGGCTCTCTCCCAGATGAGTCAAAGTGATGCGCGCCATCAGGCTGGCCCCTTCCAGCCGATAGTCGAGCTCTGCCTGGTAGTGAAAAGGGTCGTTGTCGCTGATGAGCTGCAGCGTCACGGCGCTGCCACTCAATGCCACCGGTTGCCACTGTCGCAACCAGCCATCGCCGTGCAGGAAGAAGTCGGGATCGACGGGGCTTTCTGGCAAGCCATGCTCCTCCCCCCATAGCTCAAAACGGTTGCCCGCCACCCGGTTGGCCAGCGGCACCATGGGAAACAGGGCGCTTTGCCCGGGATCACAAGGCGCATCGGGGTCACTCTCGCGCAGCAGTGGACGCCCCTGCTCATCCTCCAGCCCCAGCAAACAGGCCCCTTGTGTTGAAACCCGCATCCGAAGATGCGGGTTGCTCAATGTGTAAACCGTCATGCGGAGGCGCTCGCCCTGGTCGACGTCAGCTCAACCTTGCCCCGGGCCAGCTGGGCTTCCAGCGCCTCCAGGGTCACCCCCTTGGTCTCGGGCACCTTGCGGTAGATGAAGATGAGCCCGGCGAAACAGATGAGGCCATAGAGCAGGAAGCTGCCCGAGGCCCCCAGCCCGGCATTGAGCAGCGGGAAGGTATAGGTCAGCACGAAGCAGGCAATCCAGAGCGCCAGGGTGCCGGCCGACATCGCCAGACCACGCACCCGGTTCGGGAAGATCTCCGAGAGCAACACCCAGGTGACAGGCGCCAGGGTCAGGGCATAGATGGCGATGGCTGCCAGCACCAGCAGCAACACCGGCAAGCCCAACACGCCGCTGGCATAGGCTGCCGCCATCATGCCGTAGATAATGGTCAGCCCGGCCGAGCCAATCAGCATCAGCTTGCGGCGCCCTATCTTGTCCACCATAGGCAGCGCAATCAGGGTAAACAGCAGGTTGATAAGGCCGGTGGCGACGATGGATTTGAGGGTGCTGTTGATGTCAAACCCGGCGGAGGCGAAGATCTCCTGCGCGTAGTTGAAGATGACGTTGATGCCGCACCACTGCTGGAATACCGCCAGTACCATGCCGATGATAAGGATGGGGCGCACCGAGGGCTTGCCCAGCTCCGCCAGCGACACCCGATGCGCCTCCTCCCCCACCAGGGTCTGGCGGATCTCGGCCAGGGTCTGCTTGGCATAGGCATCGCCGCCAATCTTGCCAAGCATGCGGGACGCCTGCTCATACTGACCATCTTTGGCCAGCCAGCGCGGTGACTCCGGCACGAAGAACATCAGCACCAGAAAGGCCAGAGCCGGCACCAGTTCTGCGCCAAACATCCAGCGCCAGCCGGACTGGCCATTCCAGGTGGCGAGAATATCGGCCTGGGTTGCGTTGCTCGCCACCGGATCGGCGATCATCAGATTGACCAGCTGGGCCGCCAGCACGCCTATGACGATGGTGAGCTGGTTGATGGCCACGAACTTGCCGCGCCTGTCGGCCGGGCTTATCTCGGCGATGTACATGGGCGAGAGCGCCGAGGCCAAGCCAATCCCGATCCCCCCCACGATGCGATAGACCACGAACAGATCGAAGCTGCCGGCGGCGGCGGTGCCCCAGGCCGAGATGGTAAACAGGATGGCCGCCAGGATCAGCGGCTTCTTGCGACCGAAGCGATCGGCCGTCCAACCCGAGATGGCAGCCCCCAGCACGCAGCCCACCAAGGCCGAACTCATGGCCCAGCCGGACTGGGCCGGATCCGTGATGGCAAAATAGGCTTCATAGAAGGGCTTGGCCCCGCCAATCACCACCCAGTCATAACCAAACAGCAGGCCACCACAGGCAGCCACCAGGCAGATCATCCAGACGTAGCTCATATTGAGCCCATTCGTATCTGATTGATTTTTCGTGCGTTCCATGACTCATCCTTATCATCTTTATCGATTGTAGGGTGCAGGGGCGCCCCTCACAGTGGCGGGGCGCCGGTTTTTGTTATGGGGTGAGCACAAGCTCACGGCAGATCAGGGTAAACAGATGCCCCTTGTCATGGGCCGGGTTGAGGGTAAGCAGCTCGCCAAGCGTCTGCTCGCAGGCCTCCCGCTGTCCCAGCCCCAGCTGGCCGAGCGCCCGCACCAGCAGGCAGTGCTGGCGGTGTTGCTGCTGCGGATCGTCGTCGAGCACGATGAGATCGGGTAGCGACACGGCAAAGAAATCTGCCTCCACGGGGGCCTTCATGGCCTCTTCAGCCCAGGCCACCATGCCCTCAAACAGGCGCTCTGCCTCCTGCCCCCGGCCAAGCTGCGCCAGCGCCATCCCCCGATAGAAGAGGTAATCCACCGGCTGATCGTTGTAGTAACGGCTCGCACCCAACCCGGCCTGACCGAGGCAGGCCTGCTGCAGGCACTGGCTTGCAAGGCTCTGGTCGTCACAGGCGAGGTGACAGAGCGCCAGCAGGTAGTGGATATCGTTGTCGGTTTGCCCCACCAGACGCCCCTCCCCCAGGTTGAGGGGATAGTGCAGCGCCTGTTGCAGCAGCGGGATGGCCTCCTGGTGACGCCCTGCTGCCATCAGGGCCAGGGCCCGGCGCTGCTGGTTGATGAGGTACTGGCCGGTCACCTTGCCCTCGCCTCCCTCCCAGGGGTGGAACTCGCGCAGCCGCAATATCTCGGCCGCGGCTTCCAGCCGATGGGTGATGTGGTAGAGGCTGAGCAGCTCGGCGGTCAGATCGTCGCGCTTGAGAGCGACCGCCCGGTGCGCCTCCAGCAGGGCCAGCCGCTCTGCGGGGGCCATGGCGCAGCGCTTGTGCAGCTGATCGAGCTCGAACAGCAGGCGGGCATCGTCCGGCTTGAGGGCAAAGGCGCGGCTCAGACACTGTTCTGCTGCCGCCAGATCGCCGCCCTTGTTGAAGTGATGGATGCCAAGGTTGCGCCAGGCCGCGGCAAACTCGGGGGCCTGCTCGCATACCGATTGCCACAGGGCGACTGCCTGCTGGTAGTTGCGCTTGCTGTAGTGAAAGCAGCCCAGCAGATAGCGGGCAAACCAGCTGTGTGGCAACCGCTCGAGCATGGCCACCTCTCCCAGGGTGTTGGGAAAGCGCACCCGGCGACCCAGGGCCTGCTCGGCCCGCCGCAACAGCGCCTCCTGCTGCGCCCCTTGTGGTTGCAGGCTGGCCTGAAACAAGAGCGGCAGGCTCTCTTCCACCGGCAGGGTCTGCAGCAGTTGGCGAGCCAGTTCGGGGCGCCCCAGCTCAAGCAAGGCAGTGGCAAGGAAGCAGAGATTGACCCCGCGCCCGTTGCAAAGACGTGCCAGCGCCTCGAGATCCGCCGCCTGCTCGCTCCCCAGCCAGCGCAGCAAGGCCAACTGATAGTGAAGAGGGTGGCGCGCCTGCTGCTCGTCGAGATAGGCAAATGCCGCTTCCCGCTCGCCGCACTCCAGCAGCGCAAGCCCCTTGAGGGCAATGGCGCCATAGTGGGTGCCGTTGACCGCGAGACTCCTCTCGACAAATTGCAGCGCCTGCGCGGGGTCACGGCGCACCATGGCGATGCGGGCCAGCCCGAAGAAGCCGCTGTCACGGCAGTTGCCGCTCCAGGTCGCCTTGTGGAAGTCATCGAAAGCGGCGTCGAGCCGACTGAGGCGCTCCTCGATATGGGCGCGCAGCAGGCTCCCCTTGCCGCACTGGGGGTTCTTGTTGAGGCGATGGGCCCGATCCAGCGCCCGATTGGCATACTCTAGCGCCTGCTCATAATTGGCGCGGTTGTATTCCAGGGTCGCCAGCGCCAGGTTACAGCGATAGTCGCCGCTGTCGATCTCCAGCGCCCGCAGGTAGTAATCAAAGGGAGAGCGGCTGGCGTGCAGGTACTGTTCCAGATGCTGACCGATGAAATAGAGCTCGTCGACCGAGTCGAGATTGGCGGCAGGTGCAGGGGCCGTGGCCGGATCCGGCAGCGCCTCGCCTGCCGGCTGGTGTTCGAGGTAACTCAGGATCGTCTGATCGTGCTCATCAAGCAGGCTCACCCGCAGGCGCCCTTCACTGCTCGCTACGCTCTCTTCCAGCCAGGCCTGGCCCGGCTGCAGTGCAAGGGCTTTCGTGAACAGTACGCCCTGTTCGTCGCTCACCTCGACACGGGCACCGGATAACGGCGCCACCGCATAGACGCCGCACAAGAACCCGCCATCGGTGCGTTCCAGCTTGAGGGCGGCGCGGGTGTTGGCGTTTTGCACAGTGCCCAGGGTGTTGTAGGGCAGGAAGTGCTGGACGAACACCTTCTCTTCACCCGCATCCAGCCAGGTGAAGTCGGGCTGGTTGTCGGTATAGACCCCGGTCATCAGCTCGATATAGGGACCATTGTCATCGGTCAGGTTGCGATCCCAGGCAAGGCCGAAATCACAGTTGCCCCAGGTCCACTGCTTCTTGCCCGGGGAGACGTGGTGATCCGCCACATGCAAAAGCCCGCCCTGTTCGTCATGGCTGTAGGCGCCGACGAAGTCGTAGCCGGATTTGTCCACCATGTAGGAGGTGGGCACCGGAATGTTGCGATAGCGGGAGATATCGACCCCGCTCGAGTAGTCCACCTTGTAGTAGGTGCCACGGGCGATGGGGAAGGCGCTGACATCGCGCTTGCCGTGGTCATAGACGGCGGTCACATCCGGCGGGAAGACGCTCTGGTGATCATCCCCCCCTTTGACTGCCGGGTTGGACCACCAGAGGAAGTGGCGTGGCGTGTCGTTGCCGTTGAACACCTTGCCGGTGATCTCGATAAGCGCCCTGTCCGGATAGAGGGTAAAACCGGCCATCACCTGCAAGCCACGCATCGCCTCCACCTCGCCGAGCCAGACGGTCCTGGCTCCGCCGTCCCGCTCCGCAATGGTGAAGTCCACCGGCATGAAGGTGGTGGGCCTGTGGTGCTGCGGCCAGTTGAACTCGATCCCGCCGGAGATCCAGGGCCCCACCAGCCCCACCAGGGCGGGCTTGATCACCTCGTTGTAGTAGACAAAATCCCGCTGCATCACCTTGTCATAGGCGCGGTGGATGCGGCCCCCCAGCTCGGGCAGCAGCATCACCTTGATGAAGTCGTTCTCCAACCAGATCGCCTGATAGGGCTTCATCTGCTTCTGCCCGGTGAGGGTATCTATCACGCCATAGGGGTAGACGGCTCCCGAGGAGCCCTGATAGACCCGCTTCTCGAGGAACATGGGGTTGGGATCTTCGGGGCCAACCTCGTAGGTCGGCAGGGTGACGGTTTCTTCCCAGACTCGTACATCCGATCTCATCTATCTCGCCTCACTCAACATTAATTAGTAAACGTTTCGATGAGGCCAGTTTAGAATAGGGTTTTCAGTGATTTTCGCTCAAAGATCACGCAATACAGTAAGCGGGGTTTAGTGAAATGAGACACGCCGGCTTGAACAATCAGAAGGTCCGCCACCACAACAAACAGGTGCTGCTGGCCCTGCTCTACCAGCTCAAGGAGGCGAGCAAGTCCACCCTGGCCCGCCATTGCGAACTCTCCATCCCGGCGGTCAGCAAGATCCTCGACGAACTGGTCGCCGACGGCGCCATCAACCACAGCGAGCAGAATCTCTCTGCACGCGGCATCAGTGGCGGCAGCTATCGCATCGCCAGCGGCCAGGGGGCGATCCTCTGCCTCAACATCAGCCCCACCAGCCTGGAGAGCATACTGGTGGACAATCTGATCACCCCGCTCGGCGACTACTCAGGTCAGAAAATCTCGCCGCAAACGCCGGAGGAGTTACTGAGCCTGATTGAAGCCTGCTACTACCAGCACAAGCGCCGCCACAAGGGAGTGGCGATCCGCCTGGCACTGGCGATACATGGTCAGGTCAACCCCGCCACCGGGGTCTCCCAGACCATGCCGCAGGCCCCCTGGCATGCACCGGTCGAGCTCAAATATCTGCTGGAAGAGCGCCTCGGCTGCGATGTGATGGTGGACAACGACTGCATCATGCTGGCCCTGGCGCAGAAGTGGCAGGGCCGGGAAGCAAACGGGGATTTTTGCGTCATCAACGTCGACTACGGCATAGGTTCGGCCTTTATCATCAACGGCCAGGTCTACCGGGGCGCCCTGTTTGGCAGCGGCCAGATAGGCCACACCATCATCAACCCGGATGGCAGCGCCTGTGCCTGCGGCCGTTACGGCTGTCTCGAGACGGTCGCCTCCCTCTTTGCCATCAAGAAGCGGGCCCGGGTGTTTCTCAAGCAGCAGGCCAGTGCCGATAAACCGGCGCCGGAAGGCGGAGAGCTCGACACGGCCCGCTTGCTCGCCCTCTACCATCAGGGGGATGTCATGATCCGAACCCTGGTCGATGAAGGGGCCCGCGCCATCGGCCTGAGCCTCTACAACTTCCTCAATATCCTCAACATCAACCGCATCTGGCTCTATGGCCGCAGCTGCCAATTTGGCGAACCATGGCTGCAGACCATCATCCACCAGACTGGCGCCAATCCGTTCGATTGCAGCGATGCGGTCAATGCCACCCACATCCGCTTCGGCGAACTCACCCGCCCCCAGCAGGTGATGGGGATTGGTTATCTCTATGTGGAGCAAGCCCTGGAAAACCACGCATAGAAAAGGGCCGGCTTCACGATGAAGCCAGCCCTTGTCATCTGGTGCCGGTAACAGGAGTCGAACCCGCGACCTTCGCATTACGAATCCAGATCTTTAGAGAGTCATCACGTTTCACGAAGATTCAAGGTAAAATAAAAAACAATTTAAAATCAATTGATTACATTAAAGCCAAAGCCTCAGATTGTCTCATTCAGTTCCACGCCATATCATCACAAAAGCGGGGTATGTAGAGGGGTATGAAACATGGTGATCAAGCTACTCAATACAGCTACAGAAGTCTCTGCAGCGAAATTGAAAGAGGGGGCAATAGTGCAGCGGTTTGCTGTTCAGTCCAAACATGGCGGTGGCTTGAAGTTGGAGATTAGAGCAAATGGCTTAAAGCGATATATCTATCGTTACAAATTGGCAGCAAAGGAAGGAGAGTTGTTACTGGGGAGTCATCCCGCGATGAGCCTAGCCTCCGCTAGACTCGCTCATGCCGATGCTGTTGCTTTGGTGAAACAGGGTATTGATCCGCGCCAAGCTGCGAAAAAGGCCAAGCTCAAGAACACTGAGATGCCAACATTACGAGACGTGTACAGTGATTGGTTGGTTATGCGGGCCCAATCAAAGCCTATAGGGACTCGAACACTAACTGACTACGAGGGAACTTTTTCACGTCATATTGAAAAATCTTTAGGTAGCCTTCGAGTCTGTGATTTGTCTCGTGCCATCTTGTATGAGCATTTTCGCAATATAGAGACCAAAGAAGGTGCGCGCAAAGGATTGATCGTGTTGAACCAGTGCTTAGACCACGCTGTTCTTCAGGGACATATAGAAATCAACCCAGCTCGGTTACTCAAACCAGCGATGTTTGGTGCGTCCATGCCGCCCCCCCGTGAACGATGGCTGACAAAGGATGAGTTAAGGCTGTTGTGGGTGGCATTGGAGAAAGCAACTCAGGGGGCTGGTGCTATTGCCGCTGGTGGGCGTGGAATCGCCTCTAACGTGGTTTTATCACTTGCCGTTGCTGATTGTTTACGACTGATATGTTTGACTGGTGTACGGCGTTCTGAGGCTGTGGCAATGCGTTTTGATCAAGTCACAGGAGATCGCTGGACAATACCAGTGACTAAAAACGGACGTGCACATGTGGTGACGCTTCACCCATTGGCGTTAGAGATCATTGAACGACAAAAGGTACTATCACAAGGTCCATTTGTATTCGAGTCTACTAGTAAAACGGGCAACCCAGTAACTGGTGATGCTGTTACCAGAGCATTAGAGCGGGTTCGGCTAAAATATCTCGCCGAATTAGAACCATTCAGTCCACATGACCTACGTCGAAGTGTTGCGACTGGGGTTGCTGAGTATTTAGATGCCCCAGAACGCCTTATTGAATTGCTACTAAATCACGTGCCAAAAGATCGCCTGATTAGAACATACCAAGTTGGAGGTATGGCAGATAAGTTGCGGGGATTATTCTTATCCTGGGGGCGATTTTTGGAGTCAGAGATTACAGGTAAAACAGAAGAAAGGAATTCAAGGAATGTGGTTACCGTTGAATTTCGAAAAAAATAATTGGCGACCTCTAAAAGTTACATTTCTCTTCTATGTTTCATCACTAAATTACAATACATGGAAAATTAGAACTAAGTTTAGATTAATAAAAAACTAGCACAATATCTCTGATTTCAGACTTTTTTACTAAGGCAGCTCTGCGTTGTTCGCCGTTTTCAAGATGTTCTCGGTGAACGGCTGAGGCAATCCGATTTACCACCCCAAGGCAGATGATCAATCCAAAATCAACAATCCAATCAGAATTTATTGCCAGCAAATATGGCTTTTTTGGCATAAAAATCCACCGCTGAAGAGATATAACTTTTAAAAGCGGAGAAATGAGGCATTTAATTGTGAAAGGAGCAATCTATTAAGCCAGACAGTTAAATTTTTTCTAAATGCCATTCAGTACAAAAATTGACTAACAATATCACTATTAATTATGGTAATACTATTAGGTTTTTTGTGTGTCGGTCTTGTATATGGATTTATTTTATATACTGGCACAATCACAGTTTTATTTTCATGAGTTATGATAGGTATCCAACAAAAAACACCTAGCTTTTTACTCGCACGTTCAATGCCTCTAATACCTAAAGGCATAAGGTCAAGCACATTGATTAAAATAGCCTCTTCAAAATTGAAATAATATTCATCATAGAAACAATCCTTTGCCAGTAAAATAATACCATTTCCAGCTGCTACCTTTCCTTTTTTTATTGATGGAGAACCGTTAGTAACTATCGGTTCTTTGTGCTCAAAAACATCTCGTTCAAAGTAGATAAAGATAGCGTATTTTGCATCGCTGTACATCATCATCTTTTGGCAAATGCTCTCAATATGCCGACGTTCAACTTTCCCGATACCATTGTCTCTACGTGTGTGACGTTTATATTCTTTAATACTATCTAAACCATGTAGACTATCAAAATCAAATCCTTTAGCTGACTGAAGTTTGTCATGCCAGATACTGAGGCAATGCTTTTCTGCGGCAACTTCAGCTCGTTGGAGTGGAATGTCACGCTGATAAATTTTATTTAAGAGTCGATTTTCTAATTCATTTGCACTGTTATGGTGATAAGTAATACTTTTAAGAATAGGTACGCAGGCATCTAGTATTTGACTTACTGCCCTTGAACGGGAAATACCTTTTATACTCTTGTAATTATCTAGTGCATGCAATGTCTCTAGTTTATCTAGATTTATATTTATTCGATTATAATCATCTGGGCGTTTAGCCATATTTAAATCTACCTATAAAGTCAGCTTTAAAAAATTCTATTACCAGCTAGATCTGGCTACTAATCAGAACTACAACATCACATGATGTCATCAGACTGGATTAATCGTACCTCAATGAGATGGTGTTGTTCACGACAGTAATCTAACACTTCAGTACAAGCAATCCCAGCGTACCTACACCTTACCTTACTTGTGCAAAAATAAAAAAATGAACAATAAAAATTTCAAAGCATTGATATTTAACAAAAAAACAACGTACCAGTCAGGTTGGGTTGGAATCTCTGTAGGGCGGGGTAGACACATTTATACCTGCAGAAAAAAGGCGTCAATCGAAGCTTCGTGTAAGCTGGAGGGCGCCCTTGATTTTTTGGCAGTGTTACCTATTGGAAGTGGCTGAATGTTATGGCTCCATCGAGATATCAGTGATTACTAGATAGAGTCCCTAAGAAAAACCATGAGAGCACGCCAGCTAGCTATCGTTCAACGCACTACTAGCAGGAACCGAGAATCCACTTAACAGATGACTATGGTTTATCCCCCACACCTATTTTTTACGTGAGCACCACGTCTTATGGACGACAAAGGAGCTCATCATGAAACTACTTAAATTGAAAGATGTCATCGCAATGACATCACTATCTAAGGCATCAGTTTATCGTCAGATGAAGGACGGGAAATTTCCCGCATCAGTCAAGATCGGCCCAAGATCTGTTGCTTGGGTTAGCTCTGAAATAGAGTCATGGATTGAAGAGAAAATAAATCTTCGCTAGGGCTAATTTCTGAATAATAATTTGAACAAATTAGCTTGTTGCTCATGCTACAAGTCTTGTTCTATCTGGGATAAGAGTTTTCAAGCTGGTTTGATATTCAATGCATTTGTGTAGGTAATAGTAATATATGTTTTAAGTTGAATGAGTGTGTATATTTAAACTCAATGACATCTTCATTGGTGGTATATTGAAAGCTTATGAAGCTGCCTGCTTGAACCATGCTAAGCAATAGCCATCGTTTATCATGGTAGTTTAATTACTCTATTCCGTATTCAAAGAAAGTGTTAATCGCATCTATACACAAACTATCCTGGTGATTACACCAGTTAATAGACCGTGTCTGAAACATACTACGGCACTATCCACAAAATACATCCATCACGATTTAAACCTTCAATGTCTATCAAAAATCTATTGGGAGAGTTCAAATGTCTATTTCTATAGAAGAGTATGTCCTGCTTGCTCAGCAGTTCTACGAAGGTCGGAACTATAGCTTTAATGTGGATAATTTAGAGAAAATCCTCTCTGTATCGGAGAGCGCTTTTAAGCATTACCCCAGAGTGTTTTCCTTTCGAGTTGATCTCCGTTTTCAACAAGACCCTGCTTTTGGAATGTATTTAGCATTAAAGCCTGAGGCGGGCTCAAGGATAATTAAAGAGTTCTTCTCTAGGCTTAAACGGCTCATTGAGTGCGATGAGTCAGAACGACGTTATGAAGGCAAAAGGGTTCATTCGACTGATATTAGATACGTTTGGGCTAAGGAGCAAACAGCAGGTGCTCCCTGTCCTCACTATCACATGATGTTTTTTTTAAATAGGGATGCTTACTACAAATTAGGTAATTATGAATCTGAAAGAATGAACCTTGCTAATAAAGTAAGAGTAGCGTGGCACAGCGCTGTGAGTGATGAAAATATCTCTCTGCAAGATTGTAAAAAAATGGGATTGGTGCATTTCCCCAAGAATGCTGAGTATCTCATTGAGCGGAATGATACCGAGTCACTCAAGAAGATGCTTGTGCGGACAGCCTATCTGGCTAAAAACGAGACAAAGAGACGCGGAGAAGGATACCGCTGTTTCGGGGGGAGTAACATTTGAAGGCTTATTGGTGTTGATAAAAAGACTTTTACTGCAGTTTTAGATGGCATCAGATCCGGGAGTTTCTGCTCCCGGATCTGTTAAGCTAACCCTCATTTGTTATCACATCAGTTGGAGTAACCCATGGCAGCTTATTCCCCTCCCTTCACCCTGACCTACGCCATGTTGAGTCGGGTGGCGGACATCGCAGACTTGGTGGGGTAGTGGCGGTTTGCTCAGAGTTCCCAGGTGCCGATGCTGCGTCGAGAGAACCGGATCCGCACCATCCAAGCCTCCTTGGCTATAGAGCACAATACCTTGAGTGTCGAGCAGGTGACGGCAGTGGTTGAGGGGAAGACGGTGCTTGGGCTTCCACGGGAAATCCAAGAGGTCCGTAATGCGTTTGCGGCCTATGAGGCAATGCCTGATTGGGGTCCTGCTTCAGCGGAAGATTTACCAGGTGCTCATGGACTCCTGATGCGTGGACTCTGTGATGATGAGGGTCACTGGCGTAGCGGTGGTGTAGGTATCTATCGAGGCGAGCAGTTAGTGTATATGGCAACCCCTGCGAACTAGGTCCCTCGTCTGATGGGACTGCTATTGACGTGGCAGGCAGAGAGCGAAGCTCATCCGCAGATCGCTTCCTGTGCCTTGCATTACGAGCTGGAGCTTATTCATCCCTTTGCTGATGGTAATGGTCGGATGAGGTGTCTGTGGCAGACTGTGGTGTTAAGCCGCTGGCAGCCTGTAATGGCCTTCTTACCCGTGGAGACGGTCATTAAGGCACAGCAAGATCACTACAATCAGCAGCTAAGTCAGGCTGATAGTCGCAGTGATTGTACCGAGTTTATCCTTTTTTTACTGGAAGCACTGCGCGATGCGCTGGTCCAAGCGATTGCGATTCAACCTGCAGCAGTATCACCTCATCAGGTGAAAATGCGGGTAGAAATGAAGGTTGAAACGCAGGTAGAAAAGCGGTTCCCCCCCCTGGCTATCTTGGCGGAACTGGTGGCTGAGCTGGCCATAAGGCTCAAACAAGTCGCAGAGCGGATTGGCAAATCGACCAGTACAGTGGATAGAGCTGTTGCCGTGCTGGTCAAAGAGGGGCGATTACGCTTTGTTGGGCCGCGTAAGAGCGGACGTTGGAAGGTATTGGATTCTGAACGCGTCAACCATCTAGCCCCGCAACTAACAGACTCAGGACTAGCTCGCCACCGGCAGGTCTTCCCTGCCTGCCGATGGTATATGGACGCCATCATACTGTTTTTGAGCCTAGGCGCAGGTCTTTAACTGGCAAGTTACCCCTTTGGATTTCTTTAAAAACTATCCACTTACTGAAGTGGGGAGCAAGGGCCAGAACTACATCTGGTGATCGTATCTGGCCATCTTCAACATCCCATAAACGAAGTCTAACTTTTCTTCAGTCGGTTCATCATCTCGCAGCCAGCGTACTTTGAGACCTAGGTACTGCGCCCATTCAATACCCTTTTTGAAGCATTGCCGCTTGTCGTTTTTGGCAGCTACTTCAACGTACTGATTTACTAGATCATATTGATTCTTACCAGCCCGATACTTGGCGTGGTCAAAGGCAATCTGATAGTAGCCCATGGCTGTTTTGAAGTTATCTTTACGGTAGTGGTATACAGCACGTAACCAAGGTTCCATCCAACAAAGATGCTCATCTAGCCCGTAAGTTTTTACCTGCTCTGCATATTCGTCTATCTGGTCCCATTGGGTGTCTGCATCTCGTTTGAGTGAGAACCCTAGCATCGCCATTTTGACGAAACCTTCAGGCGGATTAAAAGACATTTTCCGCTTGGAGGTGTCCATGCAAACGCATAAGGCAAAGCGACCATATTTACTGGTTAGTGCTGCAATTACATCCTCACGCATCGGCTGATCCGGTTTCTCATCGTGGAGACGTTGCAGCGTATCAGCCACCATCATTACTTTCCTGTTGAAGAAATTCCAGTAATCGCCACAGGCATCTATCCAGATCGCCAACGCTGATTCAGGCGACTCTTGCCGCTGAATGATGGGCTGAATCTCAGCCTTGAATTCATTCACATCATCAGCAATCCACAAGGCGTATTCTCGGAATTGAGTACAGACATCTTTCAAGTAGGAAACATCGTATGCTCGGACGATTTCCTTCGTTACATAGCTCGTGACCCGTGCAAACACCAAGGCAGTCAGGATACTTGTCTGTACTGGTTTAGGGATCTCTTGACCGTTCTCAGCCATGTTGAGGAATGAGTCTTCAAAGTTTTTAATCAGTGCCGGCAGAGCTGGGAGTGTAGCGCCCTGGATCCAGTTGATCGCATTATCAAGATTATGCTGACGCGCAGCACTGTCACTTTTTGCATTTTTTCCTGGGTAATGGAATTGTGTCTGAGAGGTGGCGCAAAGTTGGTAAGCCCAGCGCATCACCTTCTCTAACGGTAGCGTCAACGTGCCGTCATCAGTTACCGATGGTAGGAACCAAAATTCGTCTTTCGGCGTATCGAGTTCAAAATCAGAAATTTTGTAATAAAGCAGATTCTGGTTCAGCGACACTACGAGCAGAGGAACGGCCTTGACCGAAATGAAGTAACGGAGAGTCTCCGCTTTATCCAGATACGTGCCCTCGCTGCGTACCAACTTGTTATACGCATCGTGAAGATCAGCTAACGTGTCGCCAATAGCACTCATGATTCGGGTGTTGGGTAGATAGCCGGTGAGGATAAAGCTAAGCGATTGAATGGCTCGGTCGAAGTTCGCTTCAAGATGCCCCTCCTCTTTGGCTAGCCTTCCCAACTGCTTCTGAATAGCCTTTTTGGTTTTTTCATCAAAATCATGATAGGGATCTTCTTTCCGGGGAAGAACACCTAATGCATCGTAAGCTAGTTTGACCAGCTCTCCTTGCGTGGCGAAGCAAACTTTTGTCTTCATATCGAATCCTTGTTTTCCCAGTTTAAAGCCTTGGGGCGTATCCTAGCGCTGGTTCGGGTTCAATTGTTTGCCACGGTTGCCGTGAACATGGGCATTAGTCGGGTTGGTTCCAGAAGAGCCGCGATTGTTGTTTAGCGCATTAGCTCTATCGTTTTGCTGTGGGCGTTGCTGATTGCTTGAAGTGGGCTGTTTTGACATATCAGTCTCCTAATGAGTTGGTAAGGCAGTTGAATCTTATCCACTCGACCTAGACGAGTATCTAGGATTTTTGGAGACGTACTTTTTTGTCAAAGATGATCAACCATAACGCGTTACACTAGGGAAGGTGCGAATAAGTCATATGGCACGAGAGCATTTACTGGTAACCCATTGATATTAAATGACTAAAATTTTCATTTTTTGTTCTTGGGATACTTGTTCGCACTTTCCCTAGTTTCTTGTGAGCAGACCTTCGCTTACCTAGCCACCGGCAGGTCCTCCCAGCGTGTGGTGTAACAGGGGCTCAGGTGCTCTTGTCGCATCATCCACTCAGGCGACCCCGTGCCTTGGCTGGCAAAGCCTACGCGCCCCAATCCCTTGGCTTTGATCTGATCCATCACGGCCATCAGCGCATCTGATTGAGCGGAGGACGGGGCAAACAGGTCAGCCTGTTGCTGCCCCTTGGGGGTGAACTCACTCAGCATGACCCCACCCTTCTGATAGCGGTAACCATCGCGCCAAATCTGCGGTAGCAGCACGTTCACTTGCTGCAGCAGCAACCGGGTATCATCGCTAGGGCAGACCAGCCGGATGCCAGCCTGCTCACTGTAGTAAGGGGCTCGTTCATCAAAGGGGCTGGTTCGCACGAACAGGTGCACCCGTTGGCAACACATCCCCTCGGCCCGCAGCTTCTCGGCTGCGCGAGCCATAAAGCCTGACAACGCTTGGGCCATTTCTCCACGGTCAGTCACGCGCTCACCAAAAGAACGGCTCGAGAGGATCTGCTGCTTCGCCGCCGGTTCAACGGTCAGCTCTGCGCAAGGTAGGCCACGCAGCTCCTGTACGATCCGCTCGACCACCACGTCGTATTGGGCGCGTAACCCTTTGGCGTCGCTAGCCACCAGGTCAGCAACGGTGTTGATGCCTTGTGCCACCAACTTGGCCCCCAAGCGCCGCCCTATGCCCCACACCTCATCCACCGGGGTGATGGCCATCAGCCGGGCACGGCGCAGCTCGTCACGCAAGTCCACGACGCCGCCCGTGGCAGGCCACTTCTTGGCTGCATAGTTGGCCAGCTTGGCGAGGGTCTTGGTGGGGCCGATCCCAACCCCTACCGTTAGGCCGGTCCACTGCCACACTCGCTGCCGGATCTGTTGTCCATAGGCTGTCAGGTCCCCGGCAAACGACTCCGACAGTGACAGGAATGCTTCATCGATGGAGTAGACCTCCAGCTCGGGGGCCATGGTCTCCAACGTGCTCATCACCCTGCCAGACATGTCTCCATAGAGCGCGTAGTTGGAGCTGAATGCCACACCGCCATGCGCCTCGAACTGCTCGCGGATCTTGAAATAGGGCCCGGCCATCTTGATACCCATCGCCTTAGCCTCGGGGCTGCGTGACACCACGCATCCATCGTTGTTCGAGAGCACCACGATCGGGCGGCCACGCAGCTCAGGGCGAAACAACCGCTCACAGCTGGCGTAGAAGTTGTTTACATCAACGAGCGCTATAGCCATCACGCTGCCTCAGATTGCCAATCACATGGGTGACCACTCCGAACAACTCCAGGGAGAGACTCATACAAGGGTCGATAGGCGCGAACGCCGGATTGGCTGGCAACAGCCGCAACCTCGGCTTGAGCTGCAAGGTCTTTACCGTGAAGCCGCCATCGAGTAGTGCAATCACCACATCACCATGGCGCGGGGTGAGGCTCTTATCGACCACCAGCAAGTCACCGGGAAAGATGCCGACCCCGGTCATGCTCTCCCCCTCGGCACGCAGATAGAAGGTTGCTGCAGGGTGCGCCACGCAGTGGGTGTTGAGGTCCAACTTCCCTTCCAGATAGTCGCTGGCTGGGCTGGGAAAGCCGCAAGAGGCGCGGTGCAAGAACAGCGGGATGGTCACCTCGGCGGGTGATGGGTCTGGGGTTAACAACTTCATGGCAAAACACCTGTATTTATATACAGCCATTATAGCGCACCACCTTTGAACCAGCGCAAGTCTTGCAAACCAAGAGTGGCGTACCTTGGTCTTACTGGACATCAAAAATGTTCTTCAAAAGTACAAAATATGTACATTTCATCTAAAGGAATCAGGCTGCAATCAAGACATGGCAAGTAGTTTGTTGGCTGACAACATCTTCAGCATGTCGATGCACTACCTTGTAGTGCACATCCCTATTACTCATGGGAACGATAGCAGTAATGGCTTGACGGACAGTATGCTGGAGGATCCGCGTTTTGAGCTTAGTGTTGCTGGATATCCTGTGGCTGCAAGCGGTAGTTGAGTGGTTGGTCTGGGATATGTTTGGGATTTCGGCAGCCTTAGATGATGTTGGATGAGCTACCAAAGGCTGCCTGACTTTTGAACGGTACGGTATTTCAGAGGTGGTCTTGCCTATTATTTTAAACAAGAAGAAAATTCTATAACGTCTCCTAACGAGCCAGAGAATAAAATTTTCTCTACACGCTGTTCATCTTCATAATAAAATTCAACGAGTTCATATGTAGAAATATCTTCGTTTTCAAAAATAATAACCCCTCTATTTAGAGTGCCTGTGATTAACCACGCTTGATAAATCCAATCTGCTGATAATCCGATCATGCGAAACCGAGAATTTAATACATCTAATGTTTTTGAATTTTCCATGATTTACTCCATTATCATAGGTAATTGTATATAAATATAAGGCTGGCGTCATTTTTAACTATCTAGTCAAAAAAATGCCCATCATGAAATTGATGGACACTACAATAGATATAAATAGTGAAATGTATTATGTCTTGTTTTTAGACTTTAATAAAATCGGTTTCATCATCTTGGCTACAGCTGCAAACACAGGGACAACAACCGAATTACCGAATTGCCGATATGCTTGTGTATCGGAGACTGGTATCCTGAAGTTATATTCTCTCGGCTGTTCAAACCCCATCAATCTGGCACATTCCCTAGGTGTAAGACGGCGTGGGCGCTTTTGCTGGTTTTGTTCATTATTGAAGTCTACCTCTGCCAGCTGCATGTCCCAGCCACGATCAATCAGGATTTCTGAGCCATCCTTGTGATAGCGGGCAGATAACGTTCTAGCAACGATTGCAGGACTCTCAGGATTGACGAGCCCATAGCCAAAGCCATTACCTTTTGCTTGGTGCTTCTTGGCGTATTGATAAAGATACGCCCACAGCTTGGGTGTCAGGATGTATTTAGGGTCAAGCTGCTCAACTGGTTCAAGCAAGTCAGCGAAAGTAACTCTCTTTGCTGGAAATAACTTGGATATATCCTTTAGTGAAAAACCTTCGTGCAGATTCAAATCTTTCCTGAAACCCACGAGGACAATACGTTCTCGGTGTTGTGGAATAAAATGTTTTCCATCGATAATTTTGGGGTCACTTGAACCATTTGCATCAAGGTCCGCGATCCAATAACCCAGTTCTGTCAGAGCCTCTTTGATTACTCTGAAGGTATTTCCCTTATCATGACTTTTAAGGTTCTTGACGTTTTCCAAGACAAACGCAGTTGGCCGCTTGGCATCGATGATCCTAGCGACATCAAAGAACAGGGTCCCTTGGGCCTCGCATTCGAAACCGTGGGCGCGACCAAGCGAGTTCTTTTTGGATACACCGGCTAAGGAAAATGGCTGGCATGGGAAACCAGCCAGCAGAACATCATGATCTGGGATCTCCTTGTCGATATGAGCATAAACAAAGTCACGGTTTTCATTGTCCGGCATAGTGATTTCACGGATATCCGAGTTGAACTTGTGATGTTTCTTGTCGCAATACCAGTTGGCCTTGTAGGTCCTGACTGCCTGTTCGTTCCACTCGCTGGTAAATACACACTGGCCGCCAATATCCTCGAATCCTTTGCGGATGCCACCAATGCCGGCAAATAGATCGATAAACTTGAAATCGTATCTTCCGTGATGCTTGGGTGGTGAAGGCAACAGTCCTTTAAGCATTTCGGTTTCGTGATGCGTCAGTGGCTTTTGTTCAACTTTTCTATTAAGCCAGCGATTGAGTGCCTCGCGGGTCCACTCGCTGTCGCCCATTTCACGCAACTTCTCCGCGATTTGTTTCTGATCATAGATTTCAAGGACCATCTCCATCAGATGACGGTCTTCTTTGAGGCTAGGGTTTTGATAGTTCTGGATTTCATCCAGAGAGCTGAGTTGCAATGCACTGTTCATGGTTGAATCCAGTCTTGAAAAAATTGTGCGGAGTCTATCACTCATTTGACCCAGAGGCACAATATCCCTGTAAGGAAAAACAGTGCTTTTGTCGTAGAGGTCACCATTCCATAGTCAGAGTCGACATATCACTGGGTGTCTGAGACCTTTGCTTCCTTGGCTCTCAAGAGGTTTTTGCTTGTGAGCAGATTCCGCAATTGACCGCTATAGCCACTGCTCTCCTGAATTTCCCCACCCTTCGATTTAAACAACAAGGCTAGACGAAGCAGGTTTAAGGGGTTGTTTTAACTAAAAAATAGGCCACATCACGGTTTCTGATGAGACATATCAATTCTAAATCTTTAGAATGTGTCGCATGGATTTGTGTCGATAAGCAGAGATGGACGTTTGTGTAGAGTGATTTCAATAGGAACCATCCCTGCAATAGGATAAAGAATGGTTTACACAGCTCACGACGGTTTGATTCTTGCAAGCGGGGTTCCATTAGAGCCCTTTATGCTGTTCAAACTTGGTAAATTCACCGTTCTGATGGATGGCAACGAAATCGATTTGGTCGTCTCGCGCCGTCCTGCTGAGTTGAGTTTTAGATTCAACCCCGATGTCACCCCGTGCTTTACTCTGCATTTCAGGGACGCCTTGCTTGATGCTTGCCAAGTGAAAACCGTAGCGCAACACGGTTATTTCATAGCTGACAACAAACGGGTCCATTTTATCAGCGACCGCCTGCGGCAACATGTGATTGCCGCGGTTAACGAGCTGCATTTGCCTCGCTTGCTCAGTCTGCTGCGAGAATTGCGCAGGGAAGGTCTGATAAGCGAAATTCCGGTTGCCCTCGTTGACCGCTTCAGGGCCAAGAAGCAAAAGGCCTGCACTCACGGCAAGCTCTTCGTACGCGAGCTCTACCCTTACCAGCAATATGGTGTTGAGTGGTTAGTATTTTGTGCTAGCAACGGCATAGGGACTTTACTAGCTGACGACATGGGCCTAGGTAAGACCGCGCAGGTTATTGCCTTGTGCTGCGATCTTCTGCAGAACAATCCGGATGGTCGGATTCTGATCGTCGTCCCCAACCCCCTGCTTGATAACTGGGTCAGGGAATTCCGTTTTTTTGCCCCAGAGCTACACCCATATTTGCACTACGGACCATACAGGGAGGGTTTGAGCACGGTGCTGGAAAAGCACAACATCATTGTGACTCCCTACACCACCTTGACTTCCGACATTGCGATGCTGGAGGAGCTGTCTTTTGATCTCGTTCTCTACGATGAAGCCAGCATGCTGAAGAATTCCCGCTCCGGAAGATCACTGGCCGCCAGACGGCTTAATACCTTTGCATCCGTAGCGATGACCGGCACGCCAGTTGAAAACAGTCTGATGGATGCATGGGCACTTTGTGATCTTATTTTCCCCAGCTATCTGGGCGACGAGCAGGACTTCCGGTCACGGTATGTTCATCGGGACATTACCGACACAATCGAAACTAATCTTGATGAGCTTGAGCAGAGCCTGCGACAGATCACCCTAAGACGTATGAAGAAGGATGTCTTGGCGCAGCTGCCAGAAAAGATCGATATCCACACAGCGATCACTGCAGGTGAGCGGGAACGAAAGAATTACGATGCCCTCATCAATGAAATACAACAGGATGCGGCCAAAGGTGGTAGCGGCATCCTGCAGTTGATCAACAAGCTACAGCAGTACACGGCGCACCCAGCGCTGCTCGATGCAGCAATACCCCGCGATGTAAAATCACTGGCAGCCTATAGTGCCAAGTTTGAACTGCTGCTAATGACGCTGGATGACATCGCTGTATTGGGTGAAAAAGTGATCATATTTGCCACGTTCCAGAAGGCAATTGACTTGATCCACTCGGCCATCCGCGAAAAATACGGTGTGACAGCCGGTGTCATCGATGGGCGCACGCCCAATGAAGAACGGCAGCCCCTGATTGACGTTTTCTCAGCTTCTGCCGGCTTTTCAGTATTGTTGCTACACCCGAAGACTGCTGGCATGGGGCTGAATATCACGGCAGCCACGCATGTCATCCACTATTGCCGGCAATGGAACCCTGCTCTTGAGGCGCAGGCAACAGCCCGCGCTTGGCGGAACGGACAGCAATCGGTGGTCAGTGTGCACTATCTGTATTACGCGGACACCATCGAAGAAATGATCGATGAACGGCTACGACTGAAGCAAACCTTAAGCGAACAGGTCGTGACCGTCACCGGACACAAGGAAACCGATAAACAGCTGATGCTGGACTACCTGGAATCACTCACGAAATGACAAGCATGGACCTCCAAGAAGACGACTTCCGCCCCTCCGCAGCTAGGCTGGTAGAAAGCCTGCGGGACACCGGTTACAGCGAAAAGGCGGCCTTTGCCGACATAGTCGACAACTCGATCGCCGCAAATGCCACCAAGATTTCCATCGAACTGCAATACCTGATGGGAGAATTCAGGGTCATCATTACCGATAACGGCGAAGGCATGACGGATGCCGAGCTGAAAAATGCCATGCGCTATGGCTCCGACAAGCGTCCTAACCCGAAATCGCTTGGCAAGTTCGGCATGGGCCTGAAAACTGCCTCGACGGCCTTCTGCCGTCGCCTCGTAGTCCTCTCGCGCAAGGAGGGCTCCAACGTTGGTCGCAGTTGGGATCTGGACACCATTTGCAAGAAAGATAAGTGGGAGCTGGAAACGCCGGACCACAATGACTATTACGAGGACTTCGAGTCACTTGAAGCGTTTGCCGGCGATGCCGGTACCATGATCATTTGGGAAAAGATCGACCGGCTGGTCAAGCAAGGCAGCGATAAGCAAGTTGTCAAGCAGATCAAAGCACTGGGCAAGGAGCTGGAGGATGAGCTGAGTGCCGTTTTCTTCAAGTTTCTTGCAGCCGGTGAGGTAGCGATCTCTATCAAGATTATCGACGAGCCTGACATCCAACTGAAAGGGTGGGACCCATTGTGCTCTGGCCTAGTCACTGCCAGCGATGCTCGTCCGCAATTGCTGAAAGAAAAAGCAGTCCATGTGTTGCTCGACGACAAGCAGCATGGATTTACCATCAAGGGAAGTTTGATTCCCTCGCAGAATGATCTTAACGCCGAAGAGCAGGCTGCTGTTCGATACGGTCTGGACAACCAAGGCTTTTATATCTACCGAGAAGGCCGGCTGATTTGGCATGATGGCTGGCCGCACCGCATGTACCAGAAAGAAAGCAAGATTACCCGATTGCGGGTGGTTCTTGATTTTACCCACGAACTCGACGACGTCTTCAGCATCGACTTCCGTAAGAGCCGCGTCATCATCCCGATCGATGTGCGCGGAGAGCTGCAACGCATGATCGCGCCATGGCGGCAGGCGCTTCTCAGTGCGCAGTCAAAGCAAACAGACAGCAAAGGTTCGGATAAAGGTACAACGCTACATGGACCTGCGAACAATGCAATCGGCAAGCAGGATGGTCACACCAAGAATGCCGATATCAGGGTTGACGGAGAGTCGGTAACCATCCGTAACCGGAATCAGACAAAGCCCGTGGCGGTCCCTGATATCCGCGTCTATGAGGACAATACAGTACGTGTTCATGAAGAGAAGTCACTCACTGGTGATAGCCTGTGGGAGCCTTCGTGCGATACCCAAGGTAACACCTGCGTCACGTTGGGCAGGTCGCACCCCTACTTTGCCAAGATGTACAACGTCTGCAAGGACAATGAAGAGGCCGTCAAGGCGTTGGACATGCTGCTGTGGAGCTTGGCAAACGCAGAGCACGGAGAATACTCCGAAGCCAACCAGCACACACTGAAGGGGTTCAGGCACAAAGTCAGCAATACCCTGCGCTATCTGAGTCTTGAACTGCCAGATCCGGAGGAGGACGTCGAATGAGTTACCAATACGACCTTGCCGACTTCAAACGCTACCTGCACGATAGGAACAGGGCTTACCGCGTTGATGGCCTGATTTTCTGGCAGAACAGGATTCCGCTCCCTATAGACCTGTTCAACCGGATTTTCGATGAGTCAGACCAGATTGTGACCGACTATATCTACCAGCTTGCTGCCAGCACCTTGGCATTCAACAAGGCGGGGGCATTCGAGGAAAAACTGGGGCATCCGGTGAGCGACCTGCCGACGAACGTTCTGGAGCGGAAGTTCGCTACGCTGTCGGGCTGGGTCACCGCCGAGTTGCCCGCCAACAGTCCGATTGCCCGCATGGCTTACGAAATCGCGGAAATGCTCAGCGTGCCGGAGTTCGAGTTTTCCGCCGACCGTGTCGTAGCAGCACTGCTTCATCAGGGCAAGAAGTATACCCGCCTGTTCATGCCAAGCTCGGTCAGGGAGTTGGTCGAGCGCTTCGCGGAGTGTGACGCCATCGGGCAGGACAACACCGATATGTTCGGCAACATCATTGCCGATCGCTACAACATCTATCGCTCTGGCTTCAGCGATGCACTGGCCATCATCTTCAACGCCCTGCTGGATTTCCGCCTGCTGTTTTCCGGCAAGGGGAATCGGCTGCATAAGATCAGTGTGATCACATCGACGCGGACAGACCTGGACGTGCGCTTTGCCGTTACCACCGATGGCTCGCTGTGGGAGCCCGGTTACGAGGATGACCACTTCGTTACCATCAACAACAAGCACCCCTTGATAAGGAGGCTGTCACAGGAGCAGTCACCCGCACTGGCGGAGCTTTTGTTCTTCCTAGCCCAGTTTGAGAACTCGCAGTTTTCCGACCAGAACAAGAAGTTCATCGAGAACATGCGGCAGACGCTTTCCAGGGAACTCTGGATAAAGCACGACTGAACAGACAATACAGGTAGAAACCATGCTTTCCGAACTTAAGATGGTAGGAGATTTGTACAAAAATGATCCTTGCGAGGCTTGGGACTTCAAAGAAATCGTATTCGATCCCGAAACGCAGAAGGTTCTTTCAGGCCTGAGTCAGTCCAACAGAAAAATCACGGTATTTGGTCACTCGGCAAAAGTAGAGATCATTGGACGCAGCGGTAATAGCAGTTACATTCCTGGGCAGTACTTTCTCTATGCATTGAAGCTGCGCCCCTTAATGACGCTGCTTGGCAGCTACCAGATGGTACTTACAGCTCTGAGCAAAGAAATTAGCACCAAGAATGGTTTCATCAGTGTGTTGCGTAACTCTGATGATACATCTGCAGCAATCGGCAAACTTGATCTCTACAGCCAACAGCAATTTTTCAAAATTTTTAATCAAGAAGCTGCTCGGCTTGGCGCCAAGAAATTCATCAACGATGATACTTCCCACAGAACACTTGATGATTTCTTCGGGTCTATTTTGCTGGCAGCCATGCCAGTACCCAATGCCAGCTCCAACACACTGGCTGATCTACTTTTATCCATTTCTGAAAATGAGGAAGTTTTCCTTCATCTTCAGAAATGCTATAGCCATGTAATACCTTGGCTGTTCCGGACTGATAACAGCGAGGAGCTAATACTCCTAGTGATGTCCGCCCTTGGTTGGGATAGAAAGCTGGATGGAATTCCGAATACTGATAAAGCAAGCTGGGAAGGAATTTCCGATGCATTCTTGTTGAGACCGACACCGGAACCCAGTAACCCCAATTACATTCAGAGCCCTGTTCACTATCTAGAGAGTTGCAATAGATACGTTTTCGTCCGGAAGGACCTGCTGAAAGCGACAACGCTGGACGCTATATCGGCAAAGGTTGCGGAGCTCTGGCCCAACATGTGCGTCAGGCTACGGGACGGTTACTATTACGTGGAGTCGGAAAAACGCCATCGCATTATAGGGGAGCCAATAACAGGCGGTATAAACTGTATCTTCTACGGCGCTCCCGGCACTGGAAAAAGCTACAGAGTGCACAACGAATGCACTGTCAGCTCCGACACGTTCGTTACCGTTTTCCATCCAGATACCCAACATGCTGACTTTGTCGGTTCCCTGAAGCCCGTGACCGAAAGTGGCAGTGTTGTCTATCGCTTCAGACCTGGGCCTTTCACTGATGCGCTGGTCCATGCCCTGATGAACCTAGACCGGAAAGTTACTCTGGTCATCGAGGAAATCAACCGCGCCTCTGCGGCAGCAGTTTTCGGCGAGCTGTTCCAGTTGCTGGACCGCAACCCTGACGGCGGGAGCACTTACAGCATCCGCGCTGCCGACCCTGACATGCTTGGCTACATCAACCATGTGCTTGAAGATAAAGGCTTTCCCTCACTGGATGTGCTTCGGATACCGGCCAACCTATCGCTGCTTGCTACTATGAACAGCAGTGACCAAGCCGTTATGCCGCTTGATACGGCATTTAAGCGGCGTTGGCGCTTCGAGTATCTACCAATAGATTTCAGCGCCGCAGGCATTCCGCAGACCGAGCTCACGCTTGTAACCACCAATGGTCTGGTTACCCTCACTTGGCCGGTACTTGCCGAGAGCATTAATGCTGCACTGATTGACTGCGATGTGCCTGAAGACCGTCTGCTCGGGCCGTTCTTCCTCAGCGCCAAAGAACTTGAAGACGAAGAAACGGCTAGGTCCGCGCTTGGAGGTAAGCTGTTCATTTACCTGTGGGATGATGTACTGAGACATCACGGGCACGACCGCATCTTTTCTTCTATCTACAAGACCTATGGTGCCTTGTCTGCAGCCTTCAGGGCGGGGAAGCCAGTTTTTTCGCAGCCCATTGAAGAAGCTCTGGAAACTGCTGGGGTTAACGCAGAAACAGCAGTGGACAACTTGGCCCCAGCCAACGGAACGGTACAAGATGCAGCCGGTTGACATTCTGTATCTTTCAGACCGCATGAATGTGAACAATTCAGACATTCCGGATGGTGTGGCGGCAGTGCTGAAGGAGCTCAGGCTGGTTGACCTAGATAGCGGGAGTATATATTTCTGTGGCCTGCTCAGGGTTGGCTGCAGGCTTATCGTCTTCTTGCCACGCAATAATGCCGGCTCTAGCGAGCCGGCAGATCGTTCGGCGTATTACCTGCTCCGTGCTCTTGTGAGGTTCTACAGAACACGGGATAGTGGCATGCGGGCCAATGATCATGGGACGATGGTCACCGGCGGCGAGTCGCTTTCCCTTGCCGTGGCTCTCATCGAGGACTACTTGGCAAGCGGTCTGTATGTTCGTCGTGCTCGCGTGCGAACGACCAACAATGGCAAAACCAACTGGCCGAGAACCATCGCCCGCAATACAGCGTATCCCAGTGCAGGCGGACCAGTATATCTAGACCTTTCCACCACGCGGACACATTACAGTACCGACTGCATGACTGCGCGGATACATGCATTAGTCATGCGGGAGGTGCTGTCGGCCTATGGCATGTTGTGGCTGGGCAGATCGAACGTGGTGGATCGGAGACTGGTCGGCATGCCCACCCCAGCCGGTACACCTGCTGCGTGGATAAGACACCTCGGAAAAGAGTTGCAGCTGAGCTACTCGGAGAGAGATATCTTCCTGATCCGCAGCTTGATTGCCTATCTCGAAAAGGAAAAAGGTACTGCACGGGGACCGTTGCTGGTAGGCGTTAAAAAGTTTCATGGTCTGTGGGAGGCCATGCTGGATGAATGCTTGGTCGGCAAGCTGACAGTAAATGATCGCTTACCGGTGCCAGCATACCGCACTACCGACAACAAGGTGGCGCTGGTTGCCAGCAAGGGGCAACGAACCGACACGGTGCTGCAGGACTCTGGCATGCAGCATATCGCGGTCATCGATGCCAAGTATTACGACGCACGTTCACCACAAAGTGCACCGGGCTGGCCGGACTTGGTAAAGCAGTTTTTTTACCAGCAGGCCATCAAGCACCTGTACCCGAGGACGCACATTTCCAACCACTTCATTTTTCCGGGAAATGGGGAGGGAAACCTGAAAACGGCTTTTGTTGCAGAACGGGACAGCAAACCAGCCGATACTTCTAACGGTCCGTTGGGGTACGGCCCGATACATTGCCATTACCAAGATCCGCTGGCGTTACTACGTCTGTACGCAACTGGGGAAAAGCTGGCAAACCTAACCAGACAGATTTTCAACACCGGCGCAGCCATGCCCAGAGCCACCAGTCCTAGGGTTTCTGACCCCTAATTGCTGCCGAGGTCGCTGCGACACTCGCCACGTCCCTGCAATTGCAGCGGAAAGGCTGGCTCGTGCAGATTGACTGCTGGCGTGCACAGTGCTACCTTCGCCGGGTTAAAAACCGGATAAGGTTATCCCTAGATGAGCAGTCAGAATAAACCCCAGTACATCAAGTCGCTGAGAGACAGACTCGGTATTGGCCGTACAGAACTCGCCAACCTGCTGGGTCTTGGCGCCGCAGGCGAGAGAACGATACGGGGTTGGGAAGAAGAAGAGCATGAGCCTTCGGCAGCCAAGTGGCAAAACATACTCGCACTGGAAAAAAGGATGGATGAGTATCTTGCCAATGCCCCGTTCAGCCAACGTCAAGAAGATGGGCACGACTTTACCTTTATCGACCTGTTTGCTGGCATTGGCGGCATTCGTCTTCCATTCCAGCAACAAGGTGGTTGTTGCGTGTTTACATCGGAATGGGACAAGTTTTCCCAAAAAACCTACCTAACCAACTTCGGGGCCATGCCGCATGGCGACATTACCAAAATCGCTGCCGCCGACATACCAGATCACGATGTCCTGCTGGCCGGTTTTCCTTGCCAAGCTTTCTCGCAGGCCGGACTGAAGAAGGGTTTCAGCGATACCCGCGGTACGATGTTTTTTGAGATCCAGCGCATCATGGCAGCAAAGCGTCCCAAGGCGTTCCTGCTTGAAAACGTGAAACAGCTGCAGGGCCATGACAAAGGACGGACGCTTAAAACCATCCTAGATATCCTGCGCGGTACGGACACGCATTCAATCCCTGACGATGTACCCATGAGTGAAGATGCTCGCCAAGCGTTGTCCGAGAAGCTGAATTACTGGGTCGATTATCGTGTACTGAGGGCTGGAGATTTCGGTGCACCGCAAAATCGCGAACGGATTTTTATTGTCGGCTTCGATAAAAATTATTTCTCTGATGTCGATTTTGACCAAGTTTTTCAGTGGCCGGTGCCTCCAATGACACCTACACGTGTCGGCGATATCTTGGAAAATCTGGACAATTTGGCGCCTGCCGATGATAAGTACACCATTTCCGATACGTTATGGGCCGGACATCAGAAGCGTAAGGCCGGACACGAAAAAAAAGGAAATGGCTTCGGTTACTCTCTCTTCAATAAAGACAGCCCCTATACTAGTACGATCAGTGCACGCTACTACAAGGACGGCTCTGAGATTCTTATTGATCAGTCCCATTTGGGAAAAAATCCGCGAAAATTGACGCCTCGTGAATGTGCGCGGCTACAGGGCTTTCCCGATTCATTTATCGTTGATGCCGTATCGCAAGGGCAGATCTATAAGCAGTTCGGTAACTCAGTGTGTATGAATGTGATCCGTGCCATAGCAGAACAGCTTGTCAGAGCCATGAAAGCTGCTGAAAAATGCTAAATCCGCATAGCATATCTGTGCTCAGCTGCCGATATAGGTGCCGAGTTCCTTGAGTTTGTGGTAGAACATAGAATCTCTAGAAAATGAAAGACCCCAGCAGGCATGTTGCCTGCTGGGGTCAAAGGGCGATCGGTTTACGCTGAGTGACCTTAAGTTGGTCGTCGGTATGGCTGTAGCCATGGTGGCGACTTCTCGCGTCACCGGTATTCTCGTCTTATGTATCTTCTTAGGTTAATGGGTCGGTTACCACTGTTAAGCCTCGATGAGTACAGATACGTTGCAGGTTGTTCAGAAAGTTGCCTAGTACGAGGGGTTGTTCGTTGAGTGGGACTGGCCCTGCTTGGCAACGCCAGAAACAGCGACGTTCGGGGTCGATGCAGATCTCATAACTAGGCTGGCTCATGGTGTCCTCCTAATCTCCTGCGACTGTGACGCTGAAGCATTCTAACCGGCAGTAGGCAATGAAGTTGCACTGCCAGATATCGAACAACTCCCGCGCTTCGGTCAGTCGCAATGGTCCCCAGCCTAACATGGTGTGTTCCCCATCGAGGAAGTTGAAATCGAGCGCCTTGCAGAGCTCAGCATCCTGGCCGAGACCCTGGTAGCTAAAGTCGGTGACGTAATCGAACAGCCAGCCATCGAGACCACGAATCAGGCGGATCTCGACTGGGTGCACGCCGCCCTGTTCAGCGCTATAGCCGAGGTTACGAAAGTTGAATGTCAGTTGGGTTAAGTGCTCAATATTGAGCTCAGTTTTAGCGATTTCCTGATTGAGCAGAACCAGCAATGCTTGGTCAACGGGCAGGGCAAAGCCGTCCCGGAAAAAGGGAATGGTCATGGTGTTTCCTCATTGAGTTCAAGCAGGAGAGCATCCCTGCGTTTTGCTTTGAAGTGATGGGTCAGTCGTTTAACCAATCCCACAGTTTGCTGACGCCATAGGCTGCGACGGCGCCCACGGCAAGGGGTGCTAACAGCGGGGCCGTGGCAATACCGGTCACCGATACTACTGTTGCAGCAGCGCCACTACCTCCAGCTGTTGTGGCTAGGGTGCTGGCAGCAAGCCCTGCTGTTGCACTGGTGGCAGCCTTGCCCAGCGTATGGCGGGCCACTTCGGCTGCCACTATCGTTGCTACCGCGGTCTGCAGCAGCTTCGGGGGATGCTGAACCCCTTCAATGCACCAGGTAACAAATTGCTCGCTAGTGGCAAATGGTTGGCCTTGTTCACCTTCGCTGAGTCGTGCGTAGGCCCGCGTCAGGCTCTCCTCTCGACAGAACAGGCGCATGGCATGGGGCCTGACCTCGATGGCGTTGTGCTGGCTGAATTCAGCTAGGGAGGTCAGCGCCATTTGCCCTGAGTGATCACCGGTAGATGTTGGTAGACAGTGAATGACCTGGTCATGGCCAACAAAGATGCCATGATGCAGGCTTTCAAACTGCGGTGTTACCAAGTGATCGCCGATAATGAAATGTCGTGTCATGGGGTGATGATCCTCATCAAGGGTTGGAAATGAAAAAGGGCGTCACCATCACGGTGACGCCCTTTGGCTTTATTTTTCCTGAGCGTACTACCTGCCGCCTACGGTGATCTTCAGTGGTTGATGAAACTCAGGGGTGAAGGTGGAGATGGGGAGCCGGGTAACTTGGTTATGTGCAAAGACTTCGGTCGCCTGAATAATGGCGATGGACTTGGCTTGTTCAACTTGTCCGCAATCAACTTCCGTGAAACCGCCACCATAACGAGTCGCGGAGCTCCCTCCGAAGGGTTCAACTTCCAGTGTTGATTCGGCCAGTGCTTTGCCCTTCTTGTCATTAAATTGCAGCGTGATATACAAATGTCCAAACTCGTCTGCCCCGCCACTATCTAAAGAGAAGTGATACGCACAGACGCCTTGGTTTGCGTAAACGGTGTCAGTGTGCTGGATAGCGAGGTAGCGTTGTTCTTGCGCATTGCAGGCTAGGGCCGAAAATATCAGAGTCGAGGCCAATAAATACCGATGTATGTCTTTCATAAAAATCCTCGTAGCATTTACTCATATCTTAAAAGCATCTGGTTATTTACGCCCCAGATATCTGAATATTTCTTTGCCATTGTAAAAACCAACTAGGTCTTCCTCATTTTTATACTTCTTGTTTGGTTGAAATTTGACAACAGTGCCAGGTCGACACATATCTTTCAGTGAAAGATTGAATTTTTCATCGGGTGTAATTGTATAACCAATGGCAATTTTGTGTGGAGAGCCAGCTGTGGAGATCCATCCCCACATACCAGCTTCACAGTCACCGAATGGTTGACTGCGCACAATGACCATAGAAAGATTACTTATTTCAGTTGCGATGCATTTTCTGTTTAAATTTAAGTGTGCGTTGCACCAAAATGGCTTTCCTGTTTTGTCCTGCACTAGTGCAGGCAGAAAGCCTGTGAATGGCTCCGCCGCCTGTATTGATTGACTTCCAGACATAAGAGTTAGTAGTAAGCAGAATGTCAGCTTTTTCATTTTTTATCTCACTGAATAACTATGATCAAATAGATGTGTATGGCTATCGTCAGAAACGGTAAATCTCACTATTTTTCAGTTGCTCTGAGATCTGAGAATGCGTTGCACACTGGAGATACTGATCCCCGTGCGTTTGGCAATTTCAGCTCTGGGTAATCCTTTGGCGACCAGTGCCAGAACTTCATTGCCTTTTGCCATTGCGGTAGGCTTTCGGCCTTTATAAACACCTCGTCGCTTGGCTAACTCAATACCTTCAGCTTGCCGCTCTAACATCAACTCTCGTTCGAATGTTGCGATAGCACCGATCATGGTTAGCATTAACTTGCCAGTAGGCGTTGAGGTGTCGATCCCCAGATTCAATATCCGTAATGCAACTTGCTTATGTTGTAGAAATTCTGATATCTCCAATAGGTGACGAGTATTACGAGCCAGACGATCCAGCTTGGTAACCATCACCACGTCTCCTTCCTTCACATAATCCAAGAGGAGAGTAAGCTGTGGCCTATCATCACTGGCACCGCTAACCTTCTCCTGGAAAACTTTATTGCATTCGGCCAGTGCTCGAAGCTGGACTTCAAGGCTCTGACCTCCCGTACTAACACGTGCGTAACCTACCAGTGCCATGGTCTCCTCCCGGTCAATAGGGCAAGGTACACTGACCCCCATGGTCAAAAGTCTCGAAGAGACCTTCTTGACCTGAAAATGGAGGGAAATAGATGAAATGAGTGCCGATTTCGTGAGTGTCACTAGGGCTTGATCTATTGACCCCAAACCAGCGATGGAGAGAAATAACGGGACGCTTTGTGATAAACGTCCCGTCGTGATGGGTAGCAGAATATTGTGCTACTGATTGATTTGATTGGATGTAACAAGATGCCAATGTAAGTTATTGGCTTTGTGGCTCAGGCGTAGGCGGTGAAGGGGCCGCGTTTTTACCCAGTTTACTGGTCAGGGGCGAGGAACGAGGGCTGAGGCGTTTTGGTGCTGTTACGGTTGCCAAAGGCTGTGAGGTGGAAGATGACGCTATCATTTCTGGCTCAGGATAGAACTCCTCCAGCAGCATCGGTACCTCTTCATCAATATCCTCAAACTGGCCATTACGCAGCAAGTCACGAGCAGCCTGCTCCATCTGGTCGATGGCGAGCCCCGCCTCTTGGTCACGCAGTGCCGCCTCCTGCGCCTGCCTGACCGCCTCAGTCAGGTTGGTTTCTTCCCGCAAAGTTAAATCCACGTAATAGACCGGTGTGCGGTACGACTGGGTGGTGCTCTTGGCCCGCAACCGCAGGGTGAGCGGCAGATAGCGGGTATGGCCCCCGCTTACTGCCTCCAGGTACTTCAGTCTCGCCGCCAGGGTGCGTACCGAGTTGTAGCCGGTGGTGCGGAAGATAAAGCTGCCCAGCTCATCCCCTTGCCCCTCCACAAACAGGTTCAGTCGCCCGTACAGCTTGCAGCCCTGTTGCCCGCCAAAGGCGCAGCGCTCTGGTCCAGAGCAGCTGACCTCCTCCATGCCTTGTGCCCCCACGCGTCTTGCCACCTCCCCATTCCCGACACACAGCGGCCTGCCGGTTTGCCGGTCAAACGCGCTGTATTCCGCCCGCAGATTCAAGTCGCTATCGTTGAACAGCACTCGCACCGGAATGGCGCGGATCTTGGTTTGCTCCTGCCCCTGGCCACTTTTCTGCGATGAGTAGTGTTGATGCAGAGGATGGAGCAACCATCCCCCCTTTTGCTGTATCTGGGTGGTGAGGGTGAAGCTATCATCCTTCTCCGGCACCCACTTATCCTGTTTTTGCACCAGCTTGCCGATGCAGATCCGCCCGATCACGGGTGGGGTAATCGCCAGCCCTTTGATCATGGTGTGTTCCTCAAGGGTTGAATGGTGAAACGGCGCACGCCGGGCACCGGTTTGACATAACGGGTGAGCAGGTCGGGATGATCCTGCCCGAGCTTTTCGAGATCCGGTGCCAGCCGGTCTTTACTGCGCTTCCAGGTGATCTTGCCATTGGCAAACAGCCCGGCTGTCGCTTCACCCAAGGTCGCTTGCAGCCGCTGCTTGAGCTGTGACTCCTGCAGCTCGACGGCTTCCTTTTGCTGACGCAAGCGCAGCAGTTCACCAAACAGCTCGTTGAACTCGGGAGAATCGGAGAGATCCACCGTCTGGCCATCGTCACGCGGAAACAGCCAGCTCAGGGCATTGGCGGCATCACTGGAGCCGTCGGGCTCGGGCTGCTGGTTTTGTTGCACCATCTGCCAGAACTGCGCTTCCCGCTCGGTGAGATCCTGGATCTTCTCTTCGTCACGCTCGATGCGATAAATCCGGAAATCCTGGCCGCCGATCAGCACTGCCACCTCAGCCCAGGCATGGCCGGTGACGGCCAGCTGATGGAGTACCTGACACTGGTAAGCCACCGGCACCCCTTCCTCCCACTGGGGGGCGCTGTGATAGCTGGCTGTCTTGAGCTCCAGAATGCCCGGCCCATCGGGATGGCCGACCACCTCTCGGTCGAGGTTGGCGAGCATGAAGGGTTGCTCGGGGTGTTGCAACACAGCATTGACCCGGCGCACCTTGTAGCCTGTGCGCTTGGCATAGACCTGTGCCAGCACAGGTTCGAGCTCGATGCCCCACAACACAGCTTCCTTATGGGAGATATCCTCCGGCTCCTTGCGGCCGGTCTTCTCCAGCCACAGGCTGAGCGGGCATTTGTAGGGGGATAGCCCCACTGCCACGGCAGCATCGGAGGAACCAATGCCGAGTTTACGGATAGCGAGCCACTGCTCGCGGGTTAATTGGGTAGTGGAGGCCAGCCGCAGGGCTTGGCCATATTTGGCTTTTGCTTTCATGACGACTCCTTGTTGACGGCATAAATGGCGACGCCCGGATTGGCTTGCGCCAGTCCGGGTGAGGTCGTTATGCGGTTTAGATAGGGAAGAGGAATTACTGCAGCAGGGTAAGTGCTTGGTTCAAGGCTTGGGATTTGAGTTGTGCCCCCTGACCAAACCAGGCGGAATCGAGCCGGTGATCTTGGCTACGGGCACGACGGTGGTGATCCACGTATTCGGTGACCGCATTGACCAGCCCCCAGGCGGTATTACGTGAGCTGGCAAGCTCTGAGCCCATACCCGCGCCCTGATAGAGCTCACGCAACCGTTGTACCGGCTTGGTGAAAATGATGTTCTCCTCATCCAGCGGTTGCGCCAGCAAGTCGCTGAAAAAGCGCAGCGCCTCTTCAGGGGCCACGGGCCGCTGTGCCAGTGCCTTGCTCTGGACTTTGAACTCATCCCAATGGGAGAGCCCGAGCCCAAGCGACTCTTTGACGGTCGCCGCATCGAACTGAGTGGAGTGGGGCACCTTGATGGCACCGCTAGCACCGCGCAGTGCCATCTGCAAGGTGTTGTTGCAGACCACCCGCAGCGAGGTGAACTGTGCCGTGGTGCAGAGCGTGCCGTCGCAGCTGGTTGCCAGCAGCAGATAGGATTTTACCAAGTCATTGCCTTTGAGTTTTAGATCCTGGCCGGTCTTAGCCAGTGCCCACAGTTTGCGGCCACCTTTGAGCGAGCCTGCGGTTTCCAGCTCAAAGCCACCGGCTTCCACCAGGTCTTGATAGAAGTGCAGCACCTCGTGAGGCTGTACCACGTTGTAACGACTTGAGACCACCGATAGGGGGGCGAGGGTATCGGAGCGATAAAGCACCTTGCTATCGCTGTAGGGGCGAATATGCAGCGCATCGGAGGCGACGTTAAACATCACGTCGCTCTGCTCGATGGTCCAATCCATGCCGGCTGCCTGTAGCCAGATATCGAGGGATTGTTGCGAGGGCAAAACATTGCCAAGGCCATGCCAGGGCGTTTGACCGGTGTAGGCCATCGTATCGATCAGGTGAGCCATGAGAAATCTCCAATGAAAAAGGGACTGCACAGAGCAGCCCCTTGGGTAGGTTCATGGAGATAACATATACCTGTAAATGAATGTAATGAGACGTATTCATTATTTGAGGAAAGGTAAGTGCATTCGGGACATGGCTGAATCAGAAAATGAAGTGCAGGAGGGTAATGAAGAATAAAAGCGGGGTATATGGAGGGGTATTTATCGAAAAAGCACAAAGGGTTAGCTTCTCAGCGAAGCTAACCCTTTGTTTTATATGGTGCCGATAAGGGGAATCGAACTCCTGACCTTCGCATTACGAATGCGCTGCTCTACCAACTGAGCTATACCGGCCAATGCCTTCAGATTCAGAAAAAACGGCCTACAAGTCAATCGAGCCAAGACGATTTTATGAGTTGGCTCATGGTGTTACCTGCAAACTTACAAATCGGCGAACTCGGGAATATGGGCGCGGCCACGGCTCTCGAGAAAATCGAGCAAAGCCCGGGGTGAGCGCACCAGGATCCGCTCCTCGGGGAAGCCCGTCTCGGTCACCAGACGGTGACAATGGTCGAAATCCCCCAGGCTAAAGGCCACGTGGGAGTCGGAGCCAAAGGTGAGATAGGCGCCAAGGTCGCGCGCCGCCTCGACGATGGCGCGGCAGTTGCTTTCACTGCCCGCACGGGAGTGGCTGAACGAGGAGTTGTTGACCTCCAGCGCCACCCGGTATTCGGCAGCGGCCTTGACTACCGCCTGAATGTCGATGGGAAACGCCGGATTGCCGGGATGGCTAATCATGTCGACCCGACCACTCTTGATGGCGTTGATCATCGCCTGGGTGTGAGTGGCCTGATCGCAGGGGGGAAATACCGGCTCGTGAAAGCCCGCCATGATCATGTCGAGGCGCGACTCGTAACGCTCGGGGAAGTCTATCTCGCCATCTATGTTCTTGATGTTGGCCTCAATGCCGCGCAGGATGCCGACCCCGTCCACTACCCGCGGCAGCACATGCAGATTGACGAAATGCCAGAAGTGGGGAGCATCGGCCATGTCCGGTCCATGATCCGTAGTGGCAAACAGCTTGATCCCCTTGGCCCTGGCGATGGGCAGATAGTCGTGGATGGTGCTGTAGGCGTGGGTACTGGCAACGGTATGAGTGTGGGTATCGACCGGGTACTTCATCTTCTCTCCCCTTCAGACTGGAGCCGTCAGCATAACAAAGGGCGGATGTCGGGGCCATGTCGCCCCTTGCCATACTTTGTCACAAAATGACGAGAACCTGACATAGTCTGGCTGGCGCGGGCTGGCATACTGGCACCATCGATGAATGCCTGAACTCGCATCGATAGTTTGCCTCAGGATGAGGAAAACTCACTTTCCCCACCGTCGCGCCCTGCGGCGGTTTTTTTTGCCTGCCGTCCGTTATCGGCAAGGAGCGGGTAAAAAAATGCCCAACTAGCATGAAGCAGGTTGGGCGAGACTTAATGTTTAATTGCAGTGGCATAGATATAGAGTCCCGCCGTGCGACTTAAGTTCCCCTTCCGTTGTACTTTTCGCAAAAAACATTTCGCTAACACTTGTTCACACTCTCTTGACACTTGACCTTATGAAACGTACTTTTTAAACATTCGTTTAAGTGAGGTGTACAGTGAGTAAAATCGATACCAAAAACCGTATTCTCGATGCCGCGGAAGTGCTGTTTGCCGAGCGGGGATTTGCTGATACCTCTTTGCGCCTGATCACCAGTGAGGCCGACGTCAATCTGGCGTCCGTCAATTATCACTTCGGTTCCAAGAAGGAGCTGATCCAGGCGGTGCTCGATCGCTACCTTAGCCTGTTCATGCCGGAACTGGACGCCCGTCTGCGTACCCTGATGGCGCAGGATCAGCTGAGCCTGCTGCAGGTGTTTGAAAGCTTTGTCGATCCCCTGATGAAACTGGTTGCCGTGCGGGCCAACGGCCCAGCTCTCTTCATGCAGCTGCTGGGACGCGGCTACATCGACAGCCAGGGCCACCTGCGCCGTTTCATCACCGCCCATTACGGCGCCGTGTTGCAGCGGATCACCCAGGCCATCTCCAAGGCCAATCCGGCCCTGTCGCCAGCGGATCTCTTCTGGCGCCTGCATTTCACCCTGGGCACCGTCGTGTTCACCATGGCCTCCGCCGATGCCCTGCGCGACATCGCCCAGGCCGATTTTGGCCAGCAGCTCGATGTGGAAGGGCTGGTGCGCAACGTTATTCCTTATCTGGCGTCCGGAGTCGGGGCGCCCGTGGAGTCGACCAGGCAGGCCCTGGCCGTGTAACAACCAACAATAAATCAACGGAAACAGTGAAATAGAAGGAACTTCGGTATGATCACATTGCTAATCCTGCTGGTGCTGGCGATAGCCGTCGTGCTCGGCGTACCCTCCATCCGTAAAAAGATGGTAACCCGTCCGGTATTCGGCATCTTCAAGAAGATACTGCCGCCCTTGTCGGCCACCGAGCGGGAGGCCATGGAAGCCGGCTCCGTCTGGTGGGATGGCGAGTTGTTTCGCGGCAACCCCGACTGGAAAAAGCTGCATGGCTACGGCAAGGCCGAGCTGACCGCAGAGGAGCAGGCCTTCATCGACAACCAGGTCGAAACCCTGCTCGCCATGGTCGACGACTTCAAGATCGTCAACGAGACCAAGGACCTGCCGGAGCCGGTGTGGGATTATCTGAAGAAGGAAGGCTTCTTCTCCCTGATCATTCCGAAATCCTATGGCGGCCGCGAGTTCTCCGCGATTGCCAACTCCACCATCGTCACCCGTATCGCCACCAAAAGCCTGAGCGTGGCGGTCACCGTCATGGTGCCCAACTCCCTCGGCCCGGGCGAACTGCTGATGCACTATGGTACCCAGGCCCAGAAGGATTTCTGGCTGCCGGGGCTGGCCAACGGCAAGGAAGTGCCCTGCTTCGCCCTGACCGGGCCGGAAGCGGGCTCCGATGCGGGCGCCATCCCGGACAAGGGGATCGTCTGCAAGGGCATGCACAAGGGCGAGGAAGTGCTCGGCATTCGCCTCAACTGGAACAAGCGCTACATCACCCTGGCACCGCGCGCTACTGTACTGGGTCTGGCGTTCAAGCTCTATGACCCGGAAAAACTGCTGGGCGACAAGGAAGAGATCGGCATCACCTGTGCGCTGATCCCGACCGATCACCCGGGCGTGCGTGTCGGCGATCGCCACTACCCCATGGGGTTGGCGTTCCTCAACGGCCCGACCTTCGGCAAGGATGTGTTCATTCCGCTGGAGTGGATCATCGGTGGCCCGGATTACGCCGGCCGAGGTTGGCGCATGCTGGTCGAATGCCTCTCCGCCGGTCGCGGCATCTCCCTGCCCGCCCTTGGCACCGCCTGTGGCCACATGGCAAGCCGCACCGTGGGTGCCTACTCCTACGTGCGCAAGCAGTTCGGCATGTCCATCGGCAAGTTTGAAGGGGTACAGGAAGCGCTGGCCCGCATCGGCGGCCTCACCTATCAGCTGGAAGGGGCCCGCCGCATGACCGCAGGCTCCCTGGATCTCGGTCAGGCACCGGCCATCGTCACGGCGATTTCCAAGTACCACATGACCGAAATGGCGCGCCAGATCATGGATGACTCCATGGACATCCACGCCGGTCGCGCCATCCAGCTTGGGCCGAAAAACTACACCGGCTACGCCTACATGGGCATTCCGGTGGCCATCACGGTGGAAGGAGCCAACATCCTGACCCGCAACCTGATGATCTTCGGCCAGGGGGCCACCCGTTGTCACCCGTACGTGTTCGCCGAGCTGGAAGCGGCGGCCGACACCGACGTGGAGCGCGGCCTCGAGAAGTTTGACGCCCTGCTGATGAAGCACATCGCCTTTGGTACCGGCAACTTCTTCGGTGCCCTGTTCCAGGGGCTGACCCTGGGCCAGTTCAACAGCGCCCCGGTGGCCGGCGAAACCGCTCGCTACTACAAGCAGCTGTCACGCATGAGTAAAGGGCTGGCCCTGTGCGCAGACATCTCCATGCTGATGCTGGGTGGCGATCTCAAGCGCAAGGAGATGATCTCCGCCCGTCTTGGCGACGTGCTGAGCCACCTCTATCTGGCCTCCGCCACCCTCAAGCACTACGAGGATCAGGGCCGCATGGTCTCCGATCTGCCGTTTGTGCAGTACGCGGTGGAGCGCAACCTCTACCTCATTGGCAAGGCGTTCGAGGGCTTCTTCCAGAACTTCCCGAACAAGGTGGTGGGCGCCGTGCTCAAGCGCGTGGTCTTCCCGTTCGGCGTCGGTTACAAGATGCCGGCCGATGATCGCTGCCACGCCATCTGCCTGGCCATGATGAAGCCGGGTGAGTTCCGCGATCGTCTGACCGCCCTGTGTTATGTCGGCAAGGACGAAGCGGATCCGGTCGGCCTGATGGAGCGCGCCTTCCAGGCCATGGTGGCGGTTCAGCCCTACGAGAAGAAGCTGGTGCAGGCCCAGAAAGAGGGCAAGCTGCCCCGCAAGATGGCCCTTCCGGAGCTGGTTGCCGCCGCCCTGTCCCACTCCATCCTGAGCAAGGATGAAGCGGACAAGCTGCTGGCCGCCGACGCCCTGCGCTATGAAGCCATCCAGGTGGACAACTTCGCCCCGGGCGAGCTGGAAGGCCTCTCCCAGCCCAACCGGGTCGACAACGCAGCCTGATCCCGTTGACTCCTGAAAACCGGCCCTGGTGGCCGGTTTTTTTGTTTGTTAACCATGCGTTTACAAGCGGGGGGAATTCCAGTTAAATGCTTGAGTCCCTGTTTCAGGGACTTTGGAAGCAAGGCCAGCGGAATGGCCGATAACAACAAAACTCAGGAAGAGTGAATGAACCTCGCCAAAACGGCGATCGAACGCCCCATCTGGGTGGCGGTCTCGATCGTGCTGATTTTTCTGCTGGGCCTGCTCAGCATTCGGGGATTGCCAGTCCAGCTGTTTCCCGACATAGAGCGCCCGCACCTCAATATCTCGGTGGACTGGCGCTCGGCCTCGCCCCAGGAGATGGAGTCGGAGGTAACCGACCCCATCGAGCAGGAGATGCAGGGAGTACAGGGGCTCAAGCGTCTCATCAGCAACAGCTACCCCGGCTTCACCGAAATCGATCTGGAGTTCGCCCTCGGCACCGACATGCAGCGGGCCCAGCTCGACGTCATCTCGCGCCTGAACCGGGTCTCCGGCCTGCCGGACAACATCGGCGGCCCCTACGTCAACAACTACAGCAGCAACGACACCCTCACCTTCTTCTTCATCCAGCAACTGCCTGGCAGCAAAGGGAAAATTGATGACCACCAGGCACTGATCGAAGCTCGGGTCAAACCCGATCTGGAGCGGATCCCCGGGGTATCGACCGTCGATATCCAGGGGATCAACGAGCGCCAGATCCAGATCCGCTTCGACCCCTACCGCGCCGCCGAGCTGGGGGTGGAGATCCCGGTGCTCGCCAGCCGCGCCGGCACCGGCTGGGACGTGTCGGCCGGTACCCTCGACATCGGCCGCTGGGAGTACAAGTTGCGCTTCGCCGGCCGCTACGACGTGGCGAGTCTGGGAGACAAGGTGGTGGACTGGCGCGACGGCCTGCCCATCTATCTGCGGGACGTCGCCGAGATCCGGCTGGCGCGGGAAGAGAACCCGGTACTGCGCATTCAAAACGGCAACACCGCCATCGCGGCGCAGATCTTCAAGGAGAGCGGCGCCAACGCCCTGGCGGCACTCGAAGGGATCAAGGCCAGGGTGGCCGAGCTCAACCGCGAGGTGCTGGAGCCGGTCGGCCTGCACATGGAGCAGTCGTTTGATGCCTCCCTCTACATCAACCGGGCGGTGAGCATGGTGACCGCCAACCTGGGGCTGGGGGTGCTGCTCTCCTGCGCCATCCTCTGGCTGTTCTTGCGCCGGCTCAAGGCAACATTGATGATTGCTCTCGCCATCCCCATCAGCATCATGCTCACCTTCTGCCTGCTCAAAATGATGGACAGAACCCTCAACGTCATCTCGCTCGCGGGGATCGCCTTTGCGGTCGGCATGGTGCTGGATGCCGCCATCGTGGTGCTGGAGAGCATCTACCGGCGTCACGAGAAGGGGGATTTGAGCAAGCCGGCCGCGGCGCTGGAAGGCACCCGCCAGGTGTGGACCGCCCTGGTGGCCTCCACCCTGACCACGGTTGCCATCTTCCTGCCAGTACTGCTGCTCAACGACGTGGAGGGGCAGCTGTTTGCCGACCTTGCCCTCACCATCGCCTGCGCCGTGACAGTCTCCATGCTGGTGGCAGTGATCGTGCTGCCCGCCGTGGCGGCGCGCTGGATGGGGGGAGAACGGCTGATCGACCCTTATGACTCGCTGTGGCAGCGCACCACCCGCCATGTGATCCGCTGGACCGGCACGCCCCGCCGGCGCTGGACCATCATCACTCTGATGATGAGCCTGCCTGCCCTGGCAACCTGGGCCCTGCTGCCCAGGATGAACTACCTGCCGGATGTGAAGCGCGATGCGGTGGACGTCTGGATGAGCTTCACCCCCGGGGTCAACCTCAAGGCCCAGCGCGAGGAGGTGATCGATACCCTGATCGCCCGCCTCGCCCCCTACATGAAGGGGGAGCAGGAGCCTGCCCTCAAGAACTACTACATATTGCGCTACCCGGGCGGCGCCCAGATCGGGGTCAGGCCCAGGGACGAGAACCGCATCAAGGAGCTGGAGCAGCTGCTGATGAAGCAGTTGCTGGTGGGTGTCCCCGACACCCGGGCCTTTGGCGGCCAGGGCTCGCTGTTTGGCGGCTTTGACAGCGAGAACGGCATCTCCCTGCTGCTGCAGGGGGGGGATCTGCCGGCCCTCTACCAGGCGGCGCGCGCCGCCATGGTCATCGTCCAGCAGGACTTGCCGGGCGCCCAGGTGAGGCCAAAACCCGATCTCGATTTCACCGCCCCCGAACTGCGCCTGGTGCCACAAGACAGGCGCCTCGCCGAGGTAGGCTGGGATCGTACCCCCATGCCCGCCATCATCCAGACCTTCGGTGACGGCCTGCGGGTCGGCGAGTATTTCGACGGGGAGGAGCGGCTCGACATCCTGCTGATAGGACAGAGCTCCGCCAATCCCGACGAACTGCGGGCCGTGCCGCTGGCGACCCCGTCCGGGCGCATCGTCCCCCTTGGCGAACTGCTGCGGGTGGAGCACGACATGGGCCCTGCCAGCATCTTTCGCGCCGACGGCCGGCGCAGCATCAGCCTGCAGATAGCCCCACCCGAGGGGATGAGCATGGAGCAAGTGCTAGAAGTACTGCAGCACAAGAGCTTCGTCGCCATCCGGCCGCAGCTGCCCGCCGGTGGCGAGCTGCGCATCGACGGCAACGCCGACAGCCTGCAGCAGGCGCTGGACAACCTGGGGGCCATCTTCCTGTTTGCCGTGATGATCCTGCTGATCCTGCTGTGGGGGGTCTTCGCCTCCCTGAAAGACGCCATCCTGGTGCTGCTCGCCCTGCCACTCGCCACCGTCGGCGGCGTGCTGGCGCTCCACCTGAGTGGCCTGCTGGTGCCCCTGCCTATGGATCTGCTGACCATCATCGGCTTCGTCATTCTGCTGGGGCTGGTGGTCAACAACGCCATCCTGCTGGTGCACCAGACCCGCACCGCCGAGCGGGAGGGCATGAGCCGCCCGCAAGCGGTGACCGACGCCCTGCAAAGCCGGATGCGCCCCATCGCCATGACCAGCCTCACCAGCATCTTCGGCATGCTGCCGCTGATGCTGAGCCCGAGCGAGGGCAGTGAAATCTACCGGGGGCTGGCCACCGTCATCGTCGGCGGCATGAGCTGCAGCACCCTGTTTACTCTGATCCTGTTACCCGCCTTCCTGCGACTGGGGGAGCGGGCCGACACCCCACTTCCCCTGCGCCAGCGGGCCTGAGCAAGGAGCTCATCAATGACACCCGTTTTTACAAGAATGGTTACAAGGATGCTGATGACAGCGGCCCTGCTGGCGGGGAGCCTGGGCACCGCCCGGGCCCAGGAGAAGGTGGTCACCCTGGCGGATGTGACCCAGGGGGAGACGGCGGCCAGCATCTGGGTCAGCGGCACTGTGGCGAGCCGCCAGCAGGCGGCGCTGAGCGCCGAGGTGAGTGGCCGGGTGGAGTGGATCGCCGAATTTGGCAGCCGGGTCAAGGCGGGGGACGAACTGCTGCGCCTCGACAACGCGGCGCTGCAACTGTCGCTGGAGCAGGCCCGGGCCGAGCAGGCCAAGTGGGACAGCAATGTGCGCTTCGCCCGGGCCGAGTTTGGCCGGCTGGCGACGCTGCACCGGCAAAAGAGCGCCTCCCAGAGCCAGTATGACAAGGCCCGTTACGACGTGGAGCAGGCCGAGCTGGCCGAGCGGCTGGCCCGGGTGCAAGTACGCCAGATTGAAGAGCAGCTGCGCCGCAGCCACATCTTCGCCCCCTTCGATGGGGTGGTGAACAACCACTTCATCCAGCCGGGAGAGCATGTGGATGCTGGCGAGCGGGCACTGGAGCTGGTCAATCCGGACCAACCGGACATCCGCCTGCAGGCCCCCATCGTCTGGGCCGGCCGGCTGGCGCCCCAGACCCGGCTGCGGGTGGAAGGGGAGCAGCTGAGCGGCCACGGCGTCTACTACCAGCGGGCGGTCAGCGCCGACCCCAGATCGCGCCTCATCGAGCTGCGCCTCAAACCCGATGCGGGTCGTTTCATCATAGGCTCGCCGGTGCGAGTGGCCCTGCCCCTTGGGGAGCAGCAGAGCATGCAGCTACCACGGGATGCCCTGGTGCTCGGCACCGAGGGAAGCGTGGTCTACCGGGTCGAACAGGGAGAAAAAGGGCTCAAGGTCAACCGGATACCGGTCACAGTGCTGTTTGGCGACAGCCAGCAGGTGGCGGTGAGCGGTGCCCTCAAGGCCGGTGACAGGGTGGTGGTGCGCGGCGCCGGCAGCCTGCGCGATGGCGACACAGTCACCCTGTTCGAGGGCTGATTGACGGCCGGGGACACCTCTTTATCCCGTGGCTGAGCAATGTTTGGCCGCTTGAGTGCAGACGTACAGCCAAGCGGGCCACAGTTTGCTATCTTGGCGGCCATCACTCGCGTTCAGAGCAATCACAACCCATGAGCATTATTTTGGGCATTGACCCGGGATCGCGGATCACCGGATACGGGGTTATCCGGGTAGTCGGCGGCAAGGCCGAATATCTGGGGTCGGGCTGTATTCGCACCGATTGCGGCGAGCTGCCGGAGCGCCTCAAGCAGGTCTACGACGGGGTGTGCGAGATCATCACCCAGTTCAAGCCCACCGAGTTTGCCATCGAGCGGGTCTTTATGGCCCGCAACGCCGACTCGGCCCTGAAGCTGGGACAGGCCCGGGGCAGCGCCATCGTGGCCGCCGTCAACGCGGCCCTGCCGGTGAGCGAATACTCCCCCACCCAGATCAAGCAGGCGGTGGTAGGCACAGGCGGCGCCGCCAAGGAGCAGGTGCAGCACATGGTGACCCATCTACTGAAACTCTCCGCCACCCCGCAGGCCGATGCGGCCGATGCCCTCGGGGTGGCGCTGTGCCACCTGCACACCCGCCAGAGCCTGATCAAGATGGCGGGTCGCACCAGTGGCTCGGTGCGCGGCCGCTACCGCTGACCCCCTCTCCCCGCCAATCGGCGGGGCTTTATTTTGCTACCAGTTCCGTCAGCGCCCCGATCAAGGCAGCGAGCCCCTGCTCCACCTTGTGGCGGGAGCAGCCGACGTTCAAGCGGATAAAACCCCTACCCTCGGGGCCATAGGTGTCGCCACGCATGATGGCGACCCGGTATTTCTCCACCAGCAAGCGTTGCAGCGCATCCATCCGCTCGGCCGAGTCGATACCGAGCCCGTTCAAATCAATCCAGGCGAGGTAGGTTCCCTCGGGCACCCGATAGTCGATGGCGGGGAAGGCGGCGTTGAGCCGCGCCGCCACCAGCGCCAGATTGCCGTGCAAGTAGGCTTTCAGGGCATCGAGCCACACATCCCCCTCCCGATAGGCGCTGATATGGGCCAACACCCCGAGGATAGGGGGAGACGAGAGGCCATGGGCAGCCTTAAGCTGCCGCAGATAATCCGCCCGCGCCCCCTCATTGGGGATAAAGGCGTAGGCACCACCCAGCGCCGGAATGTTGAAGGATTTCGACCCCGAACTGACCAGCGCCCAGCCATCATCTAGGGCCACCTCGCTCCAGGGCAGATAGGGGGCAAAGCTCATGTCCATATGAATGTCGTCCGAGATGACCTTGACCCCGTGGCGCTGGCAGATGTCCGCCATCCGGCCCAGCTCATCCCGCGTCCAGACCCGCCCCGTGGGGTTGTGGGGACTGCACAGCAGCAGGATGCGGCAATCGGGGCGGGCCGTCTGACGCTCGAAGCAGGCCCAGTCAATGTGATAGCTCCCCTCCCCCTTTATCAGCGGACAAGGGAGCAACACCCGATCGTTGGCGCTGAGCATATTGCCGAAGGCGTCGTAAGCCGGGGTGTGCACCAGCACCCCCTCCCCCGGTTTGGACCAGAGGCTCACCAGCTGGGCGATGATGTAGATGACGGAAGGACCGTAGACCAGACTCTCGGGGTCGAGGCGAGCACCGTAGCGGCGGGCGAACCAGCCGGTGACCGCCCCCTTGAAGTCGTCGTGGTTCCAGCGGCTGTAGCCGAAGACCCCGTGTTCGAGACGCTTGACCAGGGTCTGGCGAATGCAGGGGGCGGTCTCGATATCCATGTCGGAGATGGTGAAGGGGAGCAAGTCGGCGTGGCCAAAGCGGTCGGCCACATAGTCCCACTGGGTGCAGTAGGTGCCGTGGCGATCGACCTGGCGGTCAAAATCAAAGGGGTCTGTGTTGGGCATCTCTTTTTCTCTCGCCAGCAAAGATACGAATGAACAAGGGGGCGTGACGCCCCCGGGGATTAAGGTAAAAGGTGGGCCGGATCAGGCCCCCATCAGGCTCTGCAGCTGGTTTTTCACCAGATGGACCTGAGGCCCTATCACCACCTGCAGGTTGTGCTCGTCGAGCTTGATCACCCCGATGGCGCCGTTGGCTTTGAGCAGCTTGTCATCGACCCGGCTCATGTCCTGCACCGACATGCGCAGGCGGGTGATGCAGTTGTCCAGCGCCAGGATATTGTCGGCACCGCCCAGGGCATTGAGGATGATCTCGCCGTTGTAACCGCTGTTGCCTGCCTTCTTGCCGGTCGGCTGCGCGGCCTCACTGGTTTCGATTTCCCGGCCCGGGGTTTTGAGGTTAAAGCGCACGATGGCGAAGCGGAACACACTGTAGTAAATGGCAAACCAGATCCCCGCTACCACGGGCACCAGGTACCACTTGGTGGCGGTGCCCTGCAGCACGCCGAACACCAGAAAATCGATGAGGTTGCCGTCGGTGTTGCCGATAGTGACGCCGAGCAGCCCCATGGTCATAAAGCCGAGACCAGTCAGGATGGCGTGGATGAAATAGAGCACGGGTGCCACGAACAGGAACAGGAACTCCAGCGGCTCTGTGATCCCGCCGATGACGCAAGCCACCACACCGGAGACCAGCAGCGCCTTGATCTTGCCACGATTTTCCGGACGGGCGCAGTGATACATGGCAAGCGCCGCCCCCGGCAAACCGCCGAGGAAGGCCGGCATCTTGCCCTGGGAGAGGAAGGAGGTGGCCGAGACCGAGAACTGGGTGGTATCGGCACAGGAGAGCTCGGCATAGAAGATGTTGAGGGCGCCACTCACCTCGTTGCCGCACACAAGCTGGGTGCCACCCGCTTCAGTGAAGCGAATGAGCGCTACCAGAATGTGGTGCAGGCCCAGCGGCAACAACAGACGCTCACCGGTACCGAACAGGAAGGGACCGAAGGGGCCGGCGTGGGAAATCAGCGCACCAATGCCGTTGATGCCGGCGGCGAACCAGGGCCAGACGAAGGGCACCACCAGACCGACCACCCCCAGTACCAGTGCGGTGATGATGGGCACGAAGCGGGCACCGCCGAAGAAGGCGAGCGCATCCGGCATCTTGTAGGTGTAAAAACGGGCATGGAGCTTGGCGACGATCACCCCGACGATGATGGCTCCCAGAATACCGGTATCGATGGAGCTGATGCCGAGGATGGCTTTCACCCCGTAGGCCTTCTCCGCCGCGGCGTCACCGATGACGTTGGCGACCGTCAGATAGAAGTTGATAGAGAGGTTGAGGGCTGCGTAGCCGACGAAACCGGCAAAGGCCGCGACTCCCTTCTCTTCTCGCGCCAGCCCGAGGGGAATGGCGACGGCGAACATCACCGGCAAATAGATAAAGGCCACCAGCCCTACCTTGGTCATCCAGAGGAAGAGCAGTTGCAGCAGGGTGTTATCGAGGAAGGGCATGCTCTGCTTGACCGCATCGCTGGTGAGCGAGCTGCCGACACCGAGCAGGATACCGGAGAAGGCCAGCAGGGCGACCGGCAGCATAAAGGTCTTGCCGAGGCTTTGCAGGAACTCCCATATCGTGGATTTGGCGGGTGACTTGGCCATATGTCTGATCCTTGTAAGGTTAAGGGCACGCCCGATGTCGGTCACTGTCGCCGTTGTCCACTCCCTTGCTGGCAAGCAAGGGCGACAGCCCCCCATCAGGTTTTGCTGGATGATAAAACGTTTTATCACCTCACAATTGCCAAGATGATCACAGAATGACCGAGCTGGCAGGATAGGCGTTGCGAAACTGTGAGCCAGATCGGCTCGAAGGTGATGTAACGTTTCACTCGGGCAGACGAGGGGGTATGCTGGAGCCTCGGTATCCATCTGCTGTCGCCCGTTCGCCTATGTCCCCCAAACCGCTCTTGTCGAAAAACCCCAAGATCACCGACGTTGCCCAGCTGGCGGGAGTCTCGGTCACCACCGTCTCCATGGTGCTGCGGGGCAAGGGGCGCATCTCCCCTGCCACCACAGAGCGGGTGCAGCAGGCGATCAAGCAGCTCGACTATGTGCCCAACAGCGCCGCCGCCAACCTGCGCAGCCAGCAGTCCAACCTGGTGGGGTTGATCTTGCGGGACATCACGGATCCCTTCTATACCGAGGTCACTGCCGGGGTGAGCGAGGTGCTGGAGCAGCAGGGATATCTGCTGTTTCTGACTCAGTGCGGCCACAGTCCGGAGCGGTTGCAGCAGAGCATCCAGTCCCTGTCGCGCCAGGGGGTAGCGGGCATCATCTTCAATCCGGTGCGCGGCGCGGCCGCCAAAACCATGGAGGCGCTGCTCGACTCCGAGCTGCCCGTGGTGTGTGCCGCCCGCTCCTATTATCGCGATGACGTGGACTTTATCGGCCCCGACAATACCCATGCCGCCCAGCAGGCCACCACCTATCTCATCGATCAGGGCCACCGCCATATCGCCTATGTGGGGGGACGGGCCGACTCGCTGACCCGCGCCGAGCGGATCGGTGGTTACTGCGCCAGCCTGCTGCAATACGGCCTGCCCTTCAAACCCGAGTGGGTGCTCGAATGCGATCGCACCCAGCGCAGCGCAGCCGACACCATAGCCCAGCTGTTGCTCCAGCATCCCAAAGTAACGGCCATTCTGTGCCACTACCCGGAAGTGGCCCTCGGCGGCATCTACGGGGTGGAAGCCAGCGGTCGCACCGTGGGCAAGGACAACTACATCGGCCAGCAGGTGGCCCTGCTCGGCTTTGACGACGTGGCAGAGGCCGAACTCACCGCCCCCGCCCTCACCTTTGTCAGTTCGCCGGCGCGGGAGATCGGTCGCCAGGCCGCCCTGCGTCTGTTGACCCGGATGCAGCAACCCGAGCTCGCCCCCAACCGCCATATCATCACCCCCAATCTGCAGAAGCGGGAATCGGCGTAAATCACCGGGAACGAGCGAGACAAAGCCCCGCCCTCTCGTTTCGACCTGATACGCCGGTAATGCCATCCCGAACAAGGGGTTAGCCCTGCTTGCACACATACAGAGCCCACACCCTGAACAAAAAAGAGGCATTATTGGCGATCTTTTTCTAGACGACCGGTCTAGTAACTACTACCATGCCGCCATGACCGACAGATACCAAGACACGCGCCAGCATCTGCTCGACACTGGCCGCACCATACTGACCACCCACGGCTTCAACGCCATGGGGCTGAGCTTTTTGCTGCAAGAAGCCGGGGTGCCCAAGGGCTCCTTCTACCACTACTTCAAGTCAAAAGAGCAGTTTGGCGAAGCCCTGCTCAGTCACTACATCGACAGCTATCTGGTGGAGATGGAGGCATTGCTCGGTGGCCAGGACAAACCGGGACGCGAACGCCTGCTACGCTACTTCGTCCACTGGAAAGGGAGCTGTTGCGACTGCCTGGTCGTCAAGCTGAGCGCCGAGGTAGCGGATCTCTCCGACCCCATGCGCCTCATCCTGAAGACCGGTACAGACAGGGTCGTGCGGCGCCTCGCGCTGGCCATCGAAGAGGCCATCGCCGATGGCAGCCTGAGTCACAGAGCGACCCAGCCGCTGGCGACCAACCTCTACCAGCTCTGGCTGGGGGCGGCCCTGCTTGGCAAACTGGATCGGGAGGGGCAACAGCTGGAACACGCCTACACCATGACGCTCCAGCTGCTGGCCCCATGAATAAACAGGCCCGATAGATGTCGGGCTTTTTTGGCAATCGCCACTAGACGACCGGTCTAATTTTACAAAAAGAAGGCGCTCACCATGTCATAAGGATGACGCCTTCCCGACTCGCGCCGTTGCGGGCAAACCAGCTGCGCAATGGCACTGACACCCAGTAATGTGAGGAAATACCATGAACCAGAGCCGAACCGAAAACCGCCAGATGACCCTGGCCGCACGCCCAGTCGGCACCCCGGGTGCCGAACACTTCGCCCTCAAAACCACCCCAGTCCCGAGCATAGCGGAGGGGCAACTGCTGCTCAGAACCGTCTACCTGAGCCTCGACCCCTATATGCGTGGTCGCATGAGCGATGCCGACTCCTACGCCGACCCCGTGGCCATTGGTGGCGTCATGGTGGGCGGCACCATCAACCGGGTCGTCGCCTCCCGCCACCCCGACTACCAGGAAGGGGACTGGGTACTGAGCTACGGGGTGGGCTGGCAGGATTACGGCGTCTCCGACGGCAGCTTCCTGTTCAAGCTGGATCCGGCACAGGCCCCCGTCAGCCACGCCCTCGGCGTGCTCGGCATGCCGGGCTTCACCGCTTTTATGGGGCTGATGGATATCGGCCAGCCCAAGGCCGGTGAAACCCTGGTGGTCGCCGCCGCGACCGGCCCGGTCGGCGCGACCGTCGCCCAGATCGGCAAGATCATGGGCTGCCGGGTCGTTGCCATCGCCGGATCCGACGAGAAATGCCAGGTGGCCCGCGAGGAGCTCGGCGCCGATGTTGCCCTGAACCACAAGGCGAGCGACTTCGAGCAGCAACTGGCCGCCGCCTGCCCGGATGGCATCGACATCTACTTCGAGAACGTCGGTGGCCGGGTGCTCAAGGCCGTGCTGCCCCTGCTCAACGCCAAGGCCCGCATCCCGCTGTGCGGCACCGTCTCCAACTACAATGCAAGCGCCCTGCCCCAGGGGCCCGATCATCTGGACTGGGCCTGGTCCACCATACTGACCAAGCGGGCCACCGTGAAAGGCTTCATCATTTTCGATGACTACGGCCATCGTTATGGCGAGTTCGCCGAGCAGATGGGCAAGTGGGTGAGTGAGGGCAAGATCCACTATCTGGAGCAGATAGTGGATGGTCTGGAAAACGCCCCCGAGGCGCTCAAGGGACTGCTGGAAGGCAAAAACTTCGGCAAGCTGGTCATTCGCGTCGGCCAGGACGAGCTGGCCTGAGTTGAGGTGCCAGCCATAACGGCATCTGACACGGGAATGCAAACGTCCTCCCGGGAATTCGCCGCCGACAGGCACAGTGCTCCTTAACGATAAAAATCCGAAACTGCTTCAAGCAGTTTCGGATTTTTTTATGCGGACCTGTGAGCCACCTCCCCCCGTTAACCCACGATTAGCGTCAAGGTGTGACAGTGACCAAGGATTAATCAGGGTTTGTCTGTTTGGCGTGCTATGGCTTTATAGTATCTTGACAAAGCCCTCCCTACTCAAAGGTGTCCCATGAACACACCGCGCTGCACATTGTCTTTACCGATATTTATCCCAAGCCTCTTGTTTATCATCACCCTGCTGGCGGTCTGCTCGCTGGCGCCGGAGGCGGCCGCCCGCTTCTTTGGCGACGGCCAGAGCTGGATTGCCCAGCACTTCAGCTGGTTCTACGTGCTGGTGGTCGGCATGTTCCTGATCCTGCTGCTGGTGCTCGCCTTCAGCCATTACGGCAACATCCGCCTAGGGCCGGATGATGCGCGCCCCGAGTTCAGCTTCACCTCCTGGCTCGCCATGCTGTTTGCCGCCGGCATGGGCATAGGTCTCATGTACTTCGGGGTGGGCGAGCCCATGACCCACTTCGTCTCACCGCCCCAGGCGGCGCCCCTCACCCCAGCCGCCGCCCGCGAAGCCATGGTGACCACCTTCTTTCACTGGGGCTTTCACGCCTGGGCCATCTACGCCATCGTCGGCCTGGTGCTGGCCTACTTCGGCTTTCGCTACAACCTGCCGCTGACTATCCGCTCCGGCCTCTACCCCATCTTCAAGGAGCGGATCCGCGGGCCGCTCGGCCACGCCGTGGATATCTTCGCCCTGGTAGGCACCATCTTCGGTATCGCCACCACTCTGGGCTACGGGGTGCTGCAGCTCTCGGCGGGGATCACCCGGCTCACCGGCATCGACACCTCGGGGGAGCTGTTTCGCTTCGGCCTCATCGGCGTCGTCATTGCCCTGGCCGCCCTGTCGGCGGTCACCGGCCTCGACAAGGGGGTCAAGCGCCTCTCCGAGCTGAACCTCTTCCTCGCCATCGTGCTCTTGCTGTTCGTGCTGCTGGCCGGCCCCACCCAGTATCTGCTTGGGGCCCTGTCCGAGAACATCGGCAACTATGTCTCGTCCCTGACCCAGCTCACCTTCCGCACCTTTACCTACAGCGAGACCAGCCAGGCGGGCTGGTTCGGCAACTGGACCCTGCTCTACTGGGCCTGGTGGATCTCCTGGTCTCCCTTCGTCGGCCTCTTTATCGCCCGCATCTCCCGTGGGCGCACCCTGCGTGAGTTCATCCTCGGCGTCCTGTTCGTGCCCACCGCCTTCAACCTGCTGTGGATGACGGTGTTTGGCAACGCCGCCATCTGGGTCAGCCAGCGCGCCGGGGGGCAGACCCTGACCAGCTCGGTCGGCAACGTTGACACCCTCTTGTTCAACTTCTTTGACCTCTTGCCGGGATCCGACATCACCTCGGCGCTGGCGGTGATCCTCATCAGCGTCTTTTTCGTCACCTCCGCCGACTCGGGGGCCTTCGTCATCGACAACATTGCCACCCAGGGCAAGGAGCGCTCCCCGATCTGGCAACGCCTGTTCTGGGCCGTGCTGCTCGGTATCACCGCCGGCACCCTGATGGCCACCGGCGGGCTGGCGGCGCTGCAATCCATGACGCTGATCGCCGCCCTGCCGTTTGCCATCATTATGGTGCTGCTCTGCCTGGGGCTCTGGCGCGGGCTGGTCGCCGACCGGGAGCACTCGGCGCGCCGCCTCTCCCCCGCCACCGATTTCTGGAACGGCAAGCAGTGGCGTACCCGCATGGATCACCTGCTGCGCCCCTCCACCGAGGCCGATGCTCACACCTTCCTGCGTGATACAGCCCTGCCAGCCCTAACCGCCCTGTGCCGCGAGTTCGAAGCGCGCGGCCTCGCCAGCCGGGTGGTGCAGGAAGATGCGGATCAGTGCCACCTGCTGGTGCCCCAGGAAGGGCGGCGCGACTTCTGCTACGGGGTGCGCATCGAGGCGCGCCCCGCCCCCGCCTTCAACCCGCTGGAGGCGGCCCACAACCACGACCCGGATGCCCGCATCTTCGAGCCCATCACCTACTTTGCCGACGGCCGCGCCGGCTACGACATCCAGTACCTGACCCGCGACGAGCTGAGCGCCGATGTCTTGCGCCAGTACGAGCGCTACCTGGTGCTGAGTCAGGACGAGGGACTGGATCTGCTAAGCGGCGCACCGGAGCACACGCCGCCTGAATCCGGAGCCTGATATTCATGCCCCGCGGGTTGGCAAGGAGCGGCCTATCCCCTCCTTGCCAATCCCCGGGGCGAGTGCCGCAATGCCATGATCATCAGCGCAAGCAGAAGAACCGATATCCCGGCCTTTTATACCCCCTGGTTGATAAACCGGATAAGGGCCGGTTTTTTACTCACCCGCAATCCCTTTAATACCCACCAAATCACCCGGGTGTCACTGCATCCGGATGAGGTCGATGCCATCGTATTCTGGACCCGGCAGCCAGCCATGCTGATGCACTACCTGGATGAACTCGATGCCCTCGGCCATCGCTACTATTTTCAATACACCCTGACCGGCTACCCCAAAGCCCTGGAGAGCCGGGTTCCCAGACCCCATAACGCCATCAAGACCTTCTGTGAGTTATCAGACAGAATTGGCCCCCACAAGGTCATCTGGCGCTACGACCCCATACTGCTGTGCAACCTGGTCGATCTGGCCGAGCATAAGCGGCTCTTTTACAAGATTGCGTCGCTCCTGGCCGGTAAAACCCACAGGGTCGTCATCAGCTTTGCCGACCTTTACAAGAAGACAGAGAAGAACCTGCGCGCGGTCGAGAACCTTGTCTTTCACGACCTGCTGGATAACAACCTGGACAACCATGATGCGCTGGATGAGCTGGCAGCCTTTATGGCGCAGACCGCCGCCCGTTTTGACATGACCATAGAAACCTGTGCCGAGGCCGTGGATCTCGCCCATCTCGGCATCGCCCATGGCAAGTGCATCGATGATGAGTTGATCCACGCTCTTTTCAACCGCCGGGTCGACGGCAAAAAAGATCCCGGCCAGCGCGAGGCCTGTGGCTGCGTCAAGAGCATCGATATCGGCGCCTACAACACCTGCCTGCATGGCTGTGCCTACTGTTACGCCACCTACAGCCAGAGCGCCGTCATCAAGAACCGGCAGCGCCACGATCCTCTAAGCCCTTTCCTGATTGGCGGCACGGAGGGGGTGGATGCGCGTCTTCTGGTGGCCGACCCCCTTCAGAGACCGCTCTTTTAATCCCAGGCCCCGATGGCTTGCCGCTGCTGTGATGCGCCCCAGCCAGCCGTGGCCAGCCCGTGCCCACGCGCGTGCCACTCTCTTTTTCCCAAAAAAGCTGGGGGCCTGATGGCCCCCCGCAAACACACCGGATAAGGACAGCGCCTTACTGGGCGGCGCTGTCCTTCACGCACTTCTGGATAAAGCTGTTCTTGGCAGCCCCCGCGAGCTTCTTGTCGGCGGCAGCTTTTTCGCACTTCGCCGCCGGATCGCTCGCCCCGCCCGTCTTCACGCACTTTTGTACGAAGCTGTTCTTGGCCGCCCCAGCCAGCTTCTTGTCGGCGGCCGCCTTCTCGCACTCGCCGGTCGCGGCGCTGGTGGCATCTTTCACGCACTTGCCCACAAAGCTGGTCTTGGCGGCGCCGTTAAGCTTTTTGGCCGCAGCCTGCGCCTCGCACCCCTGCTGCGCCCCCGAGCCATCGCTCGCTACCGTCGCGCTCTGGGCCACCCCCATTCCCATGCCAAACACCGCCACACACAGACTCAACACCATCAGGATCCGCTTCATATGTCACACTCCCATCCATCTCTATCCATTGTGGTTAGCCCACACTCACGCGGGCCAAACGAGGCACCCTCGCCACGCTGCACTATAGTCCCCCCGCTTGATGACAACCAAAGTACCGCCGTGCTCGCACAGCCTTCCTTCCCCCTGCCCGCCCCCGCTCCACCAAGAGACGAGAGGCTAGATTGGTGAGCTGGCGCAAAAATTCAGCGCTTGTCGACAGTTGCGTCAACTTTTGACTGGTTTGCGTATGAGGCTTGAGGCTATGCTGGCCATTCGGCGCCTACAGCACCATCCGGGCCCCGCCCGCTGGTTAATGGAGCGCATTGGAAGCTGCAATCCACGGGCGGTAGCACGAGTTTTACACGGCAACATATGTATGTCGGTATCGAATATAGCGATCACCAAAAGATGCGAATAACCATTTCCAATGCATGAGAAAAACTTAAAATACTTAATCAACATTAGTTTTCACTGAAGGCTAAAAAATGGTTACTTTAATAATTAAAGTTGAGAGTTGTGTATATGAATATTGATAGTATGGATTTTCCAGATTTAGACCTATTGGGTGCTAGCCATCAAATAATGACACCAACTTTCGGCCAGTTTAGAGCAGATTACAATATCAGTGACCTAGTTGATAATTTTAACTTTGAAGATTCTCTTATAAAAATAGTGGGCCTACTATATGAGGAAGAGCTTCATAGCAATCTTGTAACTACAGAAACTATGATTCATCAGCTTTTCCTATCACAACATGGCCAGAAAGTGATGACTGATGTCGATATAAGCCAATTATTTAATGGCATTCATTCTACATATATTGGCTCATGGGAAGATCCAGCTGAAGACACGATGGTTGGTGTAATAAAGTCAGCTAAAGGCTCATATATGTTCCTCAATGGGCTATGGGAAAGCTCCAATTTTTACACACAAATATTTATCGACCTGATAGACGAAATGCCAGATATCAATCCGTTTCTTGGTATAAAGAGAGCAGTAAGGGCAATACTTACCTTATCTAACGAATCAATTAATAGGAAAAGATTGAAGCGTTATCAAAAAGGTAGTGATTATCCAAAATCTGAATGGGACTTTCATTCTTATACATCTAATGCAAATTTTAATATAGCCACTTTTTCCTTAGAAGACCTAACTGACTTGGGCGTAGATAAGAATGACCTCAATCCATTTGTTATTGACAATCCAAATCTCATTGCACTACCTAATGAGGCTTTTGGAAGTTCATCGTTGGAACGTAAGCCTATTTACAGGGCGCAAGATGGTACATATATCTTAGCTTTACCAACGGCAATAAGTGTTGCAATTCGCTTCTTTGTAATCGAACAGATAAATAGTCTTGGATTATTAGATAAGCTACTGCATCTTATGCAAGTAAAATATGTTAGTTTATTTGGTGAAAAATCATGCCTATTAGGAAAAATAAAAGACACCCCCTTTATACCATTCAGAGACTCCAATGGGATTACTGTCGGGGCAGATGCATTGGTTGGCATTGATCCTCATAGGTACGTGCATTTTTTATTGTTTTTTGATGATTTTTTTGACTATCAAAAAGGGCTCGTTAATGGCACATCTCAATCAAACATTGATCTGAAAAATGCCATTACAGAAAGAATTAAGAAGGCGTATAGATTTTCTTCAAAAATAGACGGTTTTAAGAGTGGCCTTAGCATTATTATCGGCTGTGGTTGGGGACGCGCAGTTATGATATCGTTTGAATGCGAACCAGAATCTAGTAACTGGCGTTTAGAATTCGTTCCCGCACCTGACTTCGATACATTCAATCGCATCCCTAGTATGGATCCATTTTCTTTCTGGCGATTGATTGAAGCTAAACACCGTGTTATTGAAGCAGGTATCCACACCCAAAATATAAATGGCTTACTCAATCTATATGGATGGGCTAAAGAGAATGATTTTAACATTATCCCTCATTCAGCATTTGATGAAAATTTTGGAAAATCACCATTATTATTCATGATGATCACACAAAACGCCCTATTAGATGTTCGTTGGGAAGTGCAAAATGAGGAAGATGCACATAAAACTTTCAATCCATATGGTGAATTTGTTTCTGTTAGAAGATTGAATTCGAGCAGTTACTTTAAAGAAGATCGTTTCAAACCAATTTATGCATCAATAGATGACGTTGAAAATGGTCAGTTACTTGGTCTAATTGAAGGTAATTTATGTTCATGGTGGTGTATTCCTTCATGCTATGAAAACCAGAATAGAGATCTTTTATATAGATTGTGGGGTTGCGTCTGTAATTGGATATACAGGTCTGATTTAGCTTTATTTGAACTTGGCTACTCTTCATCACACGATAAAGTTTTTTTAACGATTGATTTTGAAGATATTGACATCCCATCTCACGTGCCGCACGCACTTGACCCTGAAAGCCTAAGTACGTTAATAAAGTATTCTACATCCGTAGAAAACGGAATTTTACACATAAACTGTAAATTTTTGAAAAACTATTTACATGCATTTCATCGAGCAGATAACATTGCCGAAAAAACTATTATAAAGTCATTGCTTACGGCTTTTATCAAAGAGTCCGTCACATGTAATAATCATGAAAAGATAGTTGAAACTGTTCTAAATCATGTTTTTACAGATAACTATGGTAAAGAAGTGCATATGCTCACTGCACAGTCTTTTCTTGATTACGTTAAATTTAGCCTACCAAAACCATTAGTATTAGACCGATTTGATGATGCCACCATTAAGATCGGCTTAGCATGGAAATCTAACTCTCATACCGAACCCTGTCATATCTATGGAAAAACTGAATGCACACAATATTTACAAGACTTAACTTTAAATCTATGGAAGGAGATTCAGTCCTATTTAAAATCTTTTAATAAAAAAGAGTTAATTATTTTTTTGCTTAAAAACCATGCTGCTGTAGATGCAGACATTACGTATTGGCAGCGAACTTTCAAAGCTATGTTAGGACTTCATAATGATAAAAACGAGGTCTATTCAGTCGCACTGAATCGGATTGCATCAAATAACTCTGTACTGACAGGGTCTAGAATTCTTATTGAAATGGCTATCTGTGAATCCTTAGACAAAGGAGGAAATGTTCCAAATAAGCTGGATATAACCAAGCTCATAACTTTTGCAACAGCTATTTTCCAATATGGAAATCTATCAGATGCAATAATGTATGAGTTGGTTAAACCCCTACTAAGGCTTTCCACTTATGGAGATGTACAATTCGACCACACTGCATATGATACTGTAGTAGCTCCTTACGGTAAATCCGTTCAAACAGTGATGATGAACCATGCCTCAGGAAAGTATGATGATCATTTCTCTGAGCCTAAAATACATGAAAAAGTTGATGGCCTACTAGGTCAAGAGTTCGAATCTGCTTGGTGTGAAGAATTTGGAATATCTATCGATGAAGCCAGAAAGATTTTAGATATATTTGAAGATATCGGGATTGAAAAAAATAAAGCTGTCTATGAAATATCCTACTCAGAACTATTTTATCGTTCGAATACTCACGGTGTACCTAGTCAAGTGTTAGAATCCTTTCTAAACCGATTTACCCTACCACAAAGACCTGGCTGGATGAAACTATCTTCAGAGTTCCGTGTTAGCGATATATCTCCATGGAGATATCGACGTAGATTGTCGTTAACAGCAAGGCCATTGATTGTTCTTGGCGATGACATCATTGTTTCACCAAGTTTAATACGAAAAGGTATTTTATATTGCTTATCAAATTCATTTGATGCAACTTTAGATGGTTCTTTTTTCAACACAATCGCGATGAAAAAATGGATTGGAGAACAAAGAAATAAATCAGGACACCGATTCAACCATGAAGCCGCTGATAAGTTTCGTAGCTTTGGCTGGGAAGTTGAAGCGGATGTAAAAATCAGTAAGATTCTTAAAACAAGAACTGAGAAAGACTTTGGAGATGTTGATGTTCTGGCATGGCACCCCTCCAAAAAGATTGTCTACCTAGTTGAATGTAAAGATTTAGAATTTTCCAAAACTGAAGGTGAAATAGCCAAGCAAATATATGAGTTTCGTGGTGTTATAAAATCAGATGGTAAACCTGACCGTCTAAGAAAGCATATAGATCGATTTCATATTTTGGACAAACACATTGACAAACTAATGAATTACTTGAATCTCGAATCTATAAGTGAATTGAAGGTGATGCTATTATTTAGGCAAACTGTTCCTCTTTCCCACGATAACTCAAGTAGTGAGATACCGGTTACAGTTCAATTTTTTAATGAACTAACTGTCTAATAGATGATGATTTTTCTTTCAAAACAATTTAGCTAAGTCGTAAGCAATAAAACATACAGCTTATAAAGATGGATTCATGATGCTTTATAAACCACTGTGAAATGTATAAATACTGAAAATAAAAAACCCGCTAGCGGGTTTTTTATTTTGTATCAGTGAAGTCGTAGCAAAGGCGCTCAAGCCAACAGAAAGGCTCTTAACCGGGCAAACTCCGCTGGCAAATTAACGGAGAGCAGCGGCAGCGCGGCATGCTTGGCAAGGGGCCCCGGCAGCGGCACATCCAGATTCAGGATCTCGTCCACCGACTCCTTGAACTTGGCCGGATGGGCGGTGCAGAGGAACACCCCTACCTCGTCCTCGGCCAGCTGTTCACCCAGCAGATCCCAGGCGATGGCGCCGTGGGGTTCGCACAGATAATCCAGCTGATGCAGGCGTTTAAGCGCATCCCGAGTCTGGGCATCGTCACGCATGCCGGAGCCCAAGGTTTCCAGCGCCCAGCCCTTGCGGCGGCACAGCTCCTCTACTCGTGGCCAGTTGTTGGGGCGGCTCACGTCCATGGCGTTGGAAAGGGTCGCCACCGTCTGGTGCGGATCCCACTGGCCGGTTTTCAGGTAGCGCGGCACGGTATCGTTGGCGTTGGTGGCGGCGATAAAGCGCTTCACCGGCAGCCCCAGCGCCTTGGCGATCAGCCCCGCGGTGAGGTTGCCAAAGTTGCCGGACGGCACGCTGATCACCGCTTTGGCGCGATCTGCTTTGGGCAACTGGGCCACGGCTTCGAAGTAGTAGCAGACCTGGGCCAGCAAGCGACTGATATTGATGGAGTTGGCGGAGTTCAGACCAATCGCCTTTTTCAGCGCCTCGTCATCGAAAGATTGCTTCACCAGCGCCTGGCAGGCATCGAAGTCGCCGTCGATGGCGATGGTTCGTATGTTGCCACCCAGGGTGCAAAACAGCGCCTCCTGCAATGGGCTTATCTTGCCTTTCGGGTAGAGGATCACCACCTCGATCCCCTCCAGCCCGTAGAAAGCGTGGGCCACGGCGGCGCCGGTGTCGCCGGAGGTGGCGGTGAGTATGGTGATCTTGTCGTTGGTTCTAAAGGCCGCGAGGCACTGGGCCATAAAGCGGCCACCGAAGTCCTTGAACGCCAGGGTCGGGCCGTGGAACAGCTCGAGGGCATAGGTATTGTCTTTGAGTTTCACCAGCGGCGCCGGGAAGGTGAAGGCGGCACTGACCAGCTCATGCACCTTGGGCGCGGCCACTTCGTCCCCCAGCAAGTGGCTGAGGATGCGGGCGGAGCGCTCCACCAGCGGCAGATCCAGCAGGGCATCGACGTCCGCCAGCGGCTCGAGGGTTTCTGGAAAGAAGAGCCCCTGTTCGCGGCCCAGACCCTGACGCACCGCCTGGGCGAAGCTCACCTGTTCACTCTTGTCCTTGATATTGTAAAGATTCATAGCTCGCTTCCTGTTACCCGTGCCCCGGCCATATCGAGTTTGCAAACCCGGGCAAATCCATCTTCATTGCGCACGAAATGCGCTTCCATCCAATCTTTCATCCGCTCGGCCTGGGCCAGATCCTTCATCACCACAAACACGGTGGGACCTGAGCCCGAGATACCGGTGGCCAGGGCCCCGTTCTGGGCCGCCTGGGCCCGCACCTCGTTGAAGCCTTCGATCAGCGCCGCGCGGTAGGGCTCGGCAATCACGTCTTTCAAGACGCTGGCAGCCAACGGCTCCTGACCGGTGTAGCTGGCATGGACGAAGGCAGCTAGGCGGCGGCCATAGGTGAGGCAGTCCTGACGACGATACTGGGCCGGCAGAATGGCGCGGGCAGCGGCGGTCGAGACCACAGTGCCCGGGTAGCAGACCACCCAGTACCACTCGTCAAATACCGGAATGCCCTGGCTGATAACGCCGCCCTCCTCCACCACCAGCTGCATGCCACCGAGATAACAGGGGGCCACGTTGTCGTAGTGAACGGAGCCGGAGATCTTGCCCTCCATCTCCCCCATCAGCAACAGTAATTCATGCTCGCTCAATGGGTTGCCGTGAAAGGCGTTGAGCCCGTCCAGCGCCGCCACCACGCTGCAGGCGCTGGAACCGAGGCCCGATCCCACCGGCAGGCTCTTCTCCAGCACCATCTCCAGCGGCAACATGATCTGACCGCGCTTTTCCAGCGCCTCGCCATAGGCGAGCCAGCAGTCATAGAGGATGTTCTTTTTCGGATCATCCGGCAGCTTGTGGGCATAGCGGCCCACCGCCGAGAGGGCAAACGGCACTTCTGCCGGTTTGACCTGGACCCTGTCCCCCAAAAGGGAACCATCCACGGGGGCGAGCGCCGCCCCCAGTACATCGAATCCTACGCTCAGGTTGGCGCTGGAGGCCGGCGCATAGGCCACCACGCTCTCGTTTCGCTTCATCTCTGCGCTCATGCTTACAGCTCCTGCTTCCAGTTCTGGGTGCGCAGCACGTCGGCGAAGACGCCGGCGGCAGTCACCTCGGTACCGGCGCCGTAGCCACGCAGCACCAGCGGGATCGGCTGGTAATAGGTAGAGAAGAAGGCGAGCGCGTTCTCCCCGTCTTTTACCTTGAACAGCGGCTCGTCGGCGCCGACCGCCTTGATGGCGACCTTGCACTTGCCACCCTCGATGGAACCCACGTAACGCAGTACCTTGCCTTCACTCTGGGCCAGGGCGAACTGATCGCGGAACCAGCCGTCAGCCTCGGGCAAGCGGGCCATAAAGGCTTCCACGTCGCCGCTGACATCAAAGCCCGGCGGCAGCGCCTGCTCCACTTCCACGTCACAGAGTTCCAGCGCCATGCCTGCCTCGCGGGCCAGGATCAACAGCTTGCGCGCCACGTCCATGCCGTTGAGATCGTCGCGGGGATCCGGCTCGGTAAAGCCGTTGCCACGAGCAATCTTGGTCGCCTCGGAGAAGCTCATCCCCTCGTCCAGCTTGCCGAAGATAAAGGAGAGCGATCCGGAGAGGATGCCATCGAAGGCACGCAGCTTGTCACCGGCCTTGATCAGGTTCTGCAGGTTCTCGATGACCGGCAGGCCGGCCCCCACGTTGGTTTCGTAGAGGAACTTGCGGCGAGTCTGGCGGGCGGTGCGGCGCAGCGCCTTGTAGTAATCAAGCGACCCTGTGTTGGCTTTCTTGTTCGGAGTGACCACGTGGAAACCGGCGGCCAGGAAGTCGGCATATTGCACCGCGATGGCTTCACTTGAAGTGCAATCGACGATCACCGGGTTGATGAGGTGACTGTCTTCCACCAGCTTCTGCACCGCTTCCAGGCTGAAGCTGTCACGGGCTTCCACCAGCTGCTCGCGCCAGTTGGCAAGATTGAGCCCATCCTTGTTGACCGCCATCTGGCGGCTGTTGGCGATGCCCACTACCCGAAGGCCGGTGCCTTGCTCGGCCAGCACCGGCTGCTGGCGCGCGATCTGATCCACCAGGGCGGCGCCGACACCGCCGACTCCGACCACGAACAGATCGATGAACTGTTGGCTGCCAAAGAAGTTCTGGTGACACGCCTTGATGGCCTCCGCCACCTTGCCGGCACGTACCACGGCAGAGATGGAGCGCTCGCTGGAGCCCTGCGCGATGGCGACGATATTGATGGAGGCCTGGGCCAGCGAGGTGAAGAAGCGCGCCGCCATCCCCTTGCTGGTGCGCATGCCGTCACCGATGAGGGAGATGATGGCCAGATCCTGCATGATCTCGAGCGGGTCCAGCAGCTGGTTCTTGAATTCCAGCTCGAACTCGCGCTCCAGCACCTTGCGGGTCTTGTCCAGATCGTAGCTGTGGATACAGAAGCTGACACTGTACTCGGAAGATGATTGGGTGATGAGGACGATGCTGACCCCGGCGCGGGAAACGGCGGAGAAGATACGGCCCGCCATACCCACCATGCCCTTCATGCCGGGGCCGGAGACGTTGAACATGCACATGCCGGAGAGATCCGAGATGGCCTTCACTTTCAGATCATCATCCCCCTGCTCAACCCCGATCAGGGTGCCCGGCCCCTGGGGATTGAAGCTGTTCTTGATAAGGCAGGGGATGTGGAACTGGGCCACAGGGGCGATGGTTTTCGGGTGCAGCACCTTGGCGCCGAAGTAGGAGAGCTCCATCGCCTCCTTGTAGGAGAGGGTCTTCAGCAGATAGGCATCCGGCACCAGACGCGGGTCGCAGTTGTAGCAGCCTTCCACGTCGGTCCAGATCTCGCAGCACTCGGCGTCGACACAGGCGGCCAGCACGGCGGCAGAGTAGTCGGAGCCGTTGCGCCCCAGCAGCACGGTTTCCCCCTTGTCGCTGCCACCGGTAAAGCCCGGCATCAGATAGAGACAATCGCTACGCAGTCCCTTGGCGGCAAAGCGCAGGCGGGAGGCTTCGATATCGACATGGGCTTCCAGGTAGCCGCCATCGGTCACCAGCAGCTGCTCCGGCACGATGAGATCCAGCTCGAGGCCGCGCACCCGCAACAGCTCGTGCATAAAGGCGATGGAGAGATTTTCGCCCCGGCTCAGGATGCGAGCCTGCACGTTGTCCGGGCATAGCCCCAGCAGACGGATCCCCTGCATCAGCCGCTCCACCTGATCCAGCTCACCGGTCAGTCGGGCCTGCAGCGCCTTGTCATCCAGCGCCGGGTAAGCCGCCTTCAATCCGGCCAGCAGGCGGGAGAAGATGCCGTTGATTTCAAACAGGGTATTGGTGGCATCCATGCCGCGACTGGTCTGCTCCACCAGGGCCACCAGGTGGTTGGTCACCTTGGCCGGTGCCGACAGCACCAGGGCGACCTGAGACTGGCCATGGGTATTCACCGCGATATCGGCTACCCGTAAAAAACGCTCTGCGTCGGCCAGTGACGAACCGCCAAACTTCAACACTCTCATCGCACTCTCTCCCTGTAATCCCTTGAAAAACGGTATGAAAATAACCCAACAAAAAAGGCCCGTACTGGGTGGGTACGGGCCTTTTCAGATTTCTGTGCTTGTTCGTCAGCGCATCAACCGGCCCCAGTGCCACCTGTGGTGGTACCGGTAATAATGGTGGTGGTGGTGTGGCTGAAAAGGGGCATGACGAACTCTCTTGAACGAAGCTGGCTTTTAGCAATACCGCGCCGGGCGCCCGGCTGTCAACCTAAACCTCTTGGCCAAACTTGCGGATCAGGTCTTTGCAGAGCAAATGGAGCATATTCAGATCCCGCTGCGGCAGCATGGGTACCCGGTCCATCACCCATTGATGCAGCTTTTCATCCTGTGAAACTCCGAGTTCACCCAGAATTTCTGCTGTTTTTTGTTTCAGCACGCGAACCTGTCCGACGGTATCCCCTTTTTCTGCTACGGCCTCTGGCCCATCAAGCAGCTGGCTCAGCTCGTAGGCATACAGCATGATCGCCTGACCGAGGTTCAGCGACGGATACCCCACCTTGAGGGGCAGGTAGCTGATGAGATCGACCTGGGCGAGCTGCTCGTTGGAGAGCCCCGACTCCTCGCAGCCAAACACGATGGCGACTTTGTCCAGCGACGGCTTGGCGCGGATCTGATCGCGAATTTCCGCCGGAGTGAGGTAGTGCTGGTAGCGGCCACGCTGACGGGCGGTGGTGGCAATCACCAGATCCATGTCGACCAGGGCCTCGGGCAGGGTGTCGAAGGCCTCGGCGTTGGTCAGAATCTCCTGCGCACCGTGCGCGACCCAGCCCGCCTCTTCCTCCTCGTGCACCCGGCTCGCCACCAGTCGCATGGCGTCAAAGCCCATGGTTTTCATGGCGCGCGCGGCAGCCCCCACGTTCGCGGCGCGAGCGGGTGCCACCAGGACAAAATAGAGTTTCATTGGGTTTCCTCTTGGGCCGGGCCGAGCTGCGAAAACAGACGGCAAACAGTCGGTAAAACAGGGGCGCAATCTACCGTTTATCCCCGAAAATTGCCACTTGAACAGACGTTTGAATGTTGCCATAGTGGCCAGACGTGCGCAGAAAACGCGCACCTTTGCCCGCGCTATCGGCCCGACACAGCACAAGGAAGAGAGAGATGCCGCAGCCATTGGAACAGGCCGTCGCCGAGACCATCTTGCAACGCTTCGAGTCGTTTTACAGCCGCTTTCTCGAGATCACCCGCGGCAGCAAGAGCCGCTTCGAGAACAGTGACTGGCTGGGAGTCCAGCTCGCAGGACGGGAGCGGATCCGCCTCTATGATCACCACGTGGGCGCCACCGCCAGCTCCATCCGCCAGATGATGGGGGAGCATCACGCCACCCAGGCGCTGCTCAAACGGGTGAAAGGGGCTTTCAGCGACCTGCTGCCCCACTGCGAGAACTTCGAGGTGGCCGAGTCCTTCTTCAACTCCGTCTATCGCCGGATCTTTCGCCACCGCAACATCCGTGACGAGAACCTCTATATCCACCCGTTTCTCAGCCGGGGGGAGCACCCGGATCTGGGCAACCTGCTGCGGGTCTATCGCACCGATCTGGCCCATCTGCCGCAGACCCTGAGCCAGCTACTGGGGGATTACAGCTTCACCCTGCCCTATGAGGACAAACAGCGGGATATTGTCGACATCCACCACCATCTTGCCGAGAACGGCCCGCAAATACTCCATGAGGAGCCCTTCACCATAGAGCTGCTCAAAGAGGTGTTCTATCGCAACAAGGGGGCCTATCTGGTGGGGCTTATCCGGGTGAAGGGACAGGTGTTGCCCTTTATCCTGCCCCTGCTCAGCACGGGCCAGAGCATCTATGTGGATACCGTCATCTTCGAGCCGGCCATCGCCTCCATCGTGTTCGGTTTCGCCCGCGCCTACTTCATGGTCTATGCCCCCGTGCCGGCCCTGTTCGTGATCTTCCTTCGCCAGATCATGCCCCACAAGGCGGACTACGAGATCTACAACGCCATCGGCTGCCAGAAGCACGGCAAGACCGAGCTCTATCGCCACTACCAGCAACATCTGGCCCAGAGCCGGGAGCAGTTCGTCATCGCCCCTGGCATCAAGGGGATGGTGATGAGCGTGTTTACCCTCCCCTCCTACGACGTGGTGTTCAAGGTGATAAAAGACGAGTTCACCCCCCCCAAGGAGGTGAGCCACGCCCAGGTCAAAGAGAAGTACCGGCTGGTGAAACAGCACGATAGGGTCGGCCGCATGGCCGATACCCAGGAGTTCACCAACTTCGAGTTCCCGCTGGAGCGCATTTCACCGGAGCTGCTGGCCGAGCTCAAGGCGGTGGCCCCCTCGGCGCTCACCATCACCAGTGACAAGCTGGTGATCAAGCACCTTTACACCGAGCGCAAGATGATCCCCCTCAACCTCTATCTGGACAAGGCGGACGAGCAGCAGACCCGGCTCGCATTGGAGGAGTACGGCAACGCCATCAAGCAACTGGCCGCGGCCAACATCTTCCCGGGGGACATGCTGTTCAAGAACTTTGGCGTGACCCGTCACGGCCGTGTGGTGTTCTACGACTACGACGAGATCTGCTACATGACGGAGTGCAACTTTCGCCAGATCCCGCCGCCGCGCTATCCGGAGGACGAGTGGAGTGCCGAGCCCTGGTACTCGGTGGCCCCCAACGACATCTTCCCCGAAGAGTTCGCCACCTTCCTGCTGCAAAAGCCCCAGGTGCGGGAGATCATGATGCAGCTGCACAAGGAGCTGTTCGATGCCAGCTACTGGCAAAAACTGCAGGGCAATATCAAGGAGGGGCTGTTCGAGGATGTCTACCCCTACCGGCGCAAGAAGCGTTTCAAATACCAGCGCGGGGGATGACGGGGTAGGCTCACTCATTGTTCACGGCGATAACAGAAGGGGGTGGCCATGCCACCCCCTTCTCTTTCCGGCCATTGACGACGCCTAGCTGCCGCGCCGGCGGATCACCCCTTCCTGCATGGTGCTGGCCACCAGCACCCCATCACGGGTGAAGAACTGGCCGCGCACCAGGCCGCGCCCGCCGCTGGCGCTCGGGCTGTCCACCACGTAGAGCAGCCAGTCATCCAGCCTGAAATCGCGGTGGAACCACATGGAGTGGTCGATGGTGGCCACCTGCATGTCCGGCTCCCAGTAGGAGACGCCATGGGGCTGCAGGGCGGTGAACAGGAAGTGGAAATCGGAGGCATAGGCCAGCAGGTATTTGTGTACCCGCAGATCGTCCGGCATCTGGCCATTGGCCTTGAACCAGACGTGGCGCAGCGGCTCGTGCACATCCGGGCGGATCGGGTCGACCAGAGTCACCGGGCGAATTTCGATGGGCTTTTCGCACATGATCTTGTCCCGCAGCGCCGGCGGGATCTGCTGCTCGTAGGGGCGCACCAGCTCCAGCTCGCTCTTGAGCTGCTCGGGAGGAGTGATCCCCGCCGGCATCTGCGCCTGGTGCTCGAACCCCTCGGCCTCAATCTGGAACGAGGCGTTGAGATAGAAGATGGGTTTGCCGCCCTGAATGGCCTTGACCCGGCGGGTGGAGACGGTCTGGCCATCGCGGATGTTCTCCACGTCGTAGACGATGGGGCGATTGGCATCGCCGGGGCGCAGGAAGTAGGAGTGGAAACTGTGTACCTGGCGATCGGCGGCGACCGTCTGCTTGGCGGCTGACAAGGCCTGCCCCATCACCTGTCCGCCAAACACGGCCCGCAGGCCGAGATCCTGGCTCTGGCCCCGAAACAGGCCCTCCTCGATTTTCTCGAGCGCCAGCAACGCCAGCAGCTCGTCCAGTACCTTGCTCATGGTTCACTCCTATGTCAGAGCCGCAAAGGCTAACAAGCCCGGCCACGCCGGGCAACCACCCCGGCCCCCACCAGCCACCCGCCCGGCCCCATTAATTCAGCAATCCTGCACATTGAACAATAACGGACGCAGCAGGGACCAACGAAAAGGCCCACCTAAGAGGTGGGCCTTGAAAGTAACAATTAGAGTAACAATTAGGACACCCACATTTTTGAGTAAGCCACTATCAGGCTGCTTGCAGACACCTTGCAGACACAATGAGGGTGAGTGAATTCGAACTGACACCTGCAAAGTCAGCTAGTGAGAGAGATTTTCAGGTTTAGAAAGCAACAGCCCCTACACAGTCATTCACTGAACTGTGTGCAATACCCAGAGCTATCGACAGGGTGAACGCCAAGTAATCAAAGGCGTGGTTGATGGCATCGCCGCTGGCCACAATGGCGAGCAAACTGCTGGCATTGCTCTCTGTCTCCCACCACTCTGATCCCTTGTCGCCTAAACAGCGTCACCTGCTTCAACCAGCAGATAGCATCAAGGCCCAGTCGTTCCAGAATAGGTCCAAGGTGAGCCGGAATATGACCACGCTTGTCGGGCCGAATTGCACGACCTGTCCAATCAACCAACATTAGGTAGTCCGTGAAGGCATAGGGCAATTTTTCAGGCTTCCCCTGGCTGGCAAACGGCAGCAAAAGGGGTGGCAAAACCTCAGTCGTAGCAGGCTCGTCAAGGCGCTGCTTGATACTGGTGTAGTCACTCAGCTCTAGCCGCTCGGTCAACGCGGCTCGTATCGGATTGAGGTCAACATACGCCATACAGGCCAGCAAGGCTGATTCGGTGAGCAAAGCCTGACTCTTGAAGCGGCCCTCCCAGAAATGGCCTTTGCAACCATCTTCCTGATTGGCCTGACGGGCCAGATTTTCATTGAGTAGCCGAATAAACCAACTGATGGAGTGAAGCCGCTCCCGCCATTGGGCCAGCAATTGCTGCACAACAGCCAGTTCAGGCTCGATCAACATCTCCCCTTGATACCAACGCCTAACCAACAGCGGCCACTGGAAAAGCGCAGCCCAGCGCTCGGCCACCTCCCGCTCACTCCAGTTGGCTGCGGTATCGGGCTCCACCTTGAGCACCAGATGATAGTGATTGCTCATCACCGCATAAGCACAAATGCCGATAGCAAACAACCGCGATAGTTGCCCCAACTTGTCGACCACCCACTGACGCCGATGCTCGTAACTCTGGCCTGAATGGGCATCGCCACCACACAGGAAGGCTCGCCGCACACAGCGGCTGACCACGTGGTAGTAAGGCGTATCCTGCAAGCTGATTTGACGTGAACGGGCAATGGTCATGGCGCATCCCTCAACGGTGACCTCTCAAGTCAAGAACAGCACTACGCCACTGTCAAAAAGGTGGGTGTCCCAGATTTTGTTGATTGACCCAAAGTGGATATTCGCGAATGCCCTTAAAATAGAGATCACCTTCGCGGTAAACGTTGGGCTTCACTGCGTTCAGCGCCAACCTACAAGATTTAGCCCAACATACGAGATTTTCTCTCAAACCCGCGCCACGCTTGGCTCATATGAGGGGATGACTAAGCTCCTTATGTGAAAGATATAAAAATCGAATAAACGGTGAGGCTAATATTGGCCTCACTTTGTTATCTTATTTCTCGTTCGCCCGATCACGCCTTGCTAATCGAGCCTACGGGCTTTGACTGGGATTTTATCAATTAAGCTATTGATTTTTAATGAGTGCTCAGGATGCAGCGTTAAAAATCTTTCACACGCAAGACGAACGTAGTGATAGCAAGTTTCTTCACTAACAATGACAGTATCTGCTTCAGAAGGGGGGTAGCCAACGGCAAACTCAACCCCTTCAAAATGCTCACTTTCATCATAACTATTCATATCTGGAAAGTTACAATAAGCGCCATCTGTATTAAAACCATGCCTTTTCACTATGTGCTCAATAACATCTAAGAAATTTCGGCCAGAAAACATGGCATTGAAATACCCTATAATAACTTCATCTAAACCAGCGTACACATCTGACATTTCAAATAGGTTTTTATTCATATCGGCTCCCGAAACAAATCAATTAGGGTGATAATTTCTTACAGTTCCAGTTGATTTATCGACATATATCCTGAAGCTAATCCCATCAACACTAACATTAGTGGCGCCATTAGGACTGTTTAGTGCATCTTTATAGCCCTTAGCAGCAGCCTGTTGCCCAAGCTCCAACATTTTCTGATCATTAAATATTTTAGGGTCATAGATAGTTTTTGTTTCAGGTGTTGCTTTGTACTCCCCTGTAAGATTCCCAGCACGGTCTTTAGTCGGGATTAAATACCTCACCTCAGTGATGCCATTCACTCCCGTAGGCGTTTCGCTGACAATCTTTACATTGTATTATTTTGCAGCATCATAAAATGCATTCGCATTGTGTCCGCCAGAAATCCCTGATTTCTGTGTAAATCCATCTACAGTAGCCAGATGCTTTGGCTGATCAATACGAAAGCTAATACCATCGGGATAAGTTACCATCACCGGTTTACCTACCGCTGGTAACAATGATTCTCCCCCCTCCTTCACCAACTTGGCAGTGACTTTCTCGGTTAGCAGCGCCCCGCCTTTGATTGCACCTACACCCCCAGCGACCAGTGAAGCCCCCTCAGCCAGCAGTTTGCCATACTCCACACCAGCATTGAACGAGCCGCTGGCTCCTGCCTTCTGGTATTGGGCCTCTGCTGCCTCAATCCGAGCCAAATAACTCTGCTTTACCGCCTCCGTTGCATTACCAAGGATTTCGCCACTGTTGATTAATTCCTTCAACGCACCCAACGTCTGAACAGGATTCAGTCCCAGTTGCACCAACCCTTGTACGCTATCCACCATACCAGCGGGAACACCTGCCAACAGTCCGGCACCATAGCTGGTTTCTTGCAAGAGATTGATGGCGTCCCACTTTGCGCCATGTTGGGCGATACAGAGCAGCTCTCCCTGACACGAGGCGAAATCCTGTTCACGGGTCGCTTTCTGTTGGTGGCTTAAGTAGTTATACCGATGCACTGTCTCTGCCCGGTCAGCACCGGTATCGAAGTCAGCTGCATCGCCAGTAACTGCCGCTGCTGCAAGGCCACCCAACACCTTGTTGAGGGCAACCTGATACTCCTCGTTGCCGCCAAAGGCCCCTAGGCTCCAATTGCTGGCCAGCTCCGACATGGCACCGCCTGCAGCGAACTTGCCACCGGTAATCTCGGCAATGGCACCGCTGGTCACCCCATGGGCAGCGATTTTCCCTGCCTCTGCCAACGGGCTGTTGGCAGCATCAAATTTAATTCCTTGATCCCCTATCCAGTTGGCCGTGGCTTTACCCACTTCCCCCTGAATATTGGATAACAGGCTGGCTTTGAAGCTATCAGCAAAGTGGGAACCATTGATGGTGCTATCTATTCCGGCACTAATCCCGGCGTTGCTGGTGACCCGGTTGAAGGTATCCCACGAGAACACTTTAGTCGCCCCCGGCTGGGCATAGGGAGCGGGAGCGTTGGGGGCACCGCTTGACAAGCCAGCCCATTCGTTAAAACCAGTCAAGGCCCCCGCCGTTGCCAAAAAGGTGGGTGTCCCAGATTTCGTTGAGGTCGATGTTACCCGCGGTGATGACGCTACCGGAGAGATGGCGTTTATCGGCCTCCACCAGATAGAGCTTGGGCGCGAGCACAATCTGGCAGTTGAACCAGACCGGCAGGTTAAGGTGGGTGTCCCAGCTCTTTGACACTCAATAGATTGTCCAGCCCACCTTTTGCACCTACTCGACGAGCTGAAATTGCTCAGGGGATAATGCTAACTGCACAACTGTTCTTCCCTGATCGTCACAAAATTCTATTTCATAGCCCTCAACTGGCTGACTATATATCTCAATAATCACCCCTTTCATTCCTGCTCGCAGCCCTGCCTCTGGCATATCTTCAACTAACACAACCATATCAAAAAGCGAATAATCCACCTTGCACTCCTTACTTGACATAGAGAGTCGTCATCCGAGGTGTGGCAGAGCCCGGATCATATATCCAGCCTGTCCGAACGGTTACTGTATTACCGTTTGGCCCTGTTATTGGCATATCTATAAGGTGGGTGTCCCAGATTTCCGTCCCAGATTTCTCGCAAGGCTACCCAACATCTGGTTGAGGGCATTTATCACAAATATCGCTTATGGGCAGTAATCCACCTTATAACCACGCCCTAATTCTAGTTGTAACCTTTTGGCCAATTGCTGCCCCTCAGCGATGTGCCGACGTTCCATCTCAGGTAAGCTAAATCCAGAGTCAGGCGGATAGTCGTTGTTGAACGTCGCCTGATATTCACTGTCCCATGCAGTAATCTTGTCCTTAAGATCTTTAGAAAGGGGCAGCTCATTAACATCAATATGCCCCATAACATCGGCATCTGGACAGAATATCGGTCCAGCCAAATATTCATTCGTTAGCCTCAATCTGATCATGGTAATTGCTTCCAAGTACAGGTGGGTGTCCCAGATTTCGGGGCCACTATCGAAACGCTCAAGGCGTATGTCGCCTCGCAGAACACACCAGATTAGCTCCCCTTATATCCCCGCCCGATTGGGCGAGGGTTTACGGGGCATCTGCTAACTAAAAAAGTGGGTGTCCCAGAATTTCGCCAGAATTTCGATGCCAGCACAAGGCTGATGTTGGTTGAACAGAAATTGGATATATTAGCCATACGTAAACTCAATCCCCAACTTCATATCTTCAACAGTTAAATTTATTTCACACCCAGACCAGATACCGGCTCCAGCAGTCAATTCATAGGTGTAAAAATATTCACGTAGCTGAACCAAAAACTCAGTCAATTCCCCCACAGCTCGACCATCTGGATCAAACCAGTTCAGCTCGCCAGCCTTGTCAACATAATCAAATTCGTACTTTCCCCCATCCCCCTCAGGAAACAGCTCTGCTCTAACGATTAGTCTCTGAGCACCTGAAGGTCCCGCATCCACTAAGAGTTGCCCAATTTTTTGATATATTTCTTGATCAGTCATCAGAAACCACCTAGAGAATTTTTGAAATCAATGATCACTGGACGACCACCATCAATAGAGTACCTGACAGTAAATCTATAAACCAATTACTGGGACAGCCATCTTTCTGACAAAGGCATAACATCACCAGCATATCCGATAGGAGCCGCTGCCGGACACTGAAAAAAAGCCCGCACCATGGGGTGCGGGCTTTGATAACTGCTGGTGGCACCGGTAGCTGACGGGTCACCTGCGCCATGGCGGGCGCTTATTTGCTGCCGGTACCCGAGTTGCGGGTAGAGGAGGTCGGCTTGCGACGGGCGGTGGTGGCGCGGGCGCGCGGCTCCTTGCCCTGCATCTCCTTGTGGCGCTTAACGGCGCGGCGGATCTGGGCGGCCTGCTTGTGACGGCTGCTCTTGCCATCCTGCTGCAGATCGACCTTGGATTCGGTCTCCGGCGGCAGATTGACCAGGCCGCGCAGGTAGTTCACTTCGGGCAGTTTTAGTTCCTGCCAGCCACCGCGCGGGATGCCGCGATCCAGCTTCACATCGCCGTAGCGGATCCGCATCAGGCGGCTCACCTGCACTTCCTGGGATTCCCACAGGCGGCGCACTTCACGGTTGCGCCCCTCGGTCAGGGTGACGTTGAACCACTGGTTCAGCCCCTCGCCACCGGCCGGCTTGATCTTGTTGAACTTGGCCATGCCGTCTTCCAGCTGGACGCCCTTGCGCAGGCGCTGCAGCATGGCTTCGGTGATCTCACCGAAAACACGCACCGCGTATTCCCGCTCCACTTCGTGGCTCGGGTGCATCAGGCGGTTGGCCAGTTCACCGTCAGTGGTGAACAGCAACAGACCGGAGGTGTTGACGTCGAGGCGGCCGACCGCAATCCAGCGGGCCCCTTCCATCTTGGGCAGACGATCAAACACGGTGGGACGACCTTCCGGATCGTGACGGGTACACATCTCCCCTTCCGGCTTGTGGTAAGCCAGCACGCGGCAGATCACTTCCTCTGCGGCACGGGTCTTGACCTGGTGACCATCCACCCGGATCACGGCGTTCACTTCGACGCGATCCCCCAGCGTGGCGACCTTGCCATCCACACTGACCCGACCTGCGGTGATCAGGGCCTCCATCTCACGACGGGAGCCGTGACCCGCGCGGGCCAACACTTTTTGCAGTTTTTCACTCATCGGGGTTACCTGATTGTTGATCGCTGCCCACCGGCATGGGGGCAACGGTTGTCACTGTGACGGGGCCCTTCGGGCAGTCCGCCACCGTTTGCATGATTAAGAGACCCGGTCAGCATTTTTGTCGCCGACATCAGGCTCGCTCCCCTCATCCACCATGGTGGCCAACGAGGGTTGCAGTTCGGGATCCAGCTCGGGGAGCTGCTCCAGACTCTGCAGGTTGAAATAGTCCAGAAATGCCCGGGTGGTGGCAAGCAGCTCGGGGCGCCCCACCACCTCCTTGTGGCCGATGCTGCGCACCCAGCCACGATCCTTGAGCGTGTTCACTATCTGGCTCGACACCGCCACCCCGCGGATCGCTTCGATCTCGGCCCGGGTGATGGGTTGACGATAGGCGATCAGCGTCAGCGTCTCCATCACGGCGCGCGAATAGCGCGGGGCCCGCTCGCTCCACAGGCGCGAAAGCTCCTCGGCGTAATCCTGGCGGGCCTGAAAGCGCCAGCCGGAGGCGACCTCCTTGAGCTCCACTCCACGCTCGCTGTAATCCTGCTTGAGCTCCGCCAGCAGCAGCTGCACGTAGCGGGTGGTGACAGGATAGTCGGCCAGCACGCTGTTTTTCAGCTCGCTGATGTTGAGCGGGCGCCCGGCAACGAACAGCGCCGCTTCGATCAGCGTCTTGAGTCGTTCAGTGGGCAGCGCCACGGTTGCCCTCCTCGCTCTGCTCGGCCAACGCGAAATGGAGCTTGTCCCAGCGGCGCTGGCTACCGCTGAGCAAACAGGGCGCGAGCTCAATGGGTCTGTTCACTTGTCACGCTCTCTTCTGCCGCCAACGCGAAATGGATTGGACCCAGTGGTTCTGCCTGCAGGATCCAGATCAGTTGTTCCTTGCACAGCTCCAGCAGGGCCAGAAACGTCACCAGTACCCCCATGCGCCCCTCTTCGGCCCGCAGCACCTGTTCAAGCCGCAGGGTCTGGCCCAGGGAGAGCATGGCGAGGATCTCCGCCATCCGCACCCGGGTCGGGATCTGCTCACGGCGGATCTGGTGATGTTCAAAATGAGTCGCGCGTTTTACCACACTTTGCATGTAAAGGGCGAGCTCAACCAGCGAAACATCGGGAGTCAACGGCTTGAGGGAGCCAAAATCCGGCGGCAGAGCGGCGGCGATGAAGATCTCCCGCTCCACCCTGGGCAGCGCGTCCACCCGCTCGGCGCCGACCTTGTAGCGTTCGTACTCCTGCAGGCGACGGATCAGGGTCACGCGGGGATCTTCCCCCTCCTCATCATCTTCCAGCTCGGGCGCCTTGGGCAGCAGCAGGCGAGATTTTATCTCCGCCAGCCAGGCCGCCATCAGCAGGTATTCGGCCGCCAGCTCCAGATTGAGCCCCTGCATCAGCTCCACGTACTCCATGTACTGGGCGGTGATCTGCAGGATAGGCAGGTTGAGGATGTCGAGCTGCTGGCGCCGGATGAGATAGAGCAAGAGATCGAGCGGCCCCTCGAAGGTATCGAGGAACACCTCCAGCGCATCGGGCGGAATGAACAGATCCTGGGGCAGCTCGTGATAGGGCTGCCCCAGGACTTTCGCGATGGGGGTGAGGGCTGCAGCCCCCTCCCCCGTCTCGCCGGGAATGGTCGTGGCCGTCACGGACACGGGTTCAGCGGTCTCACTCAAACGGAGTCGGATCCCCGGCACCGCGACGACGCAGCACGGGTTCGTCGTCGGAGAAGTCCACTACCGTGGTGGGCTGCTCGCCCAGATAACCGCCGTTGACCACCAGATCCACCTGCTTGCCCAGCTTGTCGAAGATCTCCTCGGGGTCGAACTCCGCCATCTCGGAATCGGGCAGGATCAGGGTAGTGGAGAGCAGCGGCTCACCGAGGGCTTCGAGCAGCGCCTGGGCGATCTTGTTGTCCGGTACCCGGATGCCGATGCTCTTCTTCTTATCGTTCATCAGGCGGCGCGGCACCTCCTTGGTGGCCTTGAAGATGAAGGTGTAGGCACCCGGGGTGTTGTTCTTGATCAGGCGAAACGCGCTGTTGTCCACCTTGGCGTAGGTGGCGATCTCGGAGAGATCCCGGCACACCAGGGTGAAGTCATGGTTGGGATCGATGCGACGGATGCGGCAGATGCGCTCCAGCGCCCCCTTATCACCCATCTGGCAGCCTAGGGCATAGCCGGAATCGGTGGGATAGACGATGACACCGCCGTTTTGCAGAATTTGCACCGCCTGGCTGACGAGACGCGCCTGGGGGTTTTCCGGATGTACGTAAAAGTGCTGACTCATAACATGTTCTCGCAATGGGGGCAGCAACATCTGCCCGCTTGATGGTCATGGACGCAACCCCATGACACTACCTTAATCTGTTTGGCGTTGCGGCGCCCGCTTCATTAACGGCTGGCCAGCAAGCCGGCATGCTCCTCGGTGCTCAGGCCGAAGTGGCCGGGATAGGCCAGCCAGAGCGGCGTGCCCTCCTTGGGCAGCCAGAGGTGGCGGCCAAGCTCAGTCCAGTTGGAGGGGAAGTGAAAATCGGACCCCACCGAGATATAGAGATCCTGATCTTTGGCCCACTGGCCGAGATTGGCCCGCTCCTGGGGACTCTGCTGGGGCAGCGAGACCTCCATGGCGTCACCACCGGCCGCCTTGAAGGCCACCAGCAACCGCTTGATCCACTTGGCGGTGAGATCGTAGCGGCTCGGGTGGGCCAGCACAGCCAGGCCGCCGGCATCGTGAATGACGGCGATGGCATCGCGCATCTCGGGCCACTCGGCCGGCACATAGCCCTTGTTGCCGCGGCTCAGGTACTTTTTGAATACCTTTTGCATGTTGTCGGCCACCCCGCGTGCCACCAGCACCCGGGCGAAATGGGCCCGGGTCACGGCGGCGTCACCGGCAAGCTGTTTGGCCTCTTCATAAGTGCCGGGGATGAGGCACTTCTCCAGACGGCGCCCTATCTCCTCGGCACGGGCCTCGCGGCGAGCCTGTTGCCCGCGCAAAAATTCCACCAGACGTGAATTTTTTTCATCCACGCCCAGGGCCACGATATGGATCTCGTGGTGCTCCCAACCGGTGGAGATCTCGACCCCGCTCACCAGCCGAAGCGGCAGTTGCTCGGCGGCGATGGTCTGGCGCACCTCATCAAGCCCGGCAAGGGTATCGTGGTCAGTAATTGCTAACACCTCCACCTGTTTTTCGGCGGCGCGGCGCACCAGTTCGGCCGGGCTCAGCACCCCGTCGGAGGCCGTGGTATGGCAGTGAAGATCGAATCTCATCAGATTATTCCGCTCTCGTGGTCAGGTCACTGTTTGTAGTAATTCGGTGAAAGAAGGCTAAAAAGCGACTTGACTTGGCCGCGGCTTTATCGTTTTCTGTAGGCACTTCATTGCAAACATCTTTTTACAGGAATTTATCATGCAAACGACTTCCATCCTGACCATTTGGTGGTGGCACACTCCCTGACATGCGGGCGTGTGGTCGTTGCTGTACCTGTAATCTGACAGCAAACAAAGAACCAAAGAAAAAGCCCGCTGACCCCAGCGGGCTTTTTTATTATCCGGCAAATGGACCTGTGATGAAACCGAGAATTCAGACAAGCATACCGACCTGGCGATGGCGCCCCTGACAAGCGCAACCAGACCCATTCAATTTCAAAGGCATTTTTCAAAGGTATTAGACGTCATGAACATCGGTAACACGCATCACACGCAAGGGAACGCACTATGACAGCCACGTATCGCCTGCCACTGGGTGAATTCGATACCCTCAAGTTAAACGCCCCCTATGTGGCCGACCCGCTGGCGCTCTACAGCCAGCTCTGTCAGGGCCGCCCCAACAACCTGCTGCTGGAATCGGTGGAGATCGACTCCAAGGCGGGCAAACAGAGTCTGCTGCTGGTGGATGCCTGCCTGCGCATCGAGTGTCGTGGCCGCACCGTGCGGGTACGCAGCCTCAATGACAACGGCGTCCAGCTGCAGCGCCTGCTGAGCGAGCTCCTCAGCACCGCCATCAAACAGAGCGAGGTGGCTGGCGAGCTGCAACTCGACTTCCCGGCATCGGATCGGGCGCTTGATGAAGACAGCCGCCTCAAGGGCACCAGCGTGCTGGACGTGCTGCGCACCCTGCAGCAAGAGCTTGGGTGCGAGCAGGGCAAAGAGGCGCTCTTTATGGCGGGCAGTTTTGCCTACGACCTCATCGCCTCTTTTGAGGATCTACCGGAGGTCCCCGAGGGGAGCAACGACTGCCCCGACTACTGCTTTTATGTGGCCGAGACACTCATCACCATCGACCATATCGATCGCACCACGGCGCTGCTCGCCTGCATCTTTGGCGGCAACAGCGACGAGCGCGAGCTGGATGAGCGCTACAACCGCCTGAGCGATCGCCTCGAGCAGTTCAAGCTGGCCTGCCAGCAGGCGGCCGAGCGGGCACTCGCTCCCCAGCCCCAGGTCGAGGGCATTCATGGCGGCATGCTGGTGGACAAGAGCGACAAGCAATTCTGCGCCGAGGTGGAGAAGCTCAAGGGCTTTATCCGCCGCGGCGACATCTTCCAGGTGGTACCGTCACGCTGCTTCTCCCTGCCCTGCCCCAGCCCCGTCGCCGCCTATCGCCGCCTCAAGCAGACCAACCCCAGCCCCTACATGTTCTACGTGCAGGATGAGGGCTTCACCCTGTTTGGCGCCTCGCCCGAGAGTGCGGTGAAATTCTGCGCCACCAGCCGCGACGTGGAGATGTACCCCATCGCCGGCACCCGCCGCCGCGGCTTCAACCCGGATGGCACCATCAACCGGGATCTCGATGGCCGCATCGAGCTGGAACTGCGTCAGGATGAAAAAGAGGTGGCCGAGCACCTGATGCTGGTGGATCTGGGCCGCAACGACATCGCCCGCATCTCGGAGCCCGGCACCCGCTACGTCAAAGAGCTGCTTAAAGTGGATCGCTACAGCCACGTGATGCACCTGGTCTCCAAGGTGGTGGGCACATTGCGCGCAGATCTGGACGCCCTGCACGCCTATCAGGCCTGCATGAACATGGGCACCCTCACCGGCGCCCCCAAGATCCGCGCCAGCGAGCTCATTCGCATGGTGGAAGGCAAGCGCCGCGGCAGCTACGGCGGCGCCGTCGGCTACATCAACGGCGCCGGCGAGATGGATACCTGCATCGTCATCCGCTCCGCCTTCGTCAAAGACGGCGTGGCCCATGTGCAGGCCGGTGCCGGCGTGGTCTATGACTCCAAACCCCAGGCCGAGGCGGACGAGACCCGCGCCAAGGCGGCCGCCGTGCTGGCCGCCATCGCCGCCAGCCATGGCACCTCCCTGCAAGCATTGAGCGCCCAGCAGGAACAACACAAGGACGTGAGTCATGACTAACATCTTCCTGCTCGATAACTTCGATTCGTTTACCTACAACCTCGTCGACCAGTTCCGCTCTCTTGGCTATCCGGTGCGGATCTACCGTAACAGCCTGCCGGCGAGTCGCATCATGAGCGAGATCGCCGCCTGCGAGGGCGATGCCGTGCTGGTGCTCTCCCCGGGGCCGGGCGCCCCCCATGAAGCGGGTTGCCTGATTGACCTTATCAAGCTGGCCCGCGGTCAGGTGCCCATCCTCGGCATCTGCCTCGGTCATCAGGCACTGTGCGAAGCGTACGGCGGCACCGTCGGCGCGGCGGGCGAAATCGTCCACGGCAAGCGCTCTTTGATTGAGCACAACGGCCACGGCGCCTTCGCCGGTCTGCCGACCCCGCTGCCGGTGGCCCGCTATCACTCGCTGGTCGCCACCTATGTGCCGGACGAGCTGACGGTGATTGCCCACTATCAGGGCATGCCCATGGCCATCGAGCAGGCGGACGAACGGGTGCTGGGCTTTCAGTTCCACCCGGAATCCATCATGACCTCGGAAGGGGCCCGCCTGCTGACCCAGGCCCTCGCCCATATCACCCGTCCCGAAAGCAGCGTGCGTTAAGGTAAGGAGACCCCATGCATCATCATCTCAACACCCTCTATCAGGGACAGTCTCTTACCCGCGACGCCGCCCGTGACGCCTTTAGCCAGGTGGTGCGCGGCGAAGTGGACCCCATAGTGCTGGCAAGCCTGCTGACGGCGCTGAAACTCAAGGGGGAGACCCCGGAGGAGATCGCCGGCGCCGCCGAGGCCCTGCTGGCGGAAGCGCGCGACTTCCCGCATCCGGATTACGCCTTCTGCGACATCGTCGGCACCGGGGGCGATGGCCTCAACACCATCAACGTTTCCACCACCTCGGCGCTGGTCGCCGCCGCCTGCGGCCTGAAAGTGGCCAAGCACGGCAACCGCTCGGTCTCGAGCAAGTCGGGTTCGAGCGATCTGCTCGACAAAATGGGGATCAAGCTCGACATGAGCCCGGCTCAGGCGCGCCGCTGCCTTGACGAGCTCGGCATCTGCTTCCTGTTCGCCCCCCAGTATCACGCCGGGGTGCGCCACGCCATGCCGGTGCGCCAGGCCCTCAAGACCCGCACTCTGTTCAATGTGCTGGGGCCCCTTATCAACCCGGCCCGCCCCACCTATCAGCTGATGGGAGTCTATGCCCCCGAGCTGGTGCGCCCCATCGCAGAAACCCTGCTGGCACTGGGTCTGAAAACCGGTATGGTGGTACACGGCGCCGGGCTCGACGAGATTGCCATTCACGGCCCGACCCAGGTGGCCGAGATCCGTGACGGCGAAATTCGCGAGTACTTGCTCACCCCGGCTGATTTTGGTCTCGAGACCTACCCGGTCAGCGCCATTCAGGGGGGGGAGCCTGAAGAGAACCGCGCCATCACCGCCGCCATTCTGGAAGGGCGTGGCACCCCGGCCCACAACGCAGCCATCGCCGCCAACGTGGCGCCGCTGCTGCTGATGGCGGGCAAGGCGACAGACCTCAAGAGCGCGGCGGCAGAGGTGCTGGCGGTGCTGGCGAGCGGCAAGGCAGCGGAGCTCGCCGCCCGGCTGGCCACCCTGAGTCATCAACCCGAACAGCAATAAGCGCCGAGCGACCCATGACAAGCGTTAGCAACAAGGACTCAACAATGCAGGATCACGCCATTTCGCCGGACTGTTTCCTCAACATGGCCTCCATCAGCCAGACCATTCTCGGCAAGATCGTGGCGGCCAAGCAGGAGTGGGTTGCCGCCCGCAAGCTGGCCCAGCCGCTGGAGAGCTTCCAGAGCACGCTGACCCCAAGCGATCGGGATTTCGTCGGGGCGCTCAAGGCGGGCTCCACCCGCTTTATTCTGGAGTGCAAGAAGGCCTCCCCCTCCAAGGGCTTGATCCGCGACGATTTCAGCCCGGAGGCCATCGCCGACATCTATGGCAAATACGCCACCGCCATCTCGGTGCTGACCGACGAGAAGTTCTTTCAGGGGGATTTTACCTTTTTGCCGCGGGTGCGAGGTCGCGTATCGCAGCCGGTGCTCTGCAAGGATTTCATGATTGACCCCTATCAGGTCTATCTGGCCCGCCACTATCAGGCGGACGCCATTCTGCTGATGCTCTCGGTGCTCACCGACGAGGGCTATCGCGCCCTGTTCGAGGTGGCCAAGGAGCTCGGCCTCGGCGTGCTGACCGAGGTGAGCAACGAGGAGGAGCTGACCCGCGCCATCGCGCTGGGGGCGCCGGTGATTGGCATCAACAACCGGGATCTGCGGGATTTGAGCGTCGATCTAGCCCGCACCAAACAGCTGGCCAAAGACATTCCAAGCGATCGGGTGGTGATCAGCGAATCCGGCATCAACCACCGCGCCCAGGTGGCGGATCTGCGCCACCATGCCAAGGGCTTCCTGGTGGGCTCATCCCTCATGGCCGAGCCGGATCTGGAAGCGGCGGTACGCAAGCTTGTGCTGGGCCAAAACAAGGTGTGCGGCCTCACCCGCCCCGAGGACGCCGTCGCCGCCCATCAGGCAGGCGCCGTGTTTGGCGGCCTCATCTTTGTGGCAAAAAGCCCGCGCTACGTAGACATCCCCGCCGCCCGCGCCGTGATGGCGGGCGCGCCGCTCTCTTACGTCGGGGTATTTCGCAATGCCCAGCCCGCCACCATCGTCAAGACGGTGGAGGCGCTGGGGCTCGCTGCGGTGCAGCTGCATGGCGATGAGGATGCCACTTATATCGAGACGCTGCGTCCGCTGCTGCCGGCTGGCTGCCAGATCTGGAAGGCGGTCGGCGTCTCTCTTGGCAAGGAAAGCGGCGAGCCGCTACCCGACCTCGACTATCCGGCGGATCGGCTGCTGCTGGATACGAAAGTCGGCAGCCAGAGCGGCGGCACAGGTCAGGCGTTTGACTGGGCTCTGCTGGCCCATCTGGATAAAGCCAAGCTGATGCTGGCGGGCGGCCTTAATCCCGACAACGCCCTGCAAGCTGCGCAAGTGGGCTGCCTCGGCCTTGATTTCAACTCCGGAGTAGAGAGTGCCCCGGGCCAGAAGGATGCCCATAAGCTGGCGGCCGCGTTTGCCGCCCTGCGCACTCTGTAACGCAACCCTTTTCGATGTTTCGATTTAGCTAATTACAAGGAAGAAGCCATGACCCTGCTCAACCCGTTTTTTGGTGAATTTGGCGGCATGTATGTGCCCCAGATCCTCATCCCCGCCCTGCTCCAGCTGGAGAAGGCCTTCGTCGATGCCAAGGATGATCCGGCCTTTATCGCCGAGTTTCAGGCGCTCTTGACCGAATATGCCGGTCGCCCGACCCCACTCACCCTCACTCGCAACCTGACCAAGGGCACCAAGACCCGCCTCTATCTGAAGCGTGAAGACCTGCTGCACGGCGGCGCCCACAAGACCAACCAGGTGCTGGGTCAGGCGCTGCTGGCCAAGCGGATGGGCAAGAACGAGATCATCGCCGAGACCGGTGCCGGCCAGCATGGCGTCGCTACCGCGCTGGCCTGCGCCCTGCTCGGCCTCAAGTGCCGGGTTTATATGGGGGCCAAGGATTGCGAGCGCCAGAAGCCCAACGTCTTTCGCATGAAGCTGATGGGCGCCACCGTCATTCCGGTGCACTCCGGCTCCAGCACCCTCAAGGATGCCTGCAACGAGGCGCTGCGCGACTGGGCTGCCAACTACGAGTCGGCCCACTACCTGCTCGGCACCGCCGCCGGCCCGCACCCCTTCCCCACTATCGTGCGGGAGTTCCAGAAGATGATCGGCGAAGAGGCCAAGGCCCAGTGCTTCGAGAAGGAGGAGCGGCTGCCCGATGCGGTGATCGCCTGCGTCGGCGGTGGCTCGAACGCCATCGGCATGTTTGCCGACTTTATCGATGAACCGTCGGTGCGCCTTATCGGTGTCGAGCCGGGTGGTCACGGTATCGAGAGTGGCGAGCACGGCGCGCCGCTCGGTCACGGCAGCAAGGGGATCTTCTTTGGCATGCACTCCTACCTGATGCAGGACACACAGGGCCAAATTCAGGAGTCCTACTCCGTCTCGGCGGGGCTCGACTTCCCCTCCGTCGGCCCGCAGCACGCCCACCTGGCCGCCATCGGCCGCGCCGAGTACCCCTCGGTGACCGACAAGGAGGCGCTGGACGCCTTCCAGGAGCTGGCCAAATCCGAAGGCATCATACCGGCGCTGGAGTCCTCCCACGCGCTGGCCCACGCCCTCAAGATGGCCCGCAGTGAACCGGAAAAAGAGCAGGTGCTCATCGTCAACCTCTCCGGCCGTGGCGACAAAGATATCTTCACCGTTGCCGATATCTTGGAAACAGAAAGCTTTGAGAAAGAAGGAACCCGCAAATGAACCGTTACGCACAACTCTTCTCCCGTCTGGACGCGGCCAATCAGGGCGCCTTTGTGCCGTTCGTGATGCTGGGTGACCCCACCCCCGAATTGTCACTGGCCATCGTCGATGCGCTGGTCGCAGGGGGCGCCGATGCCCTCGAGCTCGGCATTCCCTTCTCCGATCCGGTGGCGGACGGCCCCACCATTCAGGGTGCCGCCCTGCGCGCCTTTGCCAGCCACACCACCCCGGACGACTGCTTTGCGCTGCTCGCCAAGATCCGCGCCAGGTACCCGCAGCTGCCCATTGGCCTGCTGGTCTACGCGAATCTGGTTTATGTGCGCAAGATCGACGGCTTCTACGAGAAGTGCCAGCAGTCGGGCGTGGATTCGGTGCTGGTCGCCGACGTGCCGGTGCAGATATGCGCCCCCTACAAGGCGGCCGCCGACAAGTTCGGCATCGACAGCATCTTTATCGCCCCGCCCAATGGCGACGCCGAGACCCTGAAGCAGGTAGCGGAGCTCGGCAATGGTTACACCTATCTGGTGAGCCGTGCCGGCGTGACCGGTGCCGAGACCAAGGCCGGCATGCCGGTGGAGGGGCTGATCAATACCCTGCGCGAGTTCAATGCCCCCCCCGCCCTGCTCGGCTTTGGCATCAGCGAACCGGCTCAGGTACGCGAAGCGATTGCCGCTGGCGCCGCCGGTGCCATCTCCGGCTCCGCCGTGGTGAAGATCATCGAGACTCACCACCAAAACCCGGAGCATATGCTCACTCGTCTGAAAGAGTTTGTGGAAGGGATGAAGGCCGCGACCAATCGATAAGGGGCGGCATTGGTCAAATGCCATTGGCCATTTCTGCAGAAAGGGAGCCTGATAGGTTCCCTTTTGTTATCTGGCGTCAGCGGTGGGCAGCTCTGTAGGTCTGATTAGCGAAGCGTAATCAGACGGTCGCGGAGTTGACGTAGTGGCGCAGCTTCGCCACGCAGTGGCACTGCCGTAGGGTGCAATAAGCACAGCGCATTGCACCGCAGGAAATAGTCCGTTCCACGACGACGGACTCTCGCAGGATTCCCGAGCCAGCGGTAGGCCCCTTGATGCGGCTTCGCCGCATGGAACACGAGGGCGCTGCCCTCGACGGGGTTTCGCCCGCCCTTCGGGCCTGGGCGAGTGACTTTTCTTTGCGTGGCCAAAGAAAAGTCACCAAAAGAAAGGCCACCCCCGCTTATTCGCCCGACTGACGTCGGGTACCTTTGGCTCATCCTCTTGTCCAACGGCACGCGCCGATGGGCCGTCCATGGCCCAACGCCGCTCGCTCGGCATCCTGCCTCGCGGCCTGGACAAGAGGACTCGCCTCAGCGAACAAGAGGGGGATCAAAACTGTGCCAACCCTCAGCTTCCGCCTAAACCGCTGATATGCCCCCTCTCCCCTTGGGAGAGGGCTGGGGTGAGGGGATAGTGCATTTCCAGCCAAGCAAGATGCTCACTCAGCACACGCCTTAATGACTAATTTATTGATCCAACACAGATTCCCACCAAAACACGCTTCTCAACTCTCCCCCCTCCCCCTTAAGATACCCGAATGACAATCTCTATCTCTGGAGCACACCATGATTGCGATTGTTGCGTTCTCTCAGGTTAACAACAGCGGACTGGAGGCTGTAATTCAGGGGCGGTAGCGTGGTTTGTTGTAGGTTGACGCAGCGTGTAGCAAAGCCCAACAGGCGAGCATTATTTCGCCAACCAGAGCAGGATAAATATGGATATGGCAGCTCCGTAAACCGATTTACAGATATATTCACGGTAAACGTTGGGCTTCACTTCGTTCAGCACCGAACTACTATCTTTAGTCCAACATACGATATATGCAGCGCATAACAAATAATTCCACCAGACCTACATAATAAAGCAAAACAGACCGGTAAATTAAAGCGTTAGACTTCCAATCCCTATCCAATTCTAAGGCCAATAACACAATGTCAGATTATGATTTTAGCAGTTTGAATGATAAGGAATTCGAGAGTCTATGTTCAGATCTTTTGACTTGCCATCTGGGGAAAAGAGTTGAAAGATTCAAAGCTGGACGAGATGGCGGCGTGGACGGACGTTTTTTTTCCTCCGAAGGATGTGAGGTTATTATCCAGTGCAAGCATTGGTTAAAATCTGGGTTACCAGCACTAATCAGATCAATAGAAAATACTGAAGCAGCAAAAGTAAGAAAACTAAACCCGAAACGCTATATTTTTGTGACATCACTGGAGCTATCCAGAGCGAATAAAATTCAAATCAAGAATCTATTATCCCCTTACCTTCTTACTGAGTCGGATATTTTTGGAAATGAAGATCTTAATGACATTCTATCGAAGAATATCGACGTAGAAAGAAAGCACTACAAGCTGTGGATTTCTAGCACGAATGTCCTTACAACGATTTTGAATTCTGCAATTATTGGCAGGAGTAGATATAAACTAGAAGAGATAGTTGAAGAATCCAGAAAGTATGTAGTAACTCAGAGCCACATTCACGCAATGGAAAAGCTTGAAAACTTACACTCTGTAATAATCACAGGTTCTCCTGGTGTAGGAAAAACATCTCTAGCCGATCAACTATGCCAGTATTATACAGCTAAAGGATACGAATTTTGCTTTATAGAGAACTCACTAAATGAAGCAGAGGAGATTTATCGAGAAAATTCTAATCAAGTTTTCTATTTTGATGACTTTTTAGGTAGAAACTTTTTGCTAGCTCTGGACTCTCATCAAGATTCTCATGTCATTAACTTTATCAAACGAATAGAGAGAGACAAAAAGAAGAGATTTATTTTAACTTCACGATCAAATATATTAAACTAAGGGAAACGACTTAGCGACCTTTTTGATATAAAAAATGTAAACAGAAATGAGTACGAGTTATCTATTTCCTCACTGACAGACATCGATAAAGCAAAGATTCTATATAACCATATATGGTTTGGAAATCTAGATGAATATTATATTGATCAGATTTATGAGGAAAGAAGATATTTAAAAATTATAAATCATAAGAACTTTAATCCTAGACTTATATCCTTTATTACCGATCATCATAGACTCTCAAATATCAAGCCTAGTGAGTATTGGGAATATATCGAAAAAACCTTATCGAACCCTAAGGACATTTGGCGGAATGTTTTTGATGTTCAAGTGGACAATATATGTAAGCATATTGTTGTTGCAATATCACTTCATGGAAAATCAATCACCGAGCCGAGATTAAGGTTTCTCTATTCCGGTCTAGTTTCTAGCAATTTTTTTGGAAAAGAAAGTAAAGATTATGAATCTGTTATCAAGTTATTAGTGGGTGCACTTCTTAATAGAATTGTCATAGACAAAGACAACATATTATATAACTTATTCAATCCATCAATTGCAGACTTTGTCATTTCAAACTATTTAGTAGAATTCAACTACATTGATGAATTGCTAATTTGTTTAAAAACACCTGAATCGATTTCAAACATAAATAGCCTAAAAGAATCAGGTGTTGTTGGCAAAGACTTTTTCATAAACATTCTTGAGTCGCAATTAATTAGATTGTCAAAGTTGAATGATGGTAACGATATTGATAGCTATAAGCTTCGAATACTATCTTTTGGATCTTCTATATTGTCACCACAAGGAATAGTGCTCGAATACATCCAATATCTAGTTAAATCAGCACTATCGTCTGGGCCTTGTTCCTACGGGATTGATTACTTCGAATTTGTTAATTGGGCTCATTCATTAGGCTTAATCGATGCTAATGATGTAGTTTTCAAGAAACAGTTAGAGTGTTGGGTTTGTGAATACGAGAAAGACATGAATGAGTTTATTCCAATATCAAAGCTAGTCTCGGCTGTAGATATTAATCCATCTACGCTGACCGAGAATCTTAAAAAACAGTATATTGAACACTTATCTGAGTGGATTACAAGAGATATAATTGAGGAGGGTATTCTAAGTGATGTATATGATGCTGACACGTGTACTTATTCTGATATATCTGACTACGTAAAAAAAAGATTTTCTGAGTTGGTGATTTCCTTTGAAGAAGCCGACGTTGATGCTGTATGTGAAAGTTGTGATTTTGATGATATCGTTCAGTCAAATATAAACTCATCAATGCATGATGAAGAGCAATACGAAGCATATAGAGAGCAGCGATACAGTATGGAATCCAGCGTCGACGTTATTAATGACATTTTTGAGAGGTCATGAAACAGAAAGGTTAACAATCATATATTGCCTAACTAGTTTTTAAACAATAGGTCCCATCTTTCTGAGCAAGGCTGCAGCATAGCCAGCTCTCAAAAAGATGGGTGACCCAATGTCGCTATTTTGGGTTTGAACAGCAACGATACATCCAGCAGATATTCTCAATCCCGCCCCTTGCCCCACCCCATCAACCCCAGCATCAATACAACCCCCGGCAGCCAGACCCAGTAGAGCTCGGAGAGGATCACTGCCTCGCCTCGGGCGGTGAGATAGGCCTCCAGCTTGAAGGGGGCGACACGGATCACCTGCCAGGGGGCGAAGAAACGCTCATCACGCCACGGCCAGAGCCAGCCAACCCCCTTGCCGCCGGTGGTGAGGGAATCGAGCAGGCTGTGGGAGAGCAGAGAGACCAGCAGAAACGACCAGACGGTGGCGGCGCGAGCCTTAAGCTGGCGGTGAAACAGCATGGCCAGAGTGGGCAGGGCAAAGGCGAACAGCAGGGAGTGGGTAAAGCCGCGGTGGCCAAAGACATGGCCGTAGGCGACCCCCAGTTTGAAGGCGAGCACATCAGCATCGGGCAGCATGGCGATGGCAACTCCTGCAAGCAACAAACGCGGTGGGATGATCCGGCTGCCCAACCCGACCCCAAGGCAGAGAGGGACGGCGGCGTGAGTGACGATGGTGGGCATATCGAAAAGCTCCAACTGAAAACGTGAGCCTACCTTATCCTCGCTCGGTGAAGTGAAGGTGAAGTTGCTTGCCACCAGCCTTGAGCCCATGACGGGCATTGCCTACAATGACCCACTTTTTATCACACTCAGGTAAATAAAATGAGCGACAACAAACCGGCCCTGCCCGACCGTCTGGCGGCCAACCCGCGCAGCCCGCACCATGTGGCGGAGTGCTTCCAGCACGAGATCGGCATTCGCGTGAACGGCAAGGAGCGCACCAATGTCGAGGAGTACTGCATCAGCGAAGGTTGGGTGAAGATCCCCTCCCCCAAGGCCAAGGATCGCTACGGCAACCCCATGCTGATCACCGTCAAGGGCACCGTCGAGGCCTTCTACGCCTAAACGGCCCTGACCGCGCGCCCCGCCGGGCCCGCTGCCATGCTGTTCAGAACACCGGCCTTGCGCCGGTGTTTTGTTTCAGGGCCCCTGTGACACGCCAAGCGGTGGGCAAGAGTTGTCGCAACCCATCCAAGTCCCTCTTGCATCGCTCTGGCGCCTCGGCAATCCTTGCCGCCCTTCTGTCAGTTCCAAGACTTTTCCATGAACAAACTGTTTACCCTGTTTACGCTATTGACCCTGGCGGGGATGACCCGCGCCGATATCCTGATCAACCCCAATATCGTGGTCGCCAATGGTGGCCAGGGTTACGGGGGCGGACGCATCCATGTCTGCACCCTGACTCCCTTCAACAGCGTCTATGCCGATGCGGGGCGCAGCGAATGGCTGGCGCGCCAGAAGGTGAGCCGCCGCTGCCAGCAAAAACAGGGCAACGGCAGCCTGTTTTGCGAGGCGGCCAAGGCAAGCTGCATCACTACCACACTCGATGAGAGCGACGGTGCCAGCACCCTGTTGGTGTTCGATGGCGCTCGCCAACGTGGCGAATCCCTCAGCATCGACCGGGATATCCCGGATCTGGCCCGCTACGGCTTTGCCAACCGCATCTCCTCCTTCACCGTGCCGACTGGCTGGGTGGTGCGCTTTTACGAGGAGACCGACTTTCGCGGTGGCTACTACACCCGCAAGGGCGGCGAGCAGGAGGCGACCGACTTCAACAACCGCATCCGCTCGGTGCGGATCCTGAGCCGCTAGACCGAGCGCCGCGTCGTTCCGTGCACCATAAAAAAAACCTCTGCCCGGGCAGAGGTTTTTTCATTTTCGATGCTTACTGCCAGTTGGGGTCGGCCTCAACCTGCTTCATCAGGGCGGCCTGCATCCCCTTGTCCGGCTGGCCGAGCCAGGTGTAGCGGGCGAACTTCGACGGGGTTTCGCGGGCAGCATCGGTATCCGGCAGATCAATCAGCACGCCCCACACCCGCTTGGCCTTGGCATCCACCAGCAGCTGCATGTAGTGGCTGGCACAGTCGTGGGGCTTGCAGACCGAGCCGCTCTGATAGGGGGTGCCGGCCAGCGCCTCAAGAGGCGTACTGGTGCCGCTGCCTGTGCGCACCCACTTGGGCAGGTTCTTGATGCCGTCCGTCGCCTTGGCCCAGGGGGCCTTGAAGTCCACCGAGAGCAACAGATCCGAGGTATAGGTGTCGGCGGCAAACGCTGGCACGGCACTGGCCAGCAGCAGGGAGATCGCAAAAGCACGAGAGAGACGGGTCATGGAAACTTCCTTCTTAGGTAATGCCTGAAAAACGCGCTCAGAGCGCACCGTCACGCTACTCCCTCCCCGGCTACCTGTCGACCACGAGAACATCAGGAGCCCGACATTAGACTTCGTCATTTTATGGCGTAATAAAGTAACAATCGTTCCCTTCAGAAGGAAAACGTTTTCCTTGTTTTTGCGCTGTTAGAGCCCTGTTGATAATCAAGTAGGTATAAACCAGCACATTATTTGTGATCAATCACTCATTTCCATTATTTCTTGAACGCAAGAAACTATCTATCTGCGCGTCTCAAAATTAACCCAACCCAGAATGCTAACTTATTGGTGGTTTTTTGTTTTACTTTTGTTTGACCCACCAAGAAAACAAGTAGTTATAATTCCACATCAGACCACTAAAAACCTAAATTTAACAATAATTTTTCTGCATATAAACATTAATGGACATAGCTCACATTTATTGAGGGGCCGGCGGATTTCCACTATTGCAAAACTTATATTTGCGCAGCCAGGCAGGAGGAATACCTGCTCTATCCACCCTACATGCAAATAAGGTGAACCAAGGTGAAAAAATCCATTTTCAAGATCGGTGCGCTCTCTCTGGCAATGCTATCTGCCGGTGTGGCGGCCAAAGATTACGAGATCGTCAACGTTGTGAAGGTGTCCGGCATCCCATGGTTCAATCAGATGAACAAGGGAATAGAGCAGGCAGCGACTGACCTTGGTGTGAATGCTCGCCAGGTTGGGCCTTCAACCCCGGATCCAGCCCAACAAGTAAAAATCATTGAAGATCTGATCGCCAAAGGCGTCGATGCCATCACTGTTGTTCCCAATGACGTCACTGTACTGGAACCCGTCTTCAAGAAAGCCCGTGAAAAAGGAATCGTGGTGTTAACCCATGAGTCGCCTGATAAACACAACGCAGACTGGGACATAGAGACACTGGACAACACCGCATATGCCAAAGCCACTATGGATGAGTTGGCCAAGCATATGGGGAATAAAGGTGGTTACGTTGTTTATGTAGGCTCTCTCACCGTTCCTCTACACAACAACTGGGCAGACCTCGCCATCGCGTATCAAAAAGAGGCTTACCCAGAGATGCATGAAGTCACCAGCCGAATGCCTGTCGCTGAAAGCGTTGATGCCTCATATGCCACTACCAATGACCTGATGAAAGCACATCCGGATATGAAGGGTATCGTCTCTTATGGGTCGCTGGGGCTGATCGGTGCAGGTGAAGCCATCAAGAAAAAGCGCGCCAAAGACAAGATCAACACCGTCGGGATCCTGATGCCAAGCCAGGCGGCTCCTTATCTGGTCCGTGGAGAGATAGACAAAGGCTTCTTGTGGAATCCTGCCGATGCCGGTTACGCCCTGGTTTCAGTGGCCAAAATGATGCTGGATGGCAAAGAGATCAAAGAGGGTCTGGAAATTCAGAACCTGGGCAAGGCCGAGGTCAATGCTGATACCAAGGTCATCAAATTCAACAAGATTCTGGAAGTAGACAAGACCAACGCCAGCAGCTTGGGATTCTAACTCCCTTCTCCGCATAAGGGTGAGTCAGGGGAATGGGGTGTCTGACTCACCTTCTTGTGAAACCTGTAGCCGTCCCTATATTCACCGGCAGGATATATATGTCGAACGAATTCATCACTCTCAAAAACATCTCCAAGCACTTTGATTCCGTCAGAGCACTGAGCAATATCAATATCAGTTTCAAGCGCGGTGAAGTGCATTGTCTCGCAGGTAAAAACGGCTGCGGCAAAAGCACGCTTTTCAAGGTGATATCAGGAGTTCATGCACCGGAGAGCGGGGCCCGAATTATCATTGATGGACAGGAATACAATCGCCTGACCCCCCAGCAGTCTCTCGAACATGGTGTGCAGGTTATCTATCAGGATCTCTCCTTGTTTCCCAATCTCACCGTGTTCGAAAACATAGCCATTCAGGATCATATGAAGTGGTATCGGGGATTTGCCAGCAATACGCGACTAAAGCAGATCGCCAGACATGCCATGTCCACAGTCGGTGTCGATTTACCATTGGACAAACGGGTGGAACAACTATCTATCGCTCAATGCCAGCTTGTCGCCATCTGCCGAGCCATGGCTGCCGATGCCAAACTGGTGATCATGGATGAACCCACTGCCTCCCTGACTCGAAGCGAAGTGAACAACCTGATAAAAGTTGTGGCAGACCTGAAAGCCAGAGGTATTACCGTTGTGTTTGTGAGTCACAAGCTCGACGAAGTCATGGAGATTTCTGATCGCATTACCGTGATCCGTGACGGGGAAACCGTTGGAACCTTTGAAGCCAATGCAGTGGATAGTGATGAACTGGCATTTTTGATGACGGGACAGCGTTTCGAATTCACGCCCATCGGAGATTTCACACCGAAATCTGATGGTGGCGATGTTCGCCTGACGACCGACAAGCTCTCAAGAAAGGGGCAATTTTACGATATCGATCTGGTGCTACGTGCAGGTGAAATTGTCTCCATTACCGGACTACTGGGGTCGGGACGAAGCGAACTGTGCCTGTCGTTGTTTGGCATGACCAAACCTGACAGCGGTGTCATCACCATCAATGGCGAATCTGTCAGCTTTAACAACAACCGCGACGCCATTGCCAAAGGCATTGGTTACGTGACTGAAGACCGCATGAGTACCGGGCTGGTGATGGCCCAGAGCATCGCCGATAACACGACGGCAACCATTCTTCCCGACTTATCCCACCATGGCATGCTGGATCATGATAAAGCCAAGAGGCTGGTCAACCAGCTCATCAAATCTCTTGCCATCAAGGTTGCCGACCCCGCGTTGCCGGTAACCAGTCTCTCTGGTGGCAATGCCCAGCGTATTGCCATCGCCAAATGGATTGCCGCCAATCCCCAGATCCTGATCCTGGATTCACCCACAGTGGGCGTCGATATTGCGAATAAAGAGAGCATCTACCAAATCGCTCGGGATTTAGCCGCACAAGGGATAGCCATTCTGATGGTCAGTGATGAAATTCCAGAGGTTTATTACAACAGCCACAGGGTGATTGTGATGAAAGAAGGGCGTTTCACTCATGAGTTCACACCTTCAAATTGTACAGAGCAGGAGATTATGGAGGCCGTCAATGCTTGATATACGAAGCCTGTTCAAGCACCACGAATTTTATCTGGCGGTACTTATTGTGCTATTGATGACGGGTTTGAATGTCGGCACAACAGACTTTATGACGCTGGGCAATATCTTTGACATGACGGTAAGCTCAGCCATTTTGGGGATCATGGCCTGTGGTCTGTTTGTCGTGCTGATCGCCGGAGGCATCGATATATCATTCCCCGCCACTGCCGCTATTGCCCAATATGTCATGGCCAGCTATATCCTCGCCAACGGAGGCAACTTCACTCTTGCCTTTATCATTGCGGCGGCTGTTGGCTCTCTCCTCGGCATACTTAACGCCGTACTGGTATACCGGCTCAAGGTCCCCGCCATCATCATCACCATCGCCATGTTGAATGTCTATTTTGGTTTGCTGATATACATCAGCAACGGTGAATGGCTCTATGGCTTCCCTGAATGGTTTATGGAAGGGACCGAATTGCTGAGCTTCACTGGCAATGACGGCTACGACTATGGCCTGAATCTGCCGATCATGGCACTGCTGATCACTATCATCTTCACCTCCCTGCTGATGAACAAAACCCGTATCGGTCGACAAATCTATGCAATGGGAGGCAACAGCGATGCCGCAGGCCGCATTGGCATCAACCTGTTTGCTCTACATCTGTTTGTCTATGGCTATATGGGAGCCTTGGCAGGCATAGCAGCCGTTGTACAGACCCAGATTACGCAATCAGTTGCGCCCAACTCCCTCATGGGTTTCGAATTGACTGTGCTGGCAGCGGTAGTATTGGGTGGGGCCAGCATGACTGGCGGCAAAGGCACCTTGTTAGGTGTCATCCTTGGGGTCGCCTTGCTGGCCATTCTCAAGAATGGATTGACGCTGCTGAATGTTCCGTCTTACTGGCACACCGTCGTGACCGGCTTGATCATCCTCCTGAGTATCAGCATTACCGCCCTGAATGAAAAACGACAGGCACAACAGGAGGCCTAATGGACGCATTAATGAATACCCTGAAGCTGCCAACGGACAGAAACATCCGCTATCTGCTGGTGATTATGGCCATCATCTTCCTCCTGATGGCCCTGAGCTCGGGAGCCACCTTCTTTTCAATGGCCAACTTGCAGTCCATGTCATCCCAGATGCCACTGCTGGGGATCCTGGCACTGGCGATGATGGTGTGCATGTTGACCGGTGGTATCAATCTGTCGATCATCGCGACGACCAACGCTTGTGCATTGGTGATGGCCAGTATTATTACCGGCGGCCCGGAAAACACCCCGGTGTTGATCACCGCGATGGCAGCCGGTTTGGCGACTGCCATCGCGGTAGGGTTGGCCAATGGATTCTTGATTGCTTATATCGGTGTCTCACCAATCTTGGCGACCCTGGGCATGATGACCTTCATCAACGGCCTGAATGTACTGATCTCCGGGGGAAGCGTGATCTCCGGTTTTCCGGAGGCCTTGCTTACGCTAGGCAATGGTTCCATTCTCGGGATCCCCATGCCCCTCGTGCTGTTTGCCCTATTTGCTCTGGGCCTGTGGGCCATGCTGGAGCATACCCCATTGGGCCGGACCATTTACCTAATTGGTTCCAACGAAAAAGCCAGCCGCTTTTCCGGTATCAATACCCAGAAATCTCTGATGTATGTCTATGTAGTCTCTTCGGTGCTGTGCTGGGTCGCGGCATTGATCATGATGGCCAAGTTCAACTCGGCAAAGGCAGGCTATGGCGAGTCATATTTGCTGGTTGCCATCCTGGCCTCCGTATTGGGAGGTATCAACCCTGATGGCGGTTTCGGTCGCATCATAGGCATCTGTCTGGCTCTTATCGTGCTACAGACCCTGGAAAGTGGTCTCAATCTGTTGGGTGTTTCAAGTTACCTGACCATGGCCCTTTGGGGGGGCATCCTCATTCTTTTCATCGCCCTGCAAAAGTACAAAGCATAGGAACCCGTTATGAGTAGTTATTTTATCGGTGTGGATGTGGGTAGCGGCAGTGCCCGGGCCGGCGTATTCGATATCTATGGTCGCAAGACCGGTGAGGCCAAACGTAATATTCAAGTCTTCAAGCCCAGCGCCAATTTTGTTGAACAGTCATCCGATGATATCTGGCAATGCGTCTGCATGGCCGTACGTGATGCCGTATCCCAGGCCAACATAGAGCCTATTCAGGTCAAAGGTATTGGTTTTGATGCAACGTGCTCCTTGGTCGTACTTGATCAACAGGGCCAGCCACTGACCGTCAGCCCCACAGGGCGACAAGAACAAAACATCATCATGTGGATGGATCATCGCGCTATTGCACAAGCAGATAGGATCAATGCTGGCAAGCATCCTGTACTGGCTTTCGTCGGCAATACCATTTCCCCCGAGATGCAAACCCCCAAGCTTTTGTGGCTGAAACAACACATGCCATCGACTTGGGCTAAAGCCGGATATTTCTTCGATCTGCCAGATTTTCTGACCTGGAAATCGACCGGAGACAACAGTCGTTCTCTATGCTCCACAGTATGCAAATGGACCTACATGGGACATAAAGAACGATGGGACAGAAGCTTTTTTGAATCTATTGGCCTTGATGATCTGCTACGCAACAATGCGCACGCAATAGGCTCGGATATTCGCCCCATGGGACAGCCTGCTGGTAATGGTCTGACCCGCCAAGCAGCTCAGGAATTGGGGCTGGTCATTGGTACCTGGGTAGGCACCTCCATTATTGATGCTCATGCTGGAGGCATTGGTGTATTAGGTGCCGCGGGTACCACCGGAGAAGCCGCCGATTTCAACAAACGTCTGGCATTGATCGGGGGAACATCTTCTTGCCATATGACAGTGTCAAAAACCGCACGCTTTATTGATGGTATCTGGGGAGCTTATTACAGTGCCATGATCCCGGGGTATTGGCTCAACGAGGGGGGACAATCCGCAACCGGTGCGCTTATCGATCATGTCATCACCGCCCATCCATGCTACGAACAAGCAGTCTCACAAGCTGATGCCGCCGGGCTCACCATCTATGAACTGCTCAATGAGTTGTTGCTCCAACTAGCTGGCAGTAAAGAAGATATTGCTTACCTGACCAAGGATCGTCATGTGCTTCCTTACTTCCACGGCAATCGCTCACCCCGCGCCAACCCACACCTGACGGGCTCAATGACAGGGTTGACCATGAACCGAACTCTGGAAGATATGGCACTACAGTATCTAGCCACGATTCAAGCTATCGCCTTGGGTACCCGGCATATCATTGAGGTCAAAAACGCGGCAGGTTACGAGATAGATACCATCATGGGATGTGGCGGAGGAACCAAAAACCCTGTTTTCATTCAAGAACATGCGAATGCAACAGGGTGTGCCATGTTACTACCGGAAGAGAGTGAAGCCGTCTTGCTTGGGTCTGCCATGCTGGGAGCAGTGGCTGCAGGCTTTTATGCTGACATCCCTGATGCCATGAATGCCATGAGCCGTATCGGTAAAACAGTCACTCCCCAGGCCAACAAGAGCAAACGCTACTACGATGCCAAGTACCGGGTATTTCAGCAGATGTATGAGGACGATTGCCACTATAAGGCCATGATGGCCGAATTTTGATGGACTAACGTCAGCGAACAGCAAAGTGACATTACTGGAATAGAAAAGCGGCTCATGCCGCTTTTCTATTTTTGTGGTTATGAAGAATCACCCTCTCCACAAAAACAACACCCCGCCGCGTCGGGTGACGGGCGGGGTGTGATAGCGCACGACCCTATCAGGCCAAGGAGACGAAGATCCCCGCCAGGGTGGCGCTCATCAGGTTGGCCAGGGTGGCGGCCAGTACGGCGCGCAGGCCCATGCTGGCCACATCGTGGCGGCGCTCAGGGGCCAGGGTACCGATGGAGCCAAGCTGCACCGCAATCGATCCCAGGTTGGCAAAGCCGCACAGGGCGAAGGTGATGATGATCTGGGAGTGGGCGCTCAACTGATCCTTGATGGAGGCGAAGTCCAGATAGGCGACGAACTCGTTCATGATCACCTTCTGACCGATAAGCGATCCTGCCGCCATCATCTCGTCAGCCGGCACACCAATCAGCCAGGCCACCGGGGCAAACAGGTAACCGAGCAGCTGCTGCAGGGTGAGCGCGCTCCAGCCGAACCACTCGCCGACCATGGTGAGGCCGGCATTGATCATGGTGATGACGCTGACGAAGGCCAGCAAGATGGTGCCGATGGCCACGGCGATCTTCATGCCGTTCATGGCACCGCCCGCCAGGGCATCAATGGCGTTGCTGTAGTCGCTCTTGTCGAGGGTGATCTCGTCCTGCTCGCGCACCCGCTCCTGCTCGGGCACCAGGAGCTTGGCCATCAACAGGCCCCCCGGCGCAGCCATAAAGGAGGCAGCAATGAGGTATTTAAGCTCCACGCCAAGACCGGCGTAGCCGCCCAGCACCGAGCCTGCCACCGAGGCCATGCCGCAGGTCATCACCGCAAAGAGCTCGGAGCGAGTCATGCCAGCCAGGAAGGGGCGAATAAGCAGCGGGGATTCCCCCTGAGAGAGGAAGATATTGCCGGTGGCCACCAGGGATTCGGCGCGGCTGGTGCCGAGCAGGTGGTGAATGCCACCACCCAGCACCCGGATCACCCACTGCATGATGCCGAAGTGATAGAGCACGGCAATCAGCGCACTGATGAAGATAACCAGCGGCAGCACCCGCACGGCGAAGATAAAGCCGTTGGTCGCCAGATCGCCGAACACGAAGCGGATGCCGCTGTCGGCAAAACCGAGCAGGGCGGAGACGCCATTGCTCATGGCACCGAGCATGATTTGACCGGGGGGGAAATAAAGCACCAGAGCGGCAAAACCGGTCTGCAGGGCGAGCGCCCCCAGCACGGTTCGCCAACGGATGGCACGGCGGTTTTCACTCGCCAGCCAAGCGATAAACATCAGGGCCAGCATACCGACCAGACTCAATAACAGTGTCATCTTGCACCTATGAAGAGAGGAGTTTCATACGGCAAGTCTGCAGACGGGTGTCGCGAGACGGTCAGGCGGGAGGCGTGCCGACCCACGCGACACACAGACCACAAACCTACAGGTTAGTGGCGGGTCCCATCCTGGGGTCATTCACGTTCCGGGTGACAGCATGTATCGGGTGACGCCAGCGCCGTCGCGAGGAGAAATGCGGCCGGGTGGCAGGTCGGGCGGCGATGGTACAGTGATTGGCATCACAGAAAAAGCGGTAAAACGATTGGCAGGGGCAACTTTTTCAAAAAGAGCACGGGTCCCACCCGAAACAGGGTAAAACCCGGCCCGTCGAAGGGGTTTAAGGGGTTACTTGAGACGCTTGCCCTGCTCATCCACCACCAGCTCGCCATCTTCCTTGGCGAAGGCCCCTTTTTGCTGATCGGGCAATATATCGAGCACCAGCTCCGACGGGCGGCACAGTCTGGTGCCAAGGGGCGTCACGACGATGGGGCGGTTGATGAGGATCGGGTGGGCCAGCATGGCGTCGATCAGTGCGTCATCGCTGAAGCGATCTTCCGCCAGAGCGAGCGCCTCGTAAGGGGGCACGTTCTTGCGCAGCAGCTCGCGCACCGGCATCCCCATGGCGGCGATCAGGACCACCAGCTGATCGCGGGAGGGGGGCGTCTCCAGATAGTGGATGACGGTCGGCTCGACGCCGCTGTTGCGAATAAGCTCGAGGGTGTTGCGGGAGGTGCCACATTCCGGATTGTGATAGATGGTGATTGCACTCATTGGCATGTCTCTCATGACTCAAGTGGATAGAAAATGGATAGCATCAGTTAGCGGCCATCTGTTAACGGCTTAGCCCCGCTTCGTACCAGGGTTTGCTGGCGTTGACGATGCGCACCACCAGCAACATGACCGGCACCTCGATCAGCACCCCGACCACGGTGGCAAGCGCCGCGCCGGAGTGAAAGCCGAACAGGCTGATGGCGGCGGCTACCGCCAGCTCGAAGAAGTTGGAGGCACCGATAAGGGCAGAGGGACAGGCCACCGAGTGCTTCTCCCCCACCTTGCGGTTGAGCCAGTAAGCCAATCCCGAGTTGAACAACACCTGGATCAGGATCGGCACCGCCAACAGGGCGATGACCAGCGGTTGCTCAATGATGGCGTTGCCCTGAAAGGCGAACAGCAGCACCAGGGTGAGCAGCAGGGCCGCCACCGACCAGGGCTGGATGCGGGTCATGATGCCGTCAAAATGGGCCTCTCCCTTTTTCAGCAAAGCCTTGCGCAGCAGCTGGGCGATGATGACCGGAATGACAATGTAGAGCACCACAGAGGTGAGCAGGGTATCCCAAGGCACCACTATGCTGGAGACCCCGAGCAGCAGCGCCACCAGCGGAGCGAAGGCAAACACCATGATGAGGTCGTTCACCGCCACCTGCGACAGGGTGAAGTAGGGATCGCCGTTGGTCAGCCGACTCCAGACAAACACCATGGCGGTGCAGGGGGCAGCCGCCAGCAGGATCAGCCCCGCCACATAGCTGTCGAGCTGATCCGCCGGCAACCAGTCGGCAAACAGCACCCGGATGAAGAGCCAGCCGAGGAAGGCCATGGAGAAGGGCTTGACCAGCCAGTTGATAAAGAGGGTGACCCCAATCCCCTTGAGGTGCCCCTTCACTTGATGCAGGGCACCAAAGTCTATCTTGAGCAACATGGGGATGATCATCACCCAGATCAGCAGCCCCACCGGCAGGTTGACTTTGGCCACCTCCATGGCGCCGATGGCCTTGAAGAGATCCGGCAAGCCCTGCCCGAGCCCAATCCCCACCAGAATGCAGAGGGCCACCCAGGCGGTGAGGTAACGTTCAAAAAAGCCAATCGCCGGTTGGCTCTTGGCATCACAGGTTGCAGACATGAGGGCTCCCGATGCGGTCATCCCGCATCTCTTTCGTTAACGACAAATGTTCATCAGCCCCGACCACGCGGCCGGGGCCCTTGTTCAGTGATGCTGACTGTTCAGTGGTGCTGACAGAGGCGGCGCAGGGCGTCCGCCCCCACCGGCTCCTCGGCCAAGAGCGGCACTACGGCAAAGCGGCTGGCGTGCTGCCGTTCGACCGCCTCGATATGGGGCTGTTGCCCCTCGGCCCGCCGCAGCAACAGGGGGGATCTCACCTCGCTCTGCTGCAAGCTGTGGTTGACCAGCCAGGCCCAGGGCTCGATGCCGGCGCGGCGCAGATCGGCCTGCAGATTGGCCGCCTCCTGCACCGGGGTGGGCTCGGGCAGGGTGACGATCAGCACCTTGGTCTGTTTGGGGTCCTGCAGCTGCATCATGGGGGTGGTGAAGTGCAGCCCCTTGCTCCCCATCTGGCGGGCAATCTCCCTGTGGTAGGCGCCGGTGGCGTCGAGCAGCAACAGGGTGTGGCCAGTGGGAGCGGTATCCATCACCACGAAGCGCTTGCCCGCCTCGCGAATGATGCGCGAGAAGGCCTGAAACACGGCGATCTCCTCGGTACAGGGGGAGCGCAAGTCCTCCTCCAGCAGCGCCCGCCCCTGCTCGTCCAGCGCAGCCCCCTTGGTGGCCAGCACCTGAGCACGATAACGCTCGGTCTCGACGTGGGGATCGATGCGGCTCACCTCGAGATGGGGAAGTGTGCCAGCCAGCGTCTCGCCGAGGTGCGCGGCGGGATCCGAGGTGGTAAGGTGAACCGGCAGGCCGCGGCTCGCCAGCTCCACCGCTACCGCAGCGGCCAGGGTAGTCTTGCCCACCCCGCCCTTGCCCATCAGCATGATGAGGCCGTGACCGTCGGCGGCCAGCTCATCCACCAGGGTACCGAGCTCGGGCCGGGTGCCCTGGAGAGGGGATGAAGCAGCAGGGGCCAACTCGCAAACCACCTGCGGCTGCAGCAGCTGGCGCAGGCTCTCTAGCCCCACCAGATTGGTGGCAAGGAGGGGGATCTGATCCTGCGTAAGCCCTCTGATCCCCGGCGCCATGGCGGCAAGGGCCTGCTGTTCGCGCTGCCAGAGGGCCTGCGCCAGCCCGTCACCAACGATGGCCGACTCCGGAAAGAGCCCATTGATCACCAGCTGCTGGTTCGCCAGACCGATGGCCGCCAGCTCCTCATGGGTGCGGGCAACTTCCCGCAAGGTGGAATGCTGGGCGCGCGCCACCAGCACCAGCCGGGTTTGCGTACCGTCACAGAGCGCGGCGACAGCCTCGGCATACTGGCTGCGCTGTTTCTCCAGCCCCGCCAGCGGGCCCAGGCAGGAGGCATCCCCCTTGCCCTGCGCCAGAAATTCGCTCCAGGCCCCCGGCAGCTGCAGCAGGCGGATGGTGTGGCCGGTGGGGGCGGTGTCGAAGAGGATATGGTCGTACTCCGAGCGCAGCGCCGGGTCGGTGAGCAGGGCGGTGAACTCGTCAAAGGCGGCGATCTCGGTGGTGCAGGCGCCGGAGAGCTGCTCCTCTATGCTGCGCACCACGCGCTCGGGCAACTTGCCGCGCACCGGGCCGACGATCCGCTCCCGATAGGCTTTGGCCGCCGCCGGGGGATCTATCTCCAGCGCCGACAAACCGGGCACAGCGGCGATGGCGGTGATGCGATTGCCGATCCCGGTGGCAAACACCTGCCCCACGTTGGAGGCGGGATCCGTGCTCACCAGCAGCACCCGCTTGCCGGCATCGCACAGGGCGACCGCACTGGCGCAAGCCAGCGAGGTCTTGCCCACCCCGCCCTTGCCGGTGAAAAAGAGAAACGGCGGCGGACTGCTTAGAAACTGGTACATAGACTCTCCTGTCGGCTCAAGGGCATGGTTCCGGAACTCTCCGGACTTAACAGCAACCACTGCCAGGACGGCAGCCACCTTTCACTATGCCCTTGATGGTGGCCTGCGGCGCAGGCAGCCCGGCATAGCGGGCCAGCTCGCCGCGGCTCGGATAACGGCCGGTCAGTACCACCTGACCATCCACCAGCACCAGCGGCAACCCTTCCTCTCCGGCGTGGGTCAGAAAGGCGCAGACCGCTGGTGTTTCGGCAAACTGCAGCGGCTGCTGGGCCAGATTGAAACGCTCGATGGCAACGCCCTGCTCCCTGGCCCAGGCCAGATCGGCGGCAAAGGTAACCAAGGCCTGATCGACCTTGGTGCCACAGACACCGTTGGCACAGCAGAGCGCAGGGTCGAATATCTGGATGACTGACATGGCATTACTCCTTGTTGCAGCAGGACTGCGCGGGCAAAACATGGGGGGAGCAAGTAGACTCGGCGCGCATCACGCCACACGCCTCCGGGTGGCCGGCGCAGCACTCCTCGGTGAGATAGCCGATAAGATCCAGCATCAGGGGAATATTGGCGCGGTAGCGCAGGAAGCGCCCCTCCTGTTCCACCGACAAGAGGCCGGCATTGAGCATCGCCTTGAGATGAAACGACAGGGTGTTGGGGGCGATGTCGAGCTCGCTGGCCAGTTCTCCGGCCACCTTTCCCTCCAGCCCGGCCTTGACCAGCAGGCGCCACACATCGAGCCGGATGCCGGATGCGAGCGATTCGAATACCTTGGTGGCCACTTCTCTGTTCATCTTGAACCCTCGGCTGCAATCTTCATTTCAACTATACAAGAATTATTGAAATGATCAATTTGCCGACACAACCAAACAAGACTCTCATCGCGGAAACAAAGCGGCCCAGTTGCGACGAGATATGCCAGAAACAGCAACGCCCTCCAAAAGGAGGGCGTTGCCACGGCCGAAAAACCGGCGCCGTTACTTGGCCGGCACGGCGTTGAAGGTCAGCAGCTCCGCCTTGTTGGCATCGCTCAGGGTAAGCTGGTTGCCATTGATGGTGTAGCTGGCAACCTTCTCCAGAGTCTGCAGGTACTCCATCTCCTTGCCCATCTGATCCCCGATGCACATCATGCGGGTAGCCCCCATGGGGCCCAGCGCCAGAACACCGTCACCCTGCTTGGTGATGGCGCCAAAAAAGCGGTTGCAGGCGCCCTTGCCCGCCACCTTGCCGTCTGCAACATGCAAAGTGAAGGTATCGCCGGTTGCACCTTGCAACTGCCAATCGGATGCCTGCAGTTGAGCCATGTTGGAACCCGTTGCCACGGCGCAGCCTCCCAGGGCCAGAGCGGCCAGTAATATCAGCTTCTTGCTCATGAATTCACCTCTTAATGATTAGAACCATCAATTCGACCGCCTGTTTACCACGGTATGGGACTCAGGCCAACGAAATTTATTGTGATCCGAGTCCCCTTTACTAACAGCTGGCATGTGCCATGCTTGGATCCAGTTCCGGACCCATGGAGGGGAAACGAATGGTCAGATCGCTCATCATCACGCTGCTTGCATCCTGCGCCAGCATGGCCGTTCAGGCCGCCGACTGGGATCTCTTCAAGCAGGAGTCGGACCCCGCGCTTTACATGAAGAGCTACTCCGGGGTGCTGCTCAATCAGCAGGCTCATCACAGCGACAGTTTTGATCTCTGGCTGGTCAACAGCGGCTATCAGTACCCGGTGATGGATGATATGACTGTTTTCATGGAGGCCGGCCCGGCGGTGGCGGATCAGAACCGCCAATCCGGCTTCAACATGAGCTCGGGGGTGCGCTACCAGCTCTCCCCCTCCATCCATATTGGCAGCCAGATCACCCACTTGGCACTCGACCAAGAGAGCACCCTGCTGGAACTCAACTCCAGCCTGCTGCTGACCCCCAGACTCTCCCTCACCGCCAACTATGGCATTGGCGCCTTTACGGCCGAGCAGGCACTCACTTTGGGAGTCGGCTTTACCTTCTGATCATCAGAGCAGCGGTGTGGCACTCACTACCACGCCGTTGCGATCCGCGTAGACATAATCCCCTTCGTGAATGGTCACTCCGGCAAAACTGACCACGGCGCCGAGTTCTCCCAGTCCCCGCTTCTCGGTTTTGACCGGACAGGCCGCCAACGCCTTGACTCCGAGCGCCAGGGTCGCCAGAGTCCCCACATCCCGGGCGGCACCGTGGATCAAAATGCCTTCCCACCCCTGCTCCACCGCCTTGATAGCCAGCTGATCCCCAAGCAGGGCGCGGCGCAAGGAGCCGCCACCGTCGATCACCATCACCTGCCCCTGGCCAGGGCGCGTCACCAGCTCCCGCACCAAGCTGTTGTCTTCGTAACAGGAGAGGGTAACGGCGCGGCCGTAAAAAATATCCTTACCGCCAAAATCCTGAAACACGGGGTCGGCCACTTGCAGCACATCACCGTGCTGATCGCAGAGGTCGGGCAGTAGATCCAGCATGATTTGATTCCTTTCAGATGCATGAAGGTGTTCATTCTTTCATCGGATTGGCGTTCTGGCAATCCAGTAGGATTCAATATTGCCCAAACAAACTGCTGTGTTTTCAATCAATACCGGTACCAGCCAAAGCTGCCCTTCCTCTACCCAGTAGAGGGCATTCTGGCCGAAACGGACCGCCAGCTCGCAGGCCCGCGCCAGCGGCAACGCCACCGCCAGCGATGACTCGCGCCACTGCTCATCAGGGGAAGATCCCCACAAGGGGCCGGCTACGCTCTCCCCTTCCAGTTGCCGCCACAAGGCCCTTTCACGGCGCAGGTTGCGACGTTCACTCATCGGCTGACTGGCAGGATTCCAGGCGGTGATAATGGCAAAAGCAGGCCAGGGAGGCGGCTCAAATGGCGCAATAAAGCGGATTTTCTTGTAGTTTTCCCACAAAATCATGTCAATCACATGTTACATTCCATTACATTTAATAGGGGTAAAAATCGTCATCAGGCCAAGTATCATGCTGTGAACTTGGGGTTTGACCTATATCAAAACAGAGTTAAAAAGTTGCTATCTGACAGCAAAGAGTGTTGTTATGCTCCTGTTAACTGATAAAATACCGCAACTTTCCGTCATGGATGACCTTTCCGGGCTTCTCTTTATCAGATTTGTTGGGAGCCAAAATGTGGCACAGGGATGTTTGCCAATGCTGATGCCAAATTCGCGATATTCCGACCTGACTCTCATACCCAGGATGACGTAATTAATTTTCAGGATCAGTCAGGAATTCGGCTTGATACGCCAAAGAGTGTTAAATTTAAGATAATTAACTGATAAGAATCTGGGAATTTTCATGCAAACACCACACATTCTGATCGTCGAAGACGAACTGGTCACCCGTAACACCCTGAAAAGCATCTTTGAGGCTGAAGGTTATGTCGTGCTCGAGGCCAACAATGGCGACGAGATGCACCAGGCCCTCACTTCCCACACCATCAATCTGGTGATCATGGACATCAACCTGCCGGGCAAGAATGGCCTGTTGCTGGCCCGTGAACTGCGTGAAAACGACAACATCGCCCTGATGTTCCTGACTGGCCGCGACAACGAAGTGGACAAGATCCTGGGTCTGGAGATCGGTGCCGACGACTATATCACCAAGCCGTTCAACCCGCGCGAGCTGACCATCCGTGCCCGCAACCTGCTGAGCCGCACCATGAATGTGGCCGCTGGCGGCGAAGAGAAAAAGCTGGTCGAGCGTTACCTGTTCAACGGCTGGGCGCTGGACATCAACAGCCGTGCCCTGGTCAGCCCCACCGGCGACATGTTCAAGCTGCCGCGCTCCGAGTTCCGCGCCATGCTGCACTTCTGCGAAAACCCGGGTCAGATCCAGACTCGTGCCGAGCTGCTCAAGAAGATGACCGGCCGCGAGCTCAAGCCCCACGACCGTACCGTGGACGTGACCATCCGCCGCATTCGCAAGCACTTCGAGAGCGTGGGCGACACCCCGGAGATCATCGCCACCATCCATGGCGAAGGCTACCGCTTCTGTGGCGAGCTGGAGCAGGAATAAGGCTCTTTGCAACGCATTAGAAAAAGGCGCCCTCGGCGCCTTTTTCATTTCTTCGCTCCGGATTTCATCCCTTCGCCACCTAGCAATCAGTGGAAATGGTTCACCCTGACCAAAAGGCAGGCAGTGAAGTCTGGAAGCAATGGGAGAGAAAGCAAAAAGCCCACTCGCAGGAGTGGGCTTTTGACTGGAAGCTGGAGCGGGCAGCGGGAATCGAACCCGCATCATCAGCTTGGAAGGCTGAGGTAATAGCCATTATACGATGCCCGCCTGGCATCAAAACTCGTTCTGGTGTGAGGGAATACCCACGACAGACAGCCTGCTGGCTGGGGTGACAACAGCCTTGGCTGCCATCTGGAATTTGGAGCGGGTGATGGGAATCGAACCCACGTATGCAGCTTGGGAAGCTACCGTTCTACCATTGAACTACACCCGCGTCAGGGCTCCTACTATATGCATTTTGCCGCCGAGCGCAATGCTACCTCCGTCAATTTTTTCAATAAATCAATCTGTTCGGACAAGGATTGAACAGGCGGTTGCTTTTTCAGCCAAACATTTAGAACACAGATAATTTACAAGGTTGCCAAGGCCAAACGGCAAGGATAGTCTTGCGCCACTCGACGCGAGGATGGTGGTAATGGATAAAAAAACGCAAAAACGTCTCTATGGCTGGTTGCGCAAGCAATCGAGTCACGGTCGCCGCTGGATCGGCCTCTCCATCGCATTTGGCCTGGGCCAGGGCGTGCTGATGGTGGCGCAGGCCTGGCTGCTGGCGACCCTGCTGCATGGCTTCATCATCGAAGGGTCGACTCCGGAGCAATCCATCCCGCTCTTTATTACCCTGCTGCTGGTGACCCTCGGCAAGGCAGTGCTGGCCTATGGCCGCGAAGTGACCAGTTTTCAGGCGGGCAGCGCGGTGCGCCAGACCATCCGCGAGCTGGTGCTCACCCGCCTCGGCCGGCTCGGCCCTGCCTATATCCAGCGCCGCCCGGCCGGCAGCTGGGCCAGCTTGCTGCTGGAACAGATTGAAAACATGCAGGATTTCTTCTCCCGCTATCTGCCGCAGATGGCCATCGCCGTCTTTATACCTTTAGTGATCCTGGTGGCCGTGTTCCCGGTCAACTGGGCCGCGGGCCTTATTCTGCTGGGTACGGCGCCGCTTATTCCGGTCTTCATGATCCTGGTGGGGGTCGGCGCCGCCGATGCCAACCGCCGCAACTTCCAGGCACTGGCCCGTCTCTCCGGCCACTTCCTCGATCGCCTCAAGGGCTTGCGCACCCTGCAACTCTTCATGCGCACCCAGGCGGAAGGGGAAGCCATTCGCGATGCCTCGGAAGATTTTCGCGAGCGCACCATGGAAGTGCTGCGCCTGGCGTTTCTCAGCACCGCCGTGCTGGAGTTCTTTGCCGCCCTCTCGGTGGCTCTGGTAGCCGTCTACTTTGGCTTCTCCTATATCGATCACCTGAACTTCGGCCACTATGGCAGCAAGGTGACCCTCTTTACCGGCCTGTTCGTACTGTTCCTCGCCCCCGAGTTCTACGCGCCCCTGCGCGAGCTCGGCGCCCACTATCACGCCAAGGCGCAGGCCATCGGCGCCGCCGAACAGTTGCTGGAATTTCTCGAGGCCGAGGTGAGTGAACCGGCCTCTGGCAACGCGCCTTTTCAAGCAGACAGCCCCATCCGGGTGGAAGCACGCGCCCTCGAGGTGTTGAGCGCCGAGGGCAAGGTGCTGGTCGGCCCCCTCGACTTCACCCTGGAAGCTGGTTCACGCACCTCCCTTATCGGTGTCAGCGGCGCAGGCAAGAGCTCGCTGGTCAACGCCCTGCTCGGCTTTGCCCCCTATCGAGGCGAGCTCAAGGTCAACGGTCAGGAGCTGGCTACCCTCGACATGAGCCAGTGGCGCCTGCAGCTGGGCTGGCTCTCCCAGAACCCCCAGCTGTTCCACGCCTCCTTGCGGGACAACCTGTTGCTGGCCAAGCCATCGGCCAGCGACGCCGAGCTGGAAGATGCCCTGAAACGGGCCCAGGCGTGGGAATTTGCCATGGAGAAGGGGCTCGACTATCCGGTGGGGGATCAGGCAGGTGGCCTCTCCGTCGGTCAGGCCCAGCGCCTGGCGCTGGCCCGTACCCTGCTCAAATCCACCCAGCTGATGGTGCTGGATGAACCCACCGCCAGCCTGGATCGCCACTCCGAGCGCGCCATCATGACCACGCTGGAGCAGGCCATGGCCGATCAGACCCTGTTGATGATCACCCACCGCCTCGATCAGCTCACCAAGATGGACAAGATCCTGGTGCTGGAGCGCGGCAAGCTGGTGGAAGAAGGCAGCTTCCAGCAACTCAGTACCGCGCAGGGGCCCTTTGCCCGCCTGCTGTCCCAACGTAACGAGGGTTCTCTCGATGACTGATCTCTTGCCGTTTCTGCGCCTCTACCGCCAGCACTGGCTCAGCCTATCCATCGGTCTGCTGCTGGCACTGGTGACCCTGGCGGCCGGGATGGGGCTCTTGTCACTCTCCGGCTGGTTCCTCTCCGCCGCCGCCGTGGCGGGGATGGCGGCCGCCACCCGCGATCACTTCAACTACATGACGCCGGCAGGCGGGGTGCGCTTCTTCTCCATCATCCGCACCGCCGGACGCTGGGGTGAGCGGGTAGTCAGCCACGATGCCACCTTCCGGGTACTGACCCGGCTGCGAGTCTGGTTCTGGCAAAAGCTCTCGCCCCTTGCCACCGGCGCCCTGGCCGGGTTTCGCCAGGCAGATCTGCTCAACCGCCTGGTGGCCGACATCGATGCGATGGACCACGTCTACCTGCGCCTGCTCACCCCCATAGGGGCGGCCCTGCTCAGCAGCGCCGGCCTGGTGCTCTTCCTCTCCTTTTTTGACAGCGAGCTGGCCCTCACTCTGGGCGCTATCCTGCTGTTTGGCATGATCGCCCTGCCGCTGGTGTTCTACTTCCTCGGCCGCAAACCCGGGCAGGCGCTGATCGCCGAAAAATCGAGTCTGCGCACCCGCATGGTGGACTATCTGGACGGTCAGGCCGAGCTGCAGATGTTCGCCGCCGCCCCCAAGGCCCTTGGCGAGCTGCAACAGGCAGAACAGGCCCTGCTGCGCGCCCAGGCCCGCATGGCCAGGGTGAGCGGACTGGCCAACGCCTCGGTGCAGCTGCTCAGCGGCTGGACCCTGACCCTGATGCTGTGGCTGGCAGGCCATGGCGTGGCAGGAGCGACGCCGGATCCCATCACGGCGCTGATGGTGTTTGCCACCCTGGCGAGCTTCGAGGCCCTGATGCCGCTGGCCGGCGCCTTCCAGCACCTCTCCACCAGCCTCACCTCAGCCCGCCGCCTCAACGAGGTCCTGCAGGAGGCCAAGGCTCCCGAGTGGGGGGAGGAGGAGCGTCACGCTCCCCAGGGCGCCCTGCAGATCAACGACCTCTATTTCGGCTACCCCGGCAACCCCCATCCGGTGCTGCGTGGCTGCACCCTGCAACTGCATGCTGGCGAGAAGCTGGCGCTGCTGGGCCAGACCGGCTGCGGCAAGTCCACCCTGATGGGGCTGCTGACCCGCGAATGGAGCCCGCAGGCGGGCAAGATCCTGCTTGATGGCAAGCCGCTGACCGCTTACAGCGAAGGGGCGCTGCGCGCCTCCATCTCGGTGGTGAGCCAGCGGGTGCACCTGTTTGCCGATACCCTGCGCGGCAACCTCAAGCTCGCCGCCCCCGACGCGAGCGACGAACAGCTGGTCGAGGTACTGAACCGGGTAGGCCTTGGCAACCTGCTGGAGGATGATGAAGATCTGAGCGATACCGGCCTCAATGCCTGGCTCGGGGATGGCGGCCGACCGCTCTCCGGCGGTGAGCGGCGCCGCATCGGCATCGCCCGCGCCCTGCTGCACGACGCCCCGCTCTGGTTGCTGGACGAGCCGACCGAAGGGCTCGACAGCCAGACCGAGCGGGAGATCATGGCGCTGCTGTTCGAGCTGGGGGCGGATCGCACCCTGCTGCTCATCTCCCACCGCCTGCTGGGGCTGGAGCGGATGGACAGGATCGCCCTGATGGAAGAGGGCCAGATCCGCCTGTGTGCCCCCCATCAGGCCCTGCTGGCCGACGATTACTACCGCAGCCTGCACCAGCGGCTGGCGCCGGTCTGACCGGGGTCACACCCTGACGCCATGGCGCGAGAGGGGGCTGGTCGCCACCGACGACTGGCCCCTATAATGTCCTCTCCTTATTCGACAAGATGCTGATATGAAACGCCTGATCCTGATGATGCCCCTGATTGCCTCCGGCTGTGCCAACTACGCCTTCAACAGCAATCTGGATAAAGAGAACTTCGACGACTATTTCAAGCCAGGCGGTGTTCGTATTTACGAACAAAACGAGCTGGCCGACCTCAACTATCTCTACCTTGGCACCGTCGAGGGGGAGTCCTGCCAGGCCGATACCAACCAGCCGCCGCCCAATGCTGGCGATGCCCGTACCCAGGCCCGCCGCCACGCCGCCGACATGGGTGGCAATGGCGTGACCATCGACAAGTGCGCCGAATTCAGCGACACCCCGGGCTGCCTGAAGCAGGTGATCTGCTACGGCCAGGCACTGAAAGTCGCCGAGGAGTAAGCCATGGCGCTGGCTATCGTCCGCCTCGGCACTCCCCGCCTCCCTGATGAGGGGTTGCGGGTGGGTACCGTGCGCCGCCCCCCTCGCGGGGTGCCCAAAGACAAGTTTGCCAGCCAGAACTGGTATGACGTCTGGTTCCCCAACCTTGCCCCCAGCAGCGAGACCATGAAGCTGGGCCAGGGCGCCGAGACACAGGCCCAGTGGGCGGCGTTTTGCAAGCAGTACAAGGCCGAGATGGCAACGCCCGCCGCCAGACACGATCTGGCGCTCCTGGCCGCCCTCTCCCACACCACCAACCTGTCGGTGGGCTGCTACTGCGAGCAGGAGTCCCGCTGCCATCGCACCATCTTGAAGGAGCTGCTGGTCGCCGCTGGCGCCAGCTTGCGCCCATAAGCAAGCTCCTGGGCACCATCATCAGCATCCCGAAATAAAGAGGGCATCCCGCAGGATGCCCTCTTTTGCATGGGTCCGGTTTCATGGCAAGCGCTATTGCGTCACGCTGAGGCGCTGGCGCAGCGCCGCCTCCTCTGCTGTCGTCATCCCGTCCAAAGGCACAGCCCCATTGTCGGCGAGCCAATGGGCCAGATCGATGGCGGTCTCCTCCAGCGGACGGAAGTTGAGCCCCTGCACGATGGCCGCCTCGGCGCTGATGCGGCCATAGCCGGCATACTCAGCCAGCCCGTTGGGCAAAAGCGTGGGATAGCTCTGCCAGGGCTCAACCCCGGCCGCCAGCATCTCTTGCCAGGGCATCCACTCGGGCTGTAGCACCTTGGCCGGTATCAGTCTCGCGGCCAGCCGCTCCACCCAGTCCGCCAGCGTGATGCCGGGCTTGACCAGGTTGAAGACTCCCCCCAACTGGCGCTCGGCGGCCCGCAGGACAAACTCGGCGCAATCGCGCACGTCGAGATATTGCAGTCGATCCTGACCATCCCCCGGCAGCAGCCAGGCCCCCCCCTGCTGCACCCGTTTTACCCACCAGGCCATGCGCCCAGTGGGATCAAAGGGGCCGCACAGCACACCGGGGCGCAGGATGCAGAGTCGTGCCCCCCAGCGAGCGCGATATTCGGCTTCGCACAATACCTTGAGCGGGCCATAGTCGGTGGGGAATTCATCCTCGCTGATCTCGTGCAGGGGCGCCGACTCATCCATCTCTGGTTGGGCAAAGTCGCGATAGACACTGATGGTGGAGATAAAGATCAGCCGCTCGCAGCGACCGAGCAGTGCCGCCGAGAGGCGCGCTGCCTGCTCCGGGTGATAGCAGCAGGTGTCGATGACAAGATCCCAGTAGAGACCATCCCCTTGCAGCGCACTCAAATCCCGGTCCCGATCGCCGGTGAGCTGAACCAGATCCCGCCAGTCCGGATGCTGGTAGTGGCCGCGATTGAACAGGGTCACCTCGTGCCCCCAGTCCAGTGCCAGCGCGGTGAGATGGCGGCCGAGAAACCCGGTGCCGCCGATGATCAGCAATTTCATCCATGTCCCTCCTGATCGGCACAGGCGCTCCCGTCTCCCCACCGATCTGTTCATCCTCTGCGGCTGATGTTGCGCAAACTGACCGCGCCGCCATCCTGCCGGCTCCTTGTCTGCCCCTACCCTACGCAACTTGGCAGCCAGACACAGCCTGCGCAGCGCCGGGATGGGACGGGGATCACGGCAGCAGACGCGCAGGGATGCTATCGGGTCATGCCTGCGTTTTGGGGCCGGTTGTGCTAAATTGCCGGGGTTTTCAGTCAGGATCCGCCATGAAGTTCGAAATCGACACCCTGGGTATCATCCGCTCTCCCTACAAGGAGAAGTTCGCCATCCCGCGCCAGCCCGGTCTGGTCAAATCGGCCCGCGCCCGCCTCGAGCTGCTGCCCCCCTACGATCAGCCGGACGTGCTGCGCGGCATCGAGCAGTTCTCCCACCTGTGGCTCAGCTTCGTGTTTCACCAGACGATGGATCAGGGCTGGCACCCGACGGTGCGCCCACCGCGCCTCGGCGGCAACGAGCGGGTCGGGGTGTTTGCCACCCGCTCCACCTTCCGCCCCAACCCCCTCGGCCTCTCCGTGGTCGAGTTGCACGGGGTTGGCCGCTCGCGCGGCAAGCTGTGGCTGGAGCTGGGGGCGGTGGACTTGCTCGATGGCACCCCCATCGTCGACATCAAGCCCTACATCCCCTATGCCGACAGCCTGCCGGATGCCCGTGGCGGTTTCGCCCCGGATGCCCCCACCCCGCCCCTGTGCGTGAGCTTCACGCCAGAGGCGGAGCAGCAGTTGCAGCCCTGGCTCAAGGCCCATCCCGAGCTGCGCCAGCTGGTGAGCGAGGTGCTGGCCCAGGATCCGCGCCCCGCCTACAAGAAAGGCAAGCCGGATGACAAGGTGTACGGGGTGCGACTGTTTGACTGCAACGTGCGCTTTAGCATCAGCGAACCCGCTTGCCAGGTGTTGGCCATCGAAGCCGCCTGAGGCTAACAGAGCCCCATCAGCGCCCGGTTTCACGAACATTTCACGCACCCGGGCGCCTAATGGCCCTGCAAACGGTGTGGTCAGGTGCTACCCTCTCCCCGGCCGCCCACGGCTGCAGTACCCACCCGCCGTTTGCCGCCCATGGAACCGGCCCGACCTCGCGCCCGGCTATGCCACACGGATGTGACGCTCTCACTGAAGGAAACCAATCATGCTGATGAATACCGAACAACGCTACGGCGCCCTCAATATCGGGCTGCACTGGCTGACCCTGTTGCTGATGATCGCCGTCTACGCCCTGATCGAATTTCGTGACATCTTCCCCAAGGGAGATCCGGGACGGGACCTGATGAAACAGTGGCACTTCATGCTGGGGCTGCTCATCTTCGCCCTGGTGTGGGTCCGCCTCTTTCTGCGCGCCATCAGCCCGACGCCCCGCATCGTGCCCGAGTTGCCACCCATGCTGAGCCTGCTGGCCAAGCTGGCGCCCATCGCGCTCTACGGCTTTATCATCCTCACCCCGCTGTTTGGCTGGCTGCTGCTGAGCGCCGGCGGCAAACCCGTCCCCTTCTTCGGCATGACGCTCCCGGCGCTGGTCGCCCCGGATCCCGAACTCAAGAAGTGGTTCAAGGAGATACACGAGACCCTGGGCAATATCGGCTATGCCCTGATCGCCCTGCATGCGGCGGCGACCCTCTATCACCACCATGTGCGCAAGGACAACACCCTGACCATGATGCTGCCGCAGCAGCGCGACTGACATCATCAGCACAGACGAGAGAGGGGGCCAACAAGGCCCCCTCTCTCTTTCTGGCAAACCGGTTCAAGCCTGCGCGACAAGCGTCTCAGCCACTTTATCCCCGGCTCCCCGGGCCTGCTCTTTTGCCTTGGGCTTACCGCTTTTGCTATCGGGCAGCGGGTTATTTGGCGGCTCGATGGTCGCCCTCTCCGCCGGTTGGGAGTGGCCAATAAAATTGCCTCCCTTGCAGATGGAGAGGGTGCCTCCCTTGAATACGCCCTGCATCCGGCCATTTTCCAGGATCTCCACCTCTTGCGAGCTGCAGGTGCCGTCCAGCAGGCCGTTGATGACGACCCTGGGTGCACTCACCTCCCCTTCGACAAAGCCTCCCTGCATGATGCGCAGCACCCCCTTGCCAATTTCGATGGTACCGTTGACGTGCCCCTGCACCTCCAGGTCACCGTCAAGCAGCAGATCTCCCTTGAAGCGGGCTCCCGCCGCGATCACGGTAGTGCCCGCCGATGCGCTGTCACCGGACTGACTCGCACGTTTTCGTCCAAACATCCTGACTCTCTCCATCAACCAAATGAGCAAAACCAGCGGCATGGGTGCCACCGGCCATAAATAGTTATCCGACCCCAACACATAGAGCAGCAGGGCCGCCCCCCAGCAGAACCAGACGATATATAGAAGGTCGCTACGCTCCCTGCCTTGCAGGCAGGCGCGCCATCTTCGGGGCTGATCTTTCATCCATCACCCTCTCTTGCTGCATGAACCGCCGGCAAGATACCGGACTGGATGCCATCAATAGCATCATGTCCGGTTTAAACGACCAGTTGACAAAAAGTCTGAAGTCGGGCTGATTCAGTCCCGATACAGGCGGGGCGCATTAGGATACGGATTGACTCTGCATGACTAACCCTTTCTAATTGGCAGCCTGGACCTCCTATGACCGCCCATATCATGAAAATTTTGTTGGTCGAAGATGACAAGCTGCTCAATCACCACCTCTCCTCCCTGCTGACCGAGGCCGACAATCAGGTCTACAGCACGGATCAGGCTGGTATTGCGCTGCACTACGCCGCTGACTATCCCATTGATGTGGCCATCATCGATCTCGGCCTGCCGGACATGGACGGCCTGCAGCTGATCCGCCAGATGCGCGAACAACAGATCCCCTTCCCCATCCTGATCCTGACCGCTCGTGGCAACTGGCAGGACAAGGTCGAGGGGCTGGAGGCGGGCGCCGATGACTATTTGGTCAAGCCGTTCCAGAAAGACGAGCTGCTGGCTCGCCTCAACGCTTTGCTGCGCCGCAGCGCCGGGTTTATCTCCCCACGGGTGAAGGCCGGTGATTACGAGCTGGATCTCTCCCGCAAGGAGCTGACCATCGCCGGCGAAGTGGCGGTACTCACCAGCTTCGAGTACCTGATTCTGGAATACCTGATGCGCAATGCCCGTCAGGTGGTTTCCAAGCAGCAGCTGCTCGATCAGCTCTACGGCGACGGCGAAGGGGACCCCAATACCATAGAGGTGATGGTGAGCCGGCTGCGCAAGAAGCTGGATCCGGAAGGGACGATTCAACCCATCTCCACCATCCGTCGCCAGGGCTACATTTTCAACCTGTCGTGCAACTGATGCGGCTCCCCCTGTTGCTGCGCCCCGTGCAGCTGCTGCGCCGCTCCCTGCACATCAAGCTGCTGCTCAGCTCGCTGCTGGTGATCGCCCTCATCATGAGCTTTGCGGTGTATGCCCTCTACCTTGCCCATGTCGAGGAGCTGAGCCAGAAGGCGAGCGCCCGGATGCAGGAGAACCTGGCCAAGCTCTTCTCCTCCACCGAGCCCTCCCAGAACAAATCCGCCGATCTTGGCCACCTCTCCCGCAATGCCGGGGATCGCAACCTCGACACCCTCATCTGCCGTGCCGACGGCGCCCTGGTGTGGTCCAGCCTGCATCTGCCCGAGGTGATCAAGACCAAGCAGACCATCTGCGGGGATCTGATGAAGTACCTGGGGGGGATGGATCTCGACTACTTCTTCAAGAAGCACACCATACAAAACGGCGAGAGCTACTTCGTCTACAGCCTGCGCTTTGTTCGCAACCCCGGCACCGGCACTACCGCCTACTACGTGGTGATGATAGATTCCGCCAAGCGCTACCACGCCCAGGCGCTCGCCTACCTCAGCCAGACCGCGCGCCAGGCGCTGCTGGCCTATATGCTGCTCGCAGGCATGCTGGTGCTCACCACCTTCTGGAGCCTCAGCTCCCTGCGCGCCATCGCCCGCCAGCTCGACGAGATCCGGGCCGGCAAGCTCGACGCCCTCTCCAGCGATGTCGAGCGGGAACTGGCCCCCCTTACCGACTCCATCAACCAGTTGCTGGAGAACGAGCGGCAGCAGACCCAGCGCTACCAGCACGCCCTCAACGATCTCGCCCACAGCCTGAAAACCCGGCTGGCGCTGATCCAGATGACCACCCGGGAGAGCAAGCTCGGGCGCGACATCCACGACAACATCAACGAGCAGATCCTCACCATGGATCAGATGGTCCAGTACCAGCTCAGGCGCGCCGTCACCGGCCGCCAGCGCCTCGCCAGCAAAGGCACTGAGCCGGTGCCCCTTATCGAGAAACTGCTGGCCAGCCTGACCAAGGTCTATCGCCACAAGAAGCTGCAGACCCAGTTTCACTTCGATGACGACGCCCTGTTTCACGGTGAGCAGGGGGATCTGATGGAGCTGATGGGCAACCTGCTCGACAATGCCTGCAAGTTCGCCATCAGCGAGGTGCATGTGACGGTGCGCCGTCAGGCCGAGCAGTTGCGCATCGAAGTGGAAGATGACGGCCCCGGCATAGAGCCGGCCAAGTCGGAGCAGATCTTCCAGCGCGGCGTGCGGGCCGACAGCTCCCCGGGACAAGGCATTGGCCTCGCGGTCGTGACCGAGATCGTCCACAGCTACGGCGGCCAGATCCGGGTGGACGAATCGCCCCTTGGCGGTGCCCGCTTTACCCTGATCCTGCCCTGACTCCCAAGGGCCCTGCCTCAGGGCCCTTGCTTTCCCCTCCTGCAATGCGGGTCGCGCCTGTCGTGTGCCCACCGCACAAATCCCCCACCGTTTTCATTCAGATACTTGTGATGCGCCCCATCTCGGTTAAGCTAGGGGCGTTTTTGTCTGTTAACCCTTTGATGGACTTGCTATCACACCATGGAAAACATGTTTGAAAGATTGATGTATGCATCGCGCTGGATCATGGCCCCCATCTACCTGGGGCTCAGCCTTATCCTGCTGGCACTGGGCCTGAAGTTCTTTCAGGAGATCATCCATATCCTGCCGAATATCTTCGCAATGAAAGAGGTGGATCTGGTGCTGGTCACCCTGTCACTGATCGATATCACCCTGGTGGGGGGGCTCATCGTGATGGTGATGTTTTCCGGCTATGAGAACTTCGTCTCGCGCCTCGACGTGGGGGATGAGAGCGACAAGCTGGTGTGGCTCGGCAAGCTCGACGCCGGTTCCCTGAAGAACAAGGTGGCCGCCTCCATCGTCGCCATCTCGTCCATTCACCTGCTCAAGGTGTTTATGAATGCCGAAAATATCCCCAACGACAAGATCAAATGGTACCTGTTGATCCATATCACCTTTGTCGTCTCCGCCTTTGCCATGGGCTATCTGGACAAACTGACCCGCAAATAAGGCTCGGCCTTCACACACTGCGGCCACCTTCGGGTGGCCGCAGTGTGTTTACTCTTCCCCCTTTCACTGCATCCAGACGCCCCACTGGCCCATTCAGGCAGCAACCCAGCCCGTGTTTAATTTATTGATCCACGACTGATTATTGCCCATTGCCTCTTTCGGAAAAGGCTTCATTCGGTATCATTGTCGCTCGACAAAGCAACGCATCCGAAGGCTCGCCATGCGCCTTCTCAGCTATGCCGATTTTGTCCGAAGCATATTGGTTCATAACAGCAGTGTGGGAGCTGTAACTCAGGGGCGGTAGCATGACCGTAGTGAGTAATCCGTGATAACAAATGTTAAACCTTGAAAAATATGCATCCTTTATATCTATAAGATCTCTTTATTATGAATAAAACTCAAATAATAAATCAATTGGTAGAGGCTGTAGATGTTCATACATTGGAGAGTTTTTCTCCTGATGATTATAGAAATTATTTAAAGAGTGAAGGGCTATTTATGGTTAATCATCACGACATTCTAGTATCATCATGTGCTGGATACCCAATTGCCTTATCACATTTAGACATATACATTGAAGAATTAAAAAACATTAGACATCTACTGCCATAATAAAATGGCACGTATTATATACTTATTTTATTCTCGTTTTTATTTTTTAAATGTCAGTTATTTACCCTGTTTATTATCAACATTAAAATATCTCTGTTTGAGGGAAGCCGTGAGCAAGGTAATACTAAAGGGATTTATTATTGTTCCTCCATCAGATTTAGCTCAGGTTAAAGATGAGCTTGCCAGACATATCCAACTGACTCGCACTGAGCCCGGTTGCCTTGTCTTTGAGGTAATTCAAGATAGCGCTAATCCATGTCGATTCGATGTCTATGAAGAGTTTGTCGACAATATAGCCTTTCAAGCACACCAAGCCAGAGTCAAATCCTCGTATTGGGGAGAGATTACGGCCAACGTAGAGCGCCATTATACGGTGACGATAGCTGAATGATTTTCAGCTACGAGAAAGTCATCATCTGTCCACGAACGCCCCATGACGCTTGACTCATCGAGTCGATCCCGTCTCCATTTTTAACCATAGAGGAAACCATGATCCGTCCATTATCTACTGCCGATTTGGATGCCGTGGTAGAGCTCTGGTATCAGGCATCCATACGGGCTCACCACTTTATCCCCGCCTCTTTCTGGCATGCACAGCGGGCGGCAATGCGGGATATCTATCTGCCCGCCAGCGAAAGCTGGGTCTATGAGGAAGGTGGCCAGCTCCTGGGGTTTGTCTCCTATCACCAAGGGGCACTCGCGGCCCTCTTTATCACCCCGGACAAGCAGTCACAGGGGCTGGGTCGCCAACTGCTTGAGCACCTCAAAAGACGATATGAGCGCCTCGATTTGAGGGTGTATGCAGAGAATGATGCAGCGCGACGCTTCTATGTCCGTAACGGTTTTACCGAGAGTGAACATCAGGTGTGCGAGCATAGCGGCCGCGCCGAAATCGTCATGCATTGGCAACGAAGTTAATCGCAGGCTGCCAACAGTAGTACCTAATCCGCCTAGCGACGCCATTGCTGGCATGCAGTGGTGAGCTTAATCCGGCCGTATTGCCGGATAACCTCTTCTGTCCCCCCATAGCCCACATCATGCGGCGACCAGCTTCGAGCTTCCGAGCACTATTCGCCTGAACAACAAGGCCACCATTGGGTGGCCTTGTTGTTTCTGGCATCTTCCGGACAAGCCACGGACGGGTTGCAACACCGCCGCCCATACTCTCGCTGGTATAGGCCACTTCCTTCACGCCACCCTGGCGGGTTCGCCAGCTTACAGCAAATCGTGCTTGTCCAGCAGGCGGTAGAGGGTCGCACGGGAGATATCGAGCTGGCGCGCCACCTCTTCCAGCTGATCCGGGAAACGGGTCAAGGTTCGTTGCAGCGCCTGGCGTTCTGCTGCTTCACGCACGGCCTTGAGGGAGTTGTTCATGTTCAGCAGCTGGGAGTCCCTGTGGATCAGCTCCATATCCTGGGCATCGATAAAGGGGCCCGAACACATGACGGCGGCCCGCTGTACCCGGTTGCGCAGCTCCCTGACATTGCCTGGCCAGTCGTAAGACTGCATGGCCTGGCGCGCCTTGCGGGTGAAGCTTATCATGCGATTGCCCCGCGCCTCGGCCAGGACCTCGTCCGCCAGCAGCTGGATATCTTCGGCTCGCTCACGCAGCGCGGGTGTGCGCAGGCGCACCACATTGAGCCGATAGTAAAGGTCCATGCGAAACGAGCCGTTGGCCACTGCCTGCTCTACGTCTATGTTGGTTGCGGCAATGACCCTCACATCGACGCTGCGGGACACATGGCTGCCCACCGCCTCTATGCTCTCCTCCTGCAAGAAACGCAGCAGGGTCGCCTGATCTTCGAGCGGCAGCTCGCCTATCTCGTCGAGAAACAGGGTGCCGCCATCGGCCGCTTCTATCCTGCCTATCTTGCGACTCTGGGCCCCGGTGAAGGCCCCCTTGACGTGACCAAACAGCTCGGACTGGATCAGCTGGTGGGGCATGGCGCCACAGTTGACGGCCACGAAGGGGCTATCTTCCCCAAACGCGCTGTAGTGCAACTCCCTGGCGACCAGCTCCTTGCCGGTGCCGCTCGGCCCGGTCACCAGCACCGGCAGGCGACAGTGCTGCAAGCGCTGGATCTGTTCACGCAGCTGACGAATGGGGACACTCTCCCCCTGAATGAAGCGCGGTTGTTCCGCTATTTTCGGGCGATAGCGCCTGATCAGCCGGGCCATGCCGAGGGCATGGCCCAGGCTGTGGGAGAGCCGTATCCGCTCGAGGGGAAAGGTGTGAAAATCATGGAAACAGGCGGCCAGCAAATTGCGCATCTCCTCACTGGCGAGGGCATCACGCTGGATCAGGCCAATCCACAGGCTGCTCGCGTGCTGCGTGATCAAGGCTGACAATGCCTCGTGCTGATCAGGCTCGATGGCCACCAGTACCAGGGGATAATCCTTCTCCTGCAACTTTCTCTCTGCCATCGCCAGTGAACTTGCCTGCTCCACCCGCCACTCGCTTTTGACCAGCAGACTCTCCAGTACGGCACATGAATTGATGAGCAATAATGCCGTTGCTGTCATATGGAAACCTCCTTGTTCGAGCTTCTTATAAGCGTGCCAATCCTGGCCCCGCAAGGTTCATGTTTTTATTTTGATAGAAATTCTCATTATCAAAGAGCTTAATTCGAGCACATCAGGTGACGATAACTATAAACCATCCCGCCTAATTGACTGATGCGCAGCAATATTGAGACAAGCCAGTCTTAGGCTGAGAAAAATAAATTCATTGATAAACAACACCTTGATGGATGACATAAAAATGCAGTCTCAAATTTGAGACAAAACGGCGCAACCTGAAAACACAAAAATCATTTAAATCAATAGGTTAAACTTTGGCACCTCCATTGCTATATCTGTAAACCCCAAGTGACAAACAATAGAGATAGCATGATGAAATATATTGTCGTGGCGATCCTTTCACTCCTCCAATTGATGAGTTCATCACAAGCGGAGAATCGTGTTGATTTGGGGTCGCAAGCGCTTGGCAATATTCGTGGCAACCTGGGCGTCAATATGGTTGCCGGCAATCACAACCAACAAGGCAACCTCGCATCTATTTCCCTCTCGGGTCCGGCCGTAATTCAGTTCAGCCAACAGAATCAATCCAGCGTCACCCCGGGCGGTCACCAGAGCGTCGCTATCCATGGCGCGGCACTTGGCCAGAACCAGGGGCTTTTGAGCATCAACCAGGCAGCGGGTGAAGCCAACCAGCAACTCAATGGCTTCGCATTGTCACTGGGCGACGCCGGGATAAGCGTCGTGACCGATGTAAATCTCGGCAACAGTATCGCCAGCCCCTCCCCGGGCCAGCTCTCCGCAAGCATGACAACCAGCATCTATCTGGATGACAACGCCCTGAGCGGCAGTAAAGGGGTCATTCAGGTGAACCAGGTCACGGGACAGGGCAACCAGGCCGTCAACATGGTTGCCCTGCCCCTGGCGGGCGCAGTAACGGCATCACCCTGATGCCGCAGGGACAGGAAGCGAAGTCCGGGGGCGCAGCACCTGCCGATGGGCGGATCTTCCCCAGAAAGTTCAATGGAGAGACTCAATATGCGTGGACTTATTTACAGCTCATTAGCCGCCGCTGTCATCATGGCGATGTCCGGCACCGCATCCGCCGAGTACCGCGGTGACAAGGATGAGACAGGGGCAACCTTGACCAAGAAGGTCAAGGCTGAGGTCGATGTGAAGTACGAAGGCAAGGTGATGGTCGGCGGCTTTGTCAACGTCAACAAGCTCGGCATGGCCGTCGTGGACAACCAGCAATCCAGCACCATGATAGGCACGGCCAACAGCAGAACGGAGAACGCAAGCAAGATTGATGGCTCGTTCCAGGGGGCATCCGGCAACATCGGCGCCAACGTGGCGGCCGGTGACTCCAACGTGCAGGGCAACAGCGTCTCCCTGGCCGCCTATGACCAGGTCGATGCCGAGTTTGTCATGGGCGGTGGCCACCCTCACGGCAGCGCGGGTGGCTCTTCGGATGCCGAGATCTTCTCCAGCCAGAGCGCCAGCATGAACTGGGCCAGCAACCAGGGGCACCAGAACAGGGCGGGTGTCGGTGGTGGCGCCTTCAAGAATGCCGCGGGCAATATCAACGCCAACGTTGCCTCCGGCTCCGGTAACGTGCAGGCCAACAACCTGGCCGCCTCGGTATCCACCGGCGCCATGGCGGTGGCCACCGTGGCCAACAGCCAGCATGTGTCCAAGAACCTGACCGAGAACAAGAGCCTGAGCGCCACCAGGACGGTGGAGAACGCCCCGGTTCACCTCAAGCTCGATGCCAAGGGTAATTACGAGGGGACGAGCAAGCAGTCCAACAATGTCTATCCGGAGATCTGGCAGGATCGTGATCACCCCAACGGCGGCAGCCTCTGGGGTCACATCGACTACGACAATCTGGACAACGACGGCAGCAAGGACTCCAAGTTCGAGTTCAAGGAAGAGGGTGACATGACACTGCACGGCTCGGTGACCGGCTACATCCCTGTGGTCAACACCTACACCGCCCGTGAGACCTTCAACCATGCCACCATAGACGGCGGCTCCTTCAATGGTGCCGTGGGCAATATCGGGGTGAACGTCGCGTCTGGCACCAACAATCTGCAAGCGAACAACCTCTCGCTGGCAGCCGGATTTGCCAAGTGATCCACCCTTGGGGGGCCTGTGTGCCCCCCATTTTTTGCCCACAAGGAGGTGTCAATGCGCTGGCTATTGCCGTTGCTGTTCAGCCCCGTCGTCTGGTCGGCGACCCTGCCGATGGGAGAGCATCTCCCGGCGCTGGGGGGGCTTGCCAAACCGGTACAGAGCATCCAGGAGCGCCGCTATGCCAATCTCGAGCGCCAGCATACCGACTTCAGCTGTGGCGCGGCGGCGGTGGCCACCATACTGCGCCATGCCTATGGCCAGGCGACCAATGAACGCTGGGTGATGGACGGCATGATGGCCATGGCCGATCCGGCGCAGGTCAAACGCTACGGCTTTTCCATGCTGGACATGAAGCAGTACGTGCAGATGCTGGGGATGCGTGCCCGGGGTTACCGCCTGAGCGATACCAAGCTGCGCCAGGTAAGGGTGCCGACCATAGTGCTGCTCAACATTCGCGGCTATCAGCACTTCGCCGTGCTGCGCGCCATCGACCGTCGTGACCGTGTCTATCTGGCAGACCCTGCCCTTGGCAACCGCATCATCTCGTTCAGGGAGTTCAAGGAAAGCTGGAACGGGATCCTGCTGGCCGTGATCGGTGCAGGCTATCGCCCGGACGCTCCCCTGGCCAACCCCTCCCCTCCGTTCTCGGCCAGAGGCAGAGGCGGGCTGTTCGCCCCGGTCAATGCAACATCCCTGCTGGACTTTGGCTTCCAGCACAAAGAGCTAATGTGAGGTCACCATGAACACCCGACCCGCCCTCTACCTCGTCTGCAGCCTGGGGGGATTGCCCCTCCCGCTACTGGCGGTATCCGATCCCCTGGCACAGCTGTCGGATCAGTTTGCACCACAGATGTCCGATAGCGAGCTGGCCGGCTTGCGGGGGCGTTATGTCAACGCTCACGGCATCCATTATTTTGGCATCGAGTTCATCTCCACCCTGACCACGGCCCAGTCCCGACAGACGGCAGCCATGAACCTGGCACTGAGCGTGGAGCAGCACACCCCCAGGCTGGATATTCGCATCAAGGAGGGGGCCAGCGCGGTCGCCACGGCCCCTGCCAGCGCCCCTGTGCAGGGGGCCGGGCTGGTGCAGGTTATGCAGCTGGAAGGGCGCGGCAACAGCTCGGTGAACCTCACCGGCATCGGGACGACGCCCCCCGAGCTGGCAGGGGAGCAGGTCTCCGCCGGCCATTATCAGCAACAGGGCGTGCTCGGCACCGCCAGTTACAGCGTCTCGGGCAACTACGCGGGCCTGCAGTTCAGCACCCCGGATGGCAGCGTCCGGCTGGAGCAGAGCCTGCGGGGCACGGACTTCAGTCGCGGCCTGCTGCAACTCAATCGGGTCAGGGGGGATGGCTTGCAGACCCTCAACCAGACGAGGATCTGGTTCTCCCGCTAGCCTCTGCTCCCCTGACGGCACGAAAAAAGGACGATAAACGACAACAAGGATCCGCTCCCATGAAACAGTCCCCCCTGCTGTTGATGATGTTGACCCCGCTGACATGCTGGGGCGCCACCGCAGAAGAAGAGGCGTTGCAACGACAGCTGGATCAGTTGCGCCAGCAGTTGATCCAGCAAAATCAGGCGCTCCACCAGCTGCAGGCCAGGCTGGAAGCCGTCAAGAGCAGCGGAGTAACCGCGACGGGCACCGGCACGGCTGCCGTGACACCGGCCAGGGCACAGCAGGAACCGGACCGTCGCAGCCCGGAGCCCGGTCGCAGCACCGAAGATCTGCTGCTGGAGCAGCACAACGTCTTCGATCGCGCCCTGACCTTCGACCTCGGCCTCTCCTACCAGCACTACAACCGCAAGGATCTCGCCCTGCGCGGCTTTCTCGCGCTGGATGCCATCTTTCTTGGCGAGATCAATCTGGACAGGGTGCGCTCCGATCAGATCAGTGCCGATCTGGTGACCCGCTACACCCTCAACGATCGCTGGCAGCTGGAGCTCGCCATCCCCTACCTGTTTCGCAACAGCAACTACCAGAGCACCGGCAAGGATAACTCCAGCCGCAGTTTCGAGGAGCAGAGCGTCAGCGACGGGGGCCTCGGCGATCTCAGCCTCGCCGTCTACTACCGGGTCATGGCCGAAGACGAGGAGTGGCCGGATCTGGTGTGGAATGTCAGGGTCAAGGCACCGACCGGCACGGATCCTTACGGCATCGAGCTCGACACCTCGGCATCGGGCAACCTGATGACCCCGAAGGAGCTCGCCACCGGCAACGGGCTCTGGCAGCTGTCGACCGGTTTCTCGCTGGTCAGGACCCTGGATCCCGCCATCCTGTTCGCCAACATCAACTATGGCCACAGCCTCAAGGAGGATTTTGACGACATCTCCTATCAACCGGGGCAGCAACCGGGCAGCGTCCAGCTGGGTGACTGGTTTGAATACGGGCTCGGAGTCGCATTCGCCCTGAACGAGCGCTTCAGTCTCTCCTTCAACATCAACCAGCGCATCACCCGCGAGTCCGAGCAGGGGGCGGAAGGGTTCGGGATGGAGAAGGTCATCGGTTCGGATGCCAACGCGGCGAGTTTTGGCATGGGTTCGACATGGGCCATCACCGACCGGCTCTCCATGGTGGTCAACTGGTCGGCAGGGCTCACCACGGATGCCCCCGACTACAGTATCGGGATCCGCTTCCCTTACCGCTTCTAGCCAAAGCACGAGGGAGGCAGCCGGTGTTGGGTTTGGCAGACATTTGGCAGACAAAAAGCGAGGGAGGCATGATGCCTCCCTCGGGTGATTCCGGGCTGACGATAGAGCCTTGCCCTTGCATCGCTTCCCGCTGGGCCGCTTACACCCCCAGGCGATCGCGCAGGGTGTACCAGGCAGCGCCGGCGGCGGTGAAGGGAATGCGGAACATGCGGCCCCCCGGGAAGGGGTAGTGGGGCAGTTTGGCAAACGCATCGAAGCGCTCCGCCTGGCCGCTCAACACCTCGGAGAGCAGCTTGCCCGCCAGATGGGTACAGGTGACGCCATGGCCGCTGTAGCCCTGCATGTAGTAGATGTTGGGGCCGATACGACCAAACTGCGGCAGGCGCGACAGGGTCAGCAGGAAGTTGCCGGTCCAGGTGTACTCCACCTTGACGTCGGCAAGCTGGGGGAAAGTTTTGCGCATCTTGGGGATGATCAGCCGCTCGATATCCGCCGGATCCCGCGCCCCGTAAACCACACCGCCGCCATAGATGAGCCGGTGATCGGCGCTGGTGCGGTAGTAGTCGAGCAGGTAGTTGCAGTCTTCCACGCAGTAGTTTTGCGGCAGCAGTGAACGGGCCCGCTCCTCCCCCAGCACTTCGGTGGTGATCACCTGGGTGCCACAGGGCATGCTCTTGCCGGCGAGCTCGGGCACCAGGTTGCCGAGGTAGGCGTTGCCGGCCACCATCACGAAACGCGCCTTGACCGCCCCCTTGGCGGTCTTCACCAGCGCAGGCTGGCCCGGCGTGATGCTGGTGACGGCGGATTGTTCGAAAATAAGCCCCCCCTGCATGCGGATCGCCTCCGCCTCCCCCAGCGCCAGGTTAAGGGGGTGGATATGCCCGCCGCTCTTGTCGAGCAGAGCGCCGACGTAGCGATCGCTCGCCACCACCTCGCGCACCCCCTTGGCATCCAGCAGCTCCAGCTTGTCGTTGCCCCACTTCTGCCAGCGGGCCTGCTGGGCCTTGAGCTCGTGCAGCTGCTTCTCGGTCTCGGCGGCGAACACCCCCCCTTCCTGCAGATCGCACTGGATGTTGTAGCGCTTGATGCGATCGCGGATGATCTGGCCCCCTTCAAACAGCATGGAACCGAGCAGCCTGGCCTGATCCGGCGGGCAGTTCGCTTCTATGGTGTCGATGTCGCGGCTGTAGGAGTTGACGATCTGGCCGCCGTTGCGACCGCTGGCGCCAAAGCCGACCCGGGCCGCCTCCAGCACCACCACCTTGTATCCCTTCTCCACCAGATGGAGCGCACTGGAGAGGCCGGTATAACCCGCCCCGATGACGCAGACATCGCACTCCAGTTGCTCGGTCAGAGTGGCAAAAGGCGCATGTTGATTGGCGCTGGCTGCGTAGTAACTGTTTACATGCTCGGTCATGATCCCTGTTTCCTTACCGGTTCTTTTCCCTAGCGAGGCATCGCCTGTCACTAGAAATTTGCCGGGGTATGCGCGCTGACGATGCGGCATGTCTGCCCCGACGGATTGCTGAAGCTGTGGGGCTCGCCCGTGTCGATCACATAGCTGTCGCCCGCTTCCAGCTGATAACTCTGTCCTGCCACCGTCAGGGTCACCGCCCCCTCCAGCACCGTGCCGACCTCTTCCCCCTGGTGCTTGACCTGGCCACCGGTGTCGGTGCCGGGGGGATAGGTCTCCAGCATGAAGCCGAGCTGGCGGCGGTTGTTGCCGTTGTGCACCAGCTTCATGGAGACCCCCTGGCTGCCCAGCTCGATCAGCTGCTCGGCCTTGATCACCACGCTCGGCACGCTCTGCTCCTCTTCGGCGAAAAAGCGCGACAGTGGCAGGCCGTAGACGGTGAGCAGCTTTTGCAGGGAGGCCACCGACGGGCTCACCTTGTCCTGCTCTATCATGCAGATGGCGCCGTGGGTCAGGCCGCTCAGCTCGGCGGCTCGCCGCTGGGAGAGCCCCAGCTGATGGCGCACCGCCGCCAGCCGCTCCCCCATGCTCTGGTATGGCAACCCGCTCATGGCAGTCCCCGGGTATCTTCGCTCTTGCCTCTTTGGTACATGATCAACCTCCCTGTCGCCGCTGGTTAAAATAGCGGACCAATCATCCCCCGGCTGTTTGCTATGTTACACAGCGCGAGCGTTCATTATTTTGCACACCCTTGATACCATCCTGTGGCACCATATGGGATAGACCGTGCGTCACAGCCCATTTTCTAGCATGCCGAACACCAATAATTCAAATATATTTAACACTTGAAAAACATTTCGGCTCACTTTATGTTCTCCCTGTGCTTATTATTTTATACGGCAGCACCACAGGGAGGGTCGGGTAACCGGCCCCCTGCTGCCCGGATCCACACTCGAGGCTTCCCATGTCAGGAACGATACCCAACAGCAGCTTGATCAAATCCCGCGCCTATATAGATGGTCACTGGTGCGACGCCGCCAGCGGCCGCACCTTCGAGGTCACCAATCCGGCCAGCGGTGCCGTGATTACCCAGGTGCCCGACATGAATGCCGAGGACACCCGCCGCGCCATCGAGGCCGCCCAGGCCGCCCAACCGGCCTGGGCCGCCCTGACCGCCAAGGAGCGCAGCAACAAACTCTACGCCTGGTTTGCCGCCATCACGGCCCACACCGACGAGCTGGCCCGCATCATGACCTGCGAGCAGGGTAAGCCGCTGGCCGAAGCCAAGGGGGAAGTTGCCTACGGCGCCAGCTTCATCCAGTGGTTCAGTGAGGAGGGCAAACGCGCCTACGGCCGCACCATCCCGGGTTTTAGCGGCGATCGCCGCCTGGCCACCATCAAGCAGCCGGTGGGGGTGGTTGCCGCCATCACCCCGTGGAACTTCCCCATCGCCATGATCACCCGCAAGGCGGGTCCGGCGCTGGCCGCCGGTTGCACCATCGTCATCAAGCCCGCCGCCGAGACCCCCCTGTGCGCCCTCGCCCTAGCGGCACTGGCCGAGGAGGCGGGCATTCCGGCCGGCGTCATCAACATCATCACCTCCCATCAGGCGGCAGCGGTGGGTGACGAGCTGTGCCAGAACCCTGTGGTACGCAAGCTCTCGTTTACCGGCTCGACCCGCATCGGCAAACTCTTGATGCGCCAGTGCGCCGACACCATGAAACGGGTGTCGCTGGAGCTTGGTGGCAACGCCCCCTTCATCGTGTTTGACGACGCGGATCTCGATGCCGCCGTGGCAGGGGCGCTGGCCTCCAAATACCGCAATGCGGGCCAGACCTGCGTCTGCGCCAACCGCATCCTGGTGCAATCGAGCGTCTACGACGCCTTCACCGAGAAGCTGACCGCCGCCGTCAAAGCCTTCAAGGTGGGGGATGGCATGAGCGAGGGCACCCAGATTGGCCCCCTCATCAACCCCGCCGCCGCCAGCAAGGTGGCCGAGCTGGTCAACCAGGCCCGGGACGCCGGCGCCAGGGTGCTGCTGGGGGGCGAGGCCCACCCCGCCGGCCCGCTCTTCTATCAGCCCACCATCCTCGGCGAGGTGAAGGGAGACAACCCCATCCTGCAGGAGGAGATCTTCGGCCCGGTGGCACCGCTGGTGCGCTTTGACAGCGAAGAGCAGGCCATTGCGCTGGCCAACGACACCCCCTATGGCCTGGCAGCCTACTTCTATGGCCGCGACATCGCCCGGGTGTGGCGAGTTGCCGAGCGGCTCGAATACGGCATGGTGGGCATCAACGAGGGGATCATCTCCACCGAACTGGCCCCCTTTGGCGGCATCAAGGAGTCGGGTCTGGGCCGCGAAGGGGCGGCCGAGGGGCTGGAGGAGTACCTCGAGACCAAATACCTCTGCTTTGGCGCCATCCGCTAGGCAGGATAACGATCACCCCACCTCACCTTCATCAAGGGAGGCGCAAACCCTCCCCTCCCAACCATGGGAAGGGGATGGGCGGGGTCTGGCCAGCCTGCCAAGGCTTGCCACCACACTATTCAAGGACGAAGTGAGCGCTCCCGCCCGGGAGGCTCGCCAACACTCAAGAGAGGGGGCAAACGCCCCCGCAGGGAGGAAAAATGAGTCATTCAGACAACCAGTCAAACCAGGCCTGGCAGGCCCGCCGTGAAGCCGCCGTGGTGAACGGCGTCGGTACCCTGCTGCCGGTCTTTATCGACAAGGCGCAGAATGCCGAGCTGTGGGACATCGAGGGCAACCGCTACATCGATTTCGCCTCCGGCATCGCCGTGCTCAACACCGGCCACAATCACCCGAAAGTGGTGGCGGCGGTGCAAGCCCAGCTGGAGAAATTCAGCCACACCTGCTTCCAGGTCACCCCCTACCCCGGCTATATCGAGCTGGCGGAAAAGTTGAATGCCCTGGTGCCCGGCTCCACATCGAAGCGCACCCTGTTTCTCTCTACCGGCGCCGAGGCGGTGGAGAACGCCATCAAGATCGCACGCGCCCACACCGGCCGCAGCGGTACCATCGCCTTCAAGGGGGGCTTTCACGGCCGCACCATGATGGGCATGGCTCTGACCGGCAAGGTGGTTCCCTACAAGACCGGCTTCGGCCCCTTCCCGGGCGAGGTCTACCACATCCCCTTCCCCGCCGACTATCTGGGGGTGAGTGAAGAGGATGCCCTGCAGGCCCTCGACCTCTGCTTCAGCGCCGACATCGAACCGAGCCGGGTGGCCGCCATCATCCTCGAACCGGTTCAGGGCGAGGGTGGCTTCTATCCCGCCTCCCCCCGCTTCATGCAGAGCCTGCGCCGCATCTGCGATCAGCACGGCATCCTGCTGATCTGCGACGAGATCCAGAGCGGTTTCTGTCGCACCGGCAAGACCTTCGCCACCGAGTATGCCGGCATCGAGCCGGACATCATGACCCTGGCCAAGAGCCTGGCCGGCGGTTTCCCCCTCTCCGCCGTGGTAGGCAAGGCCGACATCATGAACTCGGCCAAGCCGGGTGGTCTGGGCGGCACCTATGCCGGCTCCCCCATCGCCTGCGCCGCCGCCCTGGCGGTCCTCGAGGTGATCGAAGAGGAGCAGCTCAACCAGAAGGCCCAGGCCCAGGGCGAGCAGATCAAGGCAGGACTGCAACGCATAGCCGAGCGTTTTGACTGCATAGGTCAAATTCGCGGCCCCGGCGCCATGGTGGCCATGGAGCTGGTCAAGCAGCGCGATGCCGCCCAGCCGGATCCCGACCTCACCAAGCGTCTGGTGGCCGAGGCGGGCAGGCGCGGTCTGGTCCTGTTGTCATGCGGTGTGCGCGCAAATGTCATCCGTTTTCTCGCCCCCCTGACCGCCCCTGCGTCCGTGATTGACGAAGGGCTGCAAATCCTTGAAAAGTCACTGGAGGCCGTGCTGGACTGACCAGCATGAAAGTGACCGCTCACCAGTGCAAATAAATGCAATTTTGCCCCTTTTATCGCTTGTCAAGGGGGCCCTGCAAATGCACAATGCGCGGCCACTGAAAGTACCGGTGCAGCCCAGCGGCATCGGTACTTTTTTCACAGTGAACAAACCCATAAACGAGGCCGGATCACCCCCGGAAAAGATAGCGAGATTGGCAGCAATCTCCCGACACCAAGTCTTAGTGAGGAACAACATGGGGCATGTCAATGCTTTCCTGCCGGCCCTGGCCGGTGCGCGCCACCCTGGCGCCCTTGATCCCCGGGCCACTCTCCCGGTTTCGTTGATGGACTGTGCCACCCCGGCACTGCGTGAGGAACAGGCATGATGACAACCCCGGCGGTTGGTCTGAAAAAGACCCTGAAACTCTGGCAGGTCGTGGTCATGGGCCTGGCTTACCTCACTCCCATGGCAGTGTTCGACACCTTCGGCATCGTCACCGAGATCACCGACGGCCATGTGCCGACGGCCTATCTGTTTGCCCTGATGGGCATGCTGTTCACCGCCCTGAGCTATGGCCATCTGGTACGCAAGTTCCCGTCGGCCGGTTCTGCCTATACCTATGCCCAGAAGGTGTTTCACCCCTATGTGGGCTTCATGGTGGGCTGGACCTCCCTGCTCGACTACATGTTCATGCCGATGATCAACATGCTGCTGGCCAAGATCTATCTGGAGGCCCTGTTCCCGAACGTGGAGCCCTGGACCTACATCTTCGGTCTGGCCGCCGTGATGACGGCCCTCAACCTGCGCGGCATCAAGCTGGTGGCCAACTTCAACAGCCTGATCGTCATGATGCAGTTCAGCATCATCGCCGTCTTCATCGGCCTCATCGCCTGGGGTGTCTACAACGGTGAAGGGTTGGGAACCGTGGCCAGCAGCCGTCCCTTCTTCTCCGAGCAGATGCACATCAACCCCCTGCTGACCGGCGCCTCCATCCTGTGTCTGTCGTTCCTGGGTTTTGATGCCATCAGCACCCTGTCGGAAGAGACCCCGGACGCGGATCGGGTGATCCCCCGCGCCATCGTGCTGACCGCGCTGATCGGCGGCGTGCTGTTCGTCACCACCTCCTACTTCCTGCAGCTGTTCTTCCCAGACATCTCCCGCTTCCAGCAACCGGATGCGGTCCTGCCCGAGATTGCCCTCTACGTGGGTGGCAAGCTGTTCCAGGCGGTGGTGCTGGTGTGCACGACAGTGGCGGTGCTGGCCTCGGGGCTGGCCTCCCACGCCGGCGTGTCGCGCCTGCTCTACGTGATGGGTCGGGATCGCGCCCTGCCTGCGCGCTTCTTCTCCTATATCCATCCGAAGTGGCAGACTCCGGCGCTCAACGTGCTGCTGGTGGGCACCCTGGCCCTCTCCGCTGTGTCGTTTGATCTGGAGATCGCCCTGGCCCTGATCAACTTCGGCGCCCTGGTGGCCTTCACCTTCGTCAACCTGGCGGTCATTGCCCACTTCTATGTGAAGCTCGGTCGCAACAAGACCCTGAAGGATCACCTGCTGTTCCTGGTGATGCCCCTGTGCGGCGCCGCCTGCATCGGGGTACTGTGGCTCAACCTCGAGCCCTCCTCCTTCGAGCTGGGGCTGATCTGGGCGGCGCTCGGTGCCCTCTACCTGTTCCTCCGTCTGGTGGTGTTCCGCATTCCGCTGCACACCGCCGACAAGGTCGAGGTGGCCCAGTAAGTCTGTGGGAGCATGAATGTACTGAATCAAAAGGAGCCTTTAGGCTCCTTTTTTCATGCCTGATTGAAAGCCTGATAAAAAATCCCTTTGTACTCAATTTCCTGGCTTGCCCCTCTTGCCCCCACCACCCATGACCAAAAACGGTGTTCACCCGGATAAAGTGACCATTTATTCGTGCCTCTCTCCGCCCTTGTGCTGGTCGTCAAAGCGGGGGCCATGCACCAGACAGATCTCCTTGCCACCCCACCTGAAGAGGCCACCCGGCCCGGGCGCCTCTTCCTGTACCAATGCGCCCTGCAGCGGCGAAATGGCGAGATTCCGTACTGGATGAGAGCGAGGCTCCCTCATCCAGCGTGACCTGAAAAACGGGGGAAGAAGTAACATGAGGGCAGTACGGGGAGAGTGATCGCTTACCTGTCAAAGCAGAGTGCAAAAAAATGCGATCCGGCGCCCATTATTGCTTGTCACGGGGGGGCCACAAATGCAAAATACGCGGCCAATTGAAGAGCCGATGTTCCTTGCGACATCGGTTCTTTCTTTTGGGCAGAACACCAAACCAACCACAGAGGCCGGAAACCTTCCGGAAGTGATACCGAGATTGCCAACAATCTCCCGACGTTAAGAGGAAAAAAATGGGGCGTTTCAATGCTTTCCTGCCGGCCAACACCGGTATGCGCCTCCCCGGCGCCCTTGATGTACAGGTCTGCGAATTTTTCGTCTCCCTGTGCGCGTTGCAAGCATGTGCTCCGGCACTGATTGAGGAGAAAGCGTAATGGCATCTCAAGGCGCCAAGCTGCTCAAGACCCTGACCCTGACTCAGGTTATCGTAATGGGTCTCGCCTATCTGACCCCCATGGCCGTATTCGACACCTTCGCCATCGTCGGTGACATCACCGAAGGCCGGGTCGCCACCGCCTACCTGCTGGCCCTCGGCGGCATACTGCTGACTGCCCTCAGCTATGGCCACCTGGTGCGCAAATTCCCCTCCGCGGGCTCTGCCTACACCTATGCCCAGAAGGTGTTCAACCCCTGCGTCGGTTTCATGGTCGGTTGGTCATCCCTGCTCGACTACATGTTCATGCCGATGATCAACATCCTGCTGGCCAAGATCTACCTGACCGCCATGTTCCCGGGTGTCGATCCCTGGATCTTCATCTTCGGCCTGGTGACCGTGATGACCTTCCTCAACCTGCGCGGCATCAACCTGGTGGCCAACTTCAACGGCGCCATCGTCTTTATCCAGCTCGCCATCATCGTCGTCTTCATTGGCCTGATGGGCTGGGGCCTCTACCATGGCGAGGGTGCCGCCACCCTGATGAGCAGCCGGCCGTTCCACTTCGAGAGCGCCAGCATGGTGCCGCTCTTTACCGGTGCGACCATCCTCTGCTTCTCCTTCCTCGGTTTTGACGGCCTGAGTTCCCTCAGTGAAGAGACCCCGAACGCCGGCAAGGTGATCCCCAAAGCGATCGTGCTGACCGCCCTCATCGGTGGCGTCATCTTCGTGGTGGTCTCCTACTGCCTGCAGCTCTACTTCCCGGATCTGGCCCGCTTCAAGGAGCCGGACGCCGTGCTGCCCGAGATCGCCCTCTACGTCGGCGGCACCCTGTTCCAGAGCATCGTCCTGGTCTGCACCACGGTCGCCGTACTGGCCTCCGGCATGGCGGCCCACGCCGGTGTCTCCCGCATCCTCTACGTGATGGGCCGCGATCGCATGATCCCGGAGCGGGTGTTTGGTTACATTCACCCCAAATACCGCACCCCGGCCATCAACGTGCTGCTGGTGGGCGCCCTGGCCCTCTCCGCGGTGTCGTTCGATCTGGACATGGCGCTGGCACTGGTGAACTTCGGTGCCCTGGTGGCCTTCACCTTCGTCAACCTGTCGGTCATCGGCCAGTTCTGGGTCCGCGAGAAACGCAACAAGAGCCTGAAAGATCACCTGATCTACCTGCTGCTGCCGCTGCTTGGCGCCGCCACCATCGGCGCCCTGTGGATCAACCTGGAGCAGAGCTCCCTCGAGCTGGGCCTGATCTGGGCTGGCCTCGGCGTCACCTACCTGTTCCTGCGTCTGGCGGTGTTCCGCATTCCGTTCCGCCAGTACGAAGAGGCGACCGACGCCCAGTAATGGCGTGGATACCGGATAGCAAAAGGGGAGCCACAGGCTCCCCTTTTTAATGCGCTGGCCAGGGTGACTGCGCTCCCCAGCCTCTTATCCGTCAGTATGTACCCGTGTGGCGCAGCACTGCCTTGCCCGCCGCCTTGAGCGGATCATCCACCACGTTATCGACCCGATCCTTGGCGTTGCGTGCCTTGTGGTAGGCCTCATCCACCCCGGTCGCCTCGGCCGCCTTGCGCCTGGCGTAATCCCCCGGGTTCTCTACCGCATTCTCGACCCGCTGCTTGGTGTTACGCGCCCTGTTGTAGGCTTCATCGACCCCGACCGCCTCGGCCGCCTTGCGCTTGGCGTAATCCCCCGGATTCTCTACCGCATTCTCGACCCGCTGCTTGGTGTTGCGCGCCTTGTTGTAGGCTTCATCGACCCCGGTCGCCTCGGCTGCCTTGCGCTTGGCGTAATCCCCCGGATTGTCTATCGCGTTCTCGACCCGCTGCTTGGTGCTGGCCGCCGAGCAGCGGCTGTTGACGCCGGTCGCGCTGTTGACCGCGGAACCTATCGCCACATCCTTGGCGCTGCAACCGGAGGAAAGAAGATTGGCCTGGGACGGCAGGGAGGCCAGCACCAGAGGCAGGAGGAGAAGGGACCAATGTTTCATGACAGACTCACCATAGCTAATAACATGACGCCGCAGTGTACCCTCCCAGGCCCAGCCTTGGCACCGAATAGCTCCTTTATGCTCTTTAGGCTCCTCTGAGCCCGCTTTCTCCGTCAGTTTTTAACGCGCCGATGACCTGCCAAACAAAAAGGGAGCCATTGGCCCCCTTTCTTGCGCTGCACGGCGTACCGCTGGCGGCTCCCAGCCTTAGCCCTTGTTGACCACGGCGGTGGCGGCCGACTTGACCGGATCCTTTACCACCTTCTTCACGTCCTTGCTGGTCTGCTTGATATCGTCGCGCGTCTCCTTGAGGCCATCTGTCTTGTTGTCGATCGCCTCGGCGGTGTTCTTCTTCACCTCTTTCACTTCTTTCTTGGCGTCCTTGGTCTTCTGCTCCACCAGCTTGTCGGTATCACAGCGTCCCTTGACCCCCAGGGTCGCGTTGAGGGCTTCGTTTTTGGCCGCTTTTTCGAGATTGCACTCGGCCTGCACGCCGGCAGACAGCAACCCCAAGGAAACACACAGTATCCATGCACGCATGACAGCACCACTCTCTTTGATTGAAGGAACAACAGCCAGCATATAACGCTGGCAGCCAAGCACAAGCACGAATACGAACGGAGCCCTTCATCATCATGCTCAGGAAAAGAAGTCGACAGTTTCTGACCGATTTCGCCAAAAAAGATCTCCCCGGACGGTCAACCAGCGTACGGGGTCATGTCATCAAACCATCATAAAAGTGTCACTTTGTCATATTTCTGTCATGGAGCCTTGCTTAAATGCGCCTGTCATCAACTACCCAAGACGGAACGACCGTCCCAAGAGGCTTTATGCAACACAATGACTCCTTGCCGCAGCAGACCGCGACCCGCGCCCTGTTCAACTGGATGAGTGTTATCGTACTGGTCTATCTGATCCTGGTCGCCGTTGGCGCCGTTTCTCATGGTTTCAAAGGCTTCTCCGGCGGTGCCGAGGGTGCCGCCCAGATCTTCGCGTTTGCCAACAACCCCTTCGTCGCCCTGCTGCTTGGCATTCTGGCCACTGCCCTGGTGCAATCCTCCAGCACAGTGACCTCCGTCATCGTCGGCCTGGTGGCCGGTGGCCTGCCCATCAGCATGGCCATTCCCATGGTCATGGGCGCCAACCTCGGCACCACCATCACCAACACCATCGTCTCCCTGGGTCATATCCGGGATCGGGCGGAATTTCGCCGCGCCTTCGCCGCCGCCACCGTCCATGACTTCTTCAATCTCATGGCCGTGGCCATCTTCCTGCCGCTGGAGCTGATGTTCGGCCTGCTGCAAAAGAGCGCCGAGACCCTGGCCACCTTCTTCACCGGTTCCACCGACATGTCGATGAAGGGGATGGATTTCATGAAGCCGCTGACCGCCCCGGCCCAGCAGCTGATCGACAGCGCCGTCGCCTTCCTGCCGGGCAAGGGTGCCTCCATCGCCACCATCATCATCGGCATCCTGCTGATCCTGGGCTGCGTGACCTATCTGGGCAAGGTATTGCAACAGGTACTGGTCGGCCGCGCCAAAGAGGTGCTGCACAAGGCGCTGGGTCGTGGCCCCATGAGCGGCATCGCCTCCGGTGCCCTGGTGACCATCATGGTGCAGTCCTCCTCCACCACCACCAGCCTGATGATCCCGCTGGCCGGCGGCGGCGTGTTCAGCACCCGTCAGCTCTATCCCTTCACCCTGGGCGCAAATATCGGTACCACCATCACGGCCCTGCTGGCTGCCACTGCCATCAGCGGCGCCGGTGCCCAGCTGGCCCTGACCATCGCCCTGGTTCACGTGCTGTTCAATGTCTTCGCCGTCATCTTCATCTACGGCATCCCGGCCCTGCGCGACCTGCCGGTGCGCGCCGCCGAGTGGCTGGCCCGGGTTGGCAGCGAGAACAAGCTGCTGGCACTGGGTTACGTGGCAGGCCTCTTCTTCGCCCTGCCCGCCCTGATGATGGTGGCCGCCAAGTAACGCTCATCATGAAGACGAGGGGGAGGAGCCTGGCTCCTCCCCCTTCTCATTTGCCTGTTCTGTCACATCCTGCCCCGCCCCGACTCGCCCTGACGCCCCGGCTGGGATAAGATGCCGCTCTCGTTCTCACAAGGGAAAATCGATGAAATTCATCCTGATCGCGCTGCTGGTTGCCGGTGTCGCCTACTACTTCTACACCAGCAGCAACAACAAGAAGCTGGCCGCGGAAAACGTGCGCATCGGCGCCGAGTTCCTGGCCGGCAACAAGGAAAACCCGCTGGTGACCACCACCGCCTCCGGTCTGCAGTATGAGGTGCTCACCAAGGGCAGCGGTACGGTTCACCCCACCGCCACCAGCAAGGTGAAGGTGCACTACGAGGGCAAACTGCTGGATGGCACCGTATTTGACAGCTCGGTAGCTCGTGGCGAACCCATCGAATTTGGCCTCAACCAGGTGATCCCGGGCTGGACCGAAGGGGTACAGCTGATGGTGGAAGGTGAGAAGACCCGCTTCTACATCCCCGCCAACCTGGCCTATGGCGATCGCGCGGCTGGCAAGATCCCGCCCGGCTCGGTACTCATTTTCGACGTGGAGCTGCTGGGCATCCAGTGACGCCTCCTCCAGGACCGATAACAAGCTGGCCCGTAGCAATCACATCACCGGCAAGATCCCACTGAGCAATTCTGTCCTGATCTTCGACGTGGAGCTGCCAGGCATCCAGTAACGCATTCTTCGAGCCAGTCATGCACCAACAACAAGGCCAGCATCATGCTGGCCTTGTTGTGATGGAACGGCTGCGACGGGAACACCTCACTCCCCCTTGGCGATCCCCTCGCGGCGCGGATCGGCGGCGCCAAACCATCCCTCTTTGTTGCGCTCTACCCCCTGCAGGCCTGAAGTCTGTTCATTGAGCACCACCTCGTGCCCCCTCGCCTTCAGCCCCTCAACCACGGCATCAGGGGTGCGTCCCGCCTCCAGCTCGGTAGGACCGTTGCGACTGCCGAAGTTGGGCAGATTGATCGCCTGCTGCAGATTGAGTCCCCAATCCTGGGTCCCCAGCAGCGTCTTGCCCACATAGTTGATGATGGCCGAACCACCCGGGGAGCCCAGACTCATCTCCAGCTCGCCGCTTGCCTTGTCAAACACCAGCAGAGGCGACATGGAGGAGCGCGGCCGCTTGCCGGGCTCCACCCGGTTGGCCACCGGCAGGCCGGCAGCATCCACCGAGGTGAAGGAGAAGTCGGTGAGCTGGTTGTTGAGCAGATAGCCGTTGACCATCTGGCGCGAGCCGAAGCCATCCTCGATGGAACTGGTCATAGAGATCGCCATGCCGCTCGGGTCGACGATGGAGATGTGGCTGGTCGACGGCAGCTCGGGGGTGGCATCGCGGCCCATGGCCAGCGCCTGCGGCGGCGTGCCCGGTTGAGCTATCCCCATGGAGCGCTCGCCGATAAGCCGCCCGCGCTCGGCCAGATAGCCTTTATCGAGCAGGCCGGCCAGCGGTACCGATACGAAACGGCTGTCGGCCACATACTGGTTGCGATCGGCGAAGGCGAGTCGCGCCGCCTCGCTGTAGAGATGGATGGCATCAGCCGAGGCGGCAAGCCCCCCTGCCGGGGTGGTGACGGGTGTGAGGGCCGCCATATTGCGACTCTCCAGCATGCCGAAGATCTGGCCAAGCGCGATGGTGCCCGACGAGGGGGTCGGGAAGCCGCACACCTTGCTCTGGCGATAGTCAAAGCAGAGGCCGTCACTCACCCGGGCCCGGTAGCTGGCCAGATCGGCGGCGCTGAGCACTCCGGGATTGGTGGCGTGACCGCGCACCTTGGCCACCATGGCATCGGCCAGCGGCCCCTGATAGAAGGCATCAGCCCCCTGATCTGCCAGCGTTTTCAGTACCTTGGCCAGCGCCGGGTTGGTCAGCCGTGTACCCGCTGGCTTGGGGCTGCCATCAGGCTGGTAGAAGTAGGCGCGCGCCTGTGGGTCTTTGGCGAGATAGGGATCTTTTGCCAGCTGGGTGACCAGGCGCGGGCTTATCACAAACCCCTGCTCCGCCAGGGTGATGGCCGGCGTGAACAGACTTGCCCAGGGCAGCTTGCCATAACGCTCGTGGGCCAGCGCCAGGGCGCGCACAGTGCCGGGCGCCCCGACTGAGCGACCACCCACCACGCCATCGTAAAAGGCCATCGGCTGGCCATCTTTCATGAACAGCTGATCCGTGGCGGCAGCGGGGGCCGTCTCCCGGCCATCCACCGCGCTGACCCGTTGGCCATCCCACACCAGCAGCAGGGAGCCGCCACCAATGCCGGAGGATTGCGGCTCCACCAGGGTCAATACCAATTGCACCGCGATGGCGGCGTCCACGGCGCTGCCACCCGCCTTGATGATCTGGTAGCCCGCATCCACCGCCAGCGGGTTGGCGGCAGCCACCATGAAGTCATGGCCCTGCCAACCCTGTTTCTCCTGCCAGCCGCTGGCCGCCTCCGGCGCGATCAGGGTCTGGGGTGGCGCAGCATAGTGAAAGCCCGGTTCGCTGGCGCAGCCGGCCAGCAGGGCAAGGGCGATGGCTAGCCCCAGGGGTTTGCGCAACATGACACTCTCCTTGTCTGTTTTATGACCATGAAGGACGACTATGTCACGATTGGCGCTGATGACTCAAGTTACCTAGCCAAATCAATATTTTACTCATTTATCAACAGATTGAGCCGACTCATGCGGCCATAAAAAAACCGCCCGTAGGCGGTTCTTGCTGACAAGGAGTGCATCATATGGACTGCTCTTCCCCGCCCATGGCGGCAAACAGCGCCGGGATGAACTGGGCCAGCTCGGCGGTCACCAGGGCGAAATCGGCGTCCAGACGGGCTGCCGGATCCTCGCTGGTGATGTCGTCATTCTGCTCGCGCAGCTCTTCGCTGAACTTGAGGCGCTTGATGGAGAGATCGTCCCCCAGCACGAAGCTGATGGTCTCGCCCCAGTTGAGGGCCAGCTTGGTCACCAGCTTGTCGTTGGCCAGGTGGTTCTTGATCTCGTCGGTCATCAGATCCTGCTGCTTGCAGCGGATGATGCCGCCGTGCTCCATGGCGCTGCGCAGCTCGGCTTCGTCCTCCAGGGTGAAGGAGGCCGGCAGATTGCCTTCGTTCAGCCATTCGGTCATGGTGATCTCGGGCGGGTTCTTCAGGGCCACCGGCACCACCGGCAGGGAACCGATGGACTTGCGCAAGAGAGCCAGCAGATCGTCCGCCTTCTTGGCGGAGCCCGCATCCACCACCATCAGGTTGTCGGCCGGATTGATCCAGGCAAAGGTCTGGCTGGTGCGGCTGAAGGCGCGCGGCAGCAGGGTGTGGAGGATCTCCTCCTTGAGCGCTTCCTTCTCTTTCTTCTTGAGGGCACGCCCCTGTTCGAACTCGATCGCCTCTACCTTCTCCGCCAGCATCTCCTTGACCACGGTACCCGGCAGCATCTTCTCCTCCTTGCGGGCACAGATGAGGATGTGACCGGAGGCGCTGTGGGTCAGGGTGGAACCGAATTTGCCAAGAGGCTTGACCCACCCGAAACGGGACATGTCCTGACTGCCGCACGGGGTGAAGGCGCAGGCCTCGAGCTGGGTCTCCAGCTGATCCACGGTCAGGTCAAAGGGGCGGGTAAAGCGATAAATCTGCAGGTTTTTAAACCACATGGCGTCCTCGGTCTCTAGATTGTCCGGCGGGCATTGTACTAGAGAGGCGCTTTGTGATCAGCCAATCATTCTCGCTAAATAAAGGACGATCGACGTCACAGGGAGTCATGTTCGCCCCCGACTCGATCGGCAAACTCCCCTAGACTGCGAATGTTTGAATTGTTAACAAGGATCAAAGCATGTTGCGGCCGAGTAGCCCGAAAGACATGGAAGAGATCGTCGAAATCTGGCTGCTGGCCTCCCTGCAGGCCCACGATTTCGTCGATGCCTCCTGCTGGTGGCAGGCCCAGGAGGAGTTACGTTCCCGCTATCTGGATCGTGCCCGCATCTGGGTGTTTGAGGAGCGCGGCGACTTGCTTGGCTTTATCGCGCTAGTGGATGACTACCTGGCGGCCCTGTTCGTACGCCCCGATCGGCAAGGACGCGGCGTGGGTCATGCCCTGTTGCAGGAGGCCAAACGCCAGGGGGCTTCGCTGTATGCCAGGGTGTTCGTGGAAAACGAGCCAGCGGTGCGCTTCTACCGCCGCCACGGCTTCATGATCGAGGGCGAGGAGTCCGATCCCTTTACCGGCCACCCGCAATACCGGATGCGCTGCATACCCGCCTGACGCCAAGCTGGCGGCCAGTTTCCCTTGAAAAAAGCGAGGGGGATCCTCATCTTGTCTCCATCGGGTGCCACTGGCACCGTCCCAGGATCCGGGTTGCTTTCTCATGAAAATCCTCCATACCGCCGACTGGCATCTTGGCCATCAACTCCATGGCCATGACCGCCGTTTTGAACACGATGCCTTCCTCGACTGGCTGACCGACACCCTCAAGGCACGCCAGATAGACGCCCTGCTGGTCGCAGGCGATCTGTTCGATACCGCCAATCCCCCCGCCAGCGCCTGGCAGCAGCTCTACCGCTTTCTGGCGCGGCTGCGGGCCGAAATGCCCAACCTCGACATGGTGCTGATCGGGGGCAACCACGACTCCCCTTCCAAGCTCGATGCCCCCCACGAACTGCTGCGGGCATTCGATCTGCATCTGGTGGGCAGCATCAGCCGGGACAAGGATGGCCAGCTTGAGACCGATCGCCTGCTGGTGCCGCTGCACGACAACGAAGGCAAGGTGGCCGCCTGGTGCGCCGCCGTGCCGTTTCTGCGCAGCAGCGATCTGCGGGTCGAACCGCTGGCCGAGGGGCAGGACAGGCTTATCGAGGGGGTGCGTCAGATTTATGCAGAAGTGCTCGCCGAGGGGCGCAAGCGCTGCAAGCAGGATCAGGCTCTGATCGCCATGGGCCATGCCTATCTGGCGGCGGGCCAGCTCTCGGAATTGTCGGAGCGACGTGTGCTTGGCGGCAACCAGCACGCCCTGCCCGCCGACATCTTCACCGGCGCCGACTACACGGCGCTGGGCCACCTGCATCTGGCCCAGCGCCTGGCTGAAGGCGTTCACTACAGCGGCTCGCCGCTGCCCCTGTCGCTGACCGAGACCGGCTACCGCCATCAGGTGCTTGAGGTGACACTGGAGGCCGGCCAGCTCGCAGCGGTAGAAGCCATCCCGGTGCCCCGCAGCGTCGAGATGATCCGCCTGCCACTGGGCTCCCTTGACGAGGCCCTGACCGCCATCGACGCGCTTGAGTTGCCGGATCGCCCGCAGGAGGCGCAACCCTTCCTTGAGGTGCGACTGCTGCTGCCCAAACCCGAGGCCCGTATCCGCGAGCGCATTCTGGCAGCGTTGGTGGGCAAGCCGGTGCGCCTCGCCCGTATCAACACCCAGTATCAGGGGTCGGGACAGGGGCTGGCCGATGGCCGTGAGCGGCGCAGGCTGGATGAACTCTCCCCCACCGAGGTGTTTCGTCTCTGTTATCAACGCCAGTTTGAAGGTGAGCCCGAGGTCGGGCTGGTTGCCTCGTTTGAAGAGATCCTGGAGCAGGTGAAGGAGGTCGGCGCATGAAAATTTTATCCCTGTCAGGTGAAAATCTGGCCAGTTTGACCGGCCCCTTCACCATCGACTTTACCAAAGGGGCCCTCGGCGCCACCGGACTGTTCGCCATCACGGGCAACACGGGGGCCGGCAAGAGCACCTTGCTCGACGCCATCTGTCTGGCGCTCTATGACGAGATGCCGCGCTTTGTCGCCAACCGCAAGAACGTAGCCGAGGTGGGCCGCGCGGACGACGAGGAGAAGCTCAAGGCCAACGACGTGCGCGGCATCCTCAGCCGCGGCCACGCCAGCGGCTTTGCCGAGGTGCAGTTTCGCGGCTGTGACGGCCGCACCTGGCTCGCCCGCTGGGCGGTGCGCCGGGCCCGTAACCGCGCCGAGGGGCGCTTTCAGGCCCAGGAGCGCAGCCTGACCAACGTCGAGTCGGGCCAGGTCTTCTCTGGCAGCAAGCGGGAATTGCAAGAGCGCATCGACGAGCTGGTGGGGCTCTCCTGGGAGCAGTTTCGCCGTGCGGTGATCCTGCCCCAGGGGGAGTTTGCCGCCTTCCTCAAATCCGATGCCAATGAGCGCTCCGCCCTGCTGGAGCGGATGACGGGCACCGAGCTCTACTCCGCCATCTCCATCCAGACCTATGAACGGGCGCGGGAAGAACAGCAGAAGCTCGCCGCCATCGCGCAGCGCCTCGGCGACGTGGCGCTGATGGACGAGGCGACCCGTGAAGCGTGGATCGCTCGCCAGCTCACCCTCTCCACCACCCTCAAGCACGAACAACAGCAGCGCCAGCTGATGCAGGATCTGCGGGAGCTGGATGGCCGCATCGCCGCCCAGTTGCAGGGGTGCCGCGAGGGGGAAGAGGCGCTGACCTCCGCCCAACAGGCTCACGATGCCGCAGCCCCCGAGCGGGAGGAGTTTGCCCGGGCCGAGCAGGCCCAGGTGGCCCGCGCCGATCACGATGAGCTGGCGCGCCTCACCCTGGAGGTGCAGCAGCAGGAGAAGGTGATCGCCGAGCTTGGGCCGGAGCTGGACCGCCTCGAGGAGCAGGCCAGACAAAATGCACTCCATGAGCAGCAGTTGCTGGCGGACAAGATTGCTGCCGAGCGCGAGTGGGGCGCCCTGCAACCCGAGCTCAAGCGAGCGCAGGAGCTCGACACCCGGCTGCTGGAAAAACAGCAGCAGTTGCAGAAGATCCAGCAGGAGGGAAGCCAGGAGCGCGAGGTGCTGCTCACCCTGGAGCAGAGCTGGCAGGAGCTGAGCCAACAGGTAACCGCCCTCAAGAGCCAGTATCAGCAGTGGAGCGTCTGGCTCGAGGAGCACAGGGAACTGGCTCCCCAGGCTCGCCAGTGGCAACCCCTGCTCACCGCGATGCAGGATTGGGCCGAGGATGCCGACAAGCTGCAGCAATTGCTGACCCTGCGCGAGCACAAGGTGCATGCGCTGCAGCAGTTGCAACACCAGCTGGAGCAAGGCCGGCAGGAGCGTGACTACTGGCGCCGCGAGCAGGAACGGCTGCAAAAATTGCAGGACGATCTGCAGGAGGAGCAGTGGGAGAGCCGCCTTGCCAAGGCGCAGGAGCAGTGGCAACAGCAGACAGAACAGCTGGGCCAGCTGCGCCAACTGCTTGATCTCGCCAACTATGGCCGCAACCACGGCGAGCAGCACGATCGCCTGCAACAAGAGATAGCCCAGCTGGAACAAGCTCTGACCCGGCTCGCCAGCCAGGGCCAGGAGCTGGCCCCCGCCCTGGAGCGGCTGGCGGTGCAACGGGACGAGGCGCGCCACGCCCTGGAGCAGGCCCGCGCCGTGGCGAGCTTCGAGCAGTATCGCCACGTGCTGAGCGATGGCACCCCCTGCCCCCTTTGCGGCGCCGAGGAGCACCCCTACAGCCAGAGTCAGCCCCAGGTGGCAAGCATCCTGGGTCAGCTGGCGGAGCGAGCTCGCAGCCTGGAGCTGGAGTGGGAGCGGCTCAACCATCAATACATTCAGTGCGAGAGCGAGCGTCAGGAGCTGGCCCGCCAGCTGACTGTGCGCCAGCAACACTTGCCGGAGCTGGCGGCGAGATCCGAGCAGCTGACCCAGCACTGGCAACAGCTCGGTGGGGAGGCGCAGCTCGGCCACCCCTTGCCGCTGCGCCAGAGCCCGGCCGAATGGGAGCACCTGCTGGACACCCTACTCGGTCGTGGCCAGGCGCTGGAACAGGGGCTGGCCCAGAGCCAGCAGACCCTGCGTCAGGCCCAGCAGGGGCAGCAGCAGTTGCAGGGCATCCGCCAGCAACTCAGCCAGCTGGCCACCCGCCATCAACAATTTGATCAGCAGTGGCAGGAGGCCGACCGCCAGCGCATCGCCTGGGAAGGGGAAGTGAAGGCGATGGGCGAGCAGGAGAGCACCCTGCGCCAGCGCCTCGAACAGGGGGCCAACCGGCTCGACGAGCAGATGGGCGGCCAACCCTGGCGCCAGTGGCTCGGCAGTCAGCAGTGGCGCGAGTGGCAGCAGACCTGCGAGGCCTATCTGCACGGCCAGAGCGAGTGGGAGCGATTGGCCGGCGAGATTGCCAGCCTGACCCCGACCCTGAGTGCCCAGGAGGCCCGCCTGCAGACCCAGCGCGAGCGGCTGCACAAGCTGGAGCGTGACTATAAGGAGCACGAACAGCAGCGTCAGGGATTGCTGGCGAGCCGTGCGGCCTGTCTGGAAGGTGAAGGGATCCCCCAGGTCGAGGCTCGCTGGCAGACGCGGTTGCAGCTGGCCGCCAGCCAGCTCGACGAAGCAGCCGGTGCCGGGCGCACCCTGCGGGAGCGACTGACCGAGCTCAAGACCCGCCTTGCCCATGTGGAGCAGGAAAAGCAGGTAAGCAGCCGCCGCAAACGCGAGGTACTTGGTCGCTGGGCCGCTCACGCCACTACTCTCGGCATCGCCGAATATGATCTGCGCCGTCTGCTGGCTATCGGCCAGGAGGAACTCAAGGCCCGCCGCGCCGCCCTGCAGTCACTGGACGATGCCCTGGCCGAGGCCCGTACCCGCCTCACCGAACGGCAACGAGCGCTGGCACAGGAGCAGAGCAAGCGGGAGCGTTATCAGGAACATCACCCCGAGCTGGCCGCCCTCTCCGAGCAGGCGCTCGGCGAGCGGCTGGCAGCGCTGGAGAACCAGTGTCGCACCCTCGACGAGCAGCTGTTCGAGTGCCGCAGCACCCTGGCCCAGGCGGAGGCCGCCGCCCTCAAGGCGGGCAGCCTGCAAGAGGAGTTGGCGAGCCAGCAGGCGGTGGCAGATCACTGGCAGCAACTGTGCGATCTCATCGGCCAGGCCAACGGTGCCAAGTTCCGCACCTTCGCCCAGAGCCTCACGCTTGAGCGCCTCCTGCTGGAGGCCAACGCCCAGCTCGGCGAGCTGTCACCCCGCTACCGGCTGGAGCGGGTGCCCGGCACCGATCTGGCGCTCCAGGTGGTGGATCTCGACATGGGGGACGAGGTGCGCTCGGTGGACTCCCTCTCCGGTGGCGAGAGCTTCCTGGTGTCGCTGGCCCTGGCGCTGGCCCTCTCCAGCCTGTCGTCGCGCCAGACCCAAGTCGAGTCGCTCTTCATCGACGAGGGGTTCGGCACCCTGGATCCGGACAGCCTGGATCTGGCGCTGGCCAGCCTCGACTCGCTGCAGGCCGCCGGTCGCCAGATCGGGGTCATCTCCCATGTACAGACCCTGGTGGAGCGGATCGGGGTGCAGGTGAGAGTCGAGGCTCTCGGCGGCGGCGAAAGCCGGGTAATCGTGCCCTGACTGGCGCCGCATGCTCCCATCGGCAGCGGGATTGCATAGCAAATGGCGGGGCCTTGTCGTTCATGCCCACAGCGAGCGCCTTAATTGAAGCGGTAAGCCCCCATATAGAGACTGCCCAGATCCCAGCTTTCGTGCAGCCGGACAGGGCTCTCCCCCCTGGCGGCCCCCAGCGCCACAAACAGGGGGCGCAGGTGATCGTCGTGGGGATGGGACTCCACCGCCCCGGGGGCCAGCCGGCGATAGTCGAGCAGTGCCTGCTTGTCCCCTTGCGCCATCATCTGCTCGAGCCAGCGGACAAACTCCCGGGCCCAGGGGGCCGTGGGGGAGTTATCCGGTCCGAGCGCCCTCAGGTTGTGGGTGATGGCGCCGGAGGCAAGGATGCCTATCCCCTGCTCGCGCAGCCGGCCCAGCGCTTCCCCGAGCTGCCACAGCTGCGCCGGGGTGAAGTTCACGGGGATGGATATCTGCACCAACGGGATCTCGCTGTCCGGGTCGATCAGCGACATGGGTGACCAGACCCCGTGGTCCAGCTCCCGCCGCACGGCACTGGCCTGCCATCCGGCCACCGCCAGCTCATCCCCCACGGCCTGCTGCAGCCAGGCCGGGCTGCTGGCGGGCCAGCGCATATGGTAGAGCGGCTCGGGGAAGCCGTAGAAATCGTACATCAGGGCCGGAGCCGGCTCGACGTTGAGCTCCAGCTCGCGGCTGAACCAGTGGGCGGAGATGACCACCAGCCCCTTGAGCTCCCCCAGTCGCAGGGTGCTCAGGAAACGGGTGGCGGGGCGATCCCGCAGCACCAGATCCGGGGCGCCGTGGGAGATAAACCAGACAGGGGCAAGGGACATGACAGTCACTCCAACAAGGTATCGGGTGGCGCCATTCACAAGGAATAACGCCGTTGGAGTACATTATCTGCCCACGCTTTCAGGTTAACAATCAGGTGAAATGGATAAGCACTGTTTACCAATTATTGATAATCAATGAGAGCTAAAACCGTGCTTCACTCTTGCCGATCTGCGGGCAAGGGAGCATTTCGTTTATCGGTACCAGCGTCCCTCTCCCCCACAACCAGGAGACGACTGGCCAGCCTGGTGGCCACTTGCTGATCCTGCCATTCCCGCCAGCCCAGTGTCAGCGCACTTTCGTGCCGTGGCACTCCGCTTAGCCAGCCCTCATTGCCTGGCCAAAAGCGCGTTGGCAGCGCCTGCATCACCAGCAGGCTGGCCCCCAGCAGAAACAGCCCGGGCCCCGCCCATCCACTGTTTTTCATCCCGAAACCCTTCAGATGCCGACGAATGGACTAACATTCTTGCCCATGCGGGTGACAGGACGGTGACACTGAGCAAGTTGTCATTTTACAACATTTGCTCCCGAATCGGCCGCCAAGACACAGATGGAAACACTTGTCCCCTGTCAGCTCAGACCAGTAGGTGTATACCCTGAAAAGTGACAATCAGGAAAACGTTATCCCTGAAAAGAAAACGTTATCTGGTCAAAACGTTGTTTCTGGATCATAAAAAGAATCCAAAAACTGGTGTATATTGCTCGGCGGAAACTCCTTAACCATGAAGACTGACATGAAAAAGACCAAAATCGTCTGCACCATCGGTCCCAAGACCGAATCCAAAGAAATGCTGGCCAAGATGCTGGATGCCGGCATGAACGTCATGCGCCTGAACTTCTCCCACGGTGACTACGAAGAGCACGGTACCCGTATCAGCAACCTGCGTGCCGTGATGGCCGAAACCGGCAAGCAAGCCGCCATCCTGCTGGACACCAAGGGTCCGGAAATCCGCACCATGAAGCTGGAAGGTGGCAACGATGTCGCCCTGGTCGCCGGCCAGACCTTCACCTTCACCACCGACCAGACCGTGGTTGGCAACAAGGACAAGGTCGCCGTGACCTATCCGGGTTTCGCCAACGACCTGCGCGTCGGCAACCGCATCCTGGTTGACGACGGCCTGATCGGTCTGGACGTCATCGAAATCACCGAGCGCGAAGTTGTCTGTAAAGTGCTGAACAACGGTGACCTGGGCGAGAACAAGGGTGTCAACCTGCCGGGCGTCTCCATCAAGCTGCCGGCACTGGCCGAGAAAGACAAGCGCGACCTGATCTTCGGTTGCGAGCAGGGCGTTGATTTCGTTGCTGCTTCTTTCATCCGCAAGAAAGAAGACGTACTGGAAATCCGTGAGCACCTGAAGGCCCACGGTGGCGAGAACATCCAGATCATCTCCAAGATCGAAAACCAGGAAGGCCTGGACAACTTCGACGACATCCTGGCTGTTTCCGACGGCATCATGGTTGCTCGTGGCGACATGGGGGTAGAGATCCCGGTTGAAGAGGTGATCTTCGCCCAGAAGATGATCATCGCCAAGTGCAACAAGGCCCGCAAAGTGGTTATCACTGCGACCCAGATGCTGGACTCCATGATCAAGAACCCGCGTCCGACCCGCGCCGAAGCCGGCGACGTGGCCAACGCCATCCTGGACGGTACCGATGCGGTCATGCTGTCCGGTGAGTCCGCCAAGGGTAAATACCCGCTGGAAGCCGTGACCATCATGGCCACCATCTGCGAGCGCACCGATGCCGTGATGCCGTCCAACCTGTCTGCGTCCAACGACAGCAACAAGCTGCGCATCACCGAAGCCGTGTGCAAGGGCGCGGTAGAGACCACCGAGAAGCTGGATGCCCCGCTGATCGTGGTTGCCACCGAAGGCGGCAAATCCGCCAAGGCCATCCGCAAGTACTTCCCGAAAGCCTGGATCCTGGCCATCACCACCAACAAGAAGACTGCTGCCCAGCTGGTACTGACCAAGGGTGTCATGACTCACGTGGTTGACAGCATCGCCTCTACCGACGATTTCTATCGCATCGGTAAAGAAGTGGCGCTGGAGAGCGGCATGGGTCAGAAGGGTGACGTGGTTGTCATGGTTTCCGGTGCTCTGGTACCGAGCGGCACCACCAACACCGCTTCTGTTCACGTACTGTAATCCGTACCGAACTGCTGAAAACGGCGCCTGCGGGCGCCGTTTTTTTTATCTCTCCCCCTGCTTCCCTGACAAACCCGATGATAGAATCCACGCGGTTTTAATTTAAGCGGGATATCCCCCGTACATCGAGTAATAACCCGGAAGTTTTATGCTCTCAATACGATTGAAAAGAGCCTCGGCCACCCTGCTGCCGCTGCTCTGTCTACTCGCCAGCCTCTGCACTGCGCAGGCCATGGCACAAGAGGTTCCCCAGCGCGCCAGCGTCCAGCGTGCCCTGGACAGCCTGGGTAAATCCGAGACCCTCACCGTCTCGCAACAAGCCGATCAGAAATTTCTGACCGACACCCTCAGCCTGCTCGACAGCATCGACAAGGAAGAGGCGAAGGCCAAGGCCCAGGCTCAGCGGATCCGGGCACTTCCGGCCGAGATCCGCGACATCGGCGCCAAACTCAACGCCCTGAACGAGGGCAAGAGTGCGGAGCAGATCAAGAGCGAATACGCCAGCATGAGCCTGAACGAGCTGGAGAGCCGCCAGCCCGATGTGCTGGCGAACATGCAAAACGCCCAGGAAGCCCTCGGTGCCATCGCCAGCCAGCTCACCAACCTGCAGACCCTGCCGGAGCGCGCCCAGACCAGTATGAGCCGGGTCTACCTGCGCAGCCAGGAGATCCGCAGCCGCCTCAATACCGGCGAGGGTGTCAGCAGTGCCGAGAAGATGAAACTCAATACCGAGCTGGCACTGCTCGAGTTGCAGCTGGCCAATCTGCAGAAGGAGCTGGACAACCGTACCAGCATGCAGGATCTCGCGATAAAACAGCGCGACTACCAGAGCGCCCGTCTCGCCAGCGAAGAGCAAAAGCTGCAACTACTGCAGGAGCAGAGCAGCGCCAAGCGCCTGGGTGACACCGAGAAAACCGCCGAGCAGACCGGCGAGCTGGTGGCCACCGAAGACAGTCCGCTGGTGCAAAGAGAGCAGGAGATCAACCACCAGCTCAGCCAGCAGCTGATCAGCGCCACTACCAACCTCAACTCGCTGGTGCAGAAGAATCTGCAGGCCAAGAGCTGGCTGGAGCGCGGCACCCAGACCGAACGCAACCTCAATGAACAGGTACAGATGCTCAAGGGCAATCTGCTGCTCTCGCGCATTCTCTATCAGCTCTACCAGCAGCTGGAGGCGGCACCGACCGTCGCCGTCAAGAACCTGGAAGAGCAGATTGCCGACCTGCATCTGGCCCAGTTCGAGCTGAGCCAGCAACGCGACCAGCTGTTCCAGAAGAACCAGTATCTGGACAACCTCATCGCCCAGAGCCCTGATCCCGTCACTGCCGAAGACAGGACCAGCCTTTCCAAGCTGCTCGATACCCGCATCAATCTGCTGGATCAGCTCAACCGCCAGCTCGACAGCCAGCTCACCAATGCCATCAGCCTGCAGCTGACCCAGCAGCAGCTGAGCCGGGTCTATGCCTCGGTCGAGTTTACCCTGCAGCAACATATCTTCTGGGTAAGCAGCAACAAGCCCATCGACGGCAAGTGGTTCATCAGCTGGCCAGCCCAGGCCTTCAAGCAGGCCTCCGACTGGGTGCTGAAACCTGACTGGAAGGGTTGGGGTGAAATGGTACTGCCCATTTCGCTGCTCTCCCTTCCCCTGATGCTGGTCGCCGGTCTGCTGATCTGGAAGCGCCCGACCCTGATCGAGCGCCAGAAGAAGATCGCCAAGGATCTCGGCCGCTTCCGCCAGGACAGCCAGTGGCATACCCCGGCGGCACTCTTATATACCGTGCTGGAGCGCCTGCCGGGCAGCCTGTTCATCCTCGCCATCGGCCTGCTGCTGACCTACTGTGGTCTGCTCACGCCCAAGCTTATCTTCCAGATCACCCTGAACCTCGCACTGGGTTATCTGGTGTTCAGCGTCTACCTCTCCGTGATGCGTCCGGGCGGCATCGCCGAAAGCCACTTCCGCATACCGAAAGCCGAGCTGCAGGCCAAGCGCAACAGCATGCACTATCTGTGGCTGCCGCTGCTGCCCCTCATCATGCTGTCGACCAAGGCGGTAGTTGAACCCTCCACCCTTGGCAACGACGTGATCGGCCAGGCGCTCACTCTGGCGCTACTGGGCCTGACCGCCTATCTGGTCTTCCCCATCTCCCGCGCCCGCATGAAGGGCGAGACGAGCATGCAGAAGTCCATCGTCGCCATGGCCCTGGCGCTGGCCCCCGTGGCCCTGATCATACTGGTCGGTCTGGGCTACTACTACACGGCATTGAAGCTGACCGGCCGCCTGATCGAATCCTTCTACATGCTGATCCTCTGGAGCCTGGTCTATCGCACCGCCCTGCGTGGCCTCGAGCTGGCGGCTCGCCGCCTGGCCTACCGCCGTGCCGTGGCCAAGCGGGAGCACAAGGCCCAGGAGGATGCGGAAGGGGGAGAATCCATTGAAGAGCAGCCCATGGATCTGGAAGAGGTCAGCCAGCAGTCCCTGCGTCTGACTCGCACCGTGCTGCTGCTGATCTTTGGCGTCGCCTTCTACTGGCTCTGGTCCGATCTGGTGGCAGTCTTCGCCTACCTCGACAGCATGGTGCTGTGGCATCGCAGTGAAGGGACTGGCGCCAATGCCGTGCTCTTCCCCATAAGCCTGAGCGACGTGCTGATCGGTTTCCTCCTGCTGGGGGGCGCCTGGTCGCTGGCCCGCAACCTGCCGGGTCTGCTGGAGGTGCTGGTGCTCTCCAAGCTGAACCTGGCCCAGGGCACCGCCTACGCCATCACCACCATGCTCAACTATGTGCTGATCGGGGTCGGCTCGCTGACCGCCCTCTCCATGATGGGCGTCCAGTGGGACAAGCTGCAGTGGGTAGCGGGTGGCCTGTCAGTCGGTATCGGTTTTGGCATGAAGGAGATCCTCTCCAACTTCGTCTCCGGCATCATCATCCTGTTCGAGCGCCCGGTGCGGATCGGTGACACCGTCACCATCGGCAGCTTCTCCGGCACCGTCTCCAGGATCCGCATTCGTGCTACCACCCTGACCGACTTCGACCGCAAGGAAGTTATCATCCCCAACCAGCAGTTAATGACCGAACGGCTGATCAACTGGTCCCTGAGCGACACCATTACCCGCGTCATCGTACGGGTCGGGGTGGCCTATGGCTCCGATCTCGAGCTGACCCGTACCCTGCTGATGCAGGCGGCCATGGAGAACAGCCGGGTGCTCAAGGATCCGGAACCCATCGTCTTCTTCCTCACCTTTGGCGCCAGCACTCTGGATCACGAGCTGCGCTTCTTCGTGAGCGAACTGGGGGATCGCAACCCGGCCATTGACGAGCTGAACCGCAAGATCGATGCCCTGTTCCGCGAAAACGGCATCGAGATCGCCTTCAACCAGATGGATGTCTACATCAAGAACATGCAGGGAGAGGAGCAGAAGCTGGAATCCCACTCCAGCCTGCCGCCTACAGAGCCCGGCCAGCAGCCAACCTGATAATTCTTGCCGGCCATCCGATGACAAAAGCCGCTCACCCTGTGAGCGGCTTTTTTATGCCTGCTGCAGGCCACGACAAGGCCCCTTCCCTGTGTTCTGCACAAGAGGACAACCCATAGCTGCAATGAGCCAGCCAGATGCACTACCCCCTTGGTAGCCTTCTGCTCACCCTATCAGGGTGCCTACGCCTTCCACCCGCTTATGGATATGATGGCCGTTGCCAACCGTAGACCATAGGCCTCTGAGCGCTCACGCAAAACGTAGAGCAGTTATCAGTGCGACCTCCTGTTTCGCACTCATGACCTGGCTGATGAAATAACGCACTTCTCCTGTGCTGAAAGCAGCTTGCACCATAGAACAGCGGCCATAAAAAAACCGAAGCACAAGGCTTCGGTTTTTGCTGCAATGGCTGGCACAGGCCAGCGCTGCATTATTTCTTGATGCGGATAACCGGGGTCTCACCCACAACAACGGCACCAGTCATCTTCACCAGCTCTTTGATCTCGTCCATGTTGGAGATGACCACCGGAGTCAGGGTAGATTTGGCTTTCGCTTCCAGAACGGCCAGATCGAACTCGATGATGGTGTCACCACGCTTGACCTGTTGACCTTCCTGAGCGATACGGGTGAAGCCTTCACCTTTCAGCTCAACGGTGTCGATACCGAAGTGAACGAACAGCTCGATACCAGAGTCGGATTCCAGAGAGAACGCATGGTTGGTCTCGAAAATCTTGCCGATGGTACCGTCGCACGGAGCAACCATCTTGTTGCCAGCCGGCTTGATGGCGATGCCGTCACCCACGATCTTCTCGGCGAAGACAACATCGGGCACATCTTCGATCGGCACGATTTCGCCTGACAGCGGAGCAAAGATTTCGATGCCACCGGTATCAGAGCTATCGTCGGAAACCAGTTTCTTCAGTTTATCAAACAGACCCATAGTAAAGCTCCTAGAGATGATTTGTCGCTGTTTGCAGCCGATCTTAGCAGACTGCCTTCTGCTTAATAAAGTTATCTACACAGGCTTCGATTTCTGCGGCAGTGGCGAAGCTCAGTGCTTGGTCAGCCATTGCCTTCACATCTTCGAAGTTGGTGTTGCGGATAAGCTTCTTGATACGCGGTACAGAGATGGCGCTCATGGAGAACTCATCCAGACCCATACCCAGCAGCAGCAGGGTGGCACGCTCGTCACCAGCCAGTTCACCACACATACCGGTCCACTTGCCTTCGGCGTGGGACGCATCGATAACCATCTTGATCAGGGTCAGGACGGAGGGTGACAGCGGGTTGTACATGGCGGAGATCATCTCGTTACCACGGTCGACAGCCAGGGTGTACTGGGTCAGGTCGTTGGTACCGATACTGAAGAAATCCACTTCCTTGGCCAGATGATGAGCCATGACGGCAGCAGCCGGGGTCTCGATCATGATACCCACTTCGATGGCTTCATCAAAGGCTTTGCCTTCGGCACGCAGTTCGGCCTTCAGCGTCTCTACGGTAGCTTTGAGGCTACGGAACTCTTCGACGGAGATGATCATCGGGAACATGATGCGCAGTTTGCCGAAGGCAGACGCACGCAGAATGGCCCGCAGCTGGGCGTTCATGATGTCGGCGCGATCGAAGAAGATACGCACGGCACGCCAGCCCAGGAAGGGGTTCATCTCTTTCGGGAAATTCATGTACGGCAGTTCTTTGTCGCCGCCGATGTCCATGGTACGCACGATGATCGGCTGATCCGGCATCGCTTCGGCCACTTCTTTGTAGGCTTTGAACTGCTCGTCTTCGGTCGGCAGCGCATCGCGATCCATGAACAGGAACTCGGTACGGTACAGACCCACGCCTTCGGCGCCATTACGGATGGCACCCTCGGTATCCTTCACGGTACCGATGTTGGCGCACACTTCGACCTGGTGACCATCCAGCGTGATGGCAGGCAGATCCTTGAGCTTGGCCAGCTCGTCCTTCTCGGCCTGGAACTGGGCCTGGATCTCTTTGAACTTGGCCAGTTGCTCGGCGGTCGGGTTGATCACGATCTGGTTGTTGATCGCATCCAGCACCAGCACGTCACCATTCTTGACGCGCTCGGTGATGTCGTTGGTACCCACGATGGCCGGCAGCTCCAGGGAGCGGGCCATGATGGAGGTGTGGGAGGTACGGCCACCGATGTCGGTGACGAAGCCCAGCACGTACTTCAGGTTGATTTGAGCGGTTTCGGACGGGGTCAGGTCTTTGGCGACCAGGATAACCTCTTCGTCGATGGTGCTCAGGTTGACAACGGCGATGCCCAGTACGTTCTTGACCAGACGGGTGCCGATGTCACGGAAATCGGTGGCGCGCTCACGCAGGTAGGGGTCGTCCAGCTCGGCCATCATCTTGGCGTACTGTTCGATAACCTCGTAAATCGCCTTGTCGGCGGAAGCCTTGTTGTCTTTGATGAAGGATTTGATATCCCCTTCCAGCTCCTCATCTTCGAGCAGCATGATGTGACCTTCGAAGATGGCCTCTTTTTCCTCACCGAAGGTACGACCGGCCATCTCTTTGATGGCTTCCAGCTGGGCAGCTGACTTGGTGCGAGCTTCGAGGAAACGGTTGATCTCGGCATCAATCTGATCGGCGGAAATCTTGCCTTGACTGATAACGATCTCATCTTCTTTCAGAAGAAGCGCCTTACCGAATGCGATACCGGGGGACGCAAGAATGCCAGATATCATAATCCTTCCTATTAAAACGACTGTGGGGGAGGAATAAAGCTGGATTACTCCAGCTCGTCCATCAGGGCAACCAGCTTCTCAACGGCTTGCTGAGCATCCGGACCTTCGGCCTGGATGGTCACGTTGGTGCCTTTGGTCAGGCCCAAGGTCTGCAGCTTGAACAGGCTCTTGGCGCTGGCGGACTTGCCACCGGAGACCACAGTGATCTCGCTTTGGAATTCTTTGGCTTCTTTCACGAACTGAGCTGCCGGACGGGTGTGCAGGCCGTTTTCAGCAGTAATAACAACAGACTTCTCGTACATGGTTTCACCCCATATTATTGATATTTTTTGATGGATTGAGCGTTTATCAAACGATTCGCCCCACCGTGTCAGTATGGATATGTTGTAAAGTAACGAAAGCAGACCCGCAATGGTTTAATCCAGGTCAAGTTTCTGTGCAGTAATCGGTTTGTTGGCCGGTGTTTTTCCGTTATCCGGCTGAAAGCCGCATCAGGACTGGCCTGAAATTAATTTATAACGAAAAATAACACTTTGTTACTTTGTGATACCTAGCCATCAAAAACCGCGTGACGCCGCACAGGATATGAGATTTATCACAGAATGTCTGCTTTTTTTGTCGCGGCAACGCTTGTTATTTTACCCCAAAAAATAAGGGTCGAGTGACGCTCCCTCGCGTCACGGCCAAGTGCAGAGTCTAGTCCATAACAAAACGGCGCTCCGAGGAGCGCCGTTGTTTTGAAAAGATCCGTACATTTACTGCTGCAGTTCCTGCTCGGTGAACACCCCGGCAAACAGGGCGCTGGAGAGGTAACGCTCCGCCGCGCTCGGCAGGATGACAACGATGGTCTTGCCTTCAAACTCCGGCAGCTCGGCCAGACGGCTGGCTGCGACCACGGCGGCGCCCGAGCTTATCCCGGCCAGGATGCCCTCCTCTTCCATCAAACGGCGCGCCATCTCGATGGCCTCGTCGCTGGTCACCTGCTCGACACGGTCCAGCAGGGTCAGGTCCAGGTTGCCCGGGATGAAGCCGGCGCCGATCCCCTGGATCTTGTGGGGGCCCGGTTTGATCTCTTCACCCGCCAGTTTCTGGCTGATGACAGGAGATTCGGCCGGCTCGACGGCCACGGAGACCACGGCCTTGCCTTTGGTCTGTTTCAGATAGCGGGAAACACCCGTGATGGTACCGCCGGTGCCGACGCCGGCCACGAACACGTCCACCTCACCATCGGTGGCGTCCCAGATCTCGGGGCCAGTGGTTTTTTCATGGATTTCCGGGTTGGCCGGGTTTTCGAATTGCTGCAACAGGACATATTTGCCCGGCTCGGATTCGAGGATCTCGTTGGCCTTGGCGATGGCACCCTTCATGCCGAGCGGCCCCTCGGTCAGTACCAGGTTGGCTCCCAGGGCCTTGAGCAGCTTGCGACGCTCCAGGCTCATGGTGGCCGGCATGGTCAGGGTGATGGGATAGCCACGAGCTGCGGCCACGAAGGCCAGAGCAATACCCGTGTTGCCGCTGGTGGGCTCGATGATCTCCTTGCCCTTGGTCAGCACGCCGCGCTTCTCGGCATCCCAGATGAGATTGGCGCCGATCCGGCACTTGACGCTGAAGCTCGGGTTGCGACTCTCGATCTTGGCCAGCACGCGGCCCTTGGTAACACGGTTGAGACGAACCAGCGGGGTGTTGCCTATGGTCTGGCTGTTGTCCTCGAAAATTTTGCTCATGGTGCTATCCCTGTGTTTGTTAAGGCGATGAAACAAGATTACCCTGTGGTTTCTGAATGAGAAGTGACGAATCGTTATAACAATATGTTATTACAACATATAGAGCTTATTCTCTCACTGAGTCCCGCCATCACCACGGGCCTCCCCTCGTCAAAGGATCGGACGCTATGGGATTTTCAGGAAGCAGCCACTATCTTGCCTCTGATGCACTGAGCATGGCGGTCAATGCCGCCATCGTGCTGGAGAAGCCGCTGCTCATCAAAGGCGAGCCGGGCACCGGCAAGACGGTGCTGGCCGAGGCGGTCGCCGACCATCTGGGCACTGAACTTATCGCCTGGCATATCAAGTCCACCACCAAGGCCCAGCAGGGGCTCTACGAATACGATGCGGTGGCCAGGCTGCGGGACTCCCAGCTCGGCGACCCCAGGGTGGGGGAGATAGGCCACTACATCCGCCGCGGCAAGCTGTGGCAGGCCTTTACCGCCGACCAGAGGCCCGTGCTGCTCATTGACGAGATCGACAAGGCGGACATCGAGTTTCCCAACGATCTGCTGCTGGAGCTGGACCGGATGGAGTTCGACGTCTACGAGACCGGCGAGCGCGTCAGAGCCCGCCAGCGCCCCGTGGTCATCATCACCTCCAACAACGAAAAAGAGCTGCCGGATGCCTTCCTGCGCCGCTGCTTCTTTCACTACATCCGCTTCCCCGACAAGGCCGAGATGCAGGCTATCGTCAGGCTGCACTATCCGAAGTTGAAAGATGCATTGCTGGAGGAGGCCATGGCGCTCTTCTTCGAGCTGCGGGATGTGGAAGGACTGCGCAAGAAACCCTCCACCTCGGAGCTGCTGGACTGGATCCGGCTGCTCTTGGCCGACGATATCGCCCCGGAGGAAATGCGCACCCGCGAGCCCGGCAAGCTGGTGCCCGCCCTCTATGGCGCCCTGCTCAAGACAGAGCAGGATCTGCATCTCTTTGAGAAGCTCGCCTTTTTGGCCCGCCGTGGTAGCTAGATGCTGATCGATTTTTTTACCCACCTGCGCCGCCACAAGCTTCCCTGCAGCCTGCGTGAACTGCTTGACCTGCACGCCGCCCTGGGGGCTCGCCTGGCCAGCGTCGACATGGATGACTTCTATTTGCTTGCCCGCACCCTGCTGGTGAAAGACGAGGCCCATTTCGATCGCTTCGATCGCGCCTTCGCCGAATACTACGACGGCCTGCAGGCCACCCCCCTGTTGCCCGAAGCGCTACCCGACGACTGGCTGCGCAAGGAGTTCGAACGGCTGCTGAGCCCCGAGGAGAAGGCGTTGCTCAAGTCCCTCGGCGGACTCGACCAGCTGCTGGAGACCCTAAACCAGCGCCTGGCGGAGCAAAAAGAGCGTCACGCCGGCGGCAACAAGTGGGTCGGCACCGGCGGCAGCAGCCCGTTTGGCCACGGCGGTTTTCACCCCGAAGGGATCCGCATGGGGGGAGAGGGACAGCACAGCCGGGCGGTCAAGGTGTGGGAGGCGCGTCACTATCGCAACTTCAGCGACGACTCGCCTTTGAGCCAGCGGGCCATCCAGCTGGCCCTGCGCAAACTCAGGCGCTGGGTGCGCCAGGGCAGCCCCGACGAGCTGGATCTCGACGACACCATCCAGAGCACGGCCAGGCAAGGCTGGCTCGATGTGAAGCTGCGCCCCGAGCGCCACAACGGGGTCAAGCTCTTGGTCTTTTTCGACGTGGGGGGCTCCATGGATGCCCACGTGGCCGAGGTGCAGCGGCTCTTTTCCGCCCTGCGCCACGAGTTCAAGCACCTGGAGTACTTCTACTTTCACAACTGTCTCTACGACTTTGTCTGGCGAGACAACGCCCGCAGGCACGAGGAGCGCTTCGACACCCTGCGGCTGCTGCGCACCTACGGCAGCGACTACCGGGTGATCCTGGTGGGAGATGCCACCATGGGCCCCTACGAGATCACCTGGCCCGGCGGCAGTGTCGAACAGTGGAACGAGGAGCCCGGCCAGGTGTGGCTCGCCCGGCTGCAGCAGCACTTCCCCAAGCTGGTGTGGATCAACCCCACACCGCGCCGGGAGTGGCTCTGGCACCCCTCCATCAAGCTGATGAACGAATTGATCGGCGGGCGCATGCACCCGTTGACCCTGGCCGGTCTCACTCAAGCTATTGACCAGCTGTAATGAACCTCTCTACCCGAACGGACAACAAGCCGGGAGTGCACCCGGCGAGGAGCAAAGATGACCCCTATCGTGATCAGTGGCTCAGGCCTCTATACCCCACCCTTTGCCGTCAGCAATGAAGAGCTGGTGGCCGCCTTCAACCAGTATGTGGATCTCTACAACGAGGAGAATGCCTCCGCCATCGATGCGGGCCAGCTGCCGGCCAGGCAGCATTCAAGCTGCGAATTCATCGAGAAGGCCTCCGGCATCAAGAGCCGTTATCTGGTGAGCAAGGAAGGTGTGCTGGATCCCGACATTATGCAGCCATTGATGGCGGAGCGCCCCGATGACAAGCCCTCCATCATGGTGGAGATGGCGGTGGCTGCCGCCGAGCAGGCGCTGATCGCCGCCGGTCGCGAGCCGGGGGAGATAGATCTGGTGATAGTGGCTGCTTCCAATATGCCGCGCCCCTATCCGGCGCTTGCCATCGAGCTGCAACACTATCTGGGGGCGAGCGGCATGGCCTTTGACATGAACGTGGCCTGCTCCTCCGCCACCTTCGGCATCAAGACGGCGGCGGACATGCTGGCGGCAGGCACAGCCAAACTGGCGCTGGTGGTCAACCCGGAGATCTGCTCGGGCCACCTCAACTTTCGCGACAGAGACAGCCATTTTATCTTCGGCGACGCCTGCACCGCCGTGCTGCTGGAACGGGAGACCGATTGCAAGGTGGCCAACCCCTGGCAACTGGTGGCCAGCAAGCTGATGACCCAGTACTCCAACAACATCCGCAACAACTTCGGCTTCTTGAACCGGCTCAGCCCACGCACCCGCTACGGCGATGACAAGCTGTTTCGCCAGCAGGGGCGCAAGGTGTTCAAGGAGGTGCTGCCCATGGTGTGCGACCTGATCGCCGACCAGCTGGACGAGCAGGGTTGGAGGGCGGATGCCTTGAACCGGCTCTGGCTTCATCAGGCCAACCTCGCCATGAACCAGTTCATCGCCCGCAAGCTGCTGGGGCACGATGCCAGCCAGCAGGAGGCCCCGGTGATCCTCGACAGTTACGGCAATACCAGCTCTGCGGGTTCCATTATCGCGTTCCATCTGTACAATCGCGACCTTCCTTCGGGGGCCTGCGGCGTGCTTTGCTCATTCGGAGCCGGTTATTCCATCGGCAGCCTGCTGCTGCGGCGCCTGTAAAAAGGGGCCTGGCCCCTCATAACAATCATCCGTTGTTTGGGCGACATTATGCAGAAGATCACGGGGCGCTGTGCCCTTCACTACGGCGTGACACTGTCACTCTTTTGTCTCTACGGGCTGCAGGTCTGCCCGTTCCTCGAGAGCCTGACCCTGCCCCAGCTGGTCATGCCCACCCTGGTGGCCTTCACCTTCATGTTCGTCATGCGCAGCTGGCTGCTGCCACGCAGCCGCCTCACCGCCCGGGGGCTGGGCGGTTTCGGGCTCGAGGTCGGCTTCTTCCTGCTGGGCGCCCTGATGATCTCCACCTACAACGCCCTGGTGCACACCTTCCCGCTGGAGAGTCATCTCAAGATCCTGCTGGGCATGACGACCCTGGGCTTTCTGGTGGCGGCGGACCTGACCCTGGCCCGGGACTGGCTCAGTGCCAAACAGCGGGAACAGCAGGGCTCCTTTGCTCTGAGCCATCCGCTGGCGATGCCGGTTTCGCGCAAGCTCTCCCTGTTTGCCCTGGCGACCCTGACCCTGCTGGGAGCCGTCTTCTTCCTGCTGTTCAACAAGGATCTGGAGTGGCTGATCACGGTCGGGGATACCTTGCCGCACCTCGCAGCCCAGCACTACATACTGCTGGAAATAGCCTTCGTGATGGCGGTGACTTTCGGCTATCTCTCTCTGATCATTCACGGCTATGGCCGCAACCTCTCCCTGACCCTGATGCACCAGACCCGCACCATGGCCAGGGTGCAGTGCGGCGATCTCAACGCCCGGGTGCCGGTTATCCGGGATGATGAGTTCGGCCTGATTGCCGCCAGCACCAATCAGATGATCGGGGAGCTGAAAGCGCGCCATGACGAGCTGCACCTGACCCGGGACGTGGCCATCCTGGGGCTCGCCTCCCTGGCGGAGACCCGGGATAACGAGACCGGCGCCCACATCATCCGTACCCAGCACTACGTCAAGGTGCTGGCCGAATACCTGAGCCGTCACGAACGGGCCCGCTACCCGCTGGACGACGCCACCATCGATCTGCTGTTCAAGTCGGCCCCCCTGCACGACGTTGGCAAGGTGGGCATTCCCGATGCCATCCTGCTCAAGCCGGGCAAGCTGACTGACGAGGAGTTCGCCATCATGAAGCGCCACCCCCAGATAGGTGCCGATGCCCTGGCGAGCGCCGAGGCCCAGCTCGGCTCCAACTCCTTCCTGCACCTGGCGCGGGAAATTGCCCTCACCCATCACGAGAAGTGGGATGGCAGCGGTTATCCGAGCGGCCTTGTCAGCGAGGCGATCCCCCTCTCCGGCCGGCTGATGGCAGTGGCGGATGTCTACGACGCCCTCATCTCGAAGCGGGTCTACAAGCCCGCCTTCAGCCATGAGGAGGCGAAGGCGATCATAGTCCGGGGCCGCGGCAGCCATTTCGATCCGGCCATCGTCGATGCCTTCCTCGCCTGTGAGGCAAATTTCCAGCAGATTGCCGCCCGCTTTCAGGACAGTCACTGACAAACGGGCCGTCAACATGGCGGCCCTCCCCTCAAGCGTCATTCCCCTTTCGCAGCCGCCATAATCCCCTTCATTCACTACGGTTGATGGCCCTCAGAGGCGCGCTAACGTTTTCCTTCCTCACACACAACCAGCTGATAAATATATTATTTTTAAAAAATGTGTCATTTTTTGGCCATTTGGTCCCGAGAATTATGGAACCTGGATCACAAGGCGATATAAAAGTGACGATATGGGGCCAAAGGAGCCAATCATGACTGCCAATCAAAGCCAGGTTTGTTATCATCCCTGAATCTTTATCACCTGCCGCCGGTCACAAAAGAATACCCATGTACACACAGTTCTTCGGCCTCTCGGAACCTCCGTTCTCCATTTCCCCCAATCCAAAGTACCTCTATATGAGTGAACGCCACGGCGAAGCCCTGGCTCACCTCACCTACGGATTGCAGGATGGGGGCGGCTTCGTGCTGCTGACCGGCGAGGTGGGTACCGGCAAGACCACAGTCTCCCGCTGCCTGTTGCAACAGCTGCCGGAGGAGACCGAGATCGCCTACATCCTCAACCCTTCCCTGACCGAACGGGATCTGCTGGCCGCCATCTGCGACGAGTTCCAGCTTGCCTATGGGGAGGAGGCCGGGATCAAGGCGTTGTTCGACCTCATTCGCGATCACCTGCTGGCCAACCTGGCGGCGGGCAAACGCAGCGTGGTACTGGTGGACGAGGCGCAGCACCTACTGCCCGGTGTGCTGGAGCAACTACGCCTGCTGACCAACCTCGAAACCGACGACAAGAAGCTGTTGCAGGTGGTGTTGATAGGCCAGCCGGAGCTGCAGCAGATGCTGCGTCAGCCCCTGCTGCGCCAGCTGGCCCAGCGCATCACCGCCCGTTACCACCTGTTGCCGCTCTCCGCCACTGACGTGGATGCCTACGTCAGGTTCCGCCTGCAGGTGGCCGGTTGCGTGCAGCCCATCTTTACCCCGGGTGCGATCCAGACCCTGCATCGCCTCTCCGGCGGCGTGCCCCGCCTCATCAACCTCATCTGCGATCGCGCCCTGATCGCCGCCTTCGCCCGCGCCAGCTATAAGGTCGCCCCTGCCGACATCAGCCAGGCGGCCTTCGAGGTGACCGGCGTGCGGGACGAAGGGAGCTGGCTCTCGGGGCTGACCGTGACCCTGGCCGGCGCCCTGCTGGTGGCTGCCGGCTGGTGGGGCTGGCAATTTTTCGGCATTTTTCCCGAGCGCCCCGTGGTCAAGGTCGAGGTGCCGGTCACCATAGACGAGACCGCCGAGCAGCAGGAGCAGCTGACCGAGGCGATCAACCAGGCGCTCGATCCCGACGGCGCTATGCAGAATCTCTACCGGGTATGGGGATATGAACCCGAACTGGACGACGCCACCTGTGCCAATGCCCCCCGTGCCGGCCTGCGCTGCCAGGAGGGGGAAGCAAGCCTCGAGGAGCTGCGCGCCCTGCAGCACCCCGCCATGATCACCCTGACCGACGAGACCGGCGGGATCTACTACGCCACCCTGGTGACCCTGGGTCCCAAGCAGGCCAGCCTGATGATCGGCGATCAGAGCTGGGAAGTAGAGCGCCAATGGCTCCAGGATAACTGGGGCGGCAGCTACACCCTCTTGTGGCGCATGCCCAAGGGTGGCGTGGGCCTCATCAGCAGCAACGCCGGCCAATCCCAGCTCCAGTGGCTCGACAATGCCCTGAGCCGCGCCCTGCAACAACCGGAACGCAAGGTGCGCCGCTTCGATGGCGAGCTCAAGCAAAAACTGCAGCAGTTCCAGCGGGATCAGGGGCTGACCCCGGACGGCATCGCCGGCAGCAATACCCTGCTGCGTCTCAACGCCCTCTCCGGCGAGCCCATGCCCAGACTGGAGGAGGCTTCCTGATGTCTACCCTGCTCAAGGCGCTGCGCCGTGCCGAACAACCGGCCATCCCGGCCCATATCCCCGCCATGGGGCTGCCGCTACCCCGGGAGGAGGAGCGTCACCCTCGCCGCATCGGCTGGCTGCTCGCACCGCTGGCCCTGCTGCTGGGCGCCGGCGCCAACTATGGCTGGCACCTGCTGCACAATCGCCCCATCGAGGAGAAGGTCGAGGTAAAGGAGGTGGTCAGGCCCCCCTTCATGCGAGTCGAGCCCAAGGCGATGATCACCCGCCCACTGCCGCCTCCCCTGCCTGAACCCGTGGTGCAGCCACCCAGGGCGGTGGCTAAAAATGGCAACCCGGCCCCGAGTCTGGCCGAACAGTTGCTGCGCGCCCTCAATGAGACACCGCTGCAGGAACCCCGGGCCAGCGGGCCAGCGGTCGCCCCGAGCCAGCTGATGAGCCTGAATGCGGCGCCGCCTGCGGTGCGCCAGCAGGTGCCGCCGCTGATGTACGGCTCCCATGTCTTCTCCTCCAACCCGGCCAAACGCACCGTGCTGCTCAATGGCCGTGAATACCGGGAGGGAAGTGACCTGGCGCCCGGCGTGCGCCTCGCCGCCATCGCGCAGGAGTACATAGTGCTGGATGTGGGCGGACAGAGCGTCACCCTCAAGGCACTGCAGGACTGGCATGGTTAGCAGGGTGATGAAGCAAACCGTTCACCCCGGGTCGCGGGTCTGTGATATGAATAGGTTGCCAAACGGGTCATACCTGACAACCCCTGACGCCTGGCGCACAAGTGGCGCCGTGTCTCATTGCGACGAAATGATTAAATACTCACCTGTATGCATACGCCTGTTGTGTCAGGCAAACGGGCCGTTCACAATACGCAACCACACCGGAACCTGGAAGTGATTGATTAATATGACGCTACGATTCAGGGACGACATGTTTACCAGGCTGTGGGCCCAGTGCCGACGCCTCCCCATGACCAGGATTGCCCAGCTGGTATTCTTGGTGCTGCTGCTCATGCTGGCCCAGCAGAGTGCCAGCCTGACCTGGCGTCTGTTCACCCTGGCAAGCCCCCAGCAGAGCGAACCCTGGCAACCGGCCATGGTCGCCACTACCACCCCGGGCAGCCCGCGCATCGAGCTCGATGACATCAGCCGGCTGGCCCTCTTTGGCAAGCCCCTGCCCAGGGCGCAGGACAACACTGCCGTGGCCGCCAATGCCCCCCGCACCCAACTCAATGCCCAGCTCAACGGCGTGCTGGCTAGCTCGGATCCGGCCAGATCGATCGCCATCATCGCCATCTCCGGGCGCCAGAACTCCTACGGTGTCGGGGATATGATCGACGGCACCCAGGCCAAGATCCGCCAGATTTTTGCCGATCGGGTCATCATCGCCCACAACGGCCGTGACGAGACCCTGATGCTGGACGGGGAAGAGTACGGCAAGCCGCTGCCGACCCCGGAGAAACCGGGCAGCACCCTCACCGACCTGCGCCAGGAGCTGATGGCCAACCCGGGCAAGATCACCGATTACCTCAATGTTTCACCGGTGCAGGTGGATGGCCGGATGACGGGCTATCGCCTCAATCCGGGCAGCAATCCGGCCCTCTTCAACCAGAGCGGACTGCAGGCCAATGATCTGGCCATCGCCATCAACGGACTGGATTTACGGGACAACATGCAAGCCATGCAGGCGATGCAACAGATGGCTGGCGCCACGGAAATGACGGTAACCATAGAGCGTCAGGGCGAACAGCTCGACGTCTATGTGAGCCTGGCAGAATAATGATTTTGGAGTCGTACCAAGAATGAGCACTAAAGGGAAAGGCTGGCGTCTGGCTACCATGGCCGCGGCACTGATGATGGCAGGCAGTGCCTGGGCCACCGAATACGCGGCCAGTTTCAAGAACGTCGAAATCGAAGAGTTCATCAACACGGTGAGCAAGAACCTCAACCGGACCGTCATCATAGAGCCGTCGGTGCGGGGCAAAATCAACGTGCGCAGCTATGACCTGCTCAACGAGGATCAGTACTACCAGTTCTTCCTGAGCGTGCTCGACGTCTACGGCTTTGCCGTGGTCCCCATGGACAACGGCGTGCTCAAGGTGCTGCGCTCGCGGGATGCCAAAACCTCCGCCATTCCGGTGGTGGATGGCAGCAACCCGGGCTCCGGCGACGAGATGGTGACCCGGGTGGTACCGGTGCGCAACGTCTCGGTGCGCGAACTCGCCCCCCTGTTGCGCCAGCTCAACGACAACGCCGGCGGTGGCAACGTGGTCCATTACGACCCGTCCAACGTGCTGCTCATCACCGGCCGCGCCGCCGTGGTCAATCGCCTGGTGGAGGTGGTCAACCGGGTTGACCGCGCCGGGGATCAGGAAGTCGACATCATCAAGCTGAAATACGCCTCCGCCGGCGAAATGGTGCGCCTGGTGACCAACCTCAACAAGGATGGCAACCCACAGGGAAGCACCGCCAGCCTGCTGCTGAGCCCCAAGGTGGTGGCCGACGAGCGCACCAACTCGGTGGTGGTCAGCGGCGAACCCAAGGCGCGCGCCCGCATCATCCAGATGGTGCGCCAGCTTGATCGGGATCTCCAGAGCCAGGGCAACACCCGGGTCTTCTACCTCAAATATGGCAAGGCCAAGGATATGGTCGAGGTGCTCAAGGGGGTCAGCTCCAGCATCGAGGCCGACAAGAAGGGGGGCACGACGGCCACCACGGGGGGCGCCAGCATCGGCGGTGGCAAGCTTGCCATCTCCGCCGACGAGACCACCAATGCCCTGGTCATCACCGCCCAGCCTGACGTGATGGCGGAGCTCGAGCAGGTGATCGCCAAGCTCGATATCCGCCGTGCCCAGGTGCTGGTCGAAGCCATCATCGTCGAGATGGCCGATGGTGACGGCCTCGATCTCGGTGTGCAGTGGAACCACGCCGACTACGGTACGGTGCAGTTCCCCGGCACCAACGTGCCGATCACTAGCAAGGTAGCTGCCGACAAGGCGCTTGATCTGGGTAAACCAGAGCTCAGCGCTGCGCTAATGAAGAACATCACAGGTATGGCTGCCGGTTTCTACCATGGCGACTGGAGCATGCTGGCCACAGCAATAGCCTCCAATACCAAGAACGATATCCTCTCCACCCCGAGCATAGTCACCATGGACAACAAGGAGGCGTCGTTCAACGTGGGTCAGGAGGTGCCGGTCCAGACCGGTTCGCAAAGCTCCACCTCGGGTGACAACATCTTCAACACCATAGAGCGCAAGACGGTGGGCACCAAGCTGGTGGTCACTCCCCAGATCAACGAGGGGGACTCGGTGCTGCTCAGCATAGAGCAGGAGGTCTCCAGCGTGGCAACCAAACCAGCCGAAGGCACTTCCACCTTGGGTCCCACATTCGATACCCGTACCGTGAAAAACGCCGTGCTGGTGAAAAGCGGTGAGACAGTGGTGCTGGGCGGCCTGATGGACGAAAAAACCAGTGAGAGCGTCTCGAAAGTGCCCCTGCTGGGAGATATCCCTGTACTGGGCTACCTGTTCCGTTCCACCTCCAGCTCAACCTCCAAGCGCAACCTGATGGTCTTTATCCGGCCAACCATACTGCGTGATGCCAATGTCTACTCCGGCATCTCCAACAACAAGTACTCCCTGTTCCGCGCCGAGCAGCTGGAAGCCGCCGCTCAGGATGCCTACCTCACCTCGCCCAAGCGCCAGGTGCTGCCGGAATACGGTCAGGATGTGATGGTCTCCCCCGAGGTGAAAAAGCAGCTCCAGCAGATGCAGCTTCGCCAGCAAAGCACGGTCGAGAGCACCACTCCCTTTGTGCAGAGCAAGCCCTGATGAGCGCCTACCAGCTGGACGACAGCGAACTGCCGCCGCCACTGCCCGAGCTGCCCTTTGCGTTTGCCCGCAACTTCGGGGTGATCCTGACCGAGCGTGATGGCGCCCCCTTGCTGCTGTGCCGTCAGGGGGTCACGCCGCAGGCCCTGCTCGAAGTGCGCCGGGTCGCCGGCGTCCCCTTCGCGGTGGAGATGCTCGATGGCGACGCCTTCGAAGAGCTGCTGATGGCCCACTACCAGCGCGACTCCTCCGAGGCGCGCCAGCTGATGGAAGATCTCGGCAACGAGATGGACTTTTTCACCCTCGCCGAAGAGCTGCCCCAGAGCGAGGATCTGCTGGATGCCGATGACGATGCACCCATCATCCGCCTCATCAACGCCATGCTGAGCGAAGCGATCAAAGAGGAGGCATCGGACATCCATATCGAGACCTTCGAGCGCGCCCTGGTCATTCGTTTTCGCATCGATGGGGTGCTGCGGGAGATCCTGCGCCCCCATCGCAAGCTCGCCTCCTTGCTGGTATCGCGCATCAAGGTGATGTCGCGCATGGACATCGCCGAGAAGCGGGTGCCCCAGGATGGCCGTATTTCTCTGCGCATTGGCGGGCGCGCCGTCGACGTGCGGGTCTCCACCATGCCGTCAAGCTATGGCGAACGAGTGGTATTGCGTCTGCTCGACAAAAACACCATCCGCCTCGAGCTCAAGCAGCTCGGCATGACCCAGCGCAACCGCACCATCATCAGCGAACTCATCAGAAAGCCCCACGGCATCATCCTGGTGACCGGCCCAACCGGCTCGGGCAAGTCCACCACCCTGTATGCGGCGCTCTCCGAGATCAACTCGCGGGATCGCAACATCCTCACGGTGGAAGACCCCATCGAATATGATCTGGAAGGGGTCGGCCAGACCCAGGTCAACAGCAAGGTGGACATGACCTTCGCCCGCGGCCTGCGCGCCATATTGCGTCAGGATCCGGACGTGGTGATGGTGGGGGAAATCCGCGACCTCGAGACCGCCCAGATCGCGGTGCAGGCGTCCCTGACCGGTCACCTGGTGATGTCGACCCTGCACACCAACACCGCCATCGGCGCCATCACCCGGATGCGGGACATGGGGATCGAGCCCTTCCTGCTCTCTTCATCCTTGCTGGCGGTGCTGGCACAGCGCCTGGTGCGCACCCTCTGCCCGGATTGTCGCGCACCGCGCCCGGTCACCGAGCAGGAGCGCCTCGCCATGGGTATCGAACTGACCGCCGATCAGCAGATCTGGCATCCGGTGGGCTGCGAGCAGTGCAACCACACCGGCTACCGCGGCCGTACCGGCATCCACGAGCTGGTGGTGGTGGACGAGGCGGTGCGCGAGGCGATTCACGGCGCCAGTGGCGAGATGGCCATCGAGCGCCTCATCCGCGATAACACCCCCAGCATCCGCCGCGACGGCATCGACAAGGTGCTCAAGGGGCAGACCAGCCTGGAAGAGGTGCTGCGCGTGACCCGGGAAGATTGAGATGGCGGCATTCGAATACAAGGCACTCGACAACCGGGGACGCAGCAAGAGCGGCGTGCTGGAGGGGGATTCCGCCCGCCAGGTGCGCCAGCTGCTGCGTGAGCAGGGACTCACCCCGCTGGAGGTGAACGAGACCACCGAGAAGGCAAAACGGGAAGCAACCCGCTTCGCCCTGTTTCGCCGCGGGGCCAGCACCGCCGAGCTGGCCCTCATCACCCGCCAGCTGGCAACCCTGGTGGGCGCCGGCCTCACCATCGAAGAGGCCCTCAAGGCGGTCGCCGAACAGTGCGAGAAGGCCCATCTGCGCAGCCTGGTGGCGACGGTGCGCAGCAAGGTGGTGGAGGGGTATTCGCTGGCCGACTCCCTGGGGGCCTTCCCCCATGTGTTCGATCAGCTGTTTCGCTCCATGGTGGCGGCCGGCGAGAAGTCCGGTCACCTTGAGAAGGTGCTCAACCGCCTGGCCGACTATACCGAGCAGCGCCAGCACATGCGCACCAAACTGCTGCAGGCGATGATCTACCCCATCGTCCTCACCTGCGTGGCCATCGGTGTCATCTCCATTCTGCTCACCGCCGTGGTCCCCAAGGTGGTGGCCCAGTTCGAGCACATGGGCCAGCAGCTGCCCGGCACCACCCGTTTTCTTATCGGTACCAGCGAGTTGATGCAGGCCTATGGCCTCTGGTTCTTGCTGCTGTTGTTTGTCGGCAGCCTGGTCTGGCGCTGGTGGCTCACCGACGACAAGCGTCGCCGCCGCTGGCATCAGATCATCTTGCGCCTGCCGGTGATAGGCCGGGTCAGCCGCGGCCTCAACACCGCCCGTTTCGCCCGCACCTTAAGCATCCTCAACGCCAGCGCCGTACCGCTGCTGGAAGGGATGCGGATCTCCGGTGAAGTGCTCTCCAACGACTTTGCCCGGATGCGGATCGGCGAGGCCACCGAGCGGGTGCGCGAGGGGACCAGCCTGCGCAAGTCGCTGGCGGAAACCAGGATTTTCCCGCCCATGATGCTGCACATGATCGCCTCCGGCGAGCAGAGCGGCGAGCTCGACGGCATGCTGGAGCGGGCGGCGGACAACCAGGATCGGGAGTTCGAGTCCCAGGTCAACATCGCCCTCGGGGTGTTCGAACCCATGCTGGTGGTCTCCATGGCCGGGGTGGTGCTGTTTATCGTGATGTCGATCCTGCAGCCGATCCTCGAGCTCAACAATATGGTGAATTTATAAGGTTCCGGCGTTCGGCGGGCCCCAGTCGGCCAGTCGAACCCATTAAGCAATCTCTGATGGGTCAGCCCATCTCATTCGTTACGGAGCAACTCATGAATAAACGTCGTCAATCCGGTTTTACCCTGCTGGAAGTCATGGTGGTCATCGTGATCCTCGGGATCCTGGCCAGCCTGGTGGTGCCCAACCTGATGGGCAACAAGGAGAAGGCCGACCAGCAGAAGGCGGTCTCCGACATAGTCGCGCTGGAAAATGCCCTCGACATGTACAAGCTGGACAACAACCGCTACCCGACCACAGAGCAGGGGCTGGAAGCCCTGGTCACCCAGCCGACCGTCGATCCGGCGCCGCGCAGCTACCGCGAGGGTGGCTACATCAAGCGCCTGCCGCAGGATCCCTGGGGCAATCCGTATCAGCTGCTGAGCCCGGGCCAGTTTGGCAAGCTCGACATCTTCACCATGGGACCGGATGGCGAAGCCGGCAGCGATGACGACATCGGCAACTGGAACCTGAAGGACTTCCAGTAAGTGAATGCGTGCCCCTGCATCCTGCTTCGCCCTGCCCGCTGAGGTCTGCGTGAGAGTCAGTCCGGCCCTTCGTCGCCAATCCGGCTTTACCCTGCTGGAGGTCTTGCTGGTCGCCATGCTGATGGGGCTGGTGGCCACCGCCGTCACCCTCAGCATGGGGGGCGCTCGGGGCGACAGGGAGCTCGACCAGCAGGCACGCCGCCTGATGGCGACCCTGCAGCTGGCACAGGAGTATGCGGTAATGGAGGGGCGCCTGGTGGGTCTTCGCATCGAGGAGAATGGCTGGCAGTACATGCAGCGCGCCGCCCGGGATCGCAAATGGCAACCGATCGCCGATGACAGACAGCTCGGCCAGGTCGAGCTGCCAGAGAACATGACGCTGGGCCTTGAGCTCGGCGGCTTTGGCTGGCAGCCCGATCCCGACGAGGAGCGCGAGCAGAAACGGGACGAGAAAGAGCGCACGCCCCAGCTGCTCATCTTCCCGGGAGGCGAACTCACGTCGTTTACCCTCACCTTCACCCAGCAGGATGACGATGCCCGCTACATCCGCATCGTCAAGGGGGACGAGTTCGGTCGCCTGACCCTGCTGACCGGTGATGAGGAGCAGCCAGAATGAAGGCGCGCGGCATGACACTGCTGGAGGTGATGGTCGCGCTGGCGGTATTCGCCATCGCGGGCCTGGCGGTGATGAAGACAGCCAGCGAGCACCTCTCGGCCCTCAACTACCTGGAAGAGAAGACGCTGGCCACCTGGGTGGCGGAGAACCAGCTGGTACAGCAAAAGCTCGAGAAGAAGTGGCCCGGCGACAGCTGGGTGGAGGGAGAGGAGCAGCTGGCCGGACAGACCTGGTACTGGCGCTATCGCGGCGTCGCCACCAGCGACAACAACTTCAAGGCGCTGGATATGGAAGTGCGCACCGAGGCGAAATCAGCGAGCCCGGTCGCCATGCTGCGGACCTATATCAACCGATGATGCGCCACCCCCCCCGTCACGCCGGCTTTACCCTGCTTGAGATGCTGGTGGCCATCGCCATCTTCGCCACCTTGAGCCTTGGCGCCTATCAGGTGCTGCAGGGGGTACTCACCAGTGACGAGGTGGCCAAGCGCAAGGAGGTCAGGCTCTACGAGTTGCAACTCGCCTTCACCCTGCTGGAGCGGGATGTCACCCAGATGGTGCCCAGAAGCGGCCGCATCGAGGGCGAAAGCAACAAGGTATTGCTGGCGGCGTCGCGCTTCGGCCAACAGAGCGATGACTGGGGCATGGCGTTTATGCGCAGCGGCTGGCTCAACCCGGATGGCATGCTGCCCCGCTCCCAGCTGCAGCGGGTCGGCTGGCGCCTCAAGGATCAGACCCTGGAGCGGCTGAGTTATCTCTACCCGGATCCGGTGATCGGCAGCGAGCCGCGCATCCAGCCGGTGCTCAAGGGGGTCACGGCCCTGCGCCTCTACTTCTACGATCAGGGGCGTTGGCGAGAGGAGTGGACCCAGCGCAGCGTGCTGCCTTACGGGCTCGCGGTCGAGCTGGATCTGGAGGATTACGGCACCATTCGCCGCCAGTTCCTCATCGGCGCCGGCGGCCAGCGCTACGAAGAGAACAGCCAGAGCCAGGACAACCCGGATAGCAACAACGGGAACAACACCAACAACGGCGGCACCGATCAGGGTGGCACAGACAACAATGGCGGAAGCGTGAATGACAACCAGAGTGGAGTCACTCCCAATGAGGGGTAGTGCCCGCCTGGACCGCCAGGGGGGCATGGCCCTGCTGGTGGTGCTGCTGATCCTCTCCGTGATGGTGATCGTCGCCAGCAACATGAGCGGCCGCCTGCAGCTGGAGCTGCGCCGCACCGCCAACCTCACCGCGGGCAAGCAGGCCTGGTGGTATGCCATGTCGGCGGAGGCACTGGTGAGCAAGGTGCTGACCCAGGATTTCAAGGATGACCCCGAGGTGGTGAGCCTGGGGCAGAACTGGGCCCGCAAGGAGTCGGTGTTCCCGCTGGAGAATGGCAAGCTGCGTGGCGAGGTGACCGACCTGCAATCCTGCTTCAACCTCAACAGCCTGGCCGTGGCGAGTGCCGCGGGGGCGGGCGAGGAGCTGGAACAGCAGCCCTATCCGGTGCAGGTGTTTCGCGAACTGCTGAGCCAGCTGGGGATGGAGGATTACGAAGCGACCCAGCTTACCGATGCCGTGCGCGACTGGGTCGACAAGGATACTGTGCTGGTCTCGAGCCTGGGGGCCGAGGACGCCTATTACGAAGGGCTCAAGCCTCCCTATCTGACCGCCAACCAGTGGATGCTGGGCAAGGATGAGCTGAGGGCGGTGCGCGGGGTCACGGCCAGGGTCTATGCCAAACTGGCCCCCTATGTCTGCGCCCTACCAAGCAGCAAGCTGAAGATCAATATCAACACGCTGGATCCGGAGCAGCCGGCCCTGCTGGTGGCACTCTACCGGGGCAAGATAGGGCCGGACGATGCCAAACGGCTGCTGACCGAGCGCCCAAAGAAGGGGTGGAAAGAGATCAAGCTGATGACGGATCGCATGGGCGTCCCCCTTGAGAGCATCAAGGGGCTCAAGGAGGCCCTGGTGGTCAAGAGCGACTTTTTTGCCGCCCGCGTGGTCGCCGAGACGGGGGACACCCGCGCCTGGCTGGAGACCCTGTTCCAGCGCGGCAAGGACAACAAACTGGTGGTGCTGCGCCGTTTGAACGGCACCGCCGAATGAGGGAAGCCGAAGCAAGCCTTCGGCACCCGACCGATTTTGGATGCAGCCGGCAGGCTGCGCACCGGCGACCCACTCGGGTGCGCCGGCATCGCAGGAGAGAGATGCGTGAGCGAGAGTCTGGTCATCCGTCTGGGGACCAATAAACAACAACCGGTGGCCTGGCTGGTCTGGTCTGCCCAGGAGCAGGAGATCATCGCCTCCGGCCAGCTCCCCTCGGCCGACGCGCTGAACGAGCTGCAGGAACGGGCCGGTGGCCGTCCCGTGGTCACTCTGGTGCCGGGCAGCGATCTGCTGTTTCGGCGCGTCACCCTGCCCGGCCGTTACAGCCGCCAGTCGGCGGCGGCCCTCCCCTACCTGCTGGAGGAGCAGATCGCCTCCGATGTGGAGGATCTTCACCTGGTAGTGCTGGCCCACGATGGCCCCAACGTGGATCTGATGGCGGTGGATCGCCAGAAGATGACCGAGTGGCTCGGCTGGCTCGAGGCCGCCGGGCTCAAGAGCCTGCAACTGCTACCGGATGTGCTGGCCCTGCCCCCCGCAAGCGACGGCTGGTCGGCTCTGCAACTGGAGCAAGAGTGGCTGATCCGTCAGGGCCCCTGGCAGGGGATCGTCACCGACGAGGCCCTGCTGGCCCTGCTGCTGGCGGCCGAGGCCGAGCCGGTCATCATCCACAGCCATACGTCGCCCCCCGCCATGACGAGTGCCAACTGGCAGGCCGCCGAGCCCGAGCTGCCCATGTTGCTACTGGCCAGGGGGGCGCTCGCCTGTCGCGCCAACCTGCTCACCGGACCCTACCGTCCCCAGACCGAATATGCCCGCTACTGGCAGCAGTGGCGCAAGGTGGCTATCACTGCCACCCTGCTGTTGCTGGTGGCCCTGGTCCAGCGTGGCGCGCAGCTCTATCAGCTGGAACAGCAGGACAAGGCGCTCAAGGGAGAGATCCGCCAGGTCTACACCCGCATCTTCCCCGGGGAGAACCGCATTGTGAACGTGCGCAGCCAGATGGCCCAGCACCTCAAGCAACTGGGACAGGCCCCGCAAAACGGCATCCTGCTGATGCTGACCGAACTGGCCCCCACCTTCGCCGAGATCCCCGGTCTCAAGCCCCAGGTGTTGCGCTTTGATGCCAACCGCAGCGAGCTGCGCCTGCAGGTCAGCGCTCCCGGTTATGGCGAGATAGAGCGCTTTCGCGAGCTGGCTGGCAAGCGCTTCGAGGTGCAGCAGGGCGAGGTACGCAGCGGCGAGGGCAAGGTAGAGGGCGCACTGGTGCTCAAGGACAAATCATCATGATGGCAAAACTGCATGGGTGGTGGCACGGCATCACCGCCCGGGAACAGCGGCTGGTGGCAGCAGGCGGCATACTGCTGCTGATCGGGCTCTGCTACTGGAGCGTCTGGCATCCCCTCAACAACCGTATCGCGGAGCGGGAGCGCCAGGTACAAAACCAGCAGCAAACCCTGGCCTGGCTCAAGGAGAAGGGGGCCGAGGTGATCGCTATGCGCGGCAACCAGGTGGTGCCGACTGATACCGGTGGCACCCTGGAAGGGACGGTCAACCGCACCGCCTTCAACCACAAGATCAAGATTGCCCGCCTGCAACCCCAGGGCAGCGAACTGCAGGTGTGGATCGATACGGTCCAGTTCGATGATCTGCTGCTATGGCTAGCCACCCTGGTGGAGCAGCACGGCATCCAGATCCAGGTCATCGAGATCGCCCGCGAAGACCTGGCCCCGGGCCTGGTCAAGGTCAGACGTTTGCAACTGAGTCGTCCCCAATGAAACAGCGAATCCTGACTGCCACCCTGTTTCTGGTGGCCTATCTCATCTTCCTGCTGGCCACCCTGCCGGCAGCCCTGGTGGCCCGTTATCTGCCGCAGCCTGCCCAGATGGCCAACCTGCTCAAGCTGGAGGGGGTCAGCGGCACCCTCTGGAGTGGCCAGATAGCCCGATTGCAATACGCCAGCGAATCGGTCAGCCAGCTGCGCTGGGAGCTCAATGGCTGGTCTTTGCTGCGCTTCGCCCCCGAGGTGTCGGTGCGTTTTGGCGATCGCCACGGCCTCAATGGCCAGGGGGTGATCGGCTGGCAGGGCAGCCTGTTTGCCCGCGATCTCACCCTCAACGCCCCGGCTCCCTGGCTGCTGGCCCGCCTCCCGCTGCGCCCGCCCTTCCCGCTCACCGTGGCCGGCCAGCTGCAACTCAAGATCGACCAGTTTGCCCAGGGGGCTCCCTGGTGCGACAACCTCTACGGCAACCTCGACTGGTATGACGCCATTGCCGATACCCCGGCCGGCAAGCTGACGCTGGCCGACCCCGAGGTAAAACTCACCTGCCTCGACTCCAGGGTAGTGGCCGAACTCAAGCAGGATTCCAATGCGGTAGAGACCCAGGGTCGCCTGGAGCTGCAGGCCAACGGCCAGTACCTGTTCCAGGGCAGCCTGAAGCCGGGGCCGGATCTGCCCGCCCAGATGCAGCAGGGACTCCCCTTCCTCGGCCAGCCCGACAGTCAGGGGCGCTTCCCCCTGCGCTATCAGGGACGGATCTGAGCCCCTCCTCTTAACCAGCGGCCCCGGCACCCTGTGCCGGGGCCGCTATCGTTTCAGCCTGGCGACCTTGCTTCTGAGCCAAGGCCGCCGGCAGGCTTAACCCCGTCAAGACTGTCCCTGGATGACCCGGCCCCAGTGCGTCGCGCAAGCTGCTGACAAGGCACATAACACTGATTTCACCACCCTAGCATTCCGCTCCTTCCCCCTGAACATCCGTCGCCCGATGCTTCGCTTTGCCTGTCTGCCGGTTCGAATAAAAACGACCACCTCACAAATATAAAACATCGTTTTGTTTTTGTGTTGATGGCATTTCTTTTTGTTGGTATCGTGTTTTCAACAAAGAGAATTCCCAGATACGTTGTCATTTATGCCGCCAAGGCCCTGAAATTGAGGTTCATTATGCAAACTCGTCAAAGCATCCATAGCGACCATGCCAAGCAACTGGATACCCAGGGCCTGCGCCGTGAGTTTCTGGTGGAAGAGATCTTCACCCCGGATCAGCTGACCATGACTTACAGCCACATCGACCGCATCGTGTTCGGCGGTCTCATGCCGGTCGATGCCCCGCTGACCTTCTCTGACGAGCTGGGCAAGGCGTTTGGCGTCACCTACTTCCTCGAACGGCGCGAGCTTGGCCTCATCAACATCGGCGGCCCGGGAGTGGTGATCGTGGATGGCACCACCTACGAGGTAGGCAATGCAGAAGCCCTCTACGTTGGCCAGGGCGCACGGGAACTGAGCTTTGCCAGCGTCAGCGCCGCCCAGCCGGCCAAGTTCTATTACAACAGCGCCCCCGCCCACACCCACTACCCGACCCGCAAGGTCACCCAGGCCCAGGCCTCTCCGGCGACCCTGGGCGATGCCTCCACCAGCAACCGTCGCACCATCTACAAGTATCTGGTACCGGACGTGCTACCGACCTGCCAACTGGTGATGGGCATGACTCAACTGGAAGAGGGCAGCCTGTGGAACACCATGCCCTGCCACACCCACGAGCGCCGCATGGAGGTCTACTTCTACTTCAACATGAAGGAAGACGCCGCCGTCTTCCACATGATGGGCAAGCCGGACGAAACCCGTCACCTGCTGGTGCACAACGAACAGGCCGTCATCTCCCCGAGCTGGTCCATTCACGCTGGCGTCGGCACCCAGGCCTACACCTTCATCTGGGGCATGGTGGGCGAGAACCAGGTGTTCGGTGACATGGACCATGTCGCGGTCCGCGACCTGCGCTGATCAAAACAATGAATGGTGGGCGGCCAGGGTGGCCGCTTCGCCGTGGCAAGACACTCCACCGTCCCGTGGTTTAGAGGTAACGTTATGATTCTTAATGCATTCGATCTGAAAGGTAAGGTCGCCATCGTCACCGGTTGTGATACCGGGCTGGGTCAGGGTATGGCTCTCGGGCTCGCCGAGGCGGGTTGTGACATCGTCGGCATCAACATCGTCGAGCCCACCGACACCATCGCCAAGGTCGAGGCCATCGGTCGCCGCTTCCTGAGCCTGAAGGCCGACGTCAGCAAGGTGGAGAGCCTGCCCGCACTGGTGGATCAGGCAGTTTCCCACTTCGGTCATGTGGATGTGCTGGTGAACAATGCCGGCATCATTCGCCGGGAAGATGCGATCAATTTCAGCGAAAAAGATTGGGACGACGTGATGAACATCAACATCAAGAGCGTCTTCTTCATGTCCCAGGCGGTGGCCAGACAGTTCATCACCCAGGGCACAGGCGGCAAGATAGTCAACATCGCCTCCATGCTCTCCTATCAGGGCGGGATCCGCGTCCCCTCCTACACCGCCTCCAAGAGCGGCGTCATGGGCATCACTCGCCTGCTGGCCAACGAATGGGCAAGCAAGGGGATCAATGTCAACGCCATCGCCCCCGGCTACATGGCCACCAACAATACCGCAGCCCTGCGCGCCGACGATGACCGCAATGCCGCCATTCTGGAGCGGATCCCGGCAGGGCGCTGGGGCGTACCGGACGATATGATGGGCCCTGTGGTATTCCTGACCTCCGCCGCCTCCGACTACATCAATGGCTACACGATTGCCGTCGATGGCGGCTGGCTGGCCCGCTGATCCAGCGCAATGTGACAAGGCGCCGCAAGGCGCCTTTTGTCATTGTCCCCTGACAGGAGGGCGATATGTTTCTCGATAGCAACTGGTTTGCCCAATCCGTGGGGTTGCTGGCCTGCCTCGTTGGCGCCACGGCCTTCATGCAACGCCAGGACAACAAGCTCAGACTCCACCTCACCCTCAACGGCACCCTGATGGGTTTGCACTTCCTGCTGCTGGGATCCTCCGTGGCCGCCATCAACTGTCTGCTCTGTGCAGTACGCAACTGGGTTTCGGGTTACTACCGCGGCCTGGGCGTCATGCTGCTGTTTCTGGCGCTGGCCTGGCTGCTGGTCATCCCCCAGATTACCCATCCGGTGCAGATACTGACCCTGCTCGGCACCACCCTGAGCACCTATGCCCTGTTTCGCCTCAACGGCATTGCTCTGAGGCTCTGCATGCTGAGCAGTACCGTCTGTTGGCTGACCCATAATGTCTGGGCGGGATCCATCGGCGGCATCCTGCAGGAGAGCATCTTCTTCGTCATCAACAGCCACACCATCTTCAAGCTCTACCGGGCAACACCGCAAAACGCCTGACCGCGCAGGCAAACAGTCCCATACCACACATAAAAAAAGAGCAGGCCAAGCCTGCTCTTTATATGACGGATGAACCTTATCCGCGCTGGTCGTTCATCCCAAAGGGATAGTCGTGGAAGCCCAGACCGGCGGAAATCTTGGCCGCGGCATCATGCAACTGAGCCACCAGCGTCTCCTTGTCTTCCTGATGGAAACGCACCAGGGGCAGTGACAGGGAGAGCCCCGCGATGATCCGCCCCATACGGCTGTAGATGGGAACGGCGAAGCACCGCAGGCCGTGTTCCATCTCTTCCCTGTCTTCGGCATAACCCTGTTCCCGCACCTGTGCCAGCTCCACCAACAGTGCATCGACATCCTTCAGAGTGTGCTCGGTAAAGCGCTCGAAGGTCACGTCGGCCAGCATGGCGCGCACCTCGGTCTCGGGCAACCAGGCCATCATCACCTTGCCAAGGCCAGTGCTGTAAAGGGGACGACGGCGGCCGATACGGGAGTACATCCGCAGGTTGTATTCGGAGTCGATCTTGTGCAGATAGACGATGCTGTCTTCATCCAGCGTACCCAGATGCAGGGTCTCCTTGGTCAGCTTGCCAAGACGGTGCATCTGCTCATCGGCGATCTTGACCAGATCCTGGTGTTCCAACGCCTTGGCGCCCAGCTCGAACAGTTTCAGACTGAGGGCATACTTGTCGGTTTCCCCTTCCTGGGAGACATATCCCAGGGTTTTCATCGTTTGCAAAAAGCGGTAGACGGTGCTCTTGGACATCATGATGCGCTGGGAAAGCTCCGTCACCCCGATCTCTTTTTGTTCCCCGAGCGCCTGCAAAATGCCAAACACCTTGAGCACAGATGAGACTGAATCAGGCGAGTTATCTATCACAGACATGTCTACTTCCAAAAAAAATGATTGATTGTTTCATTGTATTTGAAATGAACTGGCAGTCATAGAGTTGGTGGCGATTATCCAGATAAATCAGTGAATAATGAGGACATTATGTGGCCTTGCTCACGTTGAGTCCCCTCTCTTCACCACACGGGAACGACCAGGTTTCGTCCCGCTGTTACCACCTCACCCGCTCCATGGCCCCTCTTTCTCGCCCTGTATTCCCTCGATAGTAGAAACACCTTTGGCGGGCGCATTTCGTCATCTTGGTCATACACAAGACCGACGTCACAAATTTAATGAAATTACGTTTTACTTTATTTCAATTGAATGGCAATTAAATAAAATGGTCGGGTCACCAACGCGAAGTACGCGGGAGAAATTATGGCTATCAACGTCGCCGTCATTGGCGAGTGCATGATCGAGTTGTCCGAAAACCGGGACGGCATAGTGCGCCATTTCGGGGGGGACACCCTCAACACCGCCGTCTATCTGACGCGCGCCAATCCAGATGTCGCCGTGCATTATGTCAGCGCCCTGGGCACGGATCCCATGAGCAGTGCCATGCTGGCCCAATGGCAACAGGAGGGGGTACACACCGAACTGGTACAGCGGCTCGACCACAAGCTGCCCGGCCTCTACCTCATCGAGACGGACGAGCGGGGGGAACGAACCTTCCACTACTGGCGCAACGACGCGGCGGCCCGCTACTGGTTGCAGACACCCAAAAGCGGCGAGATCTGCCGCCAACTGCAGGCGTTTGACTACCTCTACCTGAGTGGCATAAGCCTCGCCATCCTCTCTGATGAGGATCGCCAGACTCTGCTGCAGCGGCTGGCCGAGTGCCGGACCTCTGGCGTCCGAATCGTCTTCGACAACAATTATCGACCACGCCTTTGGGAGAGCCGGGAAGCGGCCAGGCAAGCCTATCGCGCCATGCTGGCCCTGACCGACATCGCCTTCCTGACCCTGGATGACGAGTTTGCCCTTTGGGGCGACAGCGAAGAGGCCCAATGCCTGGCCCGCACTCGCGAGCTGGGTGTCGAAGAGATCGTCATCAAGCGTGGCGCCGCCCCCTGCCTCATCGTCCAGCAGGCATACAGCTGTGAAGTGCCGGCCGTGGCGCTGGTAAAAGAGTGCGTGATCGACACGACCGCTGCCGGTGACTCGTTCAGTGCGGGTTACCTTGCTGCCAGACTGGCAGGGCAATCCCCGGCCGACTCAGCGCGTTATGCCCACCTGCTGGCAAGCACCGTTATTCAACACCGTGGTGCCATCATCCCTCTGACGGCGATGCCACCCCACATTACTCCTGACCAATCAGCCAACGAGGCTTCCCATGTCGATATTGCTTGAACAACTCTCCGCCCTGAAGATCATCCCCGTCATCGCCATCAAGGATGCCGATGATGCCGTCGCTCTCGGCCAGACCCTGATGGACAACGGCATGCCCAGCGCAGAGATCACCTTCCGCACTCCGGCTGCCGCCGAGTCTATCCGCCGCCTGCGGGAAGCCTTTCCGGAGATGATCATCGGTGCTGGTACCGTACTGACCACGGCCCAGGTCGATCAGGCCATCGAGGCCGGCGTAGACTTCATCGTGAGCCCGGGGCTCAACCCGCGCATAGTGCAATACTGCCAGGCCCGCGGCGTACCCATCATCCCGGGCGTCAACAACCCCAGCCTGGTGGAGCAGGCCATGGAGCTGGGTCTGCATACCCTCAAGTTCTTCCCGGCAGAGCCGTCCGGTGGACTGGGCATGCTCAAGGCCATGAGCGCCGTCTATCCGGTCTCCTTCATGCCCACCGGCGGCATCAGCCCGAGCAATGTGAAAGACTATCTGGCCCTGCCCGCCGTCTTTGCCTGTGGTGGCACCTGGATGGTCCCCGCCAACCTCATCGACAACCGCGAATGGCAAAAGATTGGTGCACTGGCCAAGGAGGCCATGGCCGCCCTGTAACATTGCGCAGACCCCTCTCGCGGGTCCGTCACGTCACCCCGGATCCGGCGATGCAACACGAGTGAGTCGCCGGCTCCATCCAAGGAGCTCACGCCATGATCACTGGCAATCTTAACCGGCTCGACATCGCCATGCTGCCCGCCCCGCTGCTGCAACTCCTGACTCGGGACGAGCTGTCTCTGTCTCGCCTGCAGCAACAGGAGGAGGGGAAATACAATCTCATCGACGATGCCGTCTTCTATATCGTCTCGCACCCCACCACGGATCAGGAGGCAAACCTGAAGAGCGAGTTTCACGATCGTTACCTCGATATCCAGATAGTGCTGGATGGCCAGGAGATGATCGCCACTAGCGCCACCGTCAGCTCTCCTCATACCTACCCGGAGACAAAACCGGATCTGCTCTTTCTGGAGGACCCGGCGATCACCACCCGATTGCAGCTCGAGCGCGGTGACTTCGCCATCTTCTACCCCGGCGAGGTACACAGACCCACCTGCCAGGTACGAGCACCAGCCAGAATCAAGAAGGCCGTGTTCAAGGTTTGCAAACATTGGCTGGCCGCGCAGTAATCCGGGCCAACGTCTGCGATACAGCCCCCGCCCTTGTGGGGGCTGATTGTTTTTATCCCCTTTTGGATCGCCAACACAGCCAGCCCAAGAGCCCATTGGCAAGTTCCCACCCCCCCCCTGCACCCCGTGTTGAGAGCCGGTTTGCAGCCTTGCCTTACCGCCTGTAACGGAATGCAACACCGCCATCCCACAAAAAATGATTTCAAATTCTCACAAAATAGAAACGCCATTTCATTAACTTGAGTTTGATCACTGAAATCGTGCCGGATTCACGTAGCATAAACACCATCAAGATAACCAACCCATAGAGGGGTTACACATGCGTACGAAGAATGCTCTGCCCAAGTTGTCTCTTATTGGCACTGTTGTAGCCGCTGGTCTGTTTCTGACTGGATGTGGTGAAGACAGCAAGGCTGCTGGTCCCGTGATTTTGAAAACAGCGTTCAACCAGTCCGAGAACAACCCCCAGTACAAGGCTCTTGAAGATTTCAGCCAGAAACTGGAAGCCGCCACCGGCGGGAAATACAAGCTGGAGATCCACCCGAACGAACTGCTGGGTGATCAGCGTGCCGCGCTGGAGCTGGTCCAGTCCGGCGCCATCCAGCTGGCGGTGGTTGCCAACCCTCTGGTCGAGAACTTCAACAAGAACTTCTCCGTACTGGCTATGCCCTACATCTATGACAGCCCCGAGCACCAGCGCAAAGTGTTCACCGGCGGAACCCTGGATGCCCTGTTCAGCTCCACCAAGGGCAACGGCTTCGAGGTATTGACCGCCTACACCGCCGGCGCGCGCAGCATGTATGTCAAGGGAGCCCCCATCAAGACCCCCGAAGACATGAAAGGGAAGAAGATCCGGGTCATGCAGTCCGACACCATGGTCAAGATGCTGGGCTGCATGGGGGGAACCGGTGTGCCCATGGGACAGGGCGAGGTCTACTCAGCCATCCAGCAAGGGGTGCTGGATGGTGCCGAGAATAACGAGATCACCTATGCCGACCTGAAACAGTACGAGGTGGCACCACACTTCTCCTATACCCGTCATGTGATGGTGGCCGACCTGCTGGTGGTCAACGAAAATTTCCTGAGCCAGATGGATGCCGCAGATCAGGCCACCTTCCGCAAGCTGGCCAAGGAGAGTACCTCGACCGAGTTTGACCTCTTCAGCCAAGCACTGGAAAGCGCGAAGCAGACTGCTACCAGCCAGGGAGCCACTTTTACCGAGGTGGATATCGCCCCCTTCCAGGCTCGCTGCAAGCCGCTGCAGGAGACCCTGCTGACCACGCCGGAACAGAAAGACATTTTCAGCAAGATCCGCGCATTGGCCAACTAATGCCGCTTGTTGCCAGGGGCTGCCATCGCAGCCCCTTTTATGAGGATCAGTCATGAAACCCACTGAACAACCGACTCCTTTCTCTGCACCAAGTGAACCCGCTGTTCAGAAGGGCTTCTGCGCCACCCTGACCAGCATCAAGCAGAAAGTGGATCTTGCCGTCTCCTACTTTTGCATCGCCCTCGTGGGGGTGATGACGCTGCTGGTCACCTATCAGGTCGTGACCCGTTATCTGTTCAACAGCCCCAGTGCCGTAAGCGAAGTGCTTTCCCGCTACCTGTTCATCTGGCTGGTCCTGATCGGGGGCGCCTACGTCTTCGGTCTGCGTGAGCACATGGCGATCACCTTCATGCGCGATCGTATGCCCCACAATGTGCGCATCCTGATGGAGATGATCGGCGAGCTGGCCACCACGGCCTTTGCCCTGTTGGTCCTGACAGTGGGTGGCTATATCGGCATGAATCGCCAGATGGGGCAACTCGACTCCGCGCTGCAGATCCCCATCGGGGTGATCTATGCCGCCATTCCCATCAGCGGCGTGCTGGCTGTCTTCTACTGCCTGTACAACCAGTACGGGTTGGCCAGGCAATTCTCCTTCAAGCAAAAGGTGTAACCATGGATATTGCGGTTGTTGTTGCGCTGGTGATGTTCATCGGTGCGTTTATCCTGCTGTTCATCGGCACCCCCATCAGCATCAGTATCGGGCTCTCCTCCTTCCTGGCGATGGCGATGATCCTGCCGTTTGATGGCGCCATCCTGACCTCGGCCCAGCGAGTCTTCGTCGGCCTGGACTCTTTCGCCCTGCTGGCCATCCCCTTCTTCATCCTGGCCGGCAACCTGATGAACAATGGCGGCATCGCCATCCGGCTGATCAACTGCGCCAAGATCGTCAGCAACTTCCTGCCCGGCCCCCTGGCCCAAACCAACGTGGTCGCCAACATGCTGTTTGGCTCCATCAGTGGGTCCGGCGTCGCCTCTGCGGCGGCCATCGGCGGCATCATGTCCCCGATCCAGAAGAAGGATAACTACGATCCCGCCTTCAGCGCCGCGGTCAACATTGCCTCGGCCCCGACCGGCATGCTGATCCCCCCCAGCAACTCCCTGATCGTCTATGCCACAGTGGCAGGCAGCGTCTCCATTACCGCCCTGTTCATGGGAGGATATGTCCCCGGCATCCTGTGGGGACTGGGGGTTATGCTGGTAGCGGGCTTCATCGCCAAGCGTCGTGGCTATGTGGCGGAGAAAAATTCCCTCAAGGGTCAGCATCTCAAGCTGCTGCTGGATGCGGTTCCCAGCCTGATGATGATAGTAGTGGTCATTGGCGGCATTCTCGGGGGGATCTTCACGGCCACCGAGGCCTCTGCCATTGCCGTGGTCTACTCCCTCGTGCTCGGCATATGCTACCGGAACATCAAGGCGGCCGACCTGCCAGCCATCTTCCTGGCGACCGCCAAGATGACGGCCATCGTGATCCTGATGCTGGCCGCCTCCTCCATCATGTCCTGGGTGATGGCGTTCACCAAGATCCCGGCCCTGATCGCCTCCGGCCTGCTCTCCTTCACCGACAGCTTCCTGATCATCCTGCTGATCATGAACCTGGTGCTGCTGCTGGTGGGCACCTTCATGGACCCAACCCCGGCAGTGCTGATCTTCACCCCCATCTTCCTGCCCATCTGCACCCAGTTCGGCATGGATCCGGTGCAGTTCGGCATCATGATGATCTTCAACCTCTCCCTGGGCACCATAACACCACCAGTCGGCCCCATCCTGTTCACCGGCTGCAAGATTGGAGAGATCAAGATTGAGGGGGTCATCAAGCCGCTGCTGCCCTTCTTCGCGGTCATCGCGCTGGTGCTGCTGCTGGTCACCTATGTGCCAGCCATCTCGATGGCACTGCCCCAGGCGATGGGTCTGGTGGGATAATTCACCAACATTGACATACTGGCGTCTGCGCCCTGCAAGAGACGACTCGCGGCCCCGGCACTTTGTACCGGGGCCGCTTCTTTTCTCTCGCCTTGGCGCCTTGGCCTTTTCAGAGGGGGAGAGAGAACGCAAGCCAAGGCGTTTCCCTCTTCTACGGGCTCAGCTTTCTTTATCTGATCCGCTTTGCTTGCTTCACCGACTGCTCTATTTTGCCTGTCCTGCTTTCTGCTGCCTCTCCCGCTCTTTGCCAGTTAGCGCTTGTCACTCTTCCTTATTATCTCTTTTGCCCCTCTCTCACCTTTCAGGCGCCCTGACCGCCCTCCCCTCTCTGGTTGATTCCTCATTAACGCGAGGTCAATAAAACCCCATCTGAGTGATATTAAGACGATATGAAAGATCTGGCGGGAATATCAATCAGATTGCATTCGCTTGTGAATTTGAACCGGTGAAGACAATTTCGCATTTTTCTCGCAAAGCAGGTCAATAAGCCACAACAAACACACAAACAATTGATTTAATTGAAAATAAATCTTAAGCCTCACTTTTTATCTTCGTTATGTCGCCTTTTCCCCAATCCTGGCACATCGAAAACTGTGAAGGGCGGCAGATTGCATAGTCAATCAGAGACAATTGATTTAAACCGCGAAATACCAGTCAAACAGGATGTGTCGATACAATAAGGTCAATTGGAGATGATCAAGGCTTGCAGCGCGACTCGCCGCCGTCTCGACCGGTTTGTTCATTTGATTTTCAAGCGTTGAGGGAATGGTTATGGAAAAGAAGCACATCTACCTGTTTTGCTCTGCCGGGATGTCCACGTCACTGCTGGTCTCGAAGATGAAGGCGCAGGCAGAAAAATATGATGTCCCCGTGGTGATCGATGCCTATCCGGAGACCCTGGCCGCCGAGAAGGGGGTCGATGCCGACCTGATCCTGCTGGGCCCGCAAATCGCCTACATGCTGCCGGAAATCCAGCAACAACTGCCGGGCAAGCCGGTCGAGGTGATCGACTCCATCCTGTACGGAAAAGTGGATGGTCTGGGTGTTCTCAAGGCGGCCGTCGCGGCCATCAAGCAGCACAGCGCACAGTAAGGAGAGGGATGTGAGCAACCTTATCGCATCGATGGAGAAGGCAATCCTGCCGATTGCCGTGAAGCTGGGCAAACAGCCTCACGTCAATGCCATCAAGAACGGCTTTATCAAACTGATGCCCCTGACACTCGCCGGGGCCATGTTTGTGCTGATCAACAACGTGTTTCTGAGCTTTGGCGAGGGCTCTTTTTTCTACTCCATGGGGGTGCGGCTCGATCCCGCCACCATCGCCACCCTGGATGGCTTCAAGAGCATAGGGGGCAGCGTCTACAACGGCACCCTGGGGATCATGTCCCTGATGACCCCCTTCTTCATCGGCATGGCGCTGGCGGAAGAGCGCAAGGTTGACCCGCTCGCCGCCGGTCTGCTGTCGGTTGCCGCCTTCATGACGGTCACTCCGTTCAGCGTCGGTGAAGCCTACGCCGTCGGTGCCAACTGGCTGGGCGGCGCCAACATCATCTCCGGCATGCTGATCGGTATCGCCGTGGCCGAGATGTTCACCTTCATCGTGCGCCGCAACTGGGTGATCCGCCTGCCCGACAGCGTGCCAGGCTCAGTCTCCCGCTCCTTCTCGGCGCTGATCCCGGGCTTCATCATCCTCTCCATCATGGGGGTGATCGCCTACCTGCTCGGCAACGCCGGCACCAACTTCCATCAGCTCATCATGGATACCATCTCCACGCCGCTGGCCAGCATGGGTGGCCTGGTGGGCTGGGTCTATGTGCTCTTCTCCCCGCTGCTCTGGTTCTTCGGGGTACATGGCTCCCTGGCGCTCTCCGCCCTCGAGAACGGCATCCTGGTGCCATTTACCCTGGAGAACGTGGCGCTCTACACCCAATACGGCTCGGTCGAAGCGGCGCTGGCCGCCGGCAAGGAGTTCCATGTCTGAACCAAGCCGATGCTCGACTCTTACATCTATCTGGGTGGTACCGGTGCGACCCTCGGCCTTATCCTGGCCATCTTCATGGTCTCCCGCCGCGATGACTACCGTCAAGTCGCCAAGCTGGGCCTGCCCTCCGGCATGTTCCAGATCAACGAACCCATCCTGTTCGGCCTGCCGGTCATCATGAACCCTGTGCTGCTCATCCCCTTCGTGATGGTGCAGCCGGTACTGACGGGCATCACCCTGTTTGCCTACTACACGGGGTTCATTCCACCCATCACCAACATGGCGCCATGGACCATGCCGGCGGGACTGGGGGCCTTCTTCAATACCAACGGTAGCGTGGCGGCCTTCCTGCTGGCCCTGTTCAACCTGGGGGTGGCCACCATGATGTATGTGCCGTTCGTCATCATCGCCAACAAGGCCCAGAACGTCATCGAAGAGGAAGAAGAGAGCGAGGAAGATATCGCTCAGGCCCTGAAGTTCTGACGACATGCGCGGGAGGAGCCCGGCTCCTCCCGCCAGTTTGGAGAAACGCAGTATGCAGTATCGTTTTCCGGATAACTTCTGGTGGGGCAGTGCCAGCTCGGCACCACAGATGGAGGGCGCCGCCGCTCGCGGCGGCAAGTCCGCCAACATTTTCGATCACTGGTTTGCCATCGCGCCGGAGCGCTTTCACGGTGGCATAGGCCCGACCGATACCTCCACCTTTTACGACCACTTCGAGAGCGACATCGCCCTGCTCAAGCAGTTGGGCCACAACAGCTTTCGTACCTCCATCTCCTGGTCACGACTGATCCCGGATGGCACCGGCGAGATCAACCCCGAGGCCGTCGCCTTCTACAACGCTGTATTTGACCGCCTGCTGGCCGAGGGGATAACCCCGCTCATCAACCTCTACCACTTCGACATGCCCATGTGCATGCAGGAGCGTGGCGGCTGGGAGAGCCGGGAAGTGGTCGCCGCCTACATCCACTACGCCAGCCACTGCTTTGCCCTGTTTGGCGATCGCATCAAGCACTGGTTCACCTTCAACGAGCCCATAGTGCCGGTCGAGTGCGGCTACCTGGGTCACCATCACTACCCCTGCGTGATCGACTTTGGCCGGGCGGTCACCGTCGCCTACCACACGGCGCTGGCCCATGCCGGCGCGGTGCAGGCCTACCGGGCACGCCAGGAAGATGGCGAAATTGGCATCATCCTCAATCTGACGCCGACCTATCCCCGCTCCCAAGAGCCCGCCGATCTGCAGGCTTCCCGTCGGGCGGATCTGCTGCTCAACAAGAGCTTCCTCGACCCGGCCCTCAAGGGCTGCTACGACCCCGAGCTGATCGCCCTGCTGGAGCAGTACGACTTGCTACCCCAGGTAGCGGAAGGAGACAAGGCGCTGCTCGCCGCCGGCAAGGTGGATCTGCTCGGCATCAACTATTACCAGCCGCGCCGGGTCAAGGCCAAGGACGAACCCTGGTCAGGCACGCCGCGCACCCCGGAGGATCTCTTCGACTATTACGAGATGCCGGGGCGCAAGATGAACCCCCATCGCGGCTGGGAGATCTACGAGAAAGGGATCTACGACATTCTCACCGATCTGCGGGTCAACTACGGCAACCTGCCCTGCTACATCTCGGAGAACGGCATGGGAGTCGAGGGGGAGGAGCGCTTCATCGGCCCGCAAGGGCGGGTGGAAGATGACTACCGCATCGACTTCATCCGCGGGCACCTTGAGTGGCTGCACCGCGCCCTCGAGGAGGGCAGCGCCTGTCGCGGTTATCACCTCTGGACCTTTATCGACAACTGGTCCTGGCTCAATGCCTATAAAAACCGCTACGGCCTGGTGCGCCTCGATCTCGAAACCCAGCAGCGTACCATCAAGAAGAGCGGTCACTGGTTTGCCGACGTCGCCCGTCACAATGGTTTCAATTAACCGGTTTCAATCAAGGAGAAAGCAAACATGTTCGATCTGGATCAAATCCCCGCAGAGAGCGATACCGCCAGCGATCTGGAAGAGGTAGTGATGGGGCTCATCATCAACTCGGGGCAGGCCCGCAGCCTGGCCTATACCGCCCTGAAGAAAGCCAAGGAGGGGGATCTGGCCGCCGCCCACCAGCTGATGGCCCAATCCCGCGAGGCACTGAATGCCGCCCACCTGGTGCAGACCCAGCTGATCGAGGGGGATCAGGGGGAAGGCAAGATCCCGGTCACCCTGGTGCTGGTGCATGCCCAGGATCATCTGATGACCTCCATGCTGGCCCGTGAGCTGATCAGCGAGCTGATCGAGCTGCACGAGAAGCTGCAGAGCAAGTAATCCCAGAGCGGGGCACCCTGCCCCGTCATAGGTTCGCAGATCAGGAAGCGACTCATGAGCGTCAAGACAATCCGGGAAACCGAGCTGTTCAACAACAAACCGTTCCACATGTTCATCTACAACAAGCAGGTGAGCGGAACCGGTTTGCACCAGCACGACTACTACGAGTTCACCCTGGTATTGACCGGTCGCTACTATCAGGAGGTCAATGGCAAGCGGGTGCTGCTGGAGCGGGGAGACGTGGTCTTCATCCCGCTGGGCTCCAGCCACCAGAGCTTCTACGAGTTCGGCACCACCCGCATCTTCAACGTCGGGATCAGCCGCAGCTACTTTGACGAGCACTTCAAATACCTGCTGCCGGATCACTTCGTCGCCTCCCAGGCCTATCAGCTCAAGAGCGAGTTTCTCAGCTACATAGAATCGGTGCTGGTCTCCCCCGGTTTTCGGGAAGAGGCGCTGACCGAATTTCTCGAGGTGGTGACCTTTGCGGTGATGAACCGGCTGCGTCACTACAAGGAGGCCTCCGCCAGCGAGGATCTCCCCCTCTGGCTCCACGAGACAGTGGAAAAGATGCACAACCGTCCCCTCTTTGCCGAAGATGCGCTGGCCAACATGGTCTCCCTCTGCGGCAAGAGCCAGGAGTACCTGACCCGGGCCACCCGGCGTTACTACAACAAGACGCCGATGCAGATCATCAACGAGATCCGGGTCAACTACGCCAAGATGCAACTGGAAGTGACCAACAACTCGGTGGCCGACATCGCCTTCGAGACCGGCTACAACGACGTCAGCCTGTTTATCAAGAACTTCAAGAAACTGACCTCGTTTACCCCGGGGAGCTATCGCAAATATCTCTACCCGAAATTTGAAACCCCTGCCTGAGGCGGGGCCCTGTTCCAGATGTAAAACAGTGAGTTAGATAACGATTCGCCCATTTTGACCAGCCCCTGCATCAGGCGGCTGCGGCCCCGCTCATCCCTGGCTCGGCGCCAGAGCAGAGCGGCCCCTGTTCAACCAGATAGAGAAAGATGAAAGAGGGATTTATGAACGAGAAGATCAAGGTAGTCACCATAGGCGGCGGCAGCAGCTACACCCCGGAACTGGTCGATGGCTTCATCAAGCGTTATGCCGAGCTGCCCATCAGCGAGCTGTGGCTGGTCGACATTCCCGCCGGCGAAGAGAAACTGAACATCATCTTCAGTCTGTGCCAGCGGATGATCCGCCAGGCCGGCATCCCCATGACGTTGCACAAGACCCTGGATCGCCGCGAAGCGCTGGCGGGCGCCCACTTCGTGACGACCCAGCTGCGGGTCGGCCAGCTGCAGGCGCGGGAAAAAGACGAGCGCATCCCCTTGAGCCACGGCATGTTGGGGCAGGAAACCAACGGCGCCGGTGGCCTGTTCAAGGGGCTGCGCACCATCCCCGTCATCTTCGATATCATCCGTGATATCGAGGAGCTCTGCCCGGATGCCTGGCTCATCAACTTCACCAATCCGGCCGGCATGGTGACCGAGGCAGTCCACCGCCACACCAACTTCCGCCGCTTTGTCGGGGTGTGCAACATTCCGGTCGGCATGAAGATGTTCGTCAAGGATGCCCTGAAGCTGACCGAGCAGGATCACCTCTCCATGGATCTGTTCGGCCTCAACCACCTGGTCTTCATCGGCGACGTGCTGGTGAACGGCGAGTCCCGCTTCGACGAGCTGCTGGAAGGGGTAGCCGACGGCACCCTGACCCGCGCCAGCTCGGTCAAGAACATCTTCGACCTCCCCTTCGATGCCAGCCTCATCCGCGGGCTGCGCCTGCTCCCCTGCTCCTATCTGCGTTACTACTTCAAGGAGAAGGAGATGCTGGGGATCGAGATGGGCGAGTTCTACAAGGGCGGGGCCCGCGCCCAGGTGGTGCAAGAGGTCGAGAAAAAGCTGTTCGATCTCTACCAGAACCCCGAGCTGTGCGAAAAACCCAAGGAGTTGGAGCTGCGTGGCGGCGCCTACTACTCGGATGCCGCCTGCGAGGTGATCAGCGCCATCTACAACGACAAGCAGAGCGAGCACTATGTCATCATTCCCCACCAGGGCCATGTCACCAATATCCCGGCCGACTGGACGGTGGAGATGACCTGCCGGATCGGACGTGATGGCGCCATCCCCCACCCCCGTCTCACCCGCTTTGACGACAAGGTGAATGGTCTGGTACACCTCATCAAGAGCTTCGAGATCGCCGCCTCCCGGGCCGCCATCAGCGGCAACATGGAGGATCTGCTGCTCGCCATGAACCTCAACCCGCTCATTCACTCCGACAACGATGCCCGCCTCGTTGCCCGCGAGCTGTTGCTGGCCCACCGCGAACACCTGCCTAACTTCGCTGCCGCCATCGACGCCCTCGCCTGAGACCATCGCGCCCCGTTTGATTACGAGCGGGGCGCCTGAAAGGAAGAGAACCGTCATGAGCAAGAGATTGATCATCAATGCCGACGACTTCGGTCTGTGCCGCGCCCAGAACTACGGCATCATCGAGGCCTTCACTCAAGGCGTCGTCAGCTCCACCACCGCCATCGTGACCTCCCCGGCCATCGAACATGCCGCCTGGCTGGCCGGGCGCTTCCCCGAGCTGCCGGTGGGGCTGCACTTCATGCTGAGCTGGGGACGCCCGCTCACCCCGCTCACCTGCCTGGTCAACGAACAGGGGATGCTGGACAAGGGGATCTGGCAAAAGAGCGAGGCGGGCATCCTCGACCCAGAGGAGATCCGCTGTGAGCTGGCAAGCCAGTACCAGCGCTTTATCGACCTCTTTGGCAAGGCGCCCACCCATATCGACAGCCACCACCATGTGCATATGCTGCCGACCCTCTACCCGCTGGTGGAAGCCTTTGCCATGGAGCACCGGCTGCCCCTTCGCATCGACCGCGGCGAGATCGCCCGCCATGGCCTGAGCGTGCACCATACCCTGAGCTGCGATCAGTTTGACGCCCGCTTCTACGGGGAGCAGCTGACCCGGGACACCCTGCTGCAGCTGCTGGACGAGGCTGATGAACTTGGGGCCAGTTCCCTCGAGATCATGTGCCACCCCTCCTTCATCGATCTGGAGATGCAGGGCAGCTCCTATTGCCAGCCCCGCCTCACCGAGCTCGCCATCCTGACCGACCCGGCCCTGCCGCCACTCATCGCCAAACGGGGCTATCGCCTCGCCAACTATCGGGAGTGGCACACTGAGTCATAAACAGGGCTGCCAGCATGAGGGAACGCCGGAAAAGGAAGCGGCGGGGGAGCCTGGTGGCGCCCCCGCCGCGTTTATGATGAAATCGGTCAATTTGGCTGCTGCATCACTTTTGAGCAGGGTAATTCCTTGTATATTCATTCATTTGCTGCGAAGCAAACCTGCCCGGCCGGGACGTGATCGCCCTGTTGCGTGACAGGGTACCGTCACCCTCCCGGGTCATTGTTTACATGGACAATCTGCACGGACAAGGTGCACCGACAACGCGCACGGAGAATGCCAGATGAAACTTGCCCCCATCGCCATCGCCCTGCTGGCCGCCAGCTCGGCTTATGCCGTCAGCCCCGCCAAACCCACCGCCCAGACCATCTACCTCGGGGGCGACATAGTCACCGTTAACGACGCGGCGCCAACGGCCGAGGCGCTGGCCATCAAGAATGGCCGCATTCTGGCGCTGGGCAGCGAGGCCGACATCCTCAAGCTGCGCGACGAGGCGACCCGTGTGGTCAACCTGCAGGGCAAGACCCTGATCCCGGGCTTTATCGATGGCCATGGCCACGTCTTCAACACCGGCATCCAGGCGCTCTCGGCCAACCTGCTGGCCCCGCCCGATGGCGCTGTGACCCGCATAGCGGAGCTGCAGCAAGGACTGCGAGACTGGGCCGCCAAACCGCAAAACAAGGCACACGGGATTATTTTGGGATTTGGCTATGACGACTCCCAGCTCAAGGAGAAGCGCCACCCCACCCGTCAGGAGCTGGATGCGGTCTCAGAGGATCTGCCGGTGATCATCATCCACCAGTCGGGCCACCTCGCCACCCTCAACAGCAAGGCGCTGGCGCTGGCCGGCTTCAGCCCGGACAGCAAGGATCCGGAAGGGGGCAAGATCCGCCGTGAAGCGGACGGCAAGACTCCGGATGGTGTGCTGGAGGAGACCGCCTTCTTTGGCGCCTTGCTGCCGATGTTCGCCAAGTTGAACAACCAGGAAAACGAGGCAATCTTCAAGGCGGGCATGGCGCTCTACGCCAGCTTCGGTTACACCACGGCCCAGGAGGGGCGCGCCTCCTCGTCCGCCGTCAAGACCATGTACCAGCTGGCCCAGAAAGAGAAGCTGCCCCTCGACGTGGCGGCCTATCCCGATATCCAGATCGCGCGGGATGTCATCGCCCCGCCCTACTACGCCCAGCAGTACATGAACGGCTTTCGGGTAGCAGGGGCCAAACTCAATCTCGATGGCTCCCCCCAGGGCAAGACCGCCTGGCTGACCCAGCCCTATTTCGTCCCCCCTGCAGGACAAGAGGTCGGCTACAAGGGCTACCCCAGCATGAGCGACGAGCAGGCCGCCCATTACATCGAACTGGCCCAGCGCAACGGCTGGCAGCTGCTCACCCACGTCAACGGGGATGCCGCCATCGATCAGCTGATCAAGGGGGTGGAGGCCAGCGAGAAACAGCATGGCAAGCCGGATCGCGGCTTCGTCGCCATCCATGCCCAGACCGCCCGCAAGGATCAGGTCGCCTCGTTCCAGCGGCTCGGCATCTTCCCCTCCTTTTTCCCGATGCACACCTTCTACTGGGGGGACTGGCACAGTGACTCCGTGCTCGGCAAGGAGCGGGCGCAGCATATCTCCCCCACCGGATGGGCGCGGGAGCTGGGGATGATCTTCACCTCCCACCACGACTCGCCGGTGGCGCTGCCTGACTCCATGCGGGTCTATTATGCGACCGTCAACCGGGTCAGCCGCACCGGCCGCCCCATCGGACCGGATCAGCGAGTCTCCGCGCTGGAAGGATTGAAGGCCCAGACCCTGTGGGCGGCGACCCAATACAAAGAGGAGCGCAGCAAGGGATCTCTCGAGGTGGGCAAGCTGGCGGACATGGTGGTGCTCTCGGCCAACCCGCTCAAAGTGAAACCCGAGACCCTGGCCGATATCCGGGTCGAGGAGACGATCAAAGAGGGGGTTCCCGTCTATCAACGTGACGCGCAGAGCGCCGGCACCTCGCAAGGCTGTGCGGACTCGGCACGCTGCAGCGCCGTGGCTACCACGGCGATGGTGGCGGCCGGCATGCTGCATCACCAGCCGCACTGAGTGCAGATTGGCCTGACGCTCTGGCGCGTCGGGCCACCCTGCCCCGAATCGCAGATACGAAAAAGCCCGGTCGAATCATCGACCGGGCTTTTTCGTCAATATGGCGGAGGAGGTGGGATTTGAACCCACGGATGGTCGCCCATCGCCGGTTTTCAAGACCGGTGCATTCAGCCGCTCTGCCACCCCTCCGAACGGCGTGCATACTACGTCAAGCCCTTGTTCATATGCAATACATATTTGTTTTGGGATAGTAGGAGGCAATGAGCTGGGGTGTCGCTTGAAATCAGCACTCGTCATCCCAACCTTCAGTGCATACAATGCGATGAACGAAGCGGAATTTGCCGCTTCACCCGGAAATCAAGAGGACACCAAGATGGATACCCGTTCTATCTACACAGGCACCCAAAGTGCCGTACGCGATACCAACAAGGTACTGCGTAACACCTATATGCTGCTTTCCCTGACTCTGGGCTTCTCTGCCGTGGTGGCGGGGGTCGCAACCGTGATGAACATGCCGCCCCTGCACTGGGCCATCTTCCTCATCGGCGTTTACGGTCTGATGTTCCTGACCGAGAAGAACCGCAACAACGGCATGGGTCTGGTGTTCACCTTCGCCCTGACCGGTCTGCTGGGCTATAGCCTGGGCCCCATCATCAACATGTACATGAACAACGGCGGCGGCGAGATCGTGATGACCGCGCTGGGCGGTACCGCGCTGACCTTCTTCGGCCTCTCTGCCTATGCCCTGACCACCAAGCGTGATCTCTCCTTTATCGGCGGCATGCTGTTCGTCGGTTTCTGGGTACTGCTGGTGGCCATGGTCGCCAACATCTTCCTGCAGATGAGCGCTCTGAGCCTGGCCCTGTCCGCCATGTTCATGCTGTTCTCCTCCGGCGCCATCCTGCTGACTACCCAGCAGATCGTGCGCGGCGGCGAGACCAACTACATCTCCGCCACCGTGACCCTGTATGTCTCCATCTACAACATCTTCCTGAGCCTGCTGAGCCTGCTCGGCGGCAACCGCAACTGATAGATGCCGATGATGAACAAGACCCCGCTGCGGCGGGGTTTTTATTGGCGCACGATTCTGTCAGGATAAGTTGCAGATCAAGGAGATGAAGCCAAGTGGCCCTGATCCAAATCAGGGCCATGCCGATCCTGGCGGGTTACCATCCCGCACTCGTTTCGTTAAAGGGTTGTTCTCACTTCCATGCCGATGGACTTTTCCGGCCTGCTGCGCCGCCTGTTGACCGACAGCCATATCTACTTCGCCCTCAAGGTGTTGCTGGCCATCCTCGGCCTGCTTGCCTTCACCCTGGCGACCGGCGACATCCAGCTCACCGTGCTGCTCTCCCTCGGGGTAGTGGCGGGAGCCATCGCCGAAACCGACGACAGCCTGTGGGGCCGGGTGAAGAATTTGGGGATGACCCTGCTCTGCTTCCTGTTTGCCTCATTGTGCGTGCAGTACCTCTACCCCACTCCCTGGCTGTTTGCCATCGGGCTGGCGAGCTCCACCTTTATCTTCGTGATGGTGGGGGCGCTCGGTGCCCGCTACGCCACCATCAGCTTCGGCACCCTGCTGATTGCCATCTACACCATGCTGGGAGCCGCCCATGCGCCGAGCCTCTTCTACCAGCCGCTGGCGCTCGGCGCCGGCGCCCTCTGGTACGGGCTGGTGTCGCTGCTCTGGCTCTGGCTGCTGCCCTACAAGACGCTGCACGAGCAGCTGGCCCAAAGTTACTTCGCCCTTGGCCGTTACTTGCTGGAAAAATCCCGCTTCTTCCCGGCGGACGAGCACGGCGCCCAGGCCATTCGCCACAATCTGGCCCAGCTCAACATCAACCTGGTGAGCGCGCTCAACCTCACCAAGTCGGCCCTCAATGCGCGCCTTTCCCCACGCCATCCGGCAAGCCCGGAGCTCGCCAGCCTGCTGCGCCTCTACCTGCTGGCGCTGGAAATTCACGAGCGGGCCACCTCCAGCCACTACCCCTACAGCCGGCTGGAAGCCGAGCTCAAGCAGGGCATAGTACTGGACGGTTTTCAGGAGGTCTTTTTGCAGCTCTCGGAGGCGTGCCAGCGGCTCGGCTACGCCATCCTGGTGCACAAGCCCTATGCTCATAACAAGCGCATCCACTGGACCCTGGAGGCCCTTGGCGATCAGCTGGAGTTCACCCATCTCAAGCAGCACTACCCGAAAACCCTGCTGACGCCGATGAAGTTCCTGCGCCGCAACCTGGCCAGCATCAACCAACTGCTGGGCAGCGCCGAGGGGCTGCAAAACCCGGATCAGGCCCCCCAGAGCCTGCCGCCGCTGGCAAGCCCGCCCCGCCTGCCATTTCTGGCCCAGCTCAAGCAGCACTTCACCCTGCACTCCATGGTGTTTCGCCACGCCTTGCGACTCTCGCTGGGGCTGGTGATTGGCTACGGCATACTGCAGGCCTTTGACATGGACAAGGGCTACTGGATTTTGCTCACCGTGCTGTTTGTCTGCCAGCCGAGCTACAGCGCTACCCGCCGCCGGCTGGTACAGCGGATGCTCGGCACCTTCGCCGGTATTCTGGTGGGGATCCCGGTGCTCTGGCTCTTCCCCGAGCTGCACGTTCAGCTGGTGGTGATGGGGCTCGCGGCTTTTCTGTTCTTCACCCAGGTGCGCAACAACTACAGCGCCGCCGTCTGCTTTATCACCCTCTATGTGCTGATGGCGTTCAACCTGCTGGACGGCATCGGTTTTGCCATCCTGGGGCCGCGCCTGCTCGATACCCTGCTCGGCTGCCTCATTGCCTACGCCCTGGTGGCCTGGCTCTGGCCGGACTGGCAATACAAGCGCCTGCCGACCCTGATCGCCAATTCGCTGTCGGCCAACGCCCGCTACCTCTCAGCGGTGCTGGCGAGCCTCAAGCCGCAGCGGGATGAATCCATCGACTATCGGGTGGCACGCAAGAGCGCCCATCTCGCGGACAGCGAGCTGGCCACCGCCTGGCAGAGCATGCTGGTGGAGCCGCAAAAGCGCCGCCGCTTCCTCGATCTCTGCTTTACCCTCACCTGGCGCAACCATGCTCTGCTCTCCTACATCTCGGCGCTCGGGGCCCATCGCGACAAGCTGGAGGCGATAAGCGGGCTCGATGAGATGCGCCACCATATCTGCCACACCCTGGAGCAGGCGGCAGGTCATCTGGCGGGTACTCCTTCCAGCTCTCTTGGCGGCCAGCGCCTGCTGATCACCCCGGATGAGGCTCAGGAGTGCAGCGAGGAGCAGCTGATGCTGACCCAGCAGCTCAACCTCATCAGCGAGCTGGCTGATCAGCTGCTGAACCTTGCCAACGAGAGCCGGTTGCTCACCGGGGATCAAGGCGCTACCATGCCCGCCCAATCCCGATAGCCCCATTAGCGAGGAGCCCCCATGTCTGCCGACAAACATCAGCTGGAATTCAACGGCCAACTCATCGAGACCGATGCCAAGGGCTACCTGCTCAACAGCAACGACTGGAGCGAGGAGCTGGCGCTGGTGTTGGCTGCGCAGGAGGGAATCGTGCTGGAGGAGCCGCACTGGGAAGTGGTGCGCTTCGTGCGCGCCTTCTATCTGGAGTTCAACACCTCCCCGGCCATCCGCGCGCTGGTCAAGGCGATGGAAAAACAATACGGCCCCGAGAAGGGCAACAGCCGCTACCTTTACAAGCTGTTCCCGGAAGGACCCGCCAAGCAGGCAACCAAGATTGGCGGCCTGCCCAAGCCAGTAAAATGCATCTGATCCCCTGATGTGCAGGCCCCACGACGGGCGGCCTGGGGAATAGCGACAGGCGGCAGGGGCAACCCTGCCGCCTGTTTTCATCTCAGCCGGCGCGCCCCGTCACCTCTTCTAGCCAGCCGACCAGCCGCTGCCAGGATTTGGCATCCGCCTCCTGGTGATAGCGCTCTCCGCCAAACACGCTAAAAGCGTGGGGCGCCCCGCTGTAGCTGGTCATCTCGTGGCGCACCCCTGCCTTTTCCAGCTGCTCGGCCAGGCTCGCAAACTCCTGCAGCGAGACGGACGCATCCGCCGAGCCATGCTGGATAAGCAACGCGGCCCGGGTCTTGCCGTAATCCTGATCCGGCGGCGTGGCCAGACCGCCATGCACGCTCACCACCCCGGCCAGCGGGCTGCCGCTTCGCGCCATCTCAAGGGCCGCAGCGCCGCCAAAGCAGTAACCCAGCACCACCACGGGCCCCTCCCCCAGCGCCTGCCTGGCCGCCGTGAGTCCGCCGTCCAGCAGCTGGCGCATGCGGGCGCGATCCTGATAGAGGGCCCCGGTTGCCTCACGGCGCGCCTCGATCGTCGCGGGCCTGACTCCCTTGCCAAACAGATCGACCGCGAAGACGTTGTAGCCGAGCTTGCCCAGCATCTCGCTGCGCTTTATCTCGTAATCGGTGAGGCCGTCCCAGTCGTGGATCAGCAAAATAATCGGCCCCCCGTCACGCCCCTTGGTCTGGTAGCCTTCATAGTCGCTGCCGGCGACCTGATAGGTCATGCTGGCGGCCCAGATCGGGGCGGCCAGCAGTGCCGCCATCAGTGCACAGATCCCTTTCATCCCTTCTCTCCCTTTCATTGCGTGGTGATAGGCCGCCGGGCGCCCAATAAAAAAGCTGCCCGCAGGCAGCCCAAGTATGAACGACACCATCATTTGCACCGGATTGAGGCGCCTTACTCCCCCGCCAGGGCGACCAGCTGCTCCGCCAGCCGGTGGCCCTGCAGGTAGGAGGCGATCAGCTCGTCATCGGCACGGCCCTTCTCAATTTGCTGATACCAGTGTTCCAGCATGGCGGCAAAGCCCCGCTGGGCCAGCACCGGCTGCCAGTCGTTTGGCACCAGCGCCTGCGCCGTCTGGTCGCGGGCGACGATGCCGCGGGTGCAGTTTTCCAGATGAAGCGACAAGTTGTCGCCGTAAGCGTCGATACGCTCCTCGGTGATGCCGGCGCTGCGGTTCATGCTGCCGCTGATGGCGCGATCGCCGCTTTGCCAGGCCACGCTCATCCCGGCCAGCAGGCTGGCATCGGTTGGGCTGCGTCTTAGCACGGCATGGAGATCTCCATCCGGCACGCCGCCATAGAAGCAGAGGCTGTCGAGCACATGGATAAAGTCGTCGAACAGAAAATCCCGTGCCCGCCCGGGCAGGGCGAATCTGTGTTTTTGCCAGTTGAGTTCGGTCAGAGGCTGGGTGCGAGCGGCCGCCATGGCCGGCAGATAGCGGCGGTTAAAGCCGGTAAACAACGCACAGTTTTGCGCGATGGCCAGATTGGCGAGCCCCTCGGCGTCAGCCAGATTGTCGCACAAGGGTTTGTCGACAAAGGTGGGAATGCCGGCACGCAGGCACTGCTGGGCAATCTCGCTATGCACGGCGGTAGCGGCGTGGATCATCACTGCGTCGGGACGGCTGGCCAGCAGGGCCGTCACCTCGGTAAAGCACTCGGCGACCCGGTACTGGCGGGCCAGCTTCTCCAGCACCGCCGGATTGCGGGTGCAGAGCAGCGGGGTGATCCGCTCGTCGCTCGCGAGCAGCGGCAGATAGGCTTTCTGGGCGATATCGCCAAGACCAATCAGGGCAATGCGCATTGCAACTCCTTGTCATCAACACTGTGGTGGGCAAGGTAGCACGCCCTTGCCACTGAGGGTATAAGCCAGCGCCTGTGCCAAAGGCGCGGGTAGCGCGATGGCCATAACTAATCAGGGCGACCTCTGTCGCCCTGATTAGTTGCTCTGTGGTGATGGCTTATGGCTTCGCCTGCTTGCCGGCATCGATCCGCTTGCCAATCATGGCTCCCAGTTCGGAGCCAACCACGGCACTGACCATGGCCAGGATCATCGGAACCAGCTCAAACCCGGCCTGCGGCCCGAACAGCACGGGCACCAGCATATTGAAGCCGATAATCCCGAGCACCAGCCCAAGCCCGCTACCGATCTTCTCGCTTCTGGATTTGCTTTTTACTGCCATCTCACTACTCCTGTGCCGTATCGGATCTGTGATGCGCTCGGAGACGCCATCAGCCTTCCCCTGCTAATCGGCCGCCAAGATAGCAAAACTGCCCCCGCCTGGCTGCCTTTATCGATTGCTTCCAAGCGCTTTGATGATTCAGCTCAAAAAACGAGGCTTTTCTGATGGTTACATCACTTTTGTGCTCGCATCAGCAACCTCGCTTGGCTTAACATCCCCATATGGTGCCTATTAATCAGTAATGGGTAACTACCCTGCTGGTTAAGTGAGCATTTTGGAAGCTGTAATCCACGGGCGGTAGCGTGAGATTTGGTAGCGTTAATCCTCGCTCAAAAGGTTAATATCCCAGATTTTGTTGTTCTGATAGATAACGCGACAAGGCAAACCAGCAGTTCTAGAGAACAATCCAAAATGCTGTAGCCCAGCCTTTCCTGAATTTATTAATAAACCAAAGAGGAAAAGTTAATATGAATTCTGTAGCTAAATCAATTACGATCAAACACTTGTTTTTACTACCGGCAATATTTACCTTTGGCTGTGCCCAAATGTTTCCGGCTCGCTCTGTAGAACTTAGTCCTGGCCATTATCAAGTAGAAACATCAGGTAATATCTTTGCCTCTGCAAAGTCGATGATAGATAAAGTCGATGAAAAAGCAGCATCATTATGCGGGAGCGCTGGATTTAAATACATCGATGATAACAAGATGGATACATACACCTCTCCTGCATATTACAAAGGCGTAGACATAAGTATTCCCTACAATGTATTAAGCCGAGAAATCGTCTGTAAATAAACTACCTTCAACAGAAATAAACAAAGCTGGATTCATACTATCCATGTTTAAAACTAAAAATAGCCATAGCTCATACTGCTAAAACTCCTTGAAAGAAATGAGCTTTAGTCAGAAATTACTGTTAAAAAGGTAATCCCTGATTTGCTCCTGCTCGGAGGAACAACTCTCCCCTCCACACCTCTGTTAGCGTACCCACACCGCACCTTGATTATTCCACCTACGCAACAACTGATCGCTTATGCATTGCAATCTGAGGATATCCAGCGCCAAGCCACAGCCGCCTGATGGCCAGCAGCCAGTGCCCGATCACTGTCCGGTTAGCGCAAGGTCGCAGAGCAAGAAGAGTTTGATAGCGGTCATAAAACGCGTTGTTTCTGATGGTTACATCAGGTTAAGGCTCACCTCGACAGTTTCGTTTGGCTTACTATGGCCACTCAGAACCTGTTGAACTGCGATGGGTTGCGGCCCTCGCGGGTCAAGGGAGCATTTTGGAAGCAGGAATCTTGGAAGCAGGTATCCATGGGGGCGGTAGCGTTATGCCTTGCTCACACTGGCAGGTGTCCCGGATTTCGTATTAGAAAGGAAGAGCAGCGCGCGGCAAGGCAACAGCACGGGAAGGAGCACGGCATGATGATATTCAGCGTCTTTGGCCGACTGGTTGGCGTAAAACGGGAGGGTGAGCAGTGGCTGCTGTTTAACGTCAGCCTGCCCGAGCGTAAATACTCGCGCATCCGCGATGTGATTATTCCCGACTTTCTGACCGAGGATGAGGTCCCGCGCTGGCTTGACGATATCTATCATGAAGCCGCCAGCGCCGCTCATCCTGATGTGGTGCGTATCGAGTAACTCGCCCGCTTGCAACCTTGTCGGCCATGCCATCGTTCAAATCGGCGGGGCTGCCTGTCCATCCCCGCCCCTGTTGCCCAGCCCGCCCCCCCCTTAATTGTTCCACCTGCGCAACAGCTGCTCGCTTATGCGTTGCACCAGTAAAACAATTTGAGGGGTGCCAGCACCCGGTCATGGCCGCAGGATGGTCAGCAGCCCGCGCCCGATCACTGTCCGGTTGGCGGCAAGGTCGCAGAGCAAGAAGAGTTTGATAGCGGTCAAAAAACGCGTTTTTTCTGATGGTTACATCACTTTACGACTCGCCGAGGCAGTTTCGTTTGGTATACCATAGCTGTCTGGAACCTGTTGGACTGCGATGGGTTGCTGCCAGCGCGGGCAAATGGAACATCTTGGCTGCTGTTATCTATAGATGGTGCATGATATTTGGTGGCGTTAGACTTCCTCCAGAACGGTGGGTGTCCCAGATTTAACCACTTAACATCCCTCACGAAAAAACTAATTTAAAACGAAAGGAATATTCCTCTTTGTTTACTTTGAGCTTAAATATATGCTCTGATATATTATCATCTAACACTTTAATATTGCCAAGCCTAGCAGCAAACATTCCATTTGTGTCATTACCTTTTATTTCTAGAGTTTCTTTTGGTGATGTAAATGCAATTTTAGGAGTGATGCCATCAGCAATAATTTCAAAAGAGATATCGTAATTTCCTGGTGCGCTGGTCAAAGAAACAACGAAACACAAAGACGGAATTATTTTATCAACATTAATTGGAGCTGAAATAACTTTATCAAGATAAATGCCAAGCAACGAAAGTTTATTATTAGCTTCCTTTCTTATGTCATCACATATGAACAGGCTGACATGGTCTATTAATGGTGATGTCATATTGCCTCCTATAAAATCAATAAAAGACTAGTGCCATAATTAAGCACAATTAGTAGCTAAAAACCTAGAGTAGGTTACATCTGGAGCAAGAGCCCCTGCCATATAATCAAAAATTGGCACATTGGGCGAATTTTTACTTTTAGCAAGCTCGATATGAGCGCTTGTTTTTTTAGGTATACGTACATATCTACTTTTAGAGTATTTACGGATAGAACGTTTACTATTCTTTGCTTTTACGTATACAAAACTATCAACATCATGAATTATGTTGATATTTTCAAAGCTATATTTAATGTCAAGAATACATTCTTTTATAGGTTCCGGTTCTTTTTTAAGGTCAATAAAATGTTCCATGTCAATTTCGATAAAATTAACACCTTTATAAATATGCGATTGTCGTAAGCTTTCATGAAGCTCCAACTTTCTATTTTCATAAAAATACGTTACTTTCACAATAAAATAAAAAACTATAACACCAGCAAAGATGTTAATAAACGAGACTTTTAACATCGTTATAATAAAGTCAGCCATTTATTCACCCCCCCACACTTTTGTATAGAATTGCGAAAATATGCACACCAAAGACTAACACTGAAAGAAGGAAAGATGCTCCTAAAAGCAACATTTTTTTGCAATCTACCTGCCAAGGCAAAGGTGCAGAGCCATGGCTAGATGTTGCAACACAGTCTTGATACTTACGCTCTATGCCCCAAATGTTGACTATCCAAAGGATAAGGGTGGAAAAAGCCAGCAACATAACTACTGGTTGCAGATTTGCCTTGACAAAATCAGACTGTACTGCCTTTGCAAAAAAATCCATGCTAACCAGATTTGCCATATCGAGGCAAAGCAAAACGAGAAGTAGATCAGAGCTAGGCGATATGCCCAGTTTGCCTAGATATCTAACAACAAAGTTCAATACTGCAATCATCAATGGAACCCCAACAGTCCCCGTCAATAGCGCCATGTCCATCGTAAAAACTCTTATGTTCAATATCTTGATTGGTATCTCTAATTGCGCAGTAGAACTAACTCTGTTCTACACGTAGACATAATGCCTAGATTTTGACTGAGAGAGCTATTTGAGTCAACCAAAAAACCATAAATTTCATGATGTTGTGCGTCATGATACATTTAATACATACAACTCTGAACCATTGTTGTTGATGGATTTGATTATATTGAATTTTAATTTTGATACTAGAGATAAAGTTGTGATGCAAATTCTAAATTGAGTATGTGTTTAGCTACATGCACCACAACTAGAAATAGAAAGGCAACCATCTGGTCGCCTTTCTATTTCTATCGCTCTCCAATCAGAAAAACTCACCGCGCCGGTCGCTTGGCACCATTTCCTTTGGCCGCAGGCTTGCCGCCCTGAGCGGCGGGTTTGGCAGAGCCGGCACGGGTCGGCGCCTTGCCCTTATGGGCGGGTTTGCCGGTCGGTTTGCTCTTGCCTGCATTCTGACCTGCGCCTTGCGCGGCGGGCTTGCCGTTCCCTTTACCCAGCTTGAGCTCGGAGCCCAGCGGCTTGCCATTGCCTTTGCCGCTCTTGTTGGTGCTGGCGCTAGCGTTCTGGCCGTTGCTCTGGCCCGCAGCCTTGTTGCCTGCGCCATTGCCACGCTGGTGGCTGATATTGCTATGGCGAGTCAGGGCCGGTTTCATCCCCTTGCCAGTGGCGGCGCGTTCGTTGCGACCTTCTGGCGGCACCAGACAGCCGGGGCCATTGCCAATCAGGTGGCCCTTGCCCATGGCGAGCAGGGCTTCGCGGATCATCGGCCAACCAGCGGGGTCGTGGTAGCGCAGCAGCGCCTTGTGCAGGCGGCGACGGCGCTCGCCCTTGGCGACAAACACATCGCCCCCCTCGCGGCTCACCTTGTTTAACGGGTTTTTCTCCGTGTAATACATGGTGGTGGCGTTGGCGAGCGGCGACGGGTAGAAGTTTTGCACCTGATCGAGCTTGAAGCGGTTCTCTTTGACCCAGAGCGCCAGGTTGATCATGTCTTCATCCGTGGTGCCCGGGTGGGCCGAGATAAAGTAGGGGATCAGGTACTGCTGCTTGCCCGCCTCTTTCGAGTATTTGTCGAACAGCTCCTTGAACTGGTAGTAGCTGCCCATGCCCGGCTTCATCATCTTGGAGAGGGGCCCCTCCTCGGTGTGCTCCGGCGCAATCTTGAGGTAGCCGCCCACGTGGTACTTGGCCAGCTCCTTGATATAGCGGGGATCTTCCACCGCGATGTCGTAACGCACCCCGGAGGCAATCAGGATCTTCTTGATGCCCTTCAAGTCACGCGCCTTGCGATAGAGGTTGATGGTCGGGCTGTGGTCGGTGTCCATGTGCGGGCAGATGGTGGGCCAGACACAGGAGGCACGACGGCAGGTCTGCTCGGCCTTGGGGCTCTTGCAACGCAGCTTGTACATGTTGGCGGTGGGGCCGCCGAGATCCGAGATGACGCCGGTAAAGCCCGGCACCTTGTCGCGGATATCTTCGATTTCTTTCAAGATCGACTCTTCCGAGCGGCTCTGGATGATGCGCCCTTCGTGCTCGGTGATGGAACAGAAGGAGCAGCCGCCGAAGCAACCGCGCATGATGTTGACCGAGGTCTTGATCATGTCGAAGGCCGGGATCTTCGCGTTGCCATAGGCCGGATGCGGCACCCGCTGGTAGGGCAGGCCGAATACGCCATCCATCTCGTCGGTTTCGAGCGGAAAGGCGGGCGGGTTGACCCAGACGATGCGATCGCCGTGGGCCTGGGAGAGCGCACGGGCGCAGCCCGGGTTGGTCTCGTGGTGCAGGATGCGCGACGCATGGGCGTAGAGCACCTTGTCCTCTTTCACCCGCTCGAACGCCGGCAGCTTGACGTAGGTCTTCTCCCACGGCTTTTGCTTGGGGGGCTGCACCAGGATGGGCTTGGCCTCCTGTTCACTCGGCGCTGTGCCCTCGTCGTCGCTGCAGGGAGCCCCTTCCATATAGGGATTGGGGATGGGGTCGATGCGGCCAATCTGGTCGAGCTTGCTCGAATCCACCCCGCGCCAGCCCGGCAGCGGCTCGCGGCGAATGACGGCGGTGCCGCGAATGTCCTGCATGGTGTCGATGGTCTCCCCCGCCGCAATGCGGTGAGCGACTTCCACCAGCGGGCGCTCGGCGTTGCCGTAGATCAGGATATCGGCCTTGGCATCGAGCAGGATGGAGCGGCGGATGGTCTCGGACCAGTAGTCGTAGTGGGCGATGCGACGCAGCGACGCCTCGATGCCGCCGATGACCACCGGGACCTCCTTGAAGGCCTCCTTGCAGCGCTGGGTATAGACCAGAGTGGCGCGATCGGGGCGCTTGCCGCCCACATCCCCCGGGGTGTAGGCGTCGTCGTGGCGCAGCTTCTTGTCGGAGGTGTAGCGGTTGATCATGGAGTCCATGTTGCCCGCGGTCACCCCGAAGAAGAGGTTGGGTTTGCCCAGACGCATAAAGTCATCTTTGGATGACCAGTCCGGCTGGGCGATGATGCCGACCCGAAAGCCCTGGGATTCGAGCATGCGGCCAATCACCGCCATGCCGAAACTCGGGTGATCCACGTAGGCATCGCCGGTTACCAGGATGACGTCGCAGCTGTCCCAGCCCAGCTTGTCCATCTCTTTGCGGGACATGGGCAGGAAGGGCGCCGTGCCGTAGCACTCGGCCCAGTAGCGGGGATAGGAGAAAAGGTTGGGTACCGGCTGCATTTTAACCACCTGGAACAATTCGGGTCGCGCATTATACCGATTGCGCTTGATCGGAGCGATGGCTTTTTGCCCCCATAAGTCGCGCGGGATAAGGGTCTCCACGATAAAAAAGGGCGCCCGCAGGCGCCCTTGTGATGATGAATGCTGGCAACTTATGCAGCCGGGGGTTGCTGATCCCCTGCCCCCCTGGCAGTCAGCGCCTCGTCCACCTGGCGATCCCGCGCCCCCGTCATGCCGGCGTGGCGGGCGATCAGGTGATAGATCGCGGGCACCACCAGCATGGTGACCAGGGTCGCCAGGGAGAGGCCGAAGAAGACCACGGTCCCCACCGCCATCCGGCTCTCGTAGCCCGCCCCCATAGAGAGCATCAGGGGCACGGCGCCGATAATGGCGGTGAGGGAGGTCATCAGTATGGGGCGCAGGCGGCGCACCGAGCCTGCGATGATCGCCTGCTCGAACGACTCGCCGCGCTGGCGCAGTTGGTTGATGAACTCGACGATGAGGATACCGTTCTTGGTCACCATGCCGATCAGCATGATCATGCCGATCTGGCTATAGATGCTCATCTCCTGCCCCGTCAGCCAGAGCCCGAGCAGGCCGCCAAAGATACCCAGCGGCACCGTCATCATCACCACCGCCGGGGTCAGGGTGCTCTCGAACTGGGCCACCAGCACCAGATAGACCACCAGCAGGGCGAGGCCGAACACCAGCGCCATCTCCCCCTGATTGTCGCGATAATCCTTGGAGTCGCCGGCGTAATCCACCGTCATGCCGGTGGGCAGGTGGGTGTTGGCCCAGCCATCGAGAAAGTCGAGGGCCTCCCCCAGGGTGTGATCCGGGTGCACGTCCGCGGTCAGGGTGATCGCCTTTTGCCGCTGGTAGTGGTTGAGGCGGTTGGCGGTGGCCACCTGCTTGACGGTAGCCAGGGTCGAGAGGCTCACCATCTCGCCGTTCGCGGCCTTGAGATAGATGCGGCCAAGATCCGAGACGCCGTTGAACTCCTGCTGGTTGCCCCGCAGGTAGACGTCATACTCCTCGCCCCGGTCCACATAGGTGGTCTTGCTCACCCCGCCCAGCAAGGCCTGCAAGGTGCTCGCCACGGTGGAGACCGGAATGCCAAGCTGGCTGGCGCTGTCGCGATCTATGGTCACGCGCAGCTCCGGGGTCTTCTCGGCGTAGTCGAGATCCGGCGTCAGCATCAAGCCGCTGCCCTGGGCGGCCTGTTGCAGCGCCAGACCCTGCTGGTAGAGCTCGTCGTAGTCGTTGCCCTGCAGCACGAACTGCACCGGCGCGGTGGAGCCGCCGCGAAAACCCGGCTGGAAGGTGCGGATCATCACGTCGGGAATGCCCGCCAGCTTGCCCCCCAGGGAGCGGGAGAACTCGGTGGCGGTGACGTCGCGCTCGGCCCAGTCGGCGAGCTGGATGATCACCATGCCGGTCTGATCGCCGCCACGACCAAAGGCCGGGGTGCTGAAGCTCATGGCCTGCACCAGCCCCTTGCCCAGCATCGGCATGATGGCCGCCTCCACCTGCTGCATGTTGCGCTTCATCCGCTCGATACTGGTCCCCTCTGCCCCCTTGACGAACACATAGACCACGCCCCTGTCCTCGGTCGGGGTCAGGCTGGTGGGCAGCTGCTGGAACAGGGCGCCGATGCCACCCAGGCAGAGCAGCAGCACCAGCGGCGTCCAGCGGGAGCGGCGCAGCACGGCGCCAAGCAGGGTGCGATAGTGCCCCTCCACCCAGCCGAGGCCGCGATCGAGGGCCGCGGTCAGGGCGTTGGGTCTATCCAGCGGACGCATCAGCCAGGAGCCCATGGCCGGGGTCAGGGTGAGCGCCACCAGGGAAGAGCAGAGCACGGCGAGCGACAGGAGGATGGCAAACTCGGTAAAGAGCCTGCCCACCATGCCATCCATAAAGGCGATGGGCACGAACACCATCACCAGCACGGCGGTGGTGGCGATGACCGCAAAGCCCACCTCGCGGGTACCGTGCCAGGCGGCCAGCAAGGGAGATTCCCCGCGTTGCAAGTGGTGGTGGATGTTCTCCACCACCACGATGGCGTCATCCACCACCAGACCGATGGCGAGAATGAGGGCCAGCAGAGTGATGAGGTTGATGGAAAACCCGAAATACCAGGCGCCGATAAAGGCCGAGATGAGCGACACGGGTACCGTCACCGCCGGAATGAGAGTGGTGCGCCCCTGGCCGAGGAAGAGATAGAGCACGGCCACCACCAGCACGGCGCAGATGGCCAGGGTCTCGTACACCTCGTCAATAGCCTGCTTGATGAAGATGGTGGAGTCATAGTCCACCTCAAGCACGGCCCCTTCCGGCAAAAAACGCTGCATTTCGCCCAGCTTTTTCTCTATGCCTTGCGCCACCGCCAGCGGGTTGGCAGTAGATTGGGCGACTATGCCGATCCCCAGACTCTCGCGGCCATTGCGCTGGTAGGCGCTGTCTTCGTTCTTGGCCCCCACTTCGACATCGGCGATATCCGCCAGATAGATGCTCTGGCCGTTGCTGGCGGTGGTGATCTGCAGGTTCTGGAAATCCTCGGCGCTGTGGTAGAGACGGGCAATCTGCACCGACATGGTCATGCTGTTGTTGCGAATTTCCCCGCCGGGCAGCTCTATGTTTTCCCGCTTGAGGGCATCCTCCACGTCTGCCACCGTGATGCCGCGGGCCGCCATGTCGGCGGGGCGCAGCCGCACATACATCACCTGGGTGAGATCGCCGGAGAGCATCACCTCGCTCACCCCGTCCACCAGGCTCAAGGGATCGACCAGGATCCGGTTGGCGTAGTCGGTCATGGCGGTGCGGTCCATCTGGCTGCTGCTGAAGTTGAGCCAGACCGCCACGTCGCCGTTGCCGCTGTCCTTGGTCACCAGGGGTTCGTCTACCTCATCGGGCAGCCGGGGACGGGCGCGGGAAAGGGCATCGCGCACGTCCGAGATCCCCTCCACCATGTTCCAGCCGAGCTTGAACTCGACGGTGATCATGGAGCGCCCCTTGCGGGTCACCGAGTTGATGTTCTTGATGCCACTGATGCCGGAGAGCTGATCCTCGATGGGCTTGGTGACCTGGCTCTCCATCACCGAGGGGGCCGCCCCCTCATAGGTGGTGGTGATGGAGACGGACGGGGTCTGCACGTCCGGCATCTCCCGCACCGTCAATTTGGAAAACGCCACCAGGCCGAACACAGTGAGCAAGGCGCTGAGCACCACCGCCACCAGCGGGCGGCGGACCGAAATATCCGAGAGCCACATCAGCCGTTGACCTCCGCCAGATCGTGCACCAGCACCCCATCGCGCAGGTTGACCAACCCTTCGACCACGATGCGATCGCCGATCTTGAGCCCCTCGGTGACCCAGACGGTCTCCCCTTCGGTTTCACCCAGCACCACGGGTATCCGCTTGACCCGGCCATCGGCCTCGAGACGATAGACGAAGCGCTGCTCACCCACGTACTCCACCGACTGGGCGGGGATCAGGGTCAGCTGGCGGGCCGGCAGGGCCAGCACCACATTGAGCAGCATACCGGGGCGCAGCTGGCCATTGGCGTTGGGGATCATCACCCGCGCCTTGATGTTCTGGCTGTCATTGGAAACCCGGCTGTCCAGGGTGGTGAGGGTGCCGGCAAAGTGCTGATCCGGCCAGGCGCTGCTGGTGGCGGTCACTGCCATGCCGGGGTGTAGCAGGGAGAGGTAGCGCTCCGGCACCGCCAGATCGAGGCGCAGCTTGTCCACTTCATCCAGATGAAGCAGGTTGTCGCCGCTGTTGACCAGGGCCCCTTCGCTGAGATCGATAAGGCTCACCCGGCCCGCAAACGGGGCCTGCAGGGTACGAAGGGATAGCTCGTAACGGGCGGCATCGAGCCGCGCCTTCGCCTGATCGACGGCGGCCTGCTGCCCCTCCAGCTCGGACTGGGTCACGGCGCCGCGGGCCACCAGTTTGCGCATCTCATTCAGTTTGCGGGTCTCGTCGCGCAGGCTCGCGCTCTGCTCGGCCAGTTCCGCCTGCTGCTTGCCCGAGTCCAGCGCGATCAGGGTCTCGCCCCTGGCCACCGTCTGGCCCGATTGCACCGCTATGTTGACGATGCGACCCGTGACCTCCGGGCTGATGATGACGGAGCGGTTGGCGGTGAGCTTGCCCACCAGCTTGAGGGTCGGCTCCGCCAGACTCTGGGTCACGGTCTGGGTACGGATATTGATTTGTCTGGCGGGTGCCTTGGCGGCAGGCTCACTGTGGCGATACGCCCAGACGGCGGCCACCACGACACAAAGAAGTCCCAGGCTGAGCCAGATACGCATTTTCATCGAACGATCCATGGAGAGTAGAAGGAAAGAGATTCCGGATAGGGGCCATTTTAGCCCCTGACTATGCCGTGACTATGAGCAAATGTGACAAAACGTAACAAAAAGGGAGGAAGATCATCGTGTTGGTGATTAAATGATTAATTCCTCAACAGATTGGCATAAAATGGAGGCTCTCCATTACCAACAGGTGTGGACACCTTGTTCCTATCGACGTTGTTTGATCGCCGCTTCTTCTCCCCTTTCACCTGGCCGTTGCTGGCGCTGGCCGCATTGCTCATCATCCTGGCTCTGCGCCAGTCGCTCAGGCAGATAGAGGATGTCTACCAGAGCGATACCCTCAACAGTGCCATCCATCTGCGGGATCAATTCAGGCAGAGCCAGGTGTTTCTGGAGGCGATGCACGGCCAGGCCGAGGAGCGGCTGCGCAGCACACCCCAGTCGGCTCTGACCCGCCAGCTCTATCACCATATCGAAGCACTACCGGACCAGGGGTTGGCGCTTGACCATCAACCACTCGAGTTGCCCCGGAAGCTGGTAGGCAACCTGACCGGCGCAGGTCCCTTGCCACCACCGGGGAGCAAACGGGAAGCCAGACTGCATCTGGCCCTGAGTCTCTCCCCCCTGCTTTCCACCGCGAGCCGGGAGTTTGACAATGAGATAGCCTGGGTCTACTTCACCGGAGTGGACCACTTTATCTATCTCTATCCCTGGGTCCCCTCCAGCCGGTTTCGCTTCTCTCCCTCGCTCTACCAGAGCACCTATTGGCAGGATGCCCTGGCAGCCAACAACCCGGAGCGGGGCACCATTATCTCGCGCCCGTTCAACGACCTCGCAGGGACAGGCCAGCTCATCACATTGTCACGCCCTCTCTATCAGGATGGTCATCTGGTGGGGATGTTCAGCATGGATATCCAGCTCTCGCGCTTGCATCAGCAGCTTGACGAGCTGATCCCGGAACTCGGGGACTACATGCTGATCAACCAGTATCGCCAGGTGCTGGCCAGCAGCGCGGCAAACGCGGTCGCGCCCGCCGATCTGACACCCTCCTCGAGCTACCTGTGGCAGCAGGGCACCTTGCGCCTGATCCTGGCCATTCCGGACACCCCCTTGCGGCTGATCCACACCATTTCCCTCTGGCCCCTGCTGCAGGCCATGATCTGTCAGTCGGGCCCCACCCTGCTGGCCATCCTCTTCATGCTACTGGCTGCGCTCTCCAATCTCAGGGCCAGGCGGCTCAACCAGCGACTCAACTACCTCTCCTGCCACGACAATCTGACCGGGGCCTTCAACCGTCATTACCTGGCGCAGCTGGAGCAGCAAAACACCCTGACGCCGGCGCAGCAGACCGGTTTTCTGATGTTCGATGCGGATCACTTCAAACGGGTCAACGACACCTTCGGTCATGGTGTCGGCGACGCCGTGCTGATCCACCTGGTGCGACTGTGCCAGGGGCAGCTCAGGCGCGAGGATTGCCTGATCCGTTGGGGCGGCGAGGAGTTTCTGGTGCTGATCGCCCAAAGCGACGGTGCCCTGCTCACCGAGGTGGCCGAGCGCCTGCGCGCCGTCGTCGCCGGGCATGACTGGGGCGCCATCGCTCCCGGTCTTGCCGTCACCATCAGTCTGGGCCACCACGCCTGTTGCGAGGATATCCCCCACCACGAGGCCGTGCGCCGCGCCGATGTGGCGCTCTATCAGGCCAAGGCCAACGGTCGCAACCGCAGTGAAAGATGGCAGAGTGACGCCTGCGAACACACGGAGTAAGCTGGTGTTCCAACCCCTTTCAGGAGGAAAGTCGTGCCACGAAAACCCCGCATAGGGCTCGCGCTGGGAAGCGGAGCCGCCAGAGGATGGGCCCATATCGGCGTCATCCGTGCCCTTGAACGCCTCGGCATCAAGCCGGATCTCATCGCAGGTTGCTCCATCGGCAGCTTTGTGGGGGGAGCCTACGCCGCCGGCGAGCTGGATCGGCTGGAGGCCTGGGTGCGCGACTTTACCCGGCTGCAGGTGGTGAGCCTGCTCGATCCCGCCCTCTCCGGCGGCCTGTTTCGCGGCGAGAAGGTGTTTGGCATCGCCGCCAACTATCTGGGCAACCCGGATCTGGAAGACCTTCCCCTCCCCTTCGCCTGCGTCGCCACCGAACTCGATACCGGCCGCGAGGTCTGGCTGCAGCAGGGGTCGCTACGCCAGGCGGTGCGCGCCTCCTGCGGCATGCCGGGGATCCTGACCCCGACCCGGGTCAACGATCACTGGCTGGTGGATGGCGCCGTGGTCAACCCCGTGCCCATCTCCCTGGCGCGCGCAATGGGGGCCGAGGTGGTGATCGCGGTCAACCTCAACACCGATATGCACCAACCCTGGACCGACCAGCCGGATCAGGTCAGCAACGGCGGCCTGCTCAGCCAGTGGCTCAACCGGGGCGAGAGCACACCCGCCACCCCGGGCATGTGGAGCGTGATGACGGGCTCCATCAACATCATGCAGGAGCGCATCACCCGGGCCCGGATGGCGGGGGATCCGCCGGAGATCCAGCTCTGCCCGCGCCTTGGCAGCTTCTCCATCATGGATTTTCATCGCGCCGTCGATGCCATCAACGAAGGGGAGGCCTGCGTCGAGCGCAGCCTGGATCAGCTCAAGGACGAACTGGGGCGACTCGGGGTGCTCTAATCATCCTCCAACACACAAGCAAAACAGAAAGAGCGCCTTGCGGCGCTCTTTTGCTATTCGGCTCAGCGAAACCTAGAAGAGTCCCAGCCCCTTGAGCATCACGATCAGGATCAGCAACGGCGATACGTAACGGATGATAAAGAAAAGCGGCTTGAGGATGGGCAACGCCAGCTCGCCACCATTGGTCAGTGCCTCTCTCATCCGCTCCTCGCCCCACACCCAGCCGACGAACAGGCAGAGGAAGATGCCACCCAGCGGCATCAAGACGTTGGAGGAGAGGTAGTCGAACAGATCGAAGAAGGTTTTGCCGGCGATCTGCACGTCCGCCATGGTGCTGTTGGAGAGCGCGCAGGTGGACCCCACCGCCCCCAGCACCAGCAAGTTGATCAGGGTGGCCCGGCGGCGGCTCATGCCAAAGCGCTCGGAAAGCACCGAGACCGGCACCTCCAGGATGGAGAGCATGGCGCCGGTGGCCGCAATGGCGGAGAGCACGAAGAAGAGCACCATGAACAGATGGCCAAACGGGATGCTGGCAAAGACTGCCGGAATAGTGATGAACAGGAGAGAAGGGCCGGCGGTCGGCTCGAAACCGAAGGCAAACACCGCAGGGAAGATGGCGATGCCGGCCAGCATGGAGACGAACAGATCGGCGCACATCACCCGAAACGCGGTCGCGGGGATGTTCTGATCCGCCCGAAAGTAGCTGCCATAGGTCATCATGGTGCCCATGCCGATGGAGAGCTTGAAGAAGGCCAGCCCCATGGCGGTCAGCACCACGGCACCGGTGATCTTGGAAAAGTCCGGAGAGAACAGGAAGGAGAGTCCTTCGCTCGCCCCCGGCAAAGTCAGGCTGCGAATGCCGATCACCAGCAGCAGGATGAAGAGCACCGGCATCAGCTTCTTGGTCACCGCCTCAATCCCCTTGGAGACCCCCATCAGCAGTATGCCCCCCATCAGGATCAGCACCAGCCACTGCCACAGCAAACTCTGCAGCGGATTGGTGATGAGCGCCGTAAACGCCGCGCCGGTGACTTCCGGGTTGGTCGAGAGGATGGAGCCGTCGATCGCCTTGAAGATGTAGGCAAAGACCCAGGCCGCCACTTCGGAGTAGAACGACATGATAAGGAAGGCGGCCAGCACGCCCATGGCCGCGATCAGCCACCAGGGTTGCCCTTTGGGAGCCAGTTTGGTCAGGGTGCTGACCGCATCTGACTTGCCTTTGCGACCCAGCATGATCTCGGAGATCATCACCGGCAGCCCCACCAGCAGAGTGGCGATCACATACACCAGCAGAAAACCGGCGCCACCATTTTCACCGGTCAGGTAGGGGAATTTCCAGATATTGCCGAGACCAACGGCGGAGCCTAAGGTCGCGGCCAGCACGCCGAATTTGCTGGTAAAGCCGTCTCTGGCCTTGGGGGTGGTTTGACTCATTATTGTCTCACTCTCTGTCGCATCATGCGGGGTAGCGGATTAAAGGGTAGGAAGTTTCTGAGGTTTGTAATTGATTGCCAATATTTTTCAGGGGAAAGCGCTATCTGGAGCACGATTTGCGCTACATCCGGTTATCAACCCTGTTTTCCAGACAAAAAAATGCCGCCCGATGGCGGCATTTTCTGTCACAGTGACACTCACGCCTTGGCGAGGTCGTCCGGTCCGATCTGGCCGATTTCGGCGACTTTTTTGTCAGCCAGCAGCCAGAGGGTGAACTTGTGCAGCTCGGGGTGGTGAGCCAGGGCAACCAGGAAGGCGCCACCAACTTCACGATAACCCAGCTCGTAGTTCTTCAGGGTTGTGGGGGGAACACCCAGCAAATCAGCAAATTTAGGACGGCTCAAACCGACTGCTTCACGGATCTGACGGATCTTCTTGCCAACAGTGACGATATTTGAATTCATATTGTTCCATACTCCGTTTGGCGGATGTACTCCGCCTTTTATTTTTCGCGACGACTCGTAGTCAAGTGTATCAGTTTTGTACGGACTCGTTATGGTCGAGTCTCTATCTTTATGAGCGCCTTTCGGCGACAACCCTTGCTATCAACGGGGATGGTAATCGCTCAGCCGCCTCAGGTAAACAGTCTCGAAAAGAAACCCTTATTGTTGGCAACAGAATTGCTCGTATAATTCGCCAGCTACCCATAAAGAGGAATTAGTATGGCGTTTCCCGGCATTATTTCCCGCCTGCACACCGTCCCGAACGTATCCCAACTGCAACAACAACTGACCCAGGGTGAACAGTATCGCGCCGAAGCCTTCTGGCTCCCTTCGGCATTGCAGCATCATGCCAACGAGGTACTGGCCCAGCTGTCAGACAAATGCAGCCTCTATCTGGAACAGGATGAACCGACCCTTTCCCTGCGTAGCCACGATGGTGGCCAGGACAGTCATGGTCGTCTGCTCACCCGCAACGGTCAGGTTCTCGGGCTGGCCGTGACCCCTGGCGATGGCGGCCTGGTCCCCGTCTCCGGCATGCCGGACATGGCCACCTGGCTGGAGGCAGGTCACCTTCATTTCATCTGTCCGGCGGCGGTCCAACCGGTGGCTCGTGCCATTCTCAACATCTGGCCACTGGACCCTTATCTGGCGCGTCATTTTCTGACGAGCTTCATTCCGCTGTTACAAAGCGCAACAGAGGCCGATTATCTCGCCGTTTTTGCCGCCAGGGAAAATCAGGCCAACCCGCATTCCGACTGGGTTCAGGCCTATATGAGACTGGAAAAAAAGCTGCACCGTGCCTACCTAGATCACTAATTAATCAGCATAAACAGCCAGTTATCCCTTCCTGATAATTTTGTATCCGGTGCATTTGTGAGCTTGATCATGTTTTAAAAACGGCATAGAGTGCGCCTCGTCATCGGAATGACACCTGCTGCTTGGTCGCGGTTTTCACCTTTGCGTGCCCGACCAAGTTGCTCGACACACCAGGAGAGTGTGCGACCCGGAATCTGCCGGGTCATCTGCCAGACTCGACGCCAGCCGTTCGGCGGAGCCTGCAGCTTACATAAATGACAAAGTGCGAAGCATGTGAATAACGTGCGCTCTCAACGAGGATTTTTTTATGATGAAAATGGCTCCTTCCCTGATCGCCATCGCCATGGCTGCCATGGGTGCTACTGCTGCTCACGCTGCTGACGACATCTACTTCGGTGCCGGTGTCGGTGCTGCTCACTTCAACGGTCTGAACAAGATCGAAGGCGTGAACAACGGTGAAGAAGACGCGGCTGCTGCCAACGCATTCGTGGGTTACAACTTCAACGAATACTTCGGTACCGAGCTGGGCTATCAGTACGCTGGCCGTGGCAACACCGAAGGTCTGCGCTACGAGAACCAGGGTGCCACCCTGTCCGGTATCGCTCGTCTGCCGCTGGGCAACGACTTCTCCCTGTTCGCTGAAGGCGGCGCCTACTGGGCTCACACCGATGGTCTGGGCATCAGCGATACCAAAGTATCCCCGCTGGCCGGTGCCGGTGTGACTTACAAAGTCAACGACGCCCTGGATCTGCAAGCTCGCTACCGCTACATGTGGGACGTGGCTGACCTGAACGTAGAAGGCACCCACTACAAGTCCAACCAGAGCGTGGCTACCCTGGAAGCCGTATACCACCCGTTCCGTACTTCCTACGTAGCACCGGCTCCGGCTCCGGTTGTTGAAGAAGCTCCGGCTCCGCAAGTTGTCGAGAAGAGCTTCGCCCTGAACTCCGACGTGCTGTTTGCCTTCGGCAAAGACACCCTGAAGCCGGAAGGTGCTCAGGCTCTGGACGCTCTGTACCAGCAAATCGTTGAATTCCAGCCGAAAGATGGCAGCGCTGTTGTCGTTGGTTACACCGACCGTATCGGTTCCGACGCTTACAACCAGAAACTGTCCGAAGCCCGTGCCCGCACCGTTGCCAACTTCCTGGTAAGCAAGGGTATGGCTGCCAGCAAGGTTGCCATCGAAGGTCGTGGCGAAGCTGACCCGGTTACCGGCACCAAGTGTGACGGCGTGAAAGCCAAGGCTCAGCTGATCTCCTGCCTGGCCCCGGACCGTCGTGTAGAAGTTCGCGTATCTGGCGTACAAGAAGTTCAGCAATAATCTGAACTGCGCAAGATAAAGTGCGAAATGGGGATGCAATAGCATCCCCATTTGTTTATCTCCTCTTCCTTCCTGACATCCCCCTGTCACATTTGACTCTTAGCTTGCCTGTACTACCTCAAAAGCATAAAGTAGCTAAGCCTCTAAGGCATTGGATAAGCACTAAAAAGCGCTTCTGTCCGGCCTGTTGTCCATGATGTAGACGCATCATGAGTGTCCCGAAGCCATCTGCTATCCATCTTGTTGGCAATTTTTTCGCCACCATAAAAACAAGTGCACAGAATGCCCTCAAGGGGCTCACGCAACGAGGATAAAACGATGAAAATCAAAATGGCTCCCACTCTGATTGCGCTGGCAATCGCGGCCACCGGTACCACTGCCCAAGCCGCTGGTGACTGGTATACCGGTATCGGTGCAGGCTGGGCCTATGCCCACGATCTGGACAACAATGTTCAGGGTCTGGATGTAGACAAGGACGCCACGGCCCTGAGTCTGTTCGGCGGCTACAACTTCACCGAGAACTTTGGTGCCGAGCTTGGCTATCTCTATGCCGGCAAGGGCGGCATCGATGGCGCCGACTTCAAGACCCAGGGTGCCACCCTGTCCGGTATTGCTCGTCTGCCCATGGGTGATGTCTTCTCCCTGTTTGCGGAAGGTGGTGCCTACTTCAACCACGTCAGCGGCAATGGCAATGGCGACAGTGACAACGGCACTGCGCCGCTGGCCGGCATCGGTCTGACCGCCAAGCTCTCCGACCTGGTCGACGTGCAGGCCCGTTACCGCTATCTGTGGAACCTGGGCGACGAGCCGAAGACCTGGGAAACCGACATGAGCGTGGCGACCCTGGAACTGGTACTGCACCCGAACCGTACCTCCTATGTTGCACCGGTTCCCGCTCCCGAGCCCGAGCCTGTCGCACCGGTCGTTGTCGACAAGAACTTCGCCCTGAGCTCTGACGTGCTGTTTGCCTTTGGCAAATCTACCCTCAAGCCGGAGGGTGCCGCAGCGCTGAACACCCTGTATCAGGACATCGTCGACGTGCAGCCGAAAGATGGCAGCGCCGTGGTCGTCGGTTACACCGACCGCATCGGCTCTGATGCCTACAACCTGAAACTGTCCGAAGCCCGTGCCCGTACCGTGGCCGACTTCCTGGTCGGCAAGGGCCTGCCGGCTGGCAAGGTCTCCATCGAAGGTCGTGGCGAAGCCAACCCGGTCACCGGCAACCAGTGTGACGGCGTCAAGGGCAAGGCCGAGCTGATCTCCTGCCTGTCCCCGGATCGTCGCGTAGAAGTACGCGTCACCGGCGTACAGCAAGTGACCGAATAATCCCGCAACCCGATGCATACAAGCCGAGGGGGCCCGCAAGGGCTCCCTCTTTTTTTGCGCGCCATTCGGCCACTCCCGGCCACCCATTGCCCCATGAGTGTTCCCCCTCGCAGTGCCTGACTGGTTAAACAGTCGGTATCACCTATAACTAAGAGCGGCAACTACCTGAAAACTGGAAGGCTGCCCCAGATAACAACAAATGAGGATACAAGATGAACAAGACACTCAAACCCGTCTGGCTCGCGGTGGCGCTGGCCGTGACACTGCCCTCGGCGGCCCATGCCAACGACTGGTACGGCGGGATCGGTGGCGGCGTCGCCATCGCCCACGATCTGGATGACTTCAGCCAGGATGCCGACAAGAACGCGACCGCACTCTCCCTGTTCGGGGGCTACAACTTCAACGAGAACCTGGGCACCGAACTCGGTTACCTCTCCACCGGTGACTGGGATATCAATGGCACGGACTTCAACAGCAAGGGGGCGACCCTCTCCGTCATCGGCCGCTTGCCTCTCAACGATATCTTCTCGGTGTTTGCGGAAGGGGGTGGCTATATCTACCACGTCAACTCCATCAACGGGGGGGATGACAGCCTGGCCCCGCTGGCCGGGCTCGGGCTGACCGCCAGAGTGCACGACTGGATCGATATTCAGGCGCGCTACCGCTATATGGTGCGGGTCGGGGATGATTCGGACAACGACAAGGTCGGCAGCGGCACCCAACGCTGGGTCAGTGACATCAGTGCAGCCACCCTGGAGCTGGTGATCCATCCCAACCGCAGCAAAACGGTCGAACCTGAACCCGCTCCCATGGTGGTGCCAGTACCACCGCCCGCGCCCGAGCCGGTGGATCAAACCTTCAACCTGAGCTCGGACGTGCTGTTTGCCTTTGGCAAGGCGGACCTCAAACCGGAAGGCATGCAGGCGCTCGATTCACTCTACCAGCAGATCGTCGACGTTAAACCCAAGGACGGCAGTGCCATGGTGATGGGCTATACCGACCGGATAGGCTCGGATGCCAGCAACCAGACCCTGTCGGAGGCGCGCGCAACGACGGTCGCCAACTTTTTGATTAACAAGGGGTTGCCCGCAGGTCAGGTCAGTATTCAGGGCAACGGCGAGAGCAACCCGGTCACTGGCAGCCAGTGTGATGGCATCAAGGCCAGAGCCGCGCTGATCGATTGCCTGGCCCCGGATCGCCGGGTCGAGATCCGGGTGACCGGTATCCAGCAGGCCGGTGAGTAGTCCCGCTTCATGAGGCCATCACGATGACAGAGGTGCACAAAAAAGGGATGCTGCTGCATCCCTTTTGTTTTACTCGCGCGACCGGATCAGAAGGAGGTCCGGCGATAGCGACGGTACTCGGGGTGCCAGAAGTTGGCCTCGATGGCCTGATCGATCACCTCGTCCGGGGTCTGCACCGCCTTGCCCTGCAGCATGGCAGTCTTGGCCACCATCTTGGCGATGTAACGGGAGACCTCGTGAATGTCCGCCAGATCCGGCAGCAGTGACCCCTCTTCCCCTTTCACCAGCGGCGAGCACTCGGCCAACGCCCGGCTGGCCGACATCAGCATGGCATCGGTCACCCGGGTCGCACCGGAGGCGATGACGCCAAGGCCAATCCCCGGGAAGATGAAGGAGTTGTTGCACTGGGCGATGACGTAGCGCTTGCCCTTGTACTCCACCGGTGCAAACGGGCTGCCGGTCGCTACCAGGGCCTGACCATCGGTCCAGCGGATCAGATCCGCCGGGGTCGCCTCAACCCGGGAGGTGGGGTTGGAGAGCGGGAAGATGATGGGACGGGCACAGTGCTTGTGCATGGTCTTCACCACCTCTTCGGTGAACAGCCCCGGCTGGCCGGAAACCCCGATGAGGATGTCCGGGCGACCGTGCTCCATCACCTCCAGCAGGGAGATATTGTCCCCCACCGGCCAGTCGGCAATGCGTTCCACCGGTTGGGATAGACGACGCTGGAAGTCAAGCTGGTTCGGGATCTTGTCGGTGATGAGACCGAAGCGATCCACCATGAAAACCCGGCCGCGCGCCTGCGCATCCGTCAGCCCCTCGGCCTTCATCTGGGCCACGATCTGCTCGGCGATGCCACAACCGGCGCTGCCGGCGCCGAGGAAGGCAACCCGTTTCTCGGAGAGCTTGGCACCGGAGGCCTTGCAGGCGGCGATGAGGCTGCCCAGGGTCACGGCGGCGGTGCCCTGGATGTCATCGTTGAAACAGCACAGCTCGTTCTTGTAGCGGTTGAGCAGCGGCATGGCGTTGTTCTGGGCAAAGTCCTCGAACTGCAGCAGGATCTCCGGCCAGCGGCGCTTGACCGCCTGGATGAAGGCATCGACGAACTCGGCGTACTCTTCACCCGAGATACGCGGATTGCGCCAGCCCATGTAGAAGGGATCGTTGAGCAGTTGCTGGTTGTTGGTGCCCACGTCCAGCACCACCGGCAAGCAGTAGGCCGGCGAGATACCGCCACAGGCGGTGTAGAGGGAGAGCTTGCCGATGGGAATGCCCATGCCGCCGATCCCCTGATCCCCCAGACCCAGGATCCGCTCGCCATCGGTGACCACGATCACCTTGACGTTCTGCTTGGTGGCGTTTTGCAGCATGTCATCGATCCTGTCCTTGTCCGGATAGGAGATGAACAGACCGCGCGCGCGGCGATAGATGTTGGAGAACTCCTCGCACGCCTTGCCCACGGTCGGGGTATAGATAACCGGCAGCATCTCGGTCAGGTGGTTGTGCAGCAGACGGTAGAACAGGGTCTCGTTGGTATCCTGGATGTTGCGCAGGTAGATGTGCTTGTCCATGTCGTTGCCAAACGCCATGAACTGACGGTAGGCCCGCTCCGCCTGCTCCTCGATGGTCTCGATGTTGTGGGGCAGCAGTCCTTCGAGGTTGAAGTTGCTGCGCTCTTCGCTGGTGAAGGCACTGCCCTTGTTGAGCAGCGGGGTCTCCAGCAGGGCCGGACCGGCGTAGGGAATGTAGAGAGGACGTTTCTGATTATTATCTTCAAACATGGGTCTGGTACCTAAACGTTGGGGCCAGCCGATCCTATGGGCTTGCGCCGTTAATTTCAAAGAGTTTGCACATCCGTTGCAAAAGGTTTGCGACCCAGGCGACGAAAGGCGCCCGGTGTCTGGCCGGTCAGCCGGCGAAAGCGGTTGGCAAAGTTGGCGCCATCGCTGTAACCGACCCGGCCGGCCAGCTCGGCCAGCGGCCAGTTGGTATAGAGCAGCAGCTGGCGCGCCTTGTTCATCCGTAGCTGGGTGAGCCAGGCCATGGGCCCCATGCCGAACACCTGGCGACAGAGGCGATGCAGATGGGGTACTGAGCAGGCCATCTGATCGGCGAGTAGAACCACGCTCCAGGGCTCGTCGAGATGCGCCTCCACCCGGCGAAACAGCGCCTGCAACCGGATCTCGGGAGTGCCACGCACCTCACCCTGCAGGGTACGCTCCAAGAGCGCCAGCAACAGGCTCAGCAGTTGGGGTTGCAAGGGCGAGCGGACCCCCTCTCCCTGGATCAGGCTGAGCAGATGATGGAGCTGCTCTCCGCCATCCCCCTGCCAGATGCGATGACCGAGCCGGTGCAGATGCTGCCAGCGCGGCACGTCGTCGAGCAGGATCCAGCTGGTGTGCCACTGCTCGCCCACCAGCTTGAGGCCGCCCGGCACGGCTGCGGGCAAAAAGATTAGCGACCCGGCTGGAATGGGTTGCTCTCCCCCGTCGGTGAGCAGTGCGCCCCCCTCGTCGTGGCTCACCATCAGGATGTGAAACTCGGGTCGGTTGCGACGAATAAGGTAGTGTTCGCGGATCACCGACAAGCCGGTCAGGAAGATGCCCGCCTCGCCGAGCAGGGGCAGACCTTCACGCCCCAGCATCCGCTCTTCGCAAGACGGTGCAATTTCCAGACACTCGCTGACAAATCCCATAACACCCCAACAGGATAGTTTTGCACAAGAAAACCGAGACTCACTCACAGTGAGACCATCCGCTTAGCCTCTTATCATACCCCTGACAAGCCTTGCTTTTCTTATACCCGGTTAACACAAATGAATTATTGGCAAGCAATTTTAAAACAAACCACCGATCGCGAGTTCATGTCCAGACTGTGGCGACTGGCCCTGCCCGTCTCACTGCAGTCCATGATGTTCTCCCTGCTCGGTCTCATCGACATCATGATGGTGAGCCAGCTTGGCACCACGGCAGTGGCGGCAGTCGGCTTGGGTAACCGGGTCTTCTTCTTCAACCTGCTGGTGATAGCGGGCCTCGCAGGCGGGGTTTCGGTATTGGCGGCACAATATTATGGTCGCGGCGAGATGGCCGGGGTGCGCCGCTCCCTGGCGCTGGCGTTAGTGGGGGCCACCCTGGTGAGCCTGCCGTTTGCCCTCGTTTACGTGCTCTCACCGGGTAGCGTGCTGGGCTTTGCCAGCCAGGATCCCGAGTTGCGCCCGCTCGCCGACCACTATCTGATGATCACCGGCGCCACCATCCTCTGCACCGCCATTGTGGTGCCGCTGGAGTCAGCCCTGCGTTCCATCGGCAACGCAACGGCGCCGACCCGCATCGGCATCATCGCCATCATTGCCAACGTCATCCTCAACTATGTCCTCATCTTCGGCCACTTCGGCTTCGAGGCCATGGGGGTGGCCGGCTCGGCCTGGGGCACCACACTTTCCCGACTGCTGCAGACCGCCTTGCTCTTGCTCTACGTGAGACGTCACGAGTCGCGCCTTGTTCCGCGCGCTGTCGACTGGCTGGCCGCCTTCAAACGCAAGGAGGTGGTGCGCTTTACCCTGATCGCCCTGCCGCTCTTGTTTCATGACGGTCTCTGGGCCTTCGGCATGCTGCTCTACGGCTTTCTCTATGCTCACCTTGGCACGGATTCGCTCGCCATCATGACCACCCTCGGGACGCTCGAGAGCATCCTCATCTCCCTCTTCTTCGGGCTGGCGGTGGCTTGCTCCACCCTGCTCGGCCACCGGCTCGGGGCCGAGGAGTACGAGGCGGCCTGGCAGCACTCCCAGCTGTTTCTGGTGATCGCCCCCGTGGGCGCCCTGCTGGTTGGCGTTGCGGTCTGGCTGCTGCAAACCAGCCTGCTGCAGTGGGTCGGCAACCTCCCCCCCGAGCTGATGGGCGAGGCGGGGCAGGTGCTCGCCATCATGTGTCTTGGCATGCTGCTCAAGGTGTTCAACATGGTGGGCATCATAGGGGTGCTGCGCTCGGGGGGCGATGTGAATTACAGCATCTTCATCGACATTGTCGGCATGTGGTGCATCGGCCTGCCGCTCGCCTGGGTGGCGGTGAGCCTGCTCGGCTGGCCTCTCTCATGGGTGGTCGCCGTGGTACTGCTGGAGGAGCTCAGCAAGGTACTGCTGGTGCAGCACAGGATCCGCCAGCGCCGCTGGCTCAGAAACCTGGTGATGGGATAGGGGAGAACAAACCCGGGGTCATATCAATGACAGAAAAACCCCGTTTGCAGTATGCTAGCCCCCTCTTCAATCAGAGGCAGGGCATGCTATGCCCCTGTCCAGTAGTCGTTTAAGGAGACGAGCATGCAACCACAGAAAGAGCTGATCACCGAGACTGCCCTGCTGGAGATGGCCAACAAGATGATCCGGGAACACGAAGACTTCATCCACGGCATGCGTGCCGACTCGGTGGAGCAGAAGGGGGAGATCCTGGTGTTCAAGGGGGAGTACTTCCTGGCCGAAGATGGCACCCCGACCGGCAAGACCATGGCGGTGTTCAACATGTTCAAGCTGCTGGCCCAGCAGCTCTCCGGCAAATACCGCCTGGGCTGACCCTCACGCCCAAGCAAACCACAGGATGCCGCCCTCAGGCGGCATCTGCTTTTTCGGCCTGCGGGCGTTCCACCACCACGCAGTTGCGCCCCGCCATCTTGGCCTGATAGAGGCTCTCATCGGCCCGATTGATAAGGGCATCTATGCTCTCGCCTCTCCGCGCCAGAGCGATGCCAATACTGACCGTCACCTCCAGCAATTCATCGGAAGTGGGGCTCTTTACCAGACGCGCCTCGACCGATACCCGCAGCCGTTCGGCGATGCGGGCAGCCTCCGATGGATCGCCGCAATTGCGCAGCAGGATGGCAAACTCCTCACCGCCATAACGCCCCAGCACCATACCAGACTCCAGCTGTTCATCCAGGGTAGTAGCCACCTCCTTGAGCACCGCATCCCCCGCCAGATGGCCATAGATATCGTTAATTCGTTTGAAGCGGTCGAGATCCAGCAGCAACACTGCAAACGGCTTTTGTCTGGTCAGCAACCGGGCCCGGGCCTGCTCCAGCTGCTTGAGCAACAGGCGGCGATTCATCATGCCGGTCAGCTCGTCGGTAGTGGACTCCCGATAGAGGCGCAGCAGCATGTTGAGCTGGCCGCACTGCACCCAGCAGCTGGCCATGGCAAACAGGCTGAGTACCCACACCTGGTTCAGGGTGGCCTGGCTCCACAGAGTCTGCCCCACCAATAACCAGCGCCCCAGCACCATGGTCAGCAGCACCACGCCGGCCAGTTGCAAACCGCGCAAGAGGGGAATGGGGAAGATGGCAAACAGGGTGATCAAGAGATAAGGGAACACCACATAGCCTACCTGCAGCTGCTGCTCGGTCCCGAAGCTATGCAAACTGACGAGTGAGAAGAGCATCATCACCACCATCAGGTAGCCGAGCGCCAGCTTCATGCGCTGCAGTCTGAAGTTGATGAGGTAGGAGAGCGGGATCAGTGGCGAGAGCGCCAGGGCACAGAAGATCCTGGCCTGAAGCAGCTCTTCGAAATGGGCGCGGGAGAGGGTCAGCCAATCCACCAATGCCCAGGCGGGCAAACCGACGATCAACAGGCAGGTGAGCAAACGCAAACGCACCGTCATAAAGCCCATGCGCGTGCGGGTAAAGTCTTCGGAGTGTGCCTTGGCACTCCAGAACTCTGACAACTTGAGCATCCAGCGGCTCCACATCAAGGTCGGGGGCCCATTTTACACCTACTAAGTGGTAAGAATGTCATTTGCGCAACGAATAAAAAGGAGATCTGTCTCACACAAAGCGACATATCATAATCGCCGCGCGCAAACGTTTCAACCCACCGAAAAATAAACCTTTTTCTGATTAATAAACGCTGGTCAGCAGCGCGCCAATCTCTACAATAGCGCCCAATTTTTCTCCCCATCCCCACACACTTTGAGGTTTTTATGGAACAGGTTGCCACCACGCAGACCGCCCCCGAGGCCCATCCCCCCAGGCGGGCACACAGCGAACTGGTCTACGGCATAGACGATGTCCCGCCCCTGCCCCAGACGCTGTTCGCCGCCCTGCAGCATATGCTCGCCATGTTTGTCGCCATCATCACCCCGCCCCTCATCATCGCCAACGCCCTGGGCCTGCCCGCCGAAGATACCCGTTATATCGTCTCCATGTCGCTGGTCATGTCCGGCATCGCCTCCTACATCCAGACCCGCCGCTTCGGTCCCGTCGGCTCCGGCCTGCTCTCGGTGCAGGGCACCAGCTTCAATTTCCTCGGGCCAATCATCGCCTCCGGCCTCGCCCTCAAACAGGCAGCCATGCCCACCGACGATATGCTGGGCACCCTGTTCGGCACCATGCTGGTGGCGGCCCTCACCATGGTGATCCTGAGCCGCTGCCTGCACCTGGTGCAGAAGGTGATCACCCCGCTGGTGACCGGCATCGTCGTGCTGCTCATCGGTCTGACCCTGATCAAGGTAGGCCTCATCAGCATGGGGGGCGGCTACGGTGCCCTCGCCGATGGCAGCTTCGCCAGCCACAGCAACCTGTTTCTCTCCCTGCTGGTGCTTGGTCTCATCGTCCTGCTGCAACGCAGCCGCAACCCCTGGCTGCGCCTCTCCGCCATCATGATCGCCATGCTGGTGGGCTATGCCGTGGCGCTGCTGCTTGGCAAGATCAATGCCCCTACCTTCGAGGGGCCGATGTTGATGGTACCCGTCCCCCTCAAGTACGGTCTCGGCTTCGACTGGCAGCTGTTCGTGCCGCTTGCCATCATCTTCGTGGTGACGGCGCTCGAGGCCATCGGTGACATGACCGCCACCTCGGATGTCTCCGGCGAGCCGGTCAGCGGCAAGGTCTACATGAAGCGGATCAAGGGCGGCGTGCTGGCCGACGGCTGCAACTCCATGCTGGCGGCGCTCTTCTCCACCTTCCCCATGTCCACCTTCAGCCAGAACAACGGAGTCATTCAACTCACCGGCATGGCCAGCCGCCACGTGGGCCTCTTCATCGCCGCCATGTTGGCCCTGCTCGGTCTGTTCCCGGCGGTGGCAACCCTGGTGCAGCAGATCCCCGAGCCCGTGCTCGGCGGCGCTACCATCGTCATGTTCGGCACCATAGCCGCCGCCGGGGTGCGCATCATTGCCCGCGAAGAGCTCGACCGCCGTGCCCTGATGATCCTGGCGGTATCCCTCGCCATGGGGCTGGGGGTCGCCCAGGTGCCGGAGGTGCTGCAGCATCTGCCGGAGCTGGCCAAGAGCGTGCTCTCCTACGGCGTCGCCACCGGTGGCCTCACCGCCATCGTCCTGAACCTGCTACTGCCCAAACGCAGCAAGCCCTGCGCCCAAGCTCCCCGTTAACGGCCATCAAGCCCCGCCATGCGGGGCTTTACCTGGCTACCGGCCACGGGTAGTGTGCAAAGCCTGTCATGCTTCAGGATGCCACCATGTCCTACTCCCTGCTTCCCCCTCTGCCTGAAAGCCATACCCCGGATCAGATCCTCGCCCGGGAGCAGCACTGGCTGCGCGATTGCGCCCACACGGGTACGGCCATGGCCCACCTCTGGCAGGCGCCCCAATGCCTCATCGTTACCCGCAAAGATACGCGGCTGCCCCACTATCAAAGCGCCTGCGAGCAACTCGCCGCCGAAGGCTGGCCCGTGTTTGTACGCGACAGCGGTGGCACCGCCGTGCCTCACGGCGCCGGCATCCTCAACCTCTCCCTGCTGCTGCCCCGCACCACCACGGATCTCGCTCACTACTACCGGCAGCTGGGCGCGCCGCTGCTGAGTTTGCTGGCGCAATACGACCTTGAGGGGAGCTATGACTTCGTGCCCGGCTCGTTTTGTGACGGCCAGTACAACCTGATGATCGGGGGGCGCAAGATAACCGGCACCGCCCAGCGCTGGCTGGCGCCGGGGCAGGATCACGGCGGCGCCGTGCTGGCCCAGGCCATGCTGCTGGTGGCGGGAAATGTGGATGAGGGTACCCGGATGGCGAGCCGCTTCTACGAGCTGGCGGGCGGGGAGCTGCGCTTTTTGCCGGGCACCTCCACCACACTCGCGCAAGCCATCCATTGGCAAGGGAGCGATGGCGAACTGGTGGCCGAGGTCAACCACAGACTGCAACGGTTGCTGGCGGGCAACTAGCCCTTACCCACATTACGCTCTTGGTTCACCAACCATTCGGCGCACCAACTAAAAAGCCACGACCCGGGGTCGTGGCTTGCTTTTTTCAAGGGGAACGTGAGACGCGGTGGCGAGATCAGGCGGTCTGCGGCTCAGGCTCGGACTCCGTATCCCGGTCACGGCTGAAGTAGGCCCGGGTCTCGGCAATCACCACGTGGCGCAGGCCGATAAGACCGATGAGATTGGGCACCGCCATCAGGCCGTTGACGATGTCGGCCAAGAGCCAAATCATGTCGAGATGCAGGAAGGCGCCGCACGCCACCAGCACCAGATAGACCAGGCGGTAGGGCTTGATCGCCTTGACCCCGAACAGGTACTCGGTACAGCGCTCGCCGTAGTAGTTCCAGCCAAGGATGGTGGTGAAGGCAAAAAACAGCAGGCCGATACTCACCAGATACTGACCGATATGGGCATCCAGCCCCTGGGCGAAGGCCTGGCTGGTCATGGCGGCGCCGCTGAGATCCCCGCTCCACACTCCGGTCACCACCAGGGTCAGGCCGGTCATGGTGCAGATGATGATGGTGTCGAAGAAGGTGCCGGTCATGGAGACCAGCCCCTGCTCCACGCAGGAATTGGTCTTGGCCGCCGCCGCGGCGATGGGGGCCGAGCCCAACCCGGACTCGTTGGAGAAGACGCCGCGCGCCACCCCGGACTGGATCGCCAGCATGATGCCGGCGCCGACGAAGCCACCGGTGGCCGCATGGCCGGTGAAGGCGCTCTGCAACACCAGCGCCACCGCATCCGGCAAGGCAGCGGCATTGGCAAACAGCACCCCGAGACAGGCGGCGATATAGAAGAGGGCCATGAAGGGGACCACCTTGCTTGACACGCTGGAGATGGACTTGATCCCCCCCAGAGTCACCAGGCCCACCAGCAGGGTCAGTACCACGGCGGTCGCCTCGCGGGGCACCGAGAACGACAAAGTCATGGCATCCGAGATGGCGTTGACCTGGGGGAAGGTCCCGATCCCGAAGAAGGCCACGCCGATGCCAAACAAGGCGAACAGCTTGGCGAGCACTCTGGAGCCAAGCCCCTTTTCCAGATAGTACATGGGGCCACCGGCCATCTGGCCGTTGGCATCCTGCTGGCGATATTTGACCGCCAACAGACACTCGGCGTACTTGGTGGCCATGCCAAACAGGGCTGCCATCCACATCCAGAACAGGGCTCCCGGACCACCGAGCTTGATGGCGGTGGCAACGCCGACGATGTTGCCGGTACCTATGGTGGCAGAGAGGGCGGTGCACAGAGCGCCAAAGCTGGAGACATCCCCCTGCTTGCCCTGGCCCTGATCACGGCCGAATACCAGACGCAGCGCGAGCGGCAAGCGCACCAGCTGAAGCAGTCCCAGACGCAGGGTAAGGTAAATACCGGTCCCGACCAGCAGGATCAGCAGGGGTGGCCCCCAGACAAAACTATCGATGGCGGTGAGCGCCGCTTGAATTGATGACATGCATCCTCCTTAAGAAACAGAAATTAAGGAGGAGAAGGATGATCTTCCCATAGGTGTCGCGATCGGCCAGAGGCGATCGGATGCGGGCTAAGCCAAAGTACAACCCAAAGTACAACCATCCCATCCCCTCTGTCCTTTTGCCTGAGAGTTTCCGGCGCCAGATTGCGATGCAATCATGATGCCTTGCTCCTTCGGCGCCCGATTCAACGGGTCTCTCCAGAGTATCGTCCAGTAGCAGTCCACACCGGTTGCCCGGTACCTGAAAGATTCACTTCTTCGGTGGATGGTTGCCCATCACTCTCCTGCTACCTTCATCCGAACTAATTTGGATTAGGAAGCGGGCATGGTAATCCAAAAATTGTGAGCTGTCTCGCACTTGCCGGCCCGCTCCCGCACTTTTTTCATGATCGGCCATCCCATCGGCAAGATGTTAAATAGTGGTTAACAATCATAGAGTTAACCTGGCCTGCATCAAACGTGTCCCGACGCACAAGATGACGGGATAAAAAGCAATTCTCTATCTCGTTTCATGCAGAAAAACTCAACAACATATCCAATCAAAATGCTTGCACAGAAACTCAATAAGCCGATAATCCCGCGCATAACCAAGCACTCTGCTCTCAATTTATGCACTGTGCCAGGTTGGTCCCGCCGGACCGCTCGCCTGACCCGGCCGTCGCCGGTTCAATCGCATATGGCTTGGGCATATAACGCCCCCTAAGGACTTTCAAAAGAGAATGAACGAGACCCTGGTCGCACAAGATTACCGTCAGCTGGTTGAACAATTCGGCTCCCCCCTGCTGCTGCTCGATAAGGCAGCCGTCCGCAAACAGTATCGGGCCCTGGCGGCCGCCCTGCCCGATGTGCGCTTGCATTATGCACTCAAGCCCCTGCCCCACGAGGCGGTGGTCTCTGTCTTGAAGGAAGAGGGGGCCTGTTTCGATCTGGCCACCAATGGCGAAGTGGATCTGGTGCGCAGTCAGGGTGTCCGCCCGGGGCGCTGCATTCATACCCACCCCATCAAGCGCGACAGCGACATCCGTTACGCGCTGGAATACGGCTGCACCGTGTTCGTCTATGACAACCCGCTGGAACTGGAGAAGTTCCTGCCCTACAAGGACGAGGTCAAGCTGCTGCTACGGGTGAGCTTCCCCAATCCCGAGACCAAGGTCGATCTTTCCAAGAAGTTCGGTTGTACACCGGAGCAGGCGCTGCCCCTGCTGCAGCTGGCCCAGGCCAAGGGGATCAAGGTGATGGGGCTGTCGTTCCACGTCGGCTCCCAGGTGCCTCACTCCCGTCGCCACGTGCAGGCCATCGACGCCTGTCGCGAGATCATGGAGCAGGCCTGGGAGCTCGGGCTCAAGCCCTGGGTGCTGGATATCGGCGGCGGTTTCCCGGTGGATTACGACGGCGGCGAGTTCGACATCGACGGCTTCTGCGCCCCGATCCGCGAGGCGCTGGCCAAGCTGCCCGCCACGGTGCAGAAGATCGCCGAGCCGGGCCGCTTCATCAGCGCGCCAGCCATGACCTCGGTGGCCAGCGTCATGGGCAAGGCCCACCGCGGCGACAAGATCTGGTACTACCTGGATGATGGTCTCTACGGCAGCTACAACGGCCAGCTCTATGACCACGTCACCTATCCGGTCAGCACTCCTTATGCCCACGGTGAGTTGCACAACGCCGTGCTTTCCGGCCCCACCTGCGACAGCGTGGACGTCATTCGCGACGGCATCATGCTGCCGGATCTGGAGATTGGCGAGCTGGTGGTCGGCCGGGTGATGGGGGCCTACACCTGGGCATCGGCTTCCACCTTCAACTTCTTCCCCAAGGCGAGCATCCTGATCCTGGACAGCGCCCAGCAGGGGCAAAAGCTGGTGGCCGTGGCCTGATAGGCCTTCGCCAAAAACAAAAGGGGGAAGCCGATGCTTCCCCCTTCTTTTTATTGTCTGGCGAATCGTCAGATAAACTGGCTGGTCAGCAACCAGCCGGTGTAACCCACGAAGCAGGAGAGCAACACGCCCCCCTCCAGCCGGTTGATCCGCCCCTGCCCCTTGCGACCCAGGCACATCACCAGCAGCAACAGGGTCAGGCCCATCATCAGGCTCCAGTCGCGGGAAAGCACTTCCGGCGCCACATCCAGCGGATGGATCCCTGCCGCGATCCCGACCACCGCCAGGGTGTTGAACAGGTTGGAGCCCAGCACGTTGCCGAGGGCCAGATCGTGCTCATTCTTGCGAATGGCGATAAGGGAGGAGGCCAGCTCCGGCAGCGAGGTGCCGATGGCGACTATGGTGAGACCAATCACCAGATCGCTGATGCCAAAGCCCTGGGCGATGGTCACCGCGCCCCATACCAGCAGACGGGAGGCACCGATGAGCAGCACCAGCCCCACCACCAGCCAGAACAGAGCCAGCTTGAGGGACATGCCTTCGCTCTCGATGTCCTCTTCGGTCTCCGCATCCAGCGCATCCCCTTTGCCGTTCATGCCGGCCCAGATGGACCAGCCCATCAGCGCCACGAACACGACGCCCAGGATGGCCGCATCGGTGCGGCCCAGATGACCGTCGATGAGCAGGGCACCGGAGAGCAGGGTGATACCGAGCAGGATGGGGATCTCTTTGCGCACCACCTGGGAGGCAACGGCAATCGGGCTGATGAGAGCCGTCAAACCCAGGATCAGGGCAATATTGGTGATATTGGAGCCATAGGCATTGCCGAGCGCCAGCCCGGGGTTGCCCTGGGAGGCGGCCAGGGCCGACACCACCATCTCGGGGGCCGAGGTACCAAAACCGATGATCACCATGCCGATGAGCAGCGGTGGCATGCCGGCATAACGGGCGGTCGCGGCGGCGCCATCGACAAATTTATCCGCACTCCAGACCAGCAGCGCCAGTCCGGCAATCAGGGCAACAAAAGCCAGGGTCATATCGTCTCTATTCCATGGTCTGCAAACACAAAAGCCAGGCACGGGCCTGGCTTCTTCCAGAAGCGGGCCCAGTGTAGCGGGCCGCCTTTCTATTTCAAGGGGAAATCAAACGACGATTGATGATTTCACAGCGCCGCCAACAGGCTCTGGGCATCCGACACCTCGAACTTGCCCGGCTCCTCCACAAAGAGCTGCTCGACCACACCATCGTTGGCGATGAGGGCAAAGCGCTGGGCACGCAGGCCGCCAAAGGCCCCCGTCTCCTTGGCAAGGCCAAGGGCTCGGGTCCAGCTGCCGTCGCCGTCCGCCAGCATGGTGATGGCATCGGCGTTCTGGGCATCCTGCCACGCCTTCATCACGAAGGCATCGTTGACCGACAGACAACAGATGGCGTCCACCCCCTTGGCCTGAAACTGGTCGGCCAGCACCACATAGCCCGGCAGATGGGCGTTGGAGCAGGTGGGGGTGAAGGCACCAGGCACCGCGAACAGCACCACCTTCTTGCCGGCAAACAGGGTCTGGACATCCTGTACCTGCTTGCCCGCGGCTGTGATGAAGGTAAATTCGCCCGAAGGCAAGGGTTGGCCAACTGCAATCATGATCTCTCGTCCCGAGTCGATTGGTGAAGCCCCAGTCTAGCGCAGCCATCCGTCATATCCCATCGCAACGACCCGCTCCCCGGCAGGCATTTTTCCAGCAGGCAGACTAATCTTGAGCAGGTTTCACGGCGCCAGGAGGCCCCATGCAACACTACTACGATGGTCTGGAAATTCGTCCCCCCGCCTTGCGTGCACAACAGCAACTGGACCAGCTTAATCATCAACTTACCCACGTCAGCCAGTATTGCGCCGGTTACTCCAGTGCCTATCGTCAATGCCGTCTCGAGGGTCTGGCCGAACTGGCCACCCTGCCCCTGCTCGACAGCGCCGAACTGTTTGCCGCCCAGCAGGCCCATCCGCCGTTTGCCGGACTCACCGGTCGCCCCGCCAGCCAGGCACTGCGCGCCTTCGCAAGCCCGGGCCAGCTGGCCATTCCCGAATATGCGGGGGCGGACTGGTGGGGGGCCGCGCGCGCCCTGTTTGCCGCCGGCTTCAAGTCCGGCGAGGTGATGCTCAACGGCCACGACTACCACGCCGGCCCTACCGCCTTCATCTTCGACAACGGCGCTCGCCAGCTCGGCGCTCCCGTGGTGCCCTGCGGCCCTCATGACACCCAGCGCCAGCTGGAGGCGCTGCAACGCTACCAGCCTACCGGCTTTGTCGGCCCGCTGGTCACCCTGCTGGATCTGCTGGAAGCTGCCGAGGCGGCCGAGGTGGCCACCGACTCCCTGCACACCGCCCTGTTGTGCGAGGTTACCCACCCCGAGACGGCCCCGCTGCAAGCTATCTATGGCATTCAGGCGTTCAACTGCCTGGTCTGGCAGGACATAGGCGTGGTGGCCTACGAGAGCCAGCCTGGCGAGGGCTTTATCGTCAACGAGAGCTGCCTGGTGGAGATCATCGACCCGGCCAGCGGCCAGCCGGTCAACGCAGGGGAGAGCGGACAGCTGGTGGTGACCCGGCTCGATCTGGAGTATCCACTGCTGCGTCTTGTCACCGACTGGCAGGGGCACTGGCTGGCGGCCCCCAGCCCCTGCGGGCGCACCAACCGGCGGCTCAAGCTGGACTAGGAACGAAAACGGGCAGCCAGTGGCTGCCCGTATTGTTCCGGATGGGATTGCTGTTAGCGCCGAGCCTGCCAGGTGGCGATGGCGAGCAGGGAGTCCGGGGTAAACTCGTCGGCCCGTTCGGCGATCTCGGCCTGACTCATCCAGTGCACCTCGCTCACCTCTTCGGCCTGCAGCTGAAGCGGCCCCTGATAGCGGCAGCTGTAGAGGCCACCCCAGACCCGATACCCCTCCCCCTCGGCATAAAAAGTACCGAAGCCTTGCAGCGGTACATCGTGGATCCCCAGCTCTTCGGCCAGCTCGCGCCGGGCAGAGGGCTCCATCTGTTCGCCCGCGGTCACCACGCCACCGGCGCAGGCATCCAGCATGCCGGGGCAGAAATCCTTGCAGAGGGTGCGGCGCTGCACCAGGATGCGATCTGCCTCGTCGAGCACCAGGATGTAGCTGGCACGATGGCAGAGATTCTCCCGCCGCACCTTGGCCCGCTCGGCCACCCCGATCACCCGGTTCTCTTCATCCACCACATCAACCCATTCCACGTGCAGGCCCTTTTGCTCATTCCATTCGACTGCCCGCAGTATATCGGTGCAAGGGATTGTGATGGCACTACTTTTTCAAATGGTGCCCTTGCTTTGCCCGAAGCGAACACCAAAAAAGGATTCATGCAAAACTCGATGAAATGTCACATGGCTGTCATCAACCGCCCCCATAGTGTGCCCTGTTCAAGCAAGCAGGTAACGTTGTGATGAAGGTTTTCAAGCAGTTATCCCCGCGGCAGATCGCAAGATACATCAAGAGCTTCCACCGGGGCTCCTTTGCCATCGAGTCATGGGGAACATTTGAATTCAGCGCAGGCAGGCTCAGTCTGCACGGGTTGAGCTGCCACCGGCGCCTGAGACTGGCAGGCCAGATCAACCAGGCCCTGCGCCAGCTCAGTCACGCCGAGCCCTTGCCGGAACAGTGAGTCAAGGGGATTTGCCCTCCTGTCCTTAATGCTTCCATGCTGTTTGCCCGCCGGCTACTCGCCGCGCGGGCCGTTTTCGATATCGGTGATGATGCCGTTGCGCACGGTGACGAAGCGCATGAACTCGCTCTTGCCGAAGTTGTAGGTCCAGCGCTCGCCATACTTCACCGGCACCAGATAACCGAACTGGTTCTCCTCATTGCGACTGAGCTCTTCGCGCAGCATGGGCTCCCCGCACTTGAGCAGCATCAGGGCCGTGCTGTCGCCCTCGGTGATCAACGCATTCTTGCAACGCATCGCATCGGCGCTGGCAGGCAGTGTGGCAAGCAGCGCAGCCATGGCCGCCGCCACCTTCATCGTCTTGTTCATGGGACACACCTCAACTGGGGTTCAGTTGCAGTATGACGATTCCCGGCGGCGAAAAAAGCCCCCCATGAGTGCTCGTCGCTGCCTTTTCGTTCACTGGCAAACACGCCCAAAAACAAACGGCGACCCGAGGGTCGCCGCTTGCATCACGCCAGCCGGATCACAGGATGTCCAGCAGCTCCACTTCGAACACCAGTGCGGAGTACGGCGGGATGGAGCCAGCGCCACGGGCACCGTAAGCCAGATCCTGCGGAATGTAGAGCTTCCACTTGGAGCCAACCGGCATCAGCTGCAGGGCTTCAACCCAACCCTTGATCACGCCGGTCACCGGGAACTCGGCCGGCTGGCCGCGAGCGACCGAGCTGTCGAATACGCCACCGTGGGTGAAGGTACCGTGGTAGTGAACACGCACGGACTGACCGGCTACCGGTACGGCGCCGTTGCCTTCGACCAGCACTTCGTACTGCAGACCGGAATCGGTCACGGTCACTTCGGCGCGCTTGGCGTTGTCGGCCAGGAAGGCTTCGCCTTCGGCAGCGGCTGCCTTGGCGACCGCTTCCTGCTCTTCCTGCATGCGGGCGGTGATGACCTGGAAGGCATCATTGATATCGTCACGGCTTACCGCGAATTCCAGACCGTTCAGGGCATCCGCCAGGCCTTGTTGCAGGGCCGGGATATCCAGACCGGCGAAGGCTTGCTGCGCCAGCTGATCACCCATGTTGCGGCCGATGCCATAGCTGGCCTTCTGTTCGATAGAGTCGTATTGGGACATTGAGATGTTGCTCCGGGTCCTGATGTAAAAGAGTCGGGATGATATCAGACTTTTGTGTCAGGTGCTGCCGGCGGCGCCCCTGATTTCCCCGTCCGTGGGAGTGAGTTCACATGCCGCGACAAAAACGCCGCCCACAGGCGGCGTTGATCAGAGGATCAGGGTCGATCCAGCAGGGCCCGCACCGCCGCGACCTTGGAACCATCGGTAATATTGACCCGGCCATCGTCCGAGGTGCCCATGTTGACTCCGTGAGGCACCATGCCGCCACGCCAGCCCATGCCGGACATATGTACCTCGCTCACCCCGGTAAATTCGATGATGGTGCGCACGTTGTCAGCATTGACTCCGGCCCCCGGCATCAGGCTGGCACGGCCCGCCAGCGCCTGCTGCATGGCCTGCAGAGTCTCAAGCCCCGCCAGCGCGGTCGGCGCATGGCCTGAGCTCAGGATGCGCTCACAACCGGCATTGACGATGATTTCCAGATCCGCCCGCCAGTCGGAGGAGAGATCGATGGCGCGGTGGAAGGTGACGCCAAGGGGGCCTGCCGCTTCCACCAGTTGCTTGAGCCTGACGGCGGGCACTCGCCCCTCTTCATCCAGCAGACCGACGACGACCCCCTGCAAACCGGCCGAACGCGCCGCGGCGATATCCTGCAACATCATCTCGAACTCGCCATCGCTGAAACAGAAGTCGCCGGCACGGGGACGGATCATGGCATAGACGGGCACGGTGGCATGGCGCGCCGCCAACTGCATGAAGCCGTGGGAGGGGGTCAGGCCACCCAGCCCCAGGGCGGAGCAGAGTTCGATACGATCCGCCCCCGCCTGCTGGGCGGTAAACAGGGATTCCAGGTTGTCGATGCAGATTTCAAGACGGGTCATGACGACTCCTTTATCGGGGAGATCAGACCCCACATCCGATCTCAAAGGTTGAGCAAGGCTGCACCACGCACGCCACCGGCACCGCCGAAGCGGGCCTGGCGGATCTCGGGCAGGGCGACCCCGGGCAATAGATGGCCGGGCAGGCGCAGCGGCAATTGTTCGTAGAGAGCGGGCAGGCCGCTCAGGCCCCCGCCCAGCACCACTACCTCGGGATCGATCACCGAGATGGCGGTAGCCAGGCCGGCGGCCATGATCTCCAGCCAGCAATCGATCGTGGCCACCGCATGGGGCTCATGGGCCTCGAAACGAGCCACAATCTGGCGCCCCGTGGCACGCTGACCGTGAAAATGGTGATAGAGCCGCTCCAGCCCGGTACCGGAGGCGTAGGTCTCGAAACAGACCAGACGACCACAGCCACAGCGGGGACGGGGCAGCTCGGGGTATTTCATCAGGATGGTGGCCGGCAGCGGGTAGTGGCCTATCTCGCCGGCCAGCCAGTTGCGTCCCTGGATGAGGGTGCCTGCGAGGTAGACGGCGCCGCCGATACCGGTGCCGATAGTGACCCCAAGGGCACTGCCGGCGCCATCCGCCGCTCCCTTGTGCACCTCCGACCAGAGGAAGCAGTTGGCATCGTTGTCCACCTTGACCGGGCGATCCAGCCGTTCCACCAGATCGGCCCCCAGATGGCGACCATTGATGGCGGGCAGGTTGGCCGCCACTATGCTGTGGTCGTGACGATTGAGGATGCCGGGAAAGCCGATGCCGACCGCCCCCCTGGCACCGAAGCGGGCGTCTGCCTGCTCGACCCGCTCGCGGATCAGCTGCTGCAACGCCTCGTAATCATTGCCCGGTGTGGCCACCTGCTCCTCATGACAGAGATTCAAGGCCCCGTCATACACCGCAAAGGCAATCTTGGTACCACCGATATCAAAGCCGTAATACATGCCCGCACTCCCTTGTCTGTTAGCTGTCATCCGGATCAGTTCTGGGGGGACATTGTATTAATTCGCAAAAAAAATAAAGTGACACGGGGCGTAAAACCAAAGCGGGATCAAAGCAGACGGAACATTTGCCGCTGCAGACAGGGTTGGCCAAGGCTGGTCAGGGTCCGCTGTTTGCCGTCGAACACGAAGCCGCGGCGCAGGTAAAACCCCTCGCCGATCCGGTTGCCATCGAGCAGCCACAATCTGACGCACTCGCAGCCGCTGCGCCGCATCTGCATCGCCACCGCCTGCCACAGTCGCTTGCCATACCCATGGCGCCAGTGATCCGGGTGCAGATAAAGCGCCCGGATCCTGGCGGTGGCTAGGCCCTCCTCCTGCTCCTGCTGCCAGTAAAGAAGGCCTATCACCACCTCATCCAGGCAGAGTAGCATGGGGCGTGGACCTGGTTCGGCGAGCCGGCCTTGCCAGATCTGCAGATGCTCGGTCACGTCCAGTTGGGCCAGCATGTCCTGGCCCAGCACCTGGCTATAGGCGGCGAGCCAGCTGGCCCGCTGCATCACCGTCATGGCGGCGGCGTCATCGGGCCGCGCCATGCGCAGGCTTATGCCTTGCATTGGGGCACCAGGCCGTTGGCACGTGCCTGCTGATAGAGAGGCTGCACCTCGGCTTGCTGCGCCTGCAGCTCGGCAATGCGGCTCTCGTTGCTGGGGTGAGTGGAGAGCAGCTGGGGCGGATTCTTGCCGCCGGAGGCCGCGCTCATGTTTTGCCACAGGGGAATAGCGGCGGCGGGATCAAAACCGGCGCGGGCCATCAGATCCAGCCCCAGACGGTCTGCCTCACTCTCCTGCTCGCGACCATAGGGCAGCAGTACCCCGACTTCCATGCCAAGGCCAAGGGCCGCCATGGTGGCGCCGCGATATTCGCTGGTGCCCATGGCAATGTCCGCCACCGACAGACCGATATCTGCCAGCTGGCTGCGGGAGAGACGCTCGTTGGAGTGCTGGGCCAGCACGTGGGTCAGCTCGTGGCCGATGACGGTGGCCAGCTGATCCTGATTCTTGGCTACCTTGAGCAGGCCGCTGTAGACCCCGATCTTGCCACCGGGCAGGGCGAAGGCGTTGACCTGCTTGGAGTCAAACACCACCACTTCCCAGTTGCTGATGCCGTAGCTGGCGGGCACCTGGGCGGTCACCGCCCTGGCGACACAGGAGACATAAGCGTTGAGCCTCGCATCCGTGCTCACCTTCTCCTGCTTCTTCATCTGCTCGAAGGAGTCTGCTCCCAGCTGGCTCATCTGCTGGGGGGAGTAGAGCAACATCTGGCTGCGACCGGTCGGTGACTGGGCACAACCAAGCAGCAGAGACGTGCACAGGGCTGCCAGGCCAAACTTGTAAAACGGGGCGGTCATGAAAGACTCCTTAACCATAACGTTGCCCTATTTTCGGAAATGCCGACTCGGGACGCAAGGGAGTGCATTTTTCAATGGCCGAAAAATGGCCGAGAAGATCCTGCCCGACTTGCCAAAACGGCGTCCCATAAACAAAACGAGCCCGCAGGGGGCTCGTTTTTGCGTCACGGGCTGGCAGCAGTGTTACATGATGTCCAGCTTCTTCAGGTCGGCCATGGCGACCTTGGCCGGTACCGGCACATAACCGTCCTTGGCGACGATGCTCTGGCCCGCCTTGGACAACATCATCTTCACGAACTCCTGCTCCATCGGGGAGAGGGGCTTGTTCGGGTGCTTGTTCACGTAAACGTAGAGGAAGCGGGAGAGCGGATACTTGCCGGTGATGGCGTTATCAGAGTTCGCCTCGACGAAAGTCTTGCCATCCTTGGAGAGCGGTACGGCGCGCACCCCGGAGGTCACATAACCGATGCCCGAGTAGCCGATGCCGTTCAGGGAGGCGGAGACGGACTGCACCACGGAGGCAGAACCCGGCTGCTCGTTCACGCCGCTCTTGAAGTCGCCGTTGCACAGGGCGTGCTCTTTGAAGTAGCCGTAAGTACCGGAGACGGAGTTGCGGCCGAACAGCTGCAGATCCTTGCTGGACCAGTTGCCCTCCAGACCCAGATCAGACCACTTGGTGGCAGCCTTGGCTTCGCCGCACTTGAGGGTGCTGGAGAAGACGGAGTCAACCTGCTGCATGGTCAGCCCCTTGATGGGGTTGTCCTTGTTGACGAACACCGCCAGGGCATCGACAGCCACGCGGATGGCGGTCGGCTTGTAACCGTAACGCTTCTCGAACGCCTCGATCTCGCCCGCCTTCATGGCGCGGCTCATCGGGCCAAACTGGGCAACCCCTTCGGTCAGGGCGGTCGGCGCGGTGGAAGAACCGGCGGCCTGGATCTGCACGTTGACGTTGGGATAGACACGCTTAAATTCTTCGGCCCACAGGGTCATCATGTTGGCCAGGGTGTCCGAGCCGACGGAAGACAGGTTGCCGGAGATGCCGCTGGTCGGGGCGTACTCTGGCAGATCCTTATCGACACCATAGGCCAGGGTGCTGGCAGAAAACAGGGTTGCAGCGGTGAATCCGATAACACCAGCCAGTTTGTTGAGTTTCATCCAATCTCTCCAAGTCCAAGGTTGCAGAAGGCAATCGTCAGTATGACGTTGATACATGGTTCAAACCCGATCACCCTCTCCAAAGTTACAGAAGGTCCGTTCTTGAAACGGCGCCAGTATCTGACCTGGCAGTGACAAATTTATGGATTTAATGTGACACTTTAATGACATGGGCAAGGATTTGCACAAATGCAGGAAGGGCTGCGAATGCAGCCCTTCCTTCGTATCTAACTCATTGTCTAAAAAGATTATTTAATCACCACCATGCGCGCCGGAATGAGGAAGCTGAAGCGGCTGCCAAGGCCGATCCGGCTCTCGATGTCGAGGTGACAGTCGTGATGACTGAGGGCATGCTTGACGATGGCAAGGCCGAGCCCCGAGCCACCGGTATGGCGCGAGCGGGCCTTGTCGACCCGATAGAAACGCTCGGTGAGGCGCGCCAGGTGCTCGGGAGCAATCCCCTCCCCCTCATCCTTGACCGCAAACAGTGCCATGGTGCCCTGGGCACGCCACTCTACCGTGATTTTGCGCCCCGCCGGGGTGTAGTGGATGGCGTTGTAGACCAGGTTGGACACCGCGCTGCGCAACTGCTCCTGATCACCGCGCACGAACAGGTTTGACTGCACGTTGAACTCGATCTGGTGTCCCCGTTCGCCGGAGAGCGCCCTGGCCTCCAGCTCCAGCAGCCCCAGCATGGCGGGCATGTCCACCAGATGGGAGAGATCCACCGACGGCGCCGCCTCGATGCGCGACAGGGTGAGCAGCTGGTTGACCAGGTTGTCCATGCGGATGGTCTGCTCCATCATCACCCTGTGTGCCTTGGCCCACACCGCGGGGGGCGGCGGCTCCTCAGTCATCTCCAGATAGCCCTTGAGCACGGTGAGCGGAGTGCGCAGCTCGTGGGAGACGTTGGAGATGAAGTGCTTGCGGGTCTTCTCCAGATGGCGCAGCCGGGTCACGTCCCGCACCACCAGCATGGCCTGATCCTCGGCGTAGGGCATGATGCGAAACTCGAGAAACTTCTCCTCGTTGACCGGGGAGTTCATCTCGAGGGGCTCGTCATACTCCCCCTTGCCGAGGTAGGCGCCGAAAGCCGGATTGCGAATGAGGTTGCCCACATGTTGGCCCGAGTCCTCTGGCCAGCGAAACCCCAGCAGCTGTTCGGCCAACCGGTTGCACCAGAGAATGCTGCCGTCGGTGCGGATCACCACGGCCGCATCGGGCAGCGCCTCGGCCCCTTCGCGAAAGCGGCGGATGAGGCCCGCCAGCTCGCGCCGTCTGGCCCGGTGGCGCTGCTGCAACTTGTAGATACCGTTGAAGATATGCTCCCAGCTGCCACTGCCATGGGGGGGAACCAGGCTGCGATCGTGCCACAGCCAGTCCGACAAGCGTTTCTGGAAACGGTAGTGCCAGCCGAGATGGAGCAGGGCAGCCACCAGCAGGCAGAGGGCAAGATGATCAATCAACCAGCCGACCAACACGAACGGCGAATAGAAGAATACCATTCGCCACAACTGTCGCCGCCAGGCGTAAGGTTGCAACATAATTGCCTCTTAGAGACGGGTTGAGAAACGGTATCCGGCTCCACGTACCGTCTGGATCAGTCTGTCGTGTCCAGTCTCTTCGATCGCTTTGCGCAGGCGACGAATGTGCACGTCCACGGTTCTGTCCTCGACATACACATTGGTCCCCCAGACATTGTTCAGCAGTTGCTCGCGGCTGTAGACCCGCTCGGGATGGGTCATGAAGAAGTGCAGCAGTTTGAACTCGGTCGGCCCCATGTCCAGCGCCTTCTCCTCGGCACTGACCCGATGAGAGACAGGATCCAGCTTGAGCCCCTGCACCTCGATCACCTCGTCCACAGAGGTGGGAGAGACCCGGCGCATCACCGCATGCAGGCGAGCAGTCAGCTCCTTGGGAGAGAACGGCTTGGTGATGTAGTCATCGGCCCCCGCCTCGAGACCGCGGACCTTGTCCTCTTCCTCGCCACGAGCGGTGAGCATCACCACCGGGATCTGGCGGGTCACTTCATCCTGCTTGAGCTGCTTGATGAACTGGATACCGCTGCCACCGGGCATCATCCAGTCCAGCACGATGAGTTCGGGGTAGGGTTCACGCACCTTCGCCAGTCCATCGGCAAAATCTTCCGCCTCAATCGTCTCGTATCCCTTCTGCTCCAGCACGAAACAGAGCATTTCGCGGATCGGTGCCTCGTCCTCAACCACCAGAATTCGCTTAGCCATTCCCTTCTCTCTCCTCTGTGAAGATGGGTGCGCCAATTATTAGAATTTTCTGTGACACTTTTATGACTCGATGACAGGGCGGATGATAAACGTTTTCAGATTCAGTTGGCAGCCGTGCGTTGCAGCAGATCCCAGCGGTTGCCACTGATGTCCTCAAATACCACCACAGTGCCGTAAGGTTCGCTGCGCGGCTGCTCGCAAAAATGCACGCCATAGGCCAGCATCCGCTCGTAATCCCGCCAAAAGTCATCAGTCTCGAGAAACAGAAAGACCCGCCCGCCGCCCTGGCGGCCGATGGCGGCCTGCTGCTCCGGGGTAGCCGCGCGGGCCAGCAACAGGGCCGAGCCCTGCCCGCCCGCCGGGGCGACCCGCACCCAGCGCTTGCCCGGTTTGCCCGGCTCGTCAAGCTGTGTGTCTTCCAGCAGCGTAAAGCCAAGCCCCCGGGTGAAAAAGGCGATGGCCTCGTCGTAGTCGGCCACCAGCAGGGTCAGTGCACCGATTGTTTGTCCCGTCATGTTGTTTCCCTTGTCGTCAGTATGGAGGGAGAGGCTGGCGAGCTTGTCTCCACCCGGTTGCGGCCCCGTTGCTTGGCCTGATAGAGGGCGGCATCTGCCCGCCGGATCACCTGCTCCAGCGGATCGCCGGCGCGCTCGGCCACCCCGAACGAGACGGTCACCCTGAGCGCTTCGGGCCAGTGGGGATCCGCCGCCAGCATCAGGCGCAGCCGCTCGGCCAGTGCGCAAGCCTGCTCCTGATCGTAGTGAAGGCAGATCAGCACGAACTCCTCCCCGCCCCAGCGCACCAGGTGGCAGAAAGTATCACAGTGGCGCAGGATCTGGCTGACCAGATGCTTGAGCACCTCGTCCCCCACCGGGTGGCCATGGCCATCGTTGATCTGCTTGAAGTGATCCACATCCAGATAGATGAGGGAAAAAGCACGCTCACCCAACCCCTCCAGCAACTCTTCTCCGCCCAGCCGGTTGAAGGCGCCGGTCAGGGGATCATGAGTAGCCTCCTCGCGGGAGCGGCGACTCTCCTCACAGAGGGTGCGATTGTGTTCCTCCGCCGCCAGTCTGGCCTGATGGGCATGCTGCAGGCGCTGTTTCATATGCAGATGGTTGGCCACCAGTATGATGCAACCATAGATAAACCAGACCGCCAGGATCAGGCGATAGAAGAGGCTGGCATCGAGCCAGGGGCCATGAAAATGCAACTCCTCGATAATGGCCCCGTGTGTGCCTGGCTGCATATCGTAACCGGCGGCGAGCTCGATGGCATAGACCCGGTGCAAGTCAGGCCCTTGCTGTTGCAGCGGCACATTGTATTGCTTGATCCACCAGGTTGCCGGTGCGAACACGTCGAGGGGCACCTTGTGGAGCCTGCCGTAATCCGCCGGACGAAAGATGATCTCGTTGAACTTGGGGGCAAGGGGATCCCCGGGCAGATCGCTGGCCGGATCATGGTTACGCAGATAGAGACGCCAATCCTGACCTCCTTCGCCAGTCACGCTCAGGCGCACATGCAGGGTGTCAAAGCGGGCGAGATCGATCCCCTCATCGGGGAGCGTCAGGGTCAAGGTCAGTCTGCAGCCCGGCACTATGTGCTGGCGGGCGGGCAAAATGCATTGCACGCCAGGTTTGCCTTCCGGCGACGAGAGATAGCGCGCCTGCTCCGGCGTCACATCCGCCGCCCGCTGCACGGTGACGATAACGGGCCACTCCTGCAGATCCAGTACCCGCTCCGGGCCGAATTCAAACAGCAGGATGATGGCAAGGGTCAGCCCCAGCAGGGCGCGAAAAGAGCGGTCGACAAGACGAATGTAGGAAGAGGTCATGCTTAGCCTGGCATCACGATTGACGCACCTGCCCAACGGGGCAGGGTCGCACTGAATCCACTCATGGTTCAGCGCCGTTCTGGTCCGACATGATACAAAGGATGGCGGGAACAAGCATGCAATTAATGGAAAATACTTAAAATTCCATCAGTTACATGCTTTCAATGCCCGATATAGGGTGGTGCGGCTGATGCCGAGCCGGCGCGCCGCCTCGCTCACGTTGCCACCACAATCCGCCAGGGTCTGCTGTACCTGATGCCGGCTCTGCTCGCGCAGACTGGTGATACCCGCAGTCACTGAAGTGGATGGCGGAACAGGCACCAGCGCGGGCGCAGGGACGACCGCTGGCAGATGCAGGTGGGAGGCTTCAACCCACTCTTGTCCCTCCGCCAGCACGCAAGCTACTTCGAGTGCCTGTTTGAGCTGGCGTACATTTCCGGGCAAGGGATGAGCCAGCAGTTGCTGCTCCGCCTCCCGGGTCAGCTGCAGCGCCGGATCCATCTCGGTCAGCAACCGCAGGATCAGTGCCCGCCGCTCGTGGGCCGGCCAATCCCGCAGCGGCGCCAGCTGCTGGCGCCAGCCGCAGATGCGGTAATAGAGATCTTCGCGAAAGCTGCCGGCCGCCACCATGGCCGCCAGATCCCGGTGGCTGGCGCTGACCAGCCAGAAATCCACCGGCTCGGGGCGAGTGCTGCCGACCGGGGTGACGGCTCGCTCTTGCAATACCCGCAGCAGCCGGGTCTGGGCCGACAGCGGCAGCTCGCCGATCTCGTCCAGCATCAGGATGCCGCCGTGGGCGGCGCGCAGATAGCCCTGGCTGCCCTGGCTGCGGGCACCGCTAAAGGCCCCGCCCACATAGCCGAACAGCTCTGCCTCCACCAGATCCGCCGGCAGGGCGCCGCAGTTGACGCACACCAGGGGTTTATCCTGGCGGCTCGACTGACGATGCAGCGCTCGCACCAGATGCTCCTTGCCACTGCCGGTCTCCCCTTCGATAAGCAGAGAGATGCCGCGCTCCAGCATCTTAAGCGGTACCTGTGAAGGTTCTGGCAAGGATTCCCGCCCGCTCCCCAATGGCGGAAGCGGCGAGGGCCTTTCGACCGGCTCGGGCACCAGCCGCAGGCCGCGTCCCTCGCGCAGCAGTTGCTTGCCATCGAAGGAGTGTTGGCCAAGCCAGAGCCGGCCGGCCCGGTTGGCACCGAGCAGCTCGCCCCCCTCCCCCAGCAGCAGGCGGGCGGACCAAAGACTCTGGGGCTCGAGATCCACCAGCCAGCCCGGCTGGCGCGCCAGCAGCGCGTTTTCCAGGGTCATGGCCAACAGCCGCACCGTGCCCAACATATCGCCGCCGTGGTGGGCCGCCTCGGTGGAGATATCGAGCACCCCGAGCAGTCTGCCGTCGGGCCCGAGCAGCGGGCAGGCGCTACAGCTGAGAAAACTGTGCTGGGCGAAAAAGTGTTGGGCCCCGAGCACCTGTACCTCGCTCTGTTCGGCGAGCGCCGTGCCGATGGCGTTGGTGCCCTTGCTCCCCTCCCCCCAGCGGGCGCCGCTGCGCAGAAAAATACGCTCGGCATGGCGGGCGAAGCCGTCGTCACCGCTGGCGGCCAGAATCGCCCCTTCTGCGTCGCACAGCAACAGGCGGCAGGGTCGCCCCGCCAGCAGCTGGCCAAACAGCGGCAGCACGAAACGCTCAAAGCAGGCGATCAGCTCCCTGTGCCCTTCCAATCTCGCCGTGAGCTCTCCTCTTGGCAACAGATCCAGCTCGGCGCTCTGCTGGCGGCTCAGCCCCTGATGCAGGCAGCGCTGCCAGGAGCGCTGGATAGGGCCGGATTGGGGAAATTCGCTCATCACACCTCCTGTTCACAAATGGCACGACTGTCACGACTACTGTCCAGAAATGGCACAGTTTCATGGTCACAGCCGGGGTCACTGGTTAACCAAGATACGCTGCCACATCCCGTTTGATAACGTTTTTGTAACTTTTGAAGCGCTGGTCAGACCCTCTGGCACGCCCCTTGCGATACACAGCAGCAACCGGGCTGCTCGCTAGCCCGGTCAGGACCACACACATAAGGATGATGAGATGATTTATACCGCTCCCGGTCAGGCAGGTGCCCTGGTCAGCTTCAAGTCCCGTTATGACAACTTCATCGGTGGCGACTGGGTGGCGCCGCGCGCCGGCCGCTACTTTGAAAACATTTCGCCGGTGGATGGCAAGGTGTTCTGCGAGGTGGCCCGCTCCGACGCCGCCGACATCGAGCTGGCACTGGACGCCGCTCACAAGGCGTTCGCCAGCTGGAGCAAGACCAGCGTCACCGAGCGCAGCAACCTGCTGCTGCGCATCGCCGATCGCATCGAGCAAAATATCGAAGTGCTCGCCATCGCCGAGACCTGGGAGAACGGCAAGGCGGTGCGCGAGACCCTGGCCGCCGACCTGCCCCTGGTGGTGGATCACTTCCGCTACTTCGCCGGCTGCATCCGCGCCCAGGAGGGATCCGCCGCCGAGCTGGACCAGAACACCGTCAGCTACCATTTCAAGGAGCCCATCGGCGTGGTCGGCCAGATCATCCCGTGGAACTTCCCCCTGCTGATGGCGGCCTGGAAACTGGCTCCCGTGCTCGCAGCAGGTTGCTGCAGCGTGCTCAAGCCCGCCGAGCAGACCCCGGTCACCATCATGCTGATGATGGATCTCATCAAGGACATACTGCCCCCCGGCGTGGTCAACGTGGTCAACGGCTTCGGCGCCGAGGCGGGCCAGGCGCTGGCCACCAGCGACCGGATCCAGAAGCTCGCCTTCACCGGCTCCACCGAGGTGGGGGCCCATATCCTGCGCTGCGCCGCCGACAAGCTGATCCCCTCCACCGTGGAGCTGGGTGGCAAGTCCCCCAACATCTACTTCGCCGATGTGATGCAGCACGAGAGCAACTACATCGACAAAGCGGTGGAGGGCATGCTGATGACTTTCTTCAATCAGGGCGAGGTGTGCACCTGCCCCTCCCGCGCCCTGGTGCAAGAAAGTATTTATGACGACTTCATGGACAGGGTGCTGGCCCGCGCCCGCACCATAGTGCAGGGCAACCCCCTCGACACCGCCACCCAGGTCGGTGCCCAGGCGTCCCGCGAGCAGTTCGACAAGATCCTAAGCTACATGGAGATCGGTCGCGGCGAAGGGGCCAAGATGCTGATCGGCGGCGGCCCGGCCAAGGTGAACGGGCTGGAAGGGGGCTTCTACATCCAGCCCACCATCTTCCACGGCCAGAACAAGATGCGGGTGTTCCAGGAGGAGATCTTCGGGCCGGCCCTCGGGGTCACCACCTTCAAGGACGAGGCGGATGCCCTGGCCATCGCTAACGACACCCAGTACGGCCTGGGGGCGGGCCTGTGGACCCGCGACAGCAACCTGGCCTGGCGCATGGGGCGCGGCATCCAGGCCGGCCGGGTCTGGGTCAACTGCTACCACGCCTACCCGGCCCACGCTGCCTTCGGCGGCTACAAGAAGTCAGGGATCGGTCGCGAGACCCACAAGATGATGCTGGACCACTACCAGAACACCAAGAACCTGCTGGTGAGCCACGACATCAACCCGCTCGGCTTCTTCTAAACCGGCCATCGCTGATAAAAAGGGCGCCTGTAAGGCGCCCTCTCTTTTTTCCGTCGAACGCTTCCCAACTGCCACAGGGATCACCCGGGCTGACCCAGCTGCTGGCGATAGCGCTGGGGGGCACAGCCCTGCTCGCGCTGGAACATGGCGATAAAGGCCGAGGTGGAGGTGTAACCTAACCGCCAGGCGATCTCCTGCACCGGCATCTCACCGCGCAGCCAGGACAGGGCACGCACCATGCGCAGCCGGGTACGCCACTGACCGAGGCTCATGCCAAGCTCCTTCTGGCAGCGCCGCGCCAAAGTGCGCTCCGTGGTGTGCAAGACACTGGCCCACTCGGCCTGGGTACGGTTGTCCTCCGGCGCGGCCTGTAGCGCCGCCAACAAGGGAGCGAGCAGGCGATCGCAACTCTGGGGCAAATAGCTCGGCTGGCAGCGGGTGCGGGCCAGCTTCTCGATGAAGAGCTCGCCCTGGCGCCGGTCCCACTCATCCTCCATGTGGCCGAGCCGGCGCTGGGTGAAGTCCTCCAGCAGGGCACGCAGCAGGGGGGTCAGCGCCAGCAGCACGGGTTCCCTTGGCAGGCGTTCTGCCAGGGTGTGTCCCACATAGATGGAGGTGTAGTCCAGGGTCTGTTCGTTGAAGGCGCTGTGGGGCAAGTTGGCCGGCACCCAGATAAGGTAGTCGGGCGGCGCCACCAGCCGCAGCCCCGCCACCTCCACCACCATGACCCCCAGACTGATGAGGCTGAGCTGGCCCCAGGGGTGGGCGTGCTCGGCGCAGGCGTTGCCTCCCTGGATCTGGCTGTAGCGAAAGTAGAGAGGATTGGGAGTGGCCAGCAGGCGATCCTGCTCGGCCATCGTGAGGTCACCCATGAAGAATGTCCCAAAGCGGTTATGAGATGTCTTATTTACGCTACTTACATAGTTCAAGACAAGGCTAGACTCTCACCATCGTATCAAGGAGTGCCTATGCCTATTCTCTTCCCCCTGCTCGCCATCCTGATCTGGGCCGCCAACACCGTGGTCTCCAAGGCCGCCGCCGGCGTGGTGGATCCCGCCGCCATCTCGTTTTACCGCTGGGTGATCGCCGCCCTGGCCCTGAGCCCCTTCTGCCTGCCCGCACTCTGGCGCCGGCGCAGCGAGATCCGCCCTTGGTTCGGCAAGCTGCTGGTGCTCTCCCTGCTCGGCATGGTGCTCTACCAGTGCCTCGCCTACTACGCCGCCCACTCGACCTCGGCTACCAACATGGGGGTCATCGGCTCCCTGCTGCCCCTGCTGACCCTGCTGCAGGGCGCGCTCTTCTTCGGCCAGCGCCCCGGCAAGCAAGCATTGCTGGGAATGAGCCTCTCCCTGTTCGGGGTGCTCTGGCTGCTCGGCCAGGGCCAGCCGCTGGCGCTGCTGCACACCGGCATCAACCCGGGGGATGGCATGATGCTGCTGGGGGCCGCCAGCTATGCGCTCTATGGCCTCTTGATCCGCCGCTGGCAACTGCCGTTTGGCCCCTGGCTCAACCTCTACCTGCAGATCCTGCTGGCGGTGCTGCTGCTCATTCCGCTGGCCCTCTCCGCCGACTCCCTGGCCATTCCCGCCCAGGGCTGGAGCATGGTGCTGTTCGCCGGGCTCGCCTCCTCCATCTTCGCCGCCTACTGCTGGATGCGCGGCCTGGCCACTCTCGGGCCGGAGCGCACCTCGGTGTTTATGAACCTGATGCCACTGTGCACGGCGCTGATCGCCGTCATCACCCTGGGAGAGCCCATCCACGGCTATCACCTGCTGGGGGGTGGCCTCATCCTGGGGGGCGTCATGCTCGCCCAGCTCAAGCCAAGAGCCCGCCCCGCCCTTGCCCAAGAGGCATAAAAACGACGCTCCCCTCGCAAGGACACGGGACCACAAACAGACAAAAGGGAGCCTCGGCTCCCTTTTGTCTGAATATTCGTTTGTGTATGCGTGGCGAGCTGGCAGATCAGCTCTCCCGGCGCCAGCGATAGCGACGCTCCGGCCGGCCCCGCTGGCCATAGTTGAGCTCCACATCCACTCTGTCTTCCGACTCCAGATACTCCAGATAGCGGCGCGCCGTGGTGCGACTCAGGGAGAGGCGCAGCGCCACGGTATCGGTGGAGAAGACGCTGTCCGGCTCCCCCGCCAGCAATTCAAGCACCTGACGCAGGGTGATGCTGTCGATCCCCTTGGGGGTGATGCGCATCTCTCTGGCCTGGGGTCGCCCCTTGCCCAGCAGCTTGTCGAGATCTTCCTGCTCCAGCCGCCCCCGCTCACACAGCTTGCGATGCAGTTGCAGGATCTCGTCCAGGCTCTGCTGGATGCGAAACAGCCGCAGCGGCTTGATGATGTAGTCATGCACCCCGAGATTGAGCGCTTGCTGTATGGTCTCCACCTCGCGGGAGGCGGTCACCATGATGACATAGGCTTCACGGTTGTGACTGCGCAGGCGGTTCACCCATTCAAGACCCGAGCCATCGGGCAGGGAGATATCCACCAGCAGCAGTTGCGGCACCACCCCGGCCATCATCTCGTCGGCCTGGGCCAGGGTGCCGGCCCGCCCCAGCAGGGAAAACCCCGGGGTCGCCGCCACCAGCTCCGACAGGATGGCGCCGATCCGATCGTCATCTTCAATAACAAGCGTGATTATTGGGTCCATGGCTCACATTAACTGGTTTTTATTCAAATAGATGCCAAACAATGTGGTCCGTTCGGCAGTTCGCCGCCATTCTATCACACCCTGGTGACGCCCCACCGTCTCCTTGACCAGGAACAGGCCCACCCCGTGATCACCGCTCTGGCGAGTCGCCCCGTAATCGAACAGATGATCGGCCAGCTCCTCGTCAACTCCTTCGCCACTGTCTTCCACCTCGATCACCAGCCGGCGCCCCACATCGCACAGTGACAAGAGCACCCTGGGGGGGCACTGCTGGCGGTTGCGCCAGGCGGCCTGCAGACCGTTGTCCAGCAGGTTGCCGATGAGAGTAATGAGATCCGCCGAGACCGAGGCGGAGTACTCCCCGAGCGACGAATCGGGGTCGAGCTCGAGCGTCACCCCAAGCTCCCTGGCACGGCTGAACTTGCCGAGGATGAGACCGGCCACCGGCTTGTTGTCGATGAGCCGCAACAGCTCCTGCAGCATGGTCTGGCAGGCTTCATTCTCCTGCTGGATAAGCTCCACCGCCTGATCCACGTGGCCAAGCTGGAGCAGACCGGAGAGGCTGCTCAGCTTGTTGGCAAACTCGTGGCTCTGCATTCGCAGCATCTCGGCATACTGGCGCAGATGGGTCACCTGTACCCCGAGACTCGCCGCCACTTCGGGACGACTGAAAATGAACAGCCGCCACGGTGCCCGACCATTGACCACCTGCCAGCGCCCGACAAAGGGCTCCCCCTGGATGGCGAAGCTGAGCTCGCCCCCCTCCTGCGTCAGACAAGGGGTCAGCGATGGTACCAGTTCGGCCAGCGACTGCCCCAGGAGGGCATGGCGACCCGTGCCGGGCAGGCGCAACTGGTAGCAGGCGGTGCTGTTGATCATGCTGATGTTGCCGTTGTCATCGAGCGCTATCACCCCTTCGGTGATGTATTCGAGCAGCAGATCTTGCAGGGTGAAGCGGCGCACGATCGCCTCGGGCTCCAGATCGAGCAGGGTCTTGCGCAGCCGCTGCTGCATCCAGAATGACAGCACCAGCGCGCAACCGAATACGGCGGCGATGGCGCAGACCAGCAGCGAGATGCGCTGCAAATAGATACCCTCCACCGCCGTCATCAGATAACCCACCACGACCGCCCCCATGGGACGGCCATCGGCCCCGATCACCGGAGAGAAGCAGCGGATCGCCAGCCCCAGGGTCCCCTCGTCACGGGAGCAGTAGCTGCGCCGCTCCTGCAGGGCAGGCCAGATATCCTCGCCGCGAAATTGCTGGCCGATCAGCTTGGCTCTAGGATGACTCAGACGCCGGCCATGTTCGTCGGTCACCACCATGTAGGTGGCATCGGTGCGCCGGCAAATCCCCTCCACATAGTCGCGCAGGGCGGGATCCTCACCGCGTTGCAGGGCGGCGACCACCCGGCTGTCGGCAGACATGATGCGGGCCAGATCGCCCCCTTTGTCCTCCAGATTGCTCTCCAGCAGATGACGGATGAAGAGGGCGAGCAGCGAGCCCAGAATGAGGATCAGCAGCAGGGATAAACCGAGGGAGAGGGTCACCAGTTGGTGGCGAAGTTTCATGCACAAACCTTACAACGTCAGAACGCCACCCAATAGTGCGGATGCCGGGAGGCAGGGTCAATCATGGATGCCGGCGTTTCGAGGCGTGCGGCCCGATGATGACAGTATCACCCGTACAGAGCAGGTACATCACCGGGCGGATATTATTGGCGACCCTGGGCGGGGTCGCCGTTTATTGTAATACTGCGTGTGTTTCGTCCTGCACTCTATTGCGTGTCATCCCTTTCGTCATTTACCCAAGCGACAAAATCATATAAAAACATTAAAAACTTAAACACCACGGCTCCCATCCCGACATGCTTTACCGACACCGGGCATGGCAACCAGGCAGCCAGCTTTTCACACTATTGCTCCATGCAGCATTCACCTGTGAGAAACCGGAGCAACTGCCAGCGCCAATCAGGACGTCAGGCCCAACAATAATACAGAGGAGTATGGCGACCCCAGATTCTTCTCGTCAGCAACAGACTGTCATACAGGCTGTATCGCCATACAGGGAGCCAGCGCTCCCGTCGGCAGAGCCCGGGAAAGGTGATGGGAAAATGAGTGCGTGAGAAAGAGCCAGAACAAACCGGCCAATACCTGCATACCAGTTTATTCATTCGAGCAGATATAGATGCTCCAGTTATTCCGCCAGCAACACAGGAATATTGGCAGGGTCAAATTCATGACATATTTCGCTACTCTCCCAATCCGCTCCCGCATGAAGTTCAGATGCATTTTCTGTATCGCGTAACAGGCGTTCCAGTACCAGATATCCCCCATCCACCTCATATTTATCCATCGCAAAATGCCTCCCTGATCCAGACCTGAATAATATTAGCGAATAAAAAACAAGCTGCACGATAGACATGAAAATACGCTGAAAATAATGAGTCACTATTTTCCTCTGTCCGTATCATCGCAAAAAAAGACTCTATCGATCCCACCCAAGGCTCACCTGCCACCCTGCACAAAAAGATGATCCACATCACACTATTTACTTAGCCTGCTAAATAAATATAATGCTTAGCAAGCTAAGTAAACTGAGGTGACCGACGTGAAGGATTTGGAAAGGTTGCGCGAGCTCTCCCTCGCCGAACAGATAGCCCGCATGCACCGGCTCTGGCGCACCGCCGCCGATCTGGAACTCGCGCCCCTGGGCCTCACCCATCCTCGCTGGACCGCCTTGTGGAAACTCTCCCGCATGGGAGGAGAAGTGAGCCAGAAGACCCTGGCCGACGCCCTCGAGATCGAACTGCCCTCCCTGATGCGCACCCTGGGCCAGCTGGAGGAGCAGGGGCTGATCGAGCGCCACTGCTGCAGTCAGGACAAACGGGCTCGCATCGTCTGCGTCACCGCCGAGGGCCAGGCCCTGCTCGACCAGATTGCCGGTCGCATCATGCGCGTTCGCCAGGAGCTGCTGGTCGGCATAGATGAACAGAGCCTGCGCCAGTTTGAAGCCATAGTGCAGCGCATCTCGGCCAATGCCCTTGGCAGGATCGAGTGGCACCACGAGCAACTGGCCGGCCACCAGAAACACCCTGAAGCAGGAGAGTAAAATGACCCCGGATCAACAATTTGCCCGCTGGATCAGATGGTCCATGGCCGGCTTCGTCATCCTCTTTGCCTACTTTCTGGTAGCCGATCTGCTGATGCCCCTCACCCCCCAGGCCATGGCGACTCGGGTCGTCACCAAGCTGGCCCCCCAGGTCAGCGGCAAGGTGGTGGAAGTGGCCGTCCACAACAACCAGCATGTCAAGAAAGGGGATCTGCTCTTTACCCTGGATCCCGTGCCCTTTGAACTCGCGGTGGAACAGGCCCGGCTCGCCCTGGATCAAGCCGAGCAACAAAACAGCGAGCTGGATGCCGCCCTGGCCGCCGCCGATGCGGATATCAAAGCCAAGGAGGCCCTTGCCAGCCAGAAGGGACGGGAAGCGGCGCGGATCGGTTCCCTCTACCAGCGCCACATGGTGTCACTGCAACAAAAAGACGAAGCGGACAGCGCCCTGCGCAACGCCCGGGCCAACCTGGCGGCCAGCAAGGCCAAACGGGACGAGATCAGGGCCAGCCGCGGTGCCAGCGGTGAGGACAACCTGCTGCTGCGTCAGGCGCGCAACAAGCTGGCCCAGGCCGAACTGGCGCTGACCTACAGCCGGGTTCATGCCGATCAGGATGGCATCATCACCAACCTGCAACTCAAACCGGGCAGCATGGCGACGGCAGGTGGTCCGCTGCTGGCGCTGGTGGCGGATCAAGTGGACGTGATCGCCGATTTTCGCGAGAAGAGCCTGCGCCATGTGGGAGATGAGACCCGGGCACTGGTCGCCTTCGACGGCAATCCAGGCGAACTCTACCCGGCCCGGGTCAGCAGCCTGGATGCCGGGGTGAGCGCCGGCCAGTTCGATGCCAATGGCACCCTGGCGGCCCCGGTGGAGTCGGATCGCTGGGTGCGGGATGCCCAACGCCTGCGCCTGCACCTGACCCTGGAGCAACTGCCCAGCCATCTGCCGGCCGGCGCCCGCGCCACCGTGCAGTTGCTGCCGGACAACGGCCTGACCGCCATGCTGGCTCGCGCCCAGATCCATCTGCTCAGCCTGCTGCACTACATCTATTAAGGTGGCGACCATGACTCTGTGGCACAGGCCCCTGACCGGCAACGAGTTGCGCCAATGCCTGCGCATCGCCTTTGGTAGCACCACGGGGTTCTTGCTCTGCAAGATCTTCGGCTGGAACTATGGCGTCTTCTACACGGTGACGCCCGTCCTGCTGCTGGGCATGGTGCCGGTGATGAATGGTCATGCGGCACGCCAGCTGATCGCCTCCGCCATCGTCTGCGGGGTGGAGGTGGGCCTGCTTGGGGGACTGTTTGGCGGCCACCCAGCGCTGATGACCCTATTGGTCTTCTTGCTGTTTCTCTATCGCTTTGCCGCCATGTCCCGGGGTAGCCTATTCCTGTTCGGTGCCAATGGCGTGCTGAGTCTGAGCATCATGCTGCACTTTGCCAGCTATCCCCAGACCGATCTTAACGACCTGATCCTCAACAACCTGTGGGCCAGTGTGCTGTCGGTGCTGATCGCCTACCTGATGACGGCCCTGCTCCCGGATGTGGAGCCACGCCCGACGCCGGCGGCTGCCCCCAAGGCTCCGCACCGGATGCGCCACGAGGCGCTGCTGGGAGCCAGCATCGCCACCCTCTCCTTCCTGGTGTTTCAGGCCTTCGATCTGCGCGACTCCATGTCGGCCCAGGCCACCACCCTGCTGCTGCTGTTTCCCATGCACTGGAATGGCGCCCTGAGTTATGCCCGTAAGCGGGCCATGGGCACCCTGCTCGGGGTGAGCTTTGGCCTCATCGGCCAGCTGCTGCTCTATGACTGGTCCGGGCAGCTGATCCTGGTCGCGCCCCTGCTCTGGTTCGGCGCCATGTTGTTCAGCCATGCCCATGTGAAGGAGGCAAGCGGTTCCGGCGTCGGCTTCGGCGCCCTCACCACCTTGGGGATCCTGTTTGGCCAGTACCTGACTCCGGGCAACGATCTGGTGTTCAGCGCTCTCTACCGGGTGAGCAGCATACTGTTTGCCATCGTCGCCACCCTGCTCGCCTGCTACCTCATCCATCGCCTGCTCAACCGCTTTGAGGCAACCCGCTTTGGCTACTGATTTTTCATGGTGCTTCAAGGATGATCCGCTTTTCGCCCCGCAGCCTGCCGGGGCGTTTTTTTATGGCCAAGTCCTATGGCGTGGCGGCAGATGCGCGATGGACAGCTGCCGACGCATTCCAAAAACGGACAATTGCAGATCCTGCCCAACCTGTTAGGCTCACGGCGTTAGATAGCAAAGGAGTCCATATCATGCGCCGCATTTCCCTTTTCACCACCTCGGCTTTGGCGTTTGCCCTGCTCACCGGCTGTGCCCAGAATGGCACCCTGGTCGCCACCGGTGGCGAGCCAATCAACTACCTGTGCGAGCAGGGGCAAAAAGTACAGGTACGCTATTTCGCCCTCTCCGATCAGAGCCTCGACTTTATCAAACTGGCACTGCCGGATGGCAAGGATTACACCCTGCCCCAAGCCGTCTCCGCGTCGGGGGCCCGCTATAGCGACGAGTTCCAGGCCGTCTGGTGGAACAAGGGGGAGGAAGGTTTTGTCGAGCTTAGGGATCCGCAAGGGGAGTGGCAGATCGCCTATCGGGAGTGCAAACAGCAATAAGAGAGACCCCGGCACGGCCGGGGTCTGATGTCATCGCGCTCGGGTCAATTGACCTCGATGTTGAAACGGTTGGTCACCTGCACCGGAATGGCGTCCGGATTGTCCTCTGCCGGGCTGTAGCGGATCCGCGAGAGAGTCGCCAGGGCGCTCTGCTCCAGCTCGCCGGGCGGCTCGGCCGCCACCACCTCGGGTTTGGTCGGCCTGCCATCCTCATCAATCACATAACGCACGTCCACATAGCCCTTGACCGGTTTGGTGGGCAGCGCTTCTTCATCGCTGGCAAACCATGAGCGCTGGTTCTGCTGTATCCAGTAGTTCGGCAACTGTTCCAGCGTCACAGCGACAGGCTCACGGTCGACCACTGCCACCTCGCGGGACAGGCACCCTTGCAGCAGTGCCAGCATCACCCCTGACCAGATTGCCATCTTCCACTTCATACCACGCTCCTTGTTCTCTCTGCCGGGCCTGCAAGCCATCGGGCTTCTCCATTTGGTCAGTGATGAATCCTAACGAAAAAGCTGTCGGCTGAACATGTACAAAAGGGCCAACCCGTGAGGTTGGCCCTTCTTTTTCAACAATTGAGCGGGATGACGAGGGAAGATGGTCAGGCACGCTTGTCGCTCACCACCAGCCAGAGCGCGTGAACCATGCCGGGCAAGCCGCCGAGCAGGGTCAGCACTATGTTGATTAAGAAATGCAGGCTGAAGCCGACCTGGATAAAGGCGCACACAGGGGGCAGGAAAATGGCCAGCAGGATCTTGAGCAGATTGTTCATCTCGCAATGCCTCATCAAAGATTGTCACGATACTTGGGTGGCCTAACCATAAACAGCATTGGCCTCAACTGCAAACCAGACAGGGAATGTGCTCACCCCCTTCCCGCCAGGCGTTGAGATCGTGGATCTGCTGATTGCTGCTGCCGCGCCAGAGCAGACCGGGGTCCGCCAGCCCCTTTTCGAACTTGCCATCCACCAGCACGTCCAGCAAGCAAACCAGCTCACTCTGGGCCGGGCTGAGCTCTGCCAGCAGATAGCCGGTCCAGCACCAGATGTCCTTGCCGGGACACTCGGCACGCACCCGCTTCACCAGCGCCAGCACGTGGGGCACGTTGGCCGGATGGAGCGGATCACCGCCGGAGAGCGACAGACCCCGCCGCTTGATGCGGGTGTCGTTGAGATCCGCAATGATGCGATCGCTCATGGCCTGATCGAACGGGTGGCCACCGTCGAGGCGCCAGGTGCTCTGGTTGTAGCAGCCGGGGCACTGGTGTTCGCAGCCCGACACAAACAGGGTGGCTCGGGTGCCGGGGCCGTTGATCACGTCGACCGGGTAGTACTGGTGGTAGTGCATCGCTTCTCTCCTGCCTCGCTCGTGCAACGACAGAGACCTGTCGCCGCCCAATGAAAATGGCCCCTTGAGTCAGGGGCCAGCTCTTCATCACGATTGCGCTTACATATGCTTGACGCGGCGCTTGACCTCTTCCTGCTTGCCCGCGTTGAAGGGGCGCGCATCCGGGCTGCCGAGGTAGCCGCACACCCGACGGGTCACCGACACCTTGGCCGGGTCGTGGTTGCCGCAGCGCGGGCAGGTGAAGCCCTTGGAGGTGCACTCGAACTCGCCGGTGAAGCCGCACTCGTAGCACTCGTCGATGGGAGTGTTGGTGCCGTAGTAGGGCACCTTGTCATAGCTGTAGTCCCAGACGTTCTCCAGCGCTTCCAGGTTGTGCTGGATATTGGGGTACTCGCCGTAGCAGATGAAACCGCCGCTGGCGATGGGCGGATAGGGCGCCTCGAAGTCCAGCTTGTCATAGGGGTTCACCTGCTTCTCCACGTCGAGGTGGAAGCTGTTGGTGTAGTAACCCTTGTCGGTCACACCCGGCACCACGCCAAACTCCTTGGCATCGATGCGGCAGAAACGGGAGCAGAGGTTCTCGCTCGGGGTGGAGTAGAGGCTGAAACCGTAGCCGGTCTCCTCCTTCCACTCGTCGGTGGCCGCCTTGAGGCGCTCGACGATGGCGATGGCCTTCTGTTGCAGCTCGTCATTGTCGAACAGGTGCACCTGATCGCCAAACAGGGCGTTGATGGTCTCGTGGATCCCGATATAGCCGAGCGAGATGGAGGCGCGACCATTCTTGAAGATCTCGCTGACGTTGTCGTCTGCCTTGAGGCGCACGCCGCAAGCCCCTTCCATATAGAGGATGGGAGCAACCCGCGCCTTGACGCCATCCAGACGCTTGATGCGGTACATCAATGCGGTCTTGGCGACCCGCAGGGCGGCATCCAGCTTGTCCCAGAAGTCCGCCTCATCGCGGGATTTGAGGGCGATGCGCGGCAGGTTGAGGCTCACTACCCCCAGGTTGTTGCGCCCCTCGTGAATGAGCTCGCCATTCTCCTCGTAGGCGCCGAGGAAGGAGCGGCAGCCCATGGGAGTCTTGAAGGAGCCGGTCACCTTGACCACCTGGTCGTAGTTGAGGATATCCGGATACATGCGCTTGGAGGCGCACTCCAGGGCCAGCTGCTTGATGTCGTAGTTGGGATCGCCCTGCTTGTGGTTGAGACCATCCTTGATGGCAAACACCAGTTTCGGGAACACGGCGGTCTTCTTGTTCTTGCCAAGGCCGGCGATGCGGTTTTGCAGGATGGCGCGCTGGATCATCCGCGACTCCCAGCTCTCTCCCAGGCCAAAGCCGAAGGTGACGAACGGGGTCTGGCCATTGGCGGTATGCAGGGTGTTCACCTCGTATTCGAGGGACTGGAAGGCGTCGTAGCACTCCTTCTCGGTGCGGGCCATGGCGTAGCCCTCGGCGTCCGCAATGCCCCACTCCTCGGCCACCTGGCGATTCTTCTCCCAGCTGATGGTCACATAGGGCGCCAGCACTTCATCGATGCGGTTGATGGTAGTGCCACCATAGATGTGGCTCGCTACCTGGGCGATGATCTGGGCGGTCACCGCGGTGGCGGTGCTGATGGATTTGGGGGTATCGATCTCGGCGTTGCCCATCTTGAAGCCGTGGGTCAGCATCCCCTTCAGGTCGATCAACATGCAGTTGAACATGGGGAAGAAGGGGGAGTAGTCGAGATCGTGGAAGTGCAGATCGCCGCTCTCGTGCGCCTGGACCACATCACGGGGCAGCATGTGGCTGGTGGCGTAGTGCTTGGCGACGATGCCCGCCAGCAGGTCGCGCTGGGTCGGGATCACCTTGGAATCCTTGTTGGCGTTCTCGTTGAGCAGGGCCGCGTTGGTCTGCTCCACCAGGCCGCGGATCTCCTGGGCCAGGCGGCCACGGGCCTCGCGGGCCAGATCCCGATCGTGACGATATTCGATGTAGGCGCGGGCGATGGCCTTGTCGTCGGAAGCCATCAGATGGTTTTCGACCCGGTTCTGGATCTCGTGGATATCAACTTCACCACGCCCCTCCAGTTCCTGGCTGACCGCATTGGCAATGCGCTCCGCCAGGGCAGGATTGGCCTGATTGACCGCTTCCGCCGCTCGACTGACCGCTTCGCCGATCAGTTGGGCATTGAATGGTGCGCGACATCCGTCACGTTTGATCACAACCGGTTTCATGGATTTTCCCCGTTAAAAGGCCAGGCTCTGTGCCGATGGCTCACCCTTGTTGAGCTCCCCTCCCCGCATCTCGTCCTGGACGCAAATAAATTCAGCCGAGGCTTGACAAGCCAGGGCTGAAGATAGAAAGGGAACAGCTTATACACAGCTTAATAACACAACATATAGGGATTAAAATCGAATGCAGACCTATATGTGGGGTCTATTAGGCCCGAAAGCCGACCATCATTTATTGATCCAGAACAGGTTTTGCCATTGGCGGGACAGATCACAACCAGCCAAAAAGAGCGCCAAACAGACCTCTCCTCAATGGGGGTGCGGGCTGGCGTCCGATCCGGCCTCATCAGAAAATTTGATGCCTGCGCCAGCATGCGACACATGACAACCCGCCCCCTGCCCCCGCATACTGGCAAGACACACACCACATACAAAAAACGGGAAACTGCATGCTCAAATCCCTGATGCTGGTTCTGCTTTGCACCCTGCCGCTTCCCCTGTGGGCAGCCCATATTCTGGTGATCAGCAGTTATCACGCCGGCTATTCATGGGATCAGAGCTACAACGAGGGGCTACGTGAAGGCCTCAAGGGTGATCACACCTTCAGCCACTTCTACATGGATACCAAACGCCACCCCGCCAGCAATTACGACGAGGTAGCCGACAGGGCCCTCGCCTACTACCACAAGGTCAAACCGGATCTGGTGGTATTGGGAGACGACATCGCCATCCAGTATCTGGCCAACGATATCGCGTCCTTCGGTACCCCTGTGGTCTTTCTCGGGATGAACGAGAACCCCCGCAACAACGGACTGGTCGGTCACGTCAAGATCACCGGGGTACTGGAGCGCCCCCTGCTCAAGCGCAGCATCAGCGAGATGAGCCAGCTGATGGGCGGCCTTGGCAAAGCCCTGGTGCTGTTTGATGCCAGTCATGTGGCACGCACCGCCATCGAGTACGAATTCAAGCAGCAGACCAGCCTGCGCATCGGCCGTACCCTGATCGACAGTCAGCAGATAGGGGACTACGCCAGTTGGCAGAAGGCAATTCTCGATGCCAGGAAAAATGGTTACCAGGCCATCTTCATCGGCCTCTACCACACCCTGGCGGACCCCAACGGCCAGCATGTCAACGAGCAGACTGCGCTGGCCTGGGCCAGTGCTCACAGCCCGGTTCCCCTGTTCAGTTTCTGGGAATTTTCGGTGGGCAAGGGCAAGAGCATCGGCGGTCTGGTGCTGGATGGCCACGAGCAGGGGATCAAGGCCGCCGAACTGATCAACACCATACTGGCCGGTACCTTCCCCCGACGCTTATCCCCCAGGGCCGCGCTGCGCGGAGAGTATGTCTTCAGCAAGTACGAACTGGCCCGCTGGGGCCTGACCCTGCCAGAAAGATGGCAAAACAAGGTCCAATGGCGTGACTAATCCCCCAAAATGAAAACCCGGCCTGATGGCCGGGTTTTCATGATGGAACGACGTACCCAATGGTCAGCCCTGCAGCGCCGCCTGCAACTCCTCTTCGGTCCAGATAGTGATGCCGAGTTCCTGAGCCTTGGCCAGTTTGGAGCCCGCCGCTTCACCGGCGACCAGCACGTCCGTCTTGGCCGACACCGACCCCGCCACCTTGGCGCCAAGCGCCTGCAGCGCCGCCTTGGCGTCATTGCGCGACAGGGTAGTGAGGGTACCGGTCAGCACGAAGGTCTTGCCGGCAAAGGGCTGCTCCGCAGCCTCCTTCTTCTCGATGGCGGGCCAGTGGATGCCGGCCGCCAGCAGGGCCTCCAGCACTTCCACGTTGTGGGGCTGGCGCAGGAAGTAGTAGACATGCTTGGCCACCACGTCCCCCACATCCGCCACCTCGAGCAGCTGCTCGACGGAAGCCGCGCGCAATGCATCCAGGGTCAGAAAATGGTTGGCCAGGTTCAGCGCGGTCGCCTCCCCCACTTCGCGAATACCGAGGGAAAACAGGAAGCGCGGCAGCGTGGTGCTGCGCGCTTTGTCGATGGCGGCCACCAGATTGAGGGCAGACTTTTGCCCCATCCGCTCGAGCCCGGCCAGCTGGATGGCGTTGAGGGCAAACAGATCGGCCGGAGTCTTCACCAGCCCCTTGTCCACCAGCTGCTCGACAATCTTGTCGCCAAGGCCGTCCACGTCCATGGCACGGCGGGCGGCAAAGTGCTTGATCGCCTCCTTGCGCTGGGCTTCGCAAAACAGTCCGCCAGAGCAGCGGGCCACCGCCTCCCCTTCCAGCCGCTCCACCGCAGAGCCGCACACCGGGCACTGGGTCGGGAACAGGATCGCGCGGGCATCCGCCGGGCGCTGCGCCTCCACCACGGCGACGATCTGCGGGATCACGTCCCCCGCCCGGCGCACGATCACGGTATCGCCGACCATGACGCCAAGCCGCTCGATCTCGTCGGCATTGTGCAGGGTAGCGTTGGAGACGGTGACGCCGCCGACAAAAACCGGTTTGAGCTTGGCCACCGGGGTCACGGCGCCGGTGCGACCAACCTGGAACTCGACGTTCTCGAGGAGCGTCATCTCCTCCTGCGCCGGGAACTTGTGGGCGGTGGCCCAGCGTGGGGCACGGGCCACAAAGCCCAGCTCCTGTTGCAGGGCAATGTTGTCGACCTTGTAGACCACGCCATCAATCTCGTAAGGGAGCTCGCCACGGCGGGCCAGGATGTCGTCGTGGAAGGCCTGACAACCGGCCGCCCCTTCCTTGAGTTTCACCTCGGGACTGAGCGGCAACCCCCAGGCTTTCAGCTGATTGAGGCGGCCGAAGTGGGAATCCCCCAGCTCGTCGCCACCGACCCCGACACCGTAGGCATAAAAGGCCAGCGGACGGGCGGCGGTGATACGCGAATCGAGCTGGCGCAGGCTGCCGGCGGCGGCGTTGCGCGGGTTGACGAACACCTTCTCGCCCGCCGCCAGCGCCTTGGCATTCATCGCCTCGAAACCGGCCTTGGGCATAAAGACTTCGCCACGTACCTCCAGCCTTGCCGGCCAGCCCGTGCCCCGCAGGGTGAGCGGAATGGCCTTGATGGTGCGCACGTTTTCGGTGATCTCCTCACCGGTGGTGCCATCCCCCCGGGTGGCGGCCTGCACCAACTGGCCATCCACATAGAGCAGACTCACCGCCAGACCGTCCAGCTTGGGCTCGCAGCAGAAGGTGAAGCAAACCTCGCGCTTGAGGCGATCGCTCATGCGCTGCTCGAACGCCTGCAGCTCTTCACTGCTGAACACGTTGTCCAGGCTCAGCATGGGGATCTCGTGGCGCACCTGCTTGAACGCAGACAGCGGCTGACCCCCTACCCGCACGCTCGGGGATGCCGGGGTTTTCAGTTCGGGATGGGCCGCTTCCAGCTCAAGCAGCTCGCGCATCAGGCGATCGTATTCGGCGTCCGGGACTGTGGGGTTGTCCAGCACATAGTACTGATGCCCATATTCGGTCAGCAGCTCACACAGTTGACGGTGGCGGGAGAGGATATCGCTCATGAAAAAGTCTCGAAGTGTGATGGGTAAAACCTGCCAGGGGACAAATAAAAATGCGGCACCCAGGTACCGCACTTTTTATTGCTCAGAGCCCGTGGCGTCTTAGTCGCGACTGGCCTCGTAGGCCGCCAGTTCCTGGCGGTAACGGGCGATGGTCTCGTCGCTCAGGGGGCTGCGCTCCATGTCGGTCAGCATGGCATCCAGATCGCTTGCCAGCTGATCGGCGGCCTGCAGCATGTCTTCGAAGGCGAAGGCCGCGTTGCTGCGCAGGGGCAGCTGCATGAAGAGCGACACACCCGGGGTGGAGAACTGCTCCATCCGGTACGGATTGAAGGTGCCCGGCTTGACCATGTTGATCATGGAGAAGAGCACCTCGCCCTTGCCGTTGGGATCTTCGTGGCGGTGGAAGATATCCATCTCGCCAAACTTGAAGCCCAGCGCCATCAGGGAGGAGAGCAGGGTCGCCCCTTGCAGATCGTGACCCGGACGACCCATCAGGTTGATGACGTAAACATCCTGCCAGATTTTCTCGACCGGCTGCGGGGCGAGACGCGGCTCTTCGGCCACGGGCGCTTCATAGGCCGGCTCCTCATGCACGGGCTCGGGGGCCACATGACGGGGTTGTGCCTGGTATTCGGGGGCATGAGCCGGTTCGCGGGCACCGAAGGTCGGTGCGGTGGCGTAAGCGGGCTCGACCAACGGTTCATCGTCGGCCACCGGCATCACGGGTTCACGCTGGGGACGGGAACGGTAAACCGGAGTACGGCGATTGACCTGGGCAGGCTTGCGCACGGGGGCGGCTGGCACCTCTTCCAACGGCTCGGACAGCGGCTCGTCGAAGGCTTCCTCTTCCTCGTAAACCGGAGGGGGCGGAACCGGACGGGCGGCAGGCTTGCGCACGACGGGGGGCGGCAGATCGTCTTCTTCATCTTCATCGAAGGCGGGGGCGGCAGGACGACGGCTCAACTCGGGCTGACGCTCTTCGCGGTGGAGCTTGGGCTCGGCACGACGGCCACCACTGACTACACGAACCTGACCTATGCCATCGCTGTCGAAGGCATCGTCATCACGATCCCGCGATTTGGAGTCCATCCGGCCAAGCGGTTTTTCCTTGATCGGTGCCTGACGATTTTTTCTGTTGCTCCACAACCCGTGAATGAGCAATGCCGCGATGGCAATACCGCCCAGGGCAACCAAGATGTAACGCAATTCCTGCATTAGCTGCTTCTCTTTCTAGTTTTGCTCAGCCAAAGCGACGGCTTCACCGATATCGACCGACACAATGCGCGAAACTCCGGGCTCTTGCATCGTGACGCCAACCAGCTGCTCAGCCATCTCCATGGAGACCTTATTATGACTGATGTAAACGAACTGTACTGTGCTCGACATCTCTTTGACAAGAGAACAGAAGCGACCGACGTTCACTTCATCGAGCGGTGCATCCACCTCATCCAGCAGACAAAAAGGTGCTGGATTGAGTCTGAAGATGGCAAAAACCAGCGCAAGGGCGGTTAGCGCCTTCTCCCCCCCGGAAAGCAGGGCAATGGTAGCATTCTTCTTACCCGGAGGTCTCGCCATGATGCTCACTCCGGCCTCCAAAAGATCATCCGAGGTCAGTTCAAGCCAGGCACTGCCTCCCCCGAACACTTTTGGAAACAGGGATTTTAAATCTTCGTTGACCTTATCGAAAGTGTCCCGGAACCGTATTTGTGTCTCTTTATCAATTCTTTTAATGGCTTGGCTCAAGGTTTCGAGGGCCTGCTCAAGATCCTGACACTGGTTTTCGAGGTAGGTTGCGCGGGTTTTCGCCTCCTCATACTCCTCCAGCGCCGCCAGGTTGATGGCGCCGAGCGCTTCCACTTGCGCCTCCAGGGTCTGGATCTCCTGGCGCAGCTTGCCGCGATCGGCGGCAATCAACACCGCCTGATCGAGATCCACCAGCCGCACGCCCAACTCCTCGAACTGTTCGTGCAGTCCCTGGCGGCGGGTCAGGTTGCGCTCGCGCTCGAGCCTGAGCTGGGCCAGCTTCTCCTGCAAGGCCACCAGCTGCTTGTGATCGGCACTGCGCGCCTGTTCCAGCTCGGTCAGCTGGCGCTCCAGCTCCGCGAGCCGCTGATGGCAGGCCAGCTGTTGTGCCTCCAGATTGCGCTGCTCGGCGAGCAGGGGGGCGAGATCCGGTACTCCTTCGCCATCCGGCCCTTTCAGGCTGACCAGCTCCAGCCCGAGCCGCGCCAGCTCCTCCTCCCCCAGAGTGATCAGCTGACGCAGATTCTGCTGCTCCAGTTGCAGACGCTGACAGACCCTCCCTTGCTGCTCGCGCCGCACACGCGCCTCTTCCAGCATTCGTTCGCATTGGCTGACCCGCTCCTGGGCGGCCTGCAGCCCTTGGGTAAGCGGCTCGCCCTGCTCCTGCAACTCGGCAAGCTGCGCCTCCTCCTGCGCCAGTTGCTGGCAGGCAAGCTCCAGCCGCTGCACCTCGTCGGCCTGCTCCTGGTCAAGCCGGGCAAGCTCTTCACCCAGCTGGCCGAGCCGCTGCATTCGCTCCTGCCGTTGCCCCTGTTGCAAGCTCCAGGCTTCCCGCAGTTGCTGCCACTTTTGCTCTTGCTCGCGCAGGGTTCGCTGCGACAGCTCCTGCGCACTCGACAGCCGGGCTCGTCCGGCCTCGGCCGCGGTTAACTGCTCGGCCAGCCGCGCCAGATGCGCCATGGCCGTGCTTTGCTCGGTATGCAACCGCTCACGCTCGCCGAGCAGCGCCAGGGTGCCCAGGGTGCTGCCCTGCCCCAGATCAGCCCAGTTGGAACCAAACCAATCTCCGGCAGGAGTCAGCACCGACTCACCGGCCAACAGCGTTGGCTGGCGGGCCAGGGCTGCGTCCCGCGTATCGGCCAGCCAGATGGCGTTGAGAAAGGCGGGAATATGGTCGCCATCGAGTTGCGCCGCCAGGGTGCCGGGAACCACGGGCTGGGCTGGACCAATCCAGAGCCCCTCTTGTGCCAGATTGCACTCATCGGACGGGGTGGCCGTGAGCCAGCGGCCAAGCACCTTGTCCAGGGCCTGGGCCCACTCGGGGGCTACCTGCAACCGGTCTGCCAGGGTGTCCCCTTCCATCTGCTCCCCGAGGATCTGATCCAGGGTGGTCAGCCTGGCTTCGAGTTCGCGCAGCAAGCCCTGCTGCTGGCCATGCTCCTGCCTGAGCCGCTCATGTTCATCCACTGCCTGTTGCAGTTGTGCGGTCAGCTCCCCCAATCCGGCCCGGGTCAGCTCCAGCTCGGCGCCCAGCTCGTCGAGACGGGGTTGCAGCGTCTCATCGTCCCCCTTGATGGGGCCGGCACGCTCATCTTCCAGCTTGAGCCGTGCCAGCCGGGTCTTGGCTTGCAACTCCTGCAGGCCTCCGACCCGGGCTCGAGTCTGGTTGATCTGCCCCTGCAGTTGCGCCAGTTGTTGTTGCCACAATTGTTGCCGCTGACGAGCCTGCTCCAGTTGTTCGCTGGCGATAAGCCGTGCCTCTTGCTGCTCGGTGAGCAACTGCTCACACTGCTCCAGCCTGGCATCCTCCAGCTCGGCTTTGAGTACCCCGTCGGTCAGTTGTTCCTGCTGGCTGGCGAGCTGGGCTTTGCGCTGGGCGATCCGCTCCCCCAGCGTCTGCTGGCGGGCCTGCCAGTCGCGGCCCAGTTCGTGCTGGTGAAGTTGCTGCTGCTCGAGACGGGCGATGGCCTGGCCGCCGAGAAAGAGCTGCTGCTGGCGGCTCGCCTGCTCGGCCTGGGCTTCCTGGCGAGCCACCGACAGAGTGACGTGGCGCCCCTCGTCGGCAGTGCGCTTGGCATCGAGCGCCGCCAGCGTCTGCTCGGCCTGGGCCAGCTCGCTTTTCGCCTCGCCAAGGCGGGTCTCCAGCGCCCACAGCTCGGAGCCAATCAGCTCGGCACGGGCGGCGCGCGAGCGACTCTTGAGCTGCTTGTAACGCTCGGCGGTCTCGGCCTGGGACTTCAAGTGCTCAAGGCGGGATCCCAGCTCGCCGCGAATATCGCCGAGGCGTTCAAGGTTTTCCTGGGTGTGGCGGATACGCTGCTCGGTTTCCCGGCGCCGCTCCTTGTAGCGGGAGACCCCGGCCGCCTCTTCCATAAAGAGTTTGAGGTCGGCAGGGCGAGACTCCACCAGCCGGCTGACGGTGCCTTGCTCTATGATGGCGTAACTGCGCGGCCCAAGACCCGTTCCGAGGAAGAGATCGGTGACATCCTTGCGACGACACTTCTGACCGTTGATCTGGTAGTGGTTGGAGCCGTCGCGCAGCACCTCGCGGCGTACCGAGATCTCGGTGAAACGGCCAAATTCGCCGGGCACCCGGTTGTGGGGGTTGTCGAATACCAACTCCACCGAGGCGCGGCCATGGGGGCTGCGGTTGATGGAGCCGTTGAAGATGACGTCCGTCATGTTCTCGCCGCGCAGGTGGCGGGCCGAGCTTTCTCCCAGCACCCAGCGCACCGCGTCGATCACATTGGACTTGCCGCAGCCATTGGGGCCGACCACGGCGGTCATGTCGGCATCAAGCTCGATACGGGTCGGTTCGACAAACGACTTGAAACCGGCGAGTTTGATCAACTTCAGACGCATGGAGGCCTACACAAATAAAAAATAAAGAGGGGGGCGAGCAGCCGACGTTACCAAATCCAAACCGGAGCCTGGTTTGTCACAGGCAGGCGGCTTCCCCGCAACAACATCCGGAGCCCGGCTGAACCTGGTCGGAAAAGGAATGGACTGGCGACTTTACCAAATCAAAGGCTTGTTTGTAATATGCAGGCACTTTCCCATGAACAGATGGAGCTCATATGAGCCAATCACCCCGTATGGTAAAAGATTCAATCAGCGGCGCCGATTACTTCCTGCGCGGCTTTTCTCTCATCCGCCAACCCGGTATCCGCACCTTCGTCCTGATCCCCCTGCTGGTCAACTTCGTGCTGTTTGCCGGCGCCTTCTACGCCCTGCTGCTGCAGCTGGACGGTCTGTTCGCCTGGCTGCACCAGCAGATCCCCACCTGGCTCGACTGGCTGGACTATCTGCTCTGGCCCATCGCCCTGGTGACCATACTGGTGGTCTTCTCCTTTGTGTTCAGCTCGGTGGCGAACTGGATAGCCGCCCCCTTCAATGGCCTGCTGGCGGAGAAGGTTGAGCAGATCCTCACCGGCGAGACCCCGAACGACAGCGGCATGCTGGATATCGTCAAGGATGTACCGCGCACCTTCGGCCGCGAGTGGATCAAGCTGAAGTACTACCTGCCCAAGGCGATCGGTTGTCTCATCCTGTTCCTCATCCCCGTGGTCGGCCAGACCCTGGCCCCCGTGCTCTGGTTCCTGTTCAGTGCCTGGATGATGGCGATCCAGTACGTCGACTATCCGTTCGATAACCACAAGATCGATTTCATCACCATGCGCGACGCCCTCAAGCAACGCCGCGGCAAGTGCCTGAGCTTCGGTGCCCTGGTCACCCTCTTCTCCGCCATCCCGGTGGTGAACCTGTTCGTAATGCCGGTCGCCATCTGTGGCGCGACCGCCATGTGGGTCGATCACTACCGCCAGGAACAGCTTGGCCGCTGATCCCCAAACCTGATGCAACCAAGGCACCTTCGGGTGCCTTTTTCTTTTTCGCTCCATTTCGCATGAATTAAAATAATGGATGGTTTGCTTTCCTTGTCCCATATGGCGCGACTTGATAGGATGCAGCCCTGAATCGCACCCTGGGATAACTCATGTTACATGCTCTCTTCTTGCTCGGCCTGGTGGCCGAAGGGATGACCGGCGCGCTGGCAGCGGGTCGGCGGCGGATGGATCTGTTTGGCGTAGTGATCATCGCGTCTGCGACGGCCATCGGGGGGGGCACCATCCGCGATGTGCTGCTGGGCCACTATCCCCTGCTCTGGGTTGAGCATCCGGAGTATGTGCTGTTGGTGGCAGGCGCCGCCATGGCGGGAGTTATCTCTGCACCGCTGATGCGCTACCTCGGCAAGCTGTTCATGGCGCTGGATGCCCTGGGGCTGGTGGTCTTCTCCATCTTCGGTGCAGCCAGGGCTCTGGATATGGGCCATGGTGCCGGCATCGCCTGCATCATGGCGGTGGTGACCGGGGTGTTTGGCGGTGTGCTCAGGGATCTGCTCTGCCAGCGCATTCCGCTGGTGTTTCGTCGCGAACTCTATGCCGCCATCTCGCTGGTGACAGCCGCCCTCTACTGCTTTGCCCTGGAGCAAGGCCTGCCCAACGACTGGGCGGCGTTCGGGTCTATCGGTATCGGTTTTGTGTTGCGCCTGCTGGCGGTACGTTTCAAGTGGGGACTCCCCACCTTCAACTACCAGTACGCAACCCACTGATTACGCCAGCTTCTGGCAAAGCCGCTTAAATTCAGAACACAAAAAAGCGCCCTCGGGCGCTTTTTTGTCATGACAGACTCAGGTGTCAGTTGATCCCTTCCGAGCTGAAGAAGGTCGCCTTGTCAGCGATGAAGCGGATCTTGATGTTCTTGCCTTCCCCGCCCCAGACGCAGCTGGTGGTGCCCAGCGCATCGTCACACCGCTCCGCCTTGCCAAGGATTTCACTGGCCTGCGCGTACGTCATGCCCATCTTCAACTTGTCGTAATTATCGCGGTTGAGTTTGCTGCAACCGGTCAGCAAGAGGGCGACCAGAGCGCCAATCATTATCTGTTTCATCGTTATCTCCTCACTGGAGCGACGATCTTGTCAGCTTGTTGATACATTTACCAGCTACGAACCGGGCCGGTATCGAGATGGACAAAGTTGTCATGGGGATAATAACCGACCCCGCCGACCCCCAGATTGAGGGCGGCCTTGCGCAGGTGGGCCAGTTGCACCCCGGGGATCCGCACATCCACCGCCTGCCCCAGGGTGTGATAGCTCTGCTTGGCCACGCCGCGGCTCTTGCTGCGCTTCTGGCGATTGGTGGCCGGTGAACGATAGCCGGAAATGAGCTGGATCTCGCTGCGCCGCCCCAGTTTTTGCTGCAACAGATAGAGCTGATCGAATAACCGCCTGTCGATATTGAACACTTCGTTGCGACGGTAATCCCGCAGTATGTGGTTAAGCTCGGCCAGCCCGTCGCTCAGGTAATGGCCATTCTCCCAGTAACTGGCGCGCACCCGCTCGCCGGTGTTGAGATTGAAAAAGCTCAGTTCACGCCCGGCCGTGCTGCGGCTTGCCAGCGCCGGGAGGGGAAGCAGGGCGCCACCCAGCAGACAACCGGCTCCCAGCAGCAGACGACGTCGACTTATCTCTTGTTCCAGCATAAGGAGTTGATCCATCGCTCATTGATGCAAAACGGGTAAGTAAATGTGACAAAGACGCTTGAAACTACCCGTGTGCGAGGGACTATGTCAAACCGCAAGGCTCCATGAAAAAGCCCGACCGGGGTCGGGCTTTTCACACTGTGGCAGGGATCACAACAAACGGCTCTGGAAGCTGACTCGATCAAATCCGTAAATATCGTTGCGCAGTTGCTGACGCCCGGTCTCGTCGACCCAGCTGCTCCAGTAGACGGTAAACACCGGGATCGGGGAGGTCAGCGGCAGCCACTTGGTCTGGGACTGCTTGAGAATGCTGGCGACCTTGTCCGGCTGATAGCGGGAGTCCGCCAGCAACAGTTCAGCCAGATCGTCGGCATGTTCCACCCGGATGCAACCCGAGCTGAAGGCCCGCGCACCCTGCTCGAACAATCCCTTGCGGGGGGTGGAGTGCAGATAGATGGCATCGTTGTTGGGCAGGTAGAACTTGTAGCGCCCCAGGGCGTTGTGATCCCCCGGCTTTTGCCGCAGGCGGTAAGGGAAGCCTGCAGCCAGAGCCTGATGCCACTCCTCTTCGGTGAACTGTACCGGATTGCCTTCACCGTCGACCACCTCGAACTGCTCACGGCTCAGGTAGGCGGGATCCCGCCCGAGTTTGGGCAGAATATCCTTGCTCAGAATGGATCGCGGCACATGCCAGGCCGGGTTGAGCACGATGGATCGGATCTCGCTGGCCAGGATGGGGGTCGCCCGCTGCTCCTTGCCGACGATCACCCGGCTGGTAAACACCTCGCTACCGGACTCCACCACGCTCAGGCGGTAATCGGGGATGTTGACCAGCACATAACGGGGCTTGGCGAGCTGATCCACCAGATCGCGACGCCACAGGTTGCGCAGCAGCAAGCTGGCGCGCACCTCGGGGCCGGTATTGAGCCAGGTACGGGTCTGACGGCCTATGATGCCGTCGGCGGTGAGGCCATGACGGCGCTGGAATGCCTTGATGGCCTGTTCTGTTTCGGCATCATAAACGGCATCCTGATGCAGGGGGGCGACATCCCCCAGCTCGTTCAGCATGGCGCGGATCGTCCCGAGCTCGGTGGAGGTTTCACCGGCACGCAGGGTAGGAATGTCGAGTGAAGGCCACTTGCGAGCCATCGGCATGGCCAGCAACTTGCGCACTTTTTCTCGCACAGCCTCATACTCGGCGACCTGCGGACGCAGCGCCCTGACCTGAGTCAGCAGGTCATCAGTCGTCGGGGCCAGGTTGATTGACTGACTGAGATCCAGCTTGAGGGTCTTCATCTGCTCGCGGGAGACCAGATCCATCCCCCGCCAGGCGTGTTGGAAGCGAGTGAGCTTGGTAAAGACCTCGTCATAAATGGCGCCACGCTGGGAGGCGGGTGTGGCGTTCAAACGCTTCCACAACGCAAAGAAATCCGGATGCAAGCGGGCCAGCACCGCCTCTTGCAACTGCTGTTCCAGTTCGGCCCGGGCCAGTTCGGCCTGGGAACTTTGATACCAGTCATGCCGGGTTTCACCGACAGTCACCACGATGGGCGTCTCTGCAGCCAGTGCCACAGTCGTGGGCAGGCAGCCCAGCCACACCAGATTGGCCAGAGCCAGCCAATACTTCATCCCCATGGATACCTCAAAAACGATTTATTTACTCTGCCCGACCCTGCGGTCGGGCTGCTCATGATGCGCGAATGGCTATCACTTTGCCAGTTCCGGCGACACATAACGTCGCCAGATGGCGTCATACTCGCTCGTCACCTTGAAGGCGGCCAGCTCCTGATTGAAACGCGCAATAAAGTCCGGAGAAAAACGCTTTTTGCTGAAAAGAAAGAAGGTGGGCAACTCATGCACCGGCTTGCCATGAGGGACTATCTGGCCGGCCAGCCCTTGCTCCTTGAGCCCCCAGGGGGTGGCCAGCATGTCACCGAGGAAACCGTCGATCCGCCCAAGCACCAGCTTGCCGTAGTTCTGCTCATCGTTGACCGTGCTCACCTGGGCACCATGGTAAGCCAGCAGGGCCATCACCTCGTCACCATAGAAGTAATCCTTGGTCACCCCGAGTTTGTGACCACTGACCAGCCAGCTCGCCAGGTCCTGCTCGTGATAATGCTGCCCCTTGCGTACCCACAGGAGCGTGCGTCCCGGGTTGTAGGTATCGGAGAAATAGCCGTAGCGGGCCCGGTCCTCGTTGAAATAGACCTCCATCGCCATATCCAGCTTGCCGAGCTCAATCTCGTGCAACACCCGTTTCCAGGGCAGTTCCACATAATTGGCCTGGCAGCCGATGCGGGCCAGCACGCCGTTGAGCGTCTCGACGGCAAATCCGTGCACCTGCTGACGTGCATCCCCGTCGTAGTAGTGATAAGGCGGCCAGTTGTCAAAACCGACCCGAAGTGGAGCCGGACAGAGGCTGGCGGCAAATGCCTGCGGCATCCAGCAGCAAAGCAGCAAACAGTAGGCAGTCCATTTCATATGTCGTCCTTGACAAACAGATGAGTCATCATAAAACGGCCTCACCAAAATGGCGATAGCACTCCTATGACGATCTATATGTGCAGGAAGCTGACGCAGCAAGCAATCGGCTCGTATTTCTTCCCAGACCGACGCCCCTCTTGCCGTCAGCACTTCTTGCCGTCTGAACGGCAAATTACCAAGTCCTGCCTTTTGAACTCCCGGGGTTGGGCACAGGGAGTGAAGGGGTTAATATGTGAGCAAATATTTTTTTGTGATCCACTATGCTTTTTTTGCAATTGGATTAGCATATGCGCGAAATCGGCCTACCTATTTTTTGTCAGGCGTAGAGAGTGATATGACGTACAAAAAGTTTGGTTTTCTAACTGCAATCCTGGCGTTGAGCGGTTTTTACCTCTACACCCTCTATCTGGCCGCTCACCCCAACGTGAGCCTGGCCTACCGGCTCTATTACCTGGAGGGCAAGACCCGCTTCTGGGAGCACAACTCCAGCATGACCTATCAGCCGGGCAACGAGCTCAATCTGACCAAACCAAGCCGTTTTCTCTCCAGTGAAGGCTGGGCCAAGAAACCCGGCGCCGAGGGCACCCAGCTTAGCGGTCAGGGTGGCCTCTATTTCGTGTTGCCCAAGCAGGCAGCCAACCCCGATGAGCTGACCGTGCATGCCCGCATCAACAGCCCGCAAGCCGGCGCCCTGCTGAAGGTGGCCCTGGGCAACAACTTCACCACCACGGTGAAGCTGGCGAAAGCGGGCATCAACGAGATCCGCCTCAGCCTGCCGGGCAATTCATTGACGGCAGACCCTAAACACCCCAACTTTCTGGCCCTGTCGGCACCGACTCCCATCAATGTGCAGTCGGTACGCATGACCCTTGCCCAGTGAGCCTTGCCCCGCGCACGGTTTGATAAAAGCAACTATCCAAAATAAGGACGTTCTTATGTCGTATCCAGATTTTCGACTCTCTCTGGTCGTTCCCGTATACAACGAGGAAGAGAGCATCGATGCCTTCATCAATGCGATAGACAACGAACTGGCCCCGCTGAAAGACCAGCTTGAAATTGTATTCGTCAACGACGGCAGCCGTGACCGCACCCGTGAAGTGGTCGAGCAGGCCATCGCTCGCGATCCCCGCGTAACCCTGGTCAACCTGGCCCGCAACTTCGGCAAGGAGGCGGCCCTCACCGCCGGTCTGCACCAGGCCAAAGGGGATGCCATAGTCCCGATGGACGTGGATCTGCAGGATCCCCCCGCCCTCATTCTCGAATTCGTCAAGCTGTGGCAGACTGGCGACTATGACACCGTCTACGGCATCCGGGTGGATCGCAGTGCCGACACTCCGATGAAACGTGTCACCGCCGGTGGCTTCTACCGCTTCTTCAACGCCCTCTCCACCAGCACCAAGCTGCCGGAAAACGCCGGCGATTTTCGCCTGATCGACCGCCGCGTGGTGGAGGCGATCAAACAGTTGCCGGAGCGCAACCGCTTCATGAAGGGGCTGTTTGCCTGGGCCGGTTTTCGCGCCGTTGGCGTTCCCTATGAGCGTCCTGCCCGCCACGCGGGTGAGACCAAGTTCAACTACTGGAAGCTGTGGAACTTCGCCCTCGACGGTCTGCTGAGCTTCTCCAGCTGGCCGCTGCGCGTCTGGAGCTATGTGGGTGTCGGTGTCTCCTTCATCGCCTTCCTCTATCTCATCAAGATCATCACCCAGGTGGTCTTCTTCGGCATTGACGTCCCCGGTTATGCGTCCCTCATGTCCGTGGTGCTGTTCCTCGGTGGTATCCAGCTGCTGTCGCTCGGCATCATTGGCGAGTACATCGGTCGCATGTTCGTGGAAGTGAAGCAGCGCCCTGTTTACCTTATCGAAGGGGTCTACGGCCAGTATGCCCGGCAGGAGGCCCGGCAAGGGCAGGATGACAAGCCCGAGGCTGACAAGCAGGAGCAGGCGTCCCAATGATCTCCCGCGAGGAATTCTGGCGGCTGGTACGGTTCGGTTTTGTCGGCGGGGGCGCGACCCTCGTCGATCTCGGCACCTCGTTCGCGCTGTTTCACACCTGGCCCACCATCTCCGAGCACCTGGTCACGACGTTGGCGTTTGCCATCGCGTTCTGGTTCTCCTTTTTCGGCCATCGTTACATCACCTTCCAGAAGCAGGGTGCCGCCAGCAAGTTTCTGCTGGTCGCCCTCTTCTCGCTGGCGGTACGTAACCTCATTCTGAGCGGCCTGCTGTTTGCAGGGCTCTCCGGTCTGTTGCCCGTGGTGATCGCCACGCTGACCGTGACCGTGCTGACCTATCTCCTCTCTCGCGTCTGGGTGTTTGCCTGATGAATGACATGACCACCATGGCCCCCGCACAGGCGGGCCCCTATCGTCCATCACTGCGGATCAGCGGCCGTGACTGGCTGATGATCATCGCCGCCTTCGTGCTGAGCCGGGTTGCTCTCTATGGCATGGGCTACTTCGGGGTCCAACTCTACGGCGCCACCGATATCGGTCCGCTGCAGGCCTATTGCCAGTTCGACTGCGTCTGGTTCCAGCGCATCATCGAAAACGGCTACGACCTCTACCCGCGCTGGCTCAGCAAGGGCAATGCAGCCAACTGGGCTTTCATGCCCCTCTATCCCATGCTGGCCGGCTCCCTCTCCAGCCTGCTCAACGTAGAGAGCCTGATCGGCCTGATGCTGGTGGCCAACATCGGCTTCTTCGCCAGCATGCCGCTGATGCTGCTGGTGCTGCGTCAACTCAAGCTGGGTGACGAGACCGCCCGCTTCGGTGTCTGGCTGCTCGCCTTCTCCCCCTTCTCTGCCTATTTCGTCTCCGGTTATACCGAGTCGATGTTCATGGCGCTGATGCTGGGAATGTTCCTGTTCGCCTATCGGGAGCAGTGGCTGATGGTGGCGGCGCTCGGGGTCTGTATCTCGGCCACCCGCAACCTGGGGGTCATGATGGTGTTCCCCGTGCTGATCCTGGCGCTGCAAGCCTACGGCTGGCGCGAGTTCTTCCGCTTCACCGAGCGCGCCTTCAAGGTGGTATTCACCCTCTGGCTGATCCCGTTCGGCCTGTTCGCCTATATGCTCTACCTCTATCACCTCACCGGGGATGCATTTGCCTTCAAGCACATTCAGGTGGCCTGGGGCCGTTCCATGGACAGCCCACTGGACTGGTGGCTGAGCGGTTTCGAGCTCGGCGGTCGCAAGGCTTACCTCTCCATCATGGTGATCTTCGGCTGGTGCCTGAACGCCTATCTGTTCAGCCAGAAGCGCTGGGCCGAGGCGACCCTGATGTTCATCTGCTGCACCATACCGCTGATGACGGGGCTCAACGCCATGCCGCGCTACATGTTCGGCCTCTACCCGACCCTGCTGGCCATCATACTGATGACCCATCGCTGGCCGGCCATTCGTCCGGCAGTGCTCTGCATCAGCGGCATGGTGGCCTCCTTCATCGCGGTCGCCTTCGTCAACTTCAAGTTTTTTACCGTCTGACGACACCACAGCCTGACAATGCCGGTCCCTGGACCGGCATTTTTTATGGCAGCGGTTTTTACACCGACACGGCAGGCATCACACTTTCCCCTTCTTGAAAACGTAACCATTTGAACTAACGTCACAAATCGGCGTTTTAGCGCTCCAGGGCCAAGGGCCTGCCTCCTAGAATGGGCGCACCTTCACCTCGCCCCGCTCAAGGAATGGCTTATGCGTCGCGCTTATCGTCTCTCCCCCTTGTGGCTCGCCCTGCTGGCCAGCCAGCCCTTTGTCTCCCAGGCTCTGGCCGCCCCCGACATCCACCTCTATGTGGATGACCAGGCTGTGGCGACTCCGCTGGCGCTGGACAAGGGGACGGTGACGCTGACCCATCCCCTGGCCAAGGGCAGCCATCAAATTCGCATCGGCGACGCCGCCAACAGTTGTGGCTCCAGCTTTGGCCCTAGCGAGGCCAAGCCGCTCCCCTTCGGCACCGCCCAGCCCATGGATAAATGCAGCAAGGGAGAGAGCTTTACCCTGCGGGTGATGCTGGCGGGGGACTACGAGTTCACCTTCAACCCGGATATCCCCAGCCTCAAGGTGCTGCGCGCCACCAAAAAGAGCGAGTTCAAGCGCCAGCCACCACAAGAGCCCTGCATCAGCTGGGATGGCGGCCCGGTCACGGTATCGCTAAACGGGGTCTGGCCCGACGGCACTCGGCTCAGAGATGCTTATTCGGGACAGGAGGGCGTGGTGAAACAGGGCAAGCTGACCCTGACGCCGGCCAAAGAGAGCGGCGGCCTGCTGCTGCTCGAGCCGGTCAAGGCGGCCAAACCGGCCCCCTTCAGTTGGGATCAGGCGAGCGTCTATTTCCTGCTGACCGATCGCTTTCACAACGGCGACCCCGCCAACGATCACAGCTTCGGCCGCCAGAAGGATGGCCAGGACGAGGTGGCCACCTGGCACGGCGGCGATTTCAAGGGGTTGACCGAGAAACTCGACTACATCAAGCAGCTCGGCATCAACGCCATCTGGATCACCCCCATGGTGGAGCAGGTGCACGGCTTTATCGGCGGCGGCGAGCGGGGCAACTTCCCCTTCTACGCCTACCACGGCTACTGGGCGCTGGACTTCACCAAAATTGATCCCAACTACGGTGACGAGGAGAGCCTGAAAACCCTGGTGGACGAGGCGCACAAACGCGGCATGCGGATCATCCTGGACGTGGTGATGAACCACGCCGGTTACGCCACCCTGGCCGATTTACAAGATCTGGGGCTCACAGAGCTGGCCCAAAATACCGGAAATTTGCCAGGCCGCTGGAGCGAGTGGCGCCCGAGCGGCGGCCTCGACTGGCATGGCTACAACCAGTTTATCGACTATCAATCACCCGCCTGGAGCAAGTGGTGGGGCCCCGACTGGGTGCGCGCCGGCCTGCCGGGCTACCCGCAACCCGGCACTGACGACGTCACCGGCTCGGTGGCCGGGCTCCCTGACTTCCTCACCGAGTCCACCAAACCGGTGGGGCTGCCGCCGCTGCTGGCGGCCAAACAGGACACCAGGGCCAAGGTGCTGCCCAACGCCACTGTGAGCGACTACCTGATCACCTGGCACACCGACTGGGTGCGCCGCTTCGGCATCGACGGTTTTCGCGCCGATACCGTCAAGCACCTGGAGCCCGAGGTGTGGGCCAAGCTCAAGCAAGCCGGCACCGCCGCCCTCAAGGAGTGGAAGGCCGCCAATCCGGACAAGAAACTCGATGACCTGCCCTTCTACATGGTGGGCGAGGTGTGGGATCACGGGGTCGCCAAGGACTTCTGGTACCAAAATGGCTTCGATTCCCTGATCAACTTCGACTACCAGCGTGAGTTCGCCCTGCCCCAGGCCCAGTGTCTGGCGGGCGCCGAGCCCACCTATGCCAGCTACGCCAGCCGTATCAACCAGGATCCCGGGTTCAACGTGCTGAGCTACATCAGCTCCCACGACACCAAGCTGTTCTTCGGTGACTATCAGGACGTGCCGCTGCAGCGCAGGGTCGCCAGCAGCTTTATGCTGCTGCCGGGGGGCATTCAGATCTACTACGGCGATGAATCGGGCCGCGGGCTCGCCAGGGATGGGGGCGTGTTCGACCAAAGCGTGCGTTCCGACATGAACTGGCAGGAGCTGGCCAGCGGCGAGAAGGCCGAGCTGGTCAAACACTGGCAGCGCCTCGGCCAGTTCCGCGCCGCCCATCCGGCCATTGCTGCGGGCAGTCACAAGAAGATCGAAGATGCCCCCTACGCCTTCGTGCGGGAGAAGGGAGATGACAAGGTGGTGGTGGTGTTCGCCGGGCGCCAACCGTAAGCCAGCCGGTTTAACACCCGCCATTTGACAGGAGGGGAGCCCATGGCTCCCCTCCTCTTTTTGCCGAATACTAGGCGCTGGCGTCCTGGCGTTGCGCCTCGGCGGGCCATTGCAACCGTGCCTTGACCAGGGTTTCCTGCCACAGGGGCCAGGCCAGCAGGGCTTTTTGATACTCTCCCGCCAAACCGGGCAACTGGATACCATAGCTCGCCAGCCGGTAGGCCATCACGGCGTAGAAGGCATCCAGGATGCCCTCCTCGCCAAAATAGAAGGGCCCCCGCGCCTGCCCCCAGCTCTCCTGCAATCTGGCAAGCTCGCCGATGGCCTCCACCGGTGGGTCGATGCGGGTCGGCGCTCCCAGAAAGAAGGGCAGCAGGGTGCGTATCTGGCGAAAACCGGCATGCAGCTCGGCGCACAGACTGCGGGCCAGGGCCCGCTCGGCCAGCGAGGGGGGATAGAGCTGGCGATCCGGGCACAGCTCATGGATATATTCGGCGATAGCCAGCGAGTCGTGTACCCGCACCCCGTCATGATCCAGCCAGGGCACCAGCCCGGCCGGTGCCTGCCGCTTGAGCCGCGTCAGGGCGGCGGCGTCGTCCAGATCGAACACCTGCACCTGCCACTCCAGTCCACTCATGGCGAGCACTAGCGCCGCCCGCATCGCCCAGGTGGAGCCCGTGCCCACCGTCAATACCAGGGATCCCATCATTTGCCTCCTGCATGAATCCGTGCCAGCCATCCTGTCTGCCCCAGTGGCATCACATCCGATGGTCACCTCACATTTGCACACCAGCGGGTTTGACCCTCTTGGGGAGCGATGCTAGTTTGAGTTTTCAAAACAATCAGTTAGCAACCATGTGAGCTATGGATAGCCAATTTACCATCGTCATTGCAGATGACCACCCCCTGTTTCGCAGCGCCCTATATCAGGCAGTCCACATGGCCATCGACGAGGCCCAGTTGCTGGAAGCGGACTCCATCGACAGCCTGACCCAACTGCTGGGGGAGCACCCCGAGGTCGATCTGCTGCTGCTCGACCTCAAGATGCCGGGGGCAAATGGCTTCGAGGGGCTGGCCCATCTGCGCGGCCAGTATCCGGATCTGCCCATCGTGGTGGTCTCTGCCTCGGAAGATCCCGCCATCATCCAGCAGGTGCTGCGACTGGGAGCCCTCGGTTTCATCCCCAAATCCGCCCCCATGAAGGAGCTGGTCAGCGCCCTCAATACGGTGATCGGGGGGGACAACTGGGTGCCGGAGGGCATCTCGCTGCACCCGGAATCCGAGGACGGCCCCGATTTTGCCAGCAAGCTGGCAAGCCTCACGCCCCAGCAGTATAAGGTGCTGGTGATGCTGCGCGATGGCAGCCTCAACAAGCAGATCGCCTGGGAGCTCAACGTCTCCGAAGCCACCATCAAGGCTCATATCACCGCCATCTTCCGCAAGCTCGGCGTCAAAAACCGCACCCAGGCAGTGATCGCCCTGCAACAGATGGATATCAAGGACAACTGAGCCGCTCCCCCTTAGCGGCTCCTCTTTTTTCGTAGACCCGACAGAAAGCAACAGCGCCCCGAGTGCTTTGCCGCTCGACAATTAGCACGATCGTACTTTATGCTGCCCGGGCAATGGAGGAGAGAGCGATGAGCAAGGGGCGCCTGACCCGCGACAACATTTTGCAGACTGCGTTCGAGCAGGCGAGCCGGCAAGGGCTGGAGAGCCTGACCATAGGCTCGCTGGCAACGGCATGCGAGATGTCCAAGAGCGGCCTGTTTGCCCACTTTCAGTCCCGCGACAACCTGCAGATCGCCGTGCTGGAGTATGCCGCCCAGGTGTTTCGCGAGCGGGTGATCCAGCCGGTGCGCCAGCAGCAACACGCCAGCCAGCACGACAAGCTGACCGCCCTGTTGCAAGCCTGGCTGGCCTGGAACCAATGCTTTGCCGGTCGCTGCATGTTCCTCGATGCCTGGACCTCGGCCCAGGATGGTGAGGTGCAGCAGGCGGCCCGCCAGCTGGTGCGTTTCTGGCTCGACTACCTGGCTCGCCAGGTAGTGAAGGGCCAGGCGCAGGGGGAGTGGCGCGGCGACATGGATCCCTGGCGCGCCGTCTACCGGCTCTACGGCCTCTATCTGGCGGATCAGGTGTTCAATGCCCTGGATCTTTGCCAGGATCCGGCCCGTCACTTCTGGCCCGAGGTGGAGAAGGTACTGGCCAGCTGGCGCTGATCCTTTTAAAAACCGACAAAAAAGCACGACCGTTCGCACACAAAACCGACAGGATTATCATGAGCAGCAAGATCTACTTCAACACCCGCCGCTTCAACCCGAGCAAATGGTTGCTGGGGATCGGCACCCGTCTGCACCACAGGATCGCTCCCGCCCACGCCAAGCGCACCGCCAGCAAGCTGCTGCTCACCCCCCAGCGCAGCCAGCGGGACGAGACGCCCCCGGCCGGGCTGGTCAAGCAGGCCGTGCATACCAGCGAAGGCGTATTGATGAGCTACCGCCTCGGTCAGGGGCCGGTCTGGCTGCTGATGCACGGCTGGTCCGGCAGCGCCACCCAGTTCTATCCGCTGATGAGCCATATCGCCACCCAGGGCTTTACGGCGATTGCCTACGATCATCCGGCCCACGGCCACAGCGCCGGCCAGACCGGTCACCTGCCCCGCTTCGTACGCGCCTTTGACGAACTGGCAGCCAGCGTGGCCGACGAGCTGGGCCCCATCGCCGGCATCATAGCCCACAGCATGGGGGGCGCCGTCACCCTCTCCAGCCGCCAACCGGCCATGGATACACTGCCGCTGCTACTCATCTCGCCGGTGCTCGACTATGTGCCCCAGCTCTACGGCATGGTGGCCCGCTCCGGCTATTCCATCCGGCTGTTCGATGCGGTGGTCAAGGAAATTGAGCAGGAGTACCAACACCCCTTGAGCACGGTCGATCCCCTGAGCCGGCTCGCCAGCCGCCACGGCCCCGCCATGATAGTGCACGATGAGGAGGACAGATTTGCCCCCCACGACGATTCGCTTCGCGCCAGCCAGGAGGGCCACACCAAACTGGTGAGCACCCGGGGACTCGGCCACGGGCGCATCCTCGCCAGCGCCCCTGTCTTTGCCGCCTTCGATCAGCTGGCAAGGCCCGAACATCCTCACCGCGACTTGTAAGCAAGGGGCGAAAAAAAACGCGTCAGCACCCTTTTTTATATTTGATACAGCGCTTTATAGTTAACTTGTCAGTGGGAAAAACGGCATGGATAACGATAAGGCGCACCCCTATGGCCAGACCCAACACCGCATTGTTGCTCACCGGAGGCGGCGCCCGGGCCGCCTATCAGGTCGGCGCCCTCAAGGCGATTGCGGAGCTCTATCCCCGCAATCTCGGCATCCCCTTTCCCATCCTGTGCGGCACTTCGGCAGGGGCCCTCAATGTCACCGCGCTGGCCTGTTACGCCTCCTGCTTTCATCTGGGGGTGCGCAAGCTGGAGTGGGTCTGGCGCCGCTTCGAGACCCACCATATCTTCGACTTTCACCCCGGCCGTCTGCTGTGGCGCCTGATGTATGAAGGCTCGGCCGGGCTCATCACCCCCAACACCAACCATGCCTTTCACCTGTTCGACAATGCCCCCCTGCACCGCCTGCTGGATCAGCTCATCGACTATCACCGCATCGACGACAACATCCTCTACGGCAGCCTGGAGGCGCTGGCCATTACCGCCTCCGACTACGACGACGGCCTCTCCACCACCTTCTTCCAGGGGCGCAACGAGCACCATCCCTGGGAGCGGGCCAGACGGCGCGGGGTGCGTACCCTGCTTACTTCGGATCACCTGCTGGCCTCCGCGGCGCTGCCCTTTGTCTTTCCGGCGACCCAGATAGGGGGCAAGTTTTACGGCGATGGTTCCATCCATCAGTTAAGCCCCCTCAGCCCGGCGATCCATCTGGGGGCGGAGCGGATCCTGCTCATCACCCTGGATCCGCCGACCCGCACGGCGCCCACCCAGCACCATGGTCACCTGACCAGCTCCAACATCGCCAGCCACTTGCTCGATACCGTGTTCACCGACACCCTCAACTCGGATCTGGAGCGGCTGTGGCGCATCAACCAGACCCTGGATCTCATCCCCGAGCGCGAGCGCCGGCGTCTCAAGCTCAAGCGGGTGGAGACCTGCGTGCTGAAACCGAGTCAGGATCTCGACGAGATGGCGCTTCCCTACCTGCGCAAGTTGCCGCTGCATCTGCGCCGCCTGTTGCGGGTTCTGGGAGTGAAGGGGGACGAAACCAGCAGCCTGGCCAGCTTCCTGATGTTCTATCCGGGCTACTGCCAGCAGCTCATCAAGCTGGGCTATCAGGACACCCTGAAAGAGCGGGCGCGGGTGATCGAATTTCTCAATCTGGAGGCGCTGCTCAGGGACGAGGCCATGCTGGAGCCCCAGCTGTAACTGGGCTCAGTGCCCTTCCAGCAGTCGCTGCTCGGCCTGCTCCATGGCCACCGCAGTACCAAACAGGATCAGCCGGTCGCCGGCTGCGAGCCGCAGCTCGGCCCTGGGTTCCAGGGTCTGATCGCCGCGCTGCACCTCCTTGATCCTCACCTCCCCCAGCGGCAGCTCCTGCACCTCGCGCCCCACCGCCCAGGCCTGATCGTGCAGCAGCAGCGGGTGGAGCCGTTCGAGCAGCTGATCGGCCTCCATGTTGCTGGCACTCTGATCCCCCCAGTAGAAGCCGTGCAGGAAGCGATACTGGCTGCTGCGCTCGTGCTCCATGCGCCGGATCACCCGCCCCAGGGGAACGTCGCAGTTGACCAGCAGATGGGAGACCAGCATCAGGGCCCCCTCCTGGGATTCGGGGATCACCTCGAACGCCCCCGCCTGTTTCAGCTGCTCGAGAAAGCTGTCATCCCGGGTGCGCACCAGCACCTTGAGATCCCCGGCCAGCTCGCGTATCAGCGCCAGCATGGCCTCGACCCGCTTGCGATCGTCGAAGGTGATGATCACCAGCCGGGCCCGCAGCAGGCCGGCGGCCAGCAGGATATCGCGCCGGCTGGCATCGCCGAAGGCCACCTGCTCCCCCGCCAGTTTCGCTTCGCTCACCCGCTCGGGGTCGAGATCCAGCGCCAGAAAAGGGATCTCTTCGAGCTTCAGGAAGCGGGCGCAGGTCTGCCCGGCACGGCCGAAGCCGGCGATGATCACGTGCTGGGTTTTGCTAAGGCCCGACTGGGCCACCTCGGAGCGGGTCAACAGGGCGGGATCGGTCAGACTGCGGGCCAGGGAGTGGGCCTGGATCACCAGCCAGGGGGTCATGGCGATGGAGATGATCCCCATGCCGATCAGCAGCGACACCAGCTCCCTCGCCAGCAGGCCATGGTGGCTGGCCAGCGCCAGCAGCACGAAACCGAATTCGCCGACCTGGCTCAGCATGATGCCCGCCGCCAAGGCGTCACGCTTGCGCTCCCCCATCAGACGACCGGCCAGCAGCACCAGCAGGGCTTTGCACAGCACCAGTCCCAGCACGCAGAGCAGTACCTGCCACCAGTCTCTGGCCACCAGTTCCCAGTTCATGGCCATGCCGATGGTGATAAAAAAAAGCCCCATCAGCACGTCGCGAAACGGCTTGATGTCCACCTCCAGCTGGTGGCGATAGTGGGACTCCCCCAGCATCATGCCCGCCAGAAAGGCCCCCAGCGCCATCGACAAGCCCAGCGAATAGGTCATGGCGGCGGCCAGCAAAGCCACCAGCAGGGCGCTCAGCACGAACAGCTCGTCGGAGCGGGCCCGCGCCACCTCGTGAAACAAAAGCGGCAGCAACCACTTGCCGACTGCCAACAGGCTAAACAGGGCGAACAGTCCCTTGAGGGTGGCCCAGGCGATCTCTGCCAGCAGGGCGCTGCCCTGCACCTCGGGCTGGGCCAGGATGGGGATCATCACCAGCAGCGGCACCACCGCCAGATCCTGAAACAGCAGCACGCTCACCCCGAGCTGGGCACGGCGGGTATGGAGCTGTTTCTGCTCACCCAGCTGCTTGATCACCACGGCGGTCGAGGAGAGCGCCAGGGTGCCGGAAACCACCAGCGCCTGGGGCAGGCTGAGCCCCCACCAACGGGCAAGCCAGAAAAAGAGCAGGGAGGTGAGCAGCACCTGTAGCCCGCCCACCCCCAGCACCAGCCGGCGCATCGCCAGCAATTTGGGCAGGGAGAACTCCAGCCCCAGGGAAAACATCAAAAAGACGATACCGAGCTCGGCGATGGTCTGCATAGTGGACTGGCCGGTCACCAGCGCCAGTCCGTGCGGGCCGAGCAGTACCCCGGCGATCAGATAGGCGAGGATCACCGGCAGCCCGAGGCGCCGGAAAATCGCCACCAGCAGGACGGCGGCAAACAGCAGGATCAGCAGATCTGTATACAAATTTTCCTCTCCTTTTATCAACTTAAGTCTAGTCAGCTGGGCCGGGAGGCAGGAAAGATATATTGGGCATGCCAATTGCAGGGAAGGGGGGAGTAGTCAGGTGTTTACAGGTGGAAAACCATGGAAAATACGTCATCACTCAATGGTTTTGCCCATAGCCTCGAGCTGTGGGTGCACCAGAGCGAGCGGGTCGTGCCGTTACATAGCGTCGAGCGTAACCAGTTGCTGGAACAGTTGCTGGGGCAGCAGGATCTCGACGCTCTGCTGACAACCTTTGCCGCCCAGGCGGCAAAAATTGTCAGGATCCACAGCCTCTACTTCGAGCACGAGCAGCCCCGTTCCCTGATCCAGCATCCGCCCCTGGCGACCCTGACACCGCACAACCACTCCTTCGAGCTGCGCGGCCAGCATGGCCAGCTGCTCGGCCAGCTGCACTACGAGCTGGATCTGCCCATGAGCAGCCACCAGCAACGGCGGCTGCTGCAGTGCCATCAGTTGCTGAGCCTGCTGCTGCCGCTCTATCTGCGGCTTGAAAAGCTCGATCAGCTGGTGCGACTCGATCACCTGACCGGCCTTGGCAACCGCTCCTACTTCGATGAGGCCATCGGCCGCGCCATCGAGCAGCATGGCCGCGAGCCCCACGGGTTGGTGCTGGTGCTGCTGGATCTGGATCGCTTCAAGCAGATCAACGACACCTGGGGTCATCCGGTGGGGGATCTGGTGCTGAGCCGCTTTGCCATGCTGCTCAAGGGGTGTATCCGCAGCACGGATCAGGCATTCCGGCTCGGGGGGGACGAGTTTGCGCTGCTGCTGCAACCGGCCGAACCCGAGGCATGGCGTCCGGTCTGGCTGCGTCTGCAGCACATGCTGATGACCAGCAAGGAACTCTCAGCCTTCTCGGTTGGCTGCAGCCTGGGGGCCGCGACCTGGCAATCCGGGGTCGACGTGCAGAGCCTCTACGAGGCGGCCGACAACCACCTCTATGCCCGCAAGAGAGCGGGCAAGACAGATCCCGGCGAATAGACAATCTGGCGGCCCCGCCATGGAAACAGGATGGGGGGCCGCGATTCAATCCAGATCGCCTGACTCCGGCATGACGGGGGCAAGCCGGGCCGCCTGCCACTCACATCTCAGCCCCTCCTCCTGCGCCAGAAAACCGTCACAGACAAAAAGCCCCACCACGGCCGCCACCTGATCGCCATAGTAGAGGATGGGAATGCGCCCCCGCTGCCAGGAGGGCACACCATACTCCTGCAGCAGTTTTTTCAGACGGCGACTGCCGGCGCGCCCTACCGGTTTGAGCATGGTACCGGGCACCACCTGAAAGCGCACCGAGAGCGGTTCGTCACCCCGGGGCAACCGCAGCAATCCCTCCCCGCCGGTTTGCCGGCGAAGCAGGAGCGTGCCCAGTCCGTCAGGCAGTGAAATCACCTCTCCCGTGGTCAATGGCAGCTCCAGCTGGCAAGGCTGCAGGTCGGGGGTGACCAGATAGAGGCGGTCCTGGAAGCGGCGACAGCTCTGCTTGCCCCAGTTGAGCTGCGGGTTGGCATCCCCGCGGGCCAGCGCCACCTCCTGCCAGAGCCGGTTGAGCTGTTCACGAGAGGGCATCTCGCCCCCCTGGCGACGGATCCAGTAGCGCAGCAGATTGTTGCGCCGCGCTGGCGAGAGGGGCTGCAGGGCGGCGATATGGAGCGCCTCCCCCTCGCCCGCCAGATGCCAGTCCTGTTCGGCCAGCTCCTCCAGCAGTGCTTCTTGCTCGGCGCAGATCGCCATGGTGCGGCTCGCGGTCTGGGCCATGGCAGGCCAGCGCGCCTTGAGCCGGGGAATAAGCTCCTGACGCAAAAAGTTGCGATCGTAGCTCACGTCCCGGTTGCTCTCATCCTCCACCCAGCCATAAGGCAGGGTGGCGGCGGCCTTGGCCAACTCCCGACGACTGATATCGAGCAAGGGGCGTAGCAACAGGCCACCAGCAAAGGGCTGGCGTGGCAGGATCCCGGCCAGGCCACGCAGCCCGGCGCCCCGTTTCAAGGCCAGCAACAGGGTCTCCAGCTGATCGTCCTGATGATGGGCGGTGAGCAGCCACTCCCCCTCCCCCATGTGCGTAGTCAGACACCGGTAGCGCGCCTCCCGGGCCTGGGCCTCCAGGCTCTCGCCATTGCCGCGCACCAGCTGCACCCGCTCCACCATGAGGGTTACCGCCAATTGCTGACAGACGGTTTCGCAGTGGGCAACCCACTCATCGGCGTGGGGGCTCAGACCATGGTGAACGTGGAGGGCGCGCAAGCCAAGGCCGTGCTCGCGGGCGAACTGCGCCGCCAGCACCAGCAGCACGGTGGAGTCGAGCCCGCCGCTGAACGCCACCAGCAGACGGGTGGAACCTTCCGGCACAGGCAGGGTCTGACAAAAGCGAGAATAAAGATGAGAAATCATAGGCTTCCCCGAAACGAACCGGCCGATCTTAACAGAGTCGGGCTTATCAAGCTGCAACCCGACTGCTAGAGTGAGCCGCATCCCAGTACCCAAGATGGTACCGAAAGTGGTACCAGGATGCCCCCGTTGCAAGGGAAGCAAACAACCGGAATTGGAATCAAACAGCATGAACAACAAGAAAAGCATACTGGCCGGCCTCATTGGACTGGCCCTGCTGGCCGGCTGCAGTCAGGCACCGCAAGGCGACCCCAAACACTCGGGACTGGCGCTGGCCAACATGGACACCACCGTCAGCCCGGGCGACGACTTCTTTCGCTACGTAAACGGCAAATGGCTCGCCAGCGCCAAGATCCCCGACGATCGCCCCGCCGATGGCGCCTTCTACATGCTGAGGGACAAATCCCTCGCAGACGTGCGGGTGCTGGTCGAGGGGCTGGCCCACCAGAGCGCCGCCGACGGCACGCCTACCCAACAGATCCGCGATCTCTACGCCAGCTATCTGGATCAGGCGGGCCGTGATGTCAAGGGGCTGTCACCACTCGCTCCCGCCCTCGCCCAGATCGATCAGATCCACGACCAACGGGATCTGGCCCGCGCCTTTGCCGAGGCGAGCAAACTCGGTGGCGGCGCCCCGTTCGGGATCGGGATCGGCCCCGACGCCAAGGCGCCGGATCGCTACGCTGTCTACCTCTATCAAGGGGGCCTGGGACTGCCGGATCGGGATTATTACCTCAAGACGGATGCCGACAGTCAGGCCCTGCGCCAAAAATACGAGCGCCACATTGCCAGCATGCTGACCCGGCTCGGTGAGTCCGACCCGAGCGGCAAGGCCAAACGCATTCTCGCCCTCGAGACCCGACTCGCAGCCATCCAGTGGGACAACGTCACCCTGCGGGATCGGGAGAAGAACTACAACAAGCGCCCGGCTAGCGAGCTGGCCCGCCTCGCTCCCGCCATCGACTGGCAGGCCTATCTCGATGGAGCCGGCATCGCCGCCCAGCCCGATCTCATCATCGGCCAGCCGAGCTACCTGAGCGCGCTGGACAAGGTGATGGCCCAGACCCCCATCGCCGACTGGCAGGCCTACCTCAAGTGGCAGCTGCTGACCGACTACGCCCCTTACCTCGACGGCGAGACGGATCGCGCCAACTTCGCCTTCTACGGCACCACCTTAAGCGGCACACCCAAGCAGCGCGCCAGCTGGGAGCGGGCACTGGGGGTGCTCAATGATCACCTGGGCGAGGCCGTCGGCCAGCTCTACGTGGCCCGCTACTTCCCGCCCGAGGCCAAGGCCCGGATGGAGCAGCTGGTGGAAAACCTGCGCACCGCCTACGGCCAGAGCATCGAAGAACTCGACTGGATGTCGCCAGAGACCAAGGCGCAGGCCCTCGAGAAGCTGGCCAAGTTCAGACCCAAGATTGGCTATCCGGACAAGTGGAAAGACTACAGCGGTATCGTCATCAAGCCGGACGATCTGGTGGGCAACCTGCAGCGGACCCAGGCATTTGAATACGCCGACGATCTCGCCCGCCTCGGCAAGTCGGTCGATCGGGACGAGTGGCACATGTCGCCCCAGACGGTGAACGCCTACTACAACTCGAGCAACAACGAGATCGTCTTCCCGGCGGCCATACTGCAACCCCCCTTCTTCGACATGACGGCGGACGATGCGGTCAACTATGGCGCCATCGGCGGAGTGATCGGCCACGAGATGGGCCACGGTTTCGATGATCAGGGGGCCAAATCCGACGGCGACGGCATGATGCGCGACTGGTGGACACCGCAGGATCTCAAGGAGTTCCGCTTCCGCACCAGCCGGCTGGTGGCCCAGTACAACCGCTTCGAGCCCATCAAAGGACAGTTCGTCAACGGCCAGTTCACCCTGGGCGAGAACATCGGCGATCTCGGTGGCCTCACCATCGCCCACAAAGCCTACGAGCTATCGCTCGATGGCAAGGAGGCACCGGTACTGGACGGCTTCACCGGCGAGCAACGCTTCTTCCTCGGCTGGGCCCAGGTGTGGAAGGGGATGTACCGCCCCGAGCTGATGCAGATGCTGCTGCGCTCCGATCCCCACTCCCCGCCCGAATACAGGGTCAACGGCGTGGTACCGAACATTCCCGCCTTCTACGAGGCATTCAACATCCAGCCGGGTGACAAGCTCTATCTGCCGCCCGAGAAACGGGTGAAGATCTGGTAAACACCACCAACGGGGGCGCCCCGCCGTCCCCGTAAGGAGTCAACGATGAAAAACAGGATGATGGCGCTGGGGCTGCTCGCCCTGCCTCTTTTCACCCTGCCCATGGTCGCACAAGGGGCGGAAGGGGCCTCTCGCCAACTGACCCTCCCCTCAGGCCAGGTCCTCGTGGTGAGCGAGGGTCGCGGCGAGCCCGCCTCCATCGGCAGCTATGACGTGCGCCTCTACACCGGGGCCAATCCCCAGTTTCCCCTCGACCAGTTTGTCGAGGGCAAGGTATTGCCCCGGGAGGGCAGCATCAGGGAGTTGAAACTGCTGGATCTCAACGGTGACAAGCAGCCCGAGCTGGTGGTCATCATGGAGAGCGCCGGCAGCGGCAGCTACCTGAGCGGCGATGCCTTCACCATAGGCCCCCAGGGGGAACTCGAACTGTTTCACCAGATAAGGGATCTGCCTCCGGGCGAGGACATCATCAAGGCGCTCAAGAGCCCGCAAGACTGACCACAGCCCAAATCGGCACGCAAGAAAAAGCCCTGATCATCAGGGCTTTTTGCTATCTGGCGCCAATCAGGCGGCGCAGGTCAGGGCAAGCCGGGTCGCCCGGATGCGCACATGGGGCTGCGCCATCTCGTGCTGGGCCGCCACCAGTTGCAGCTCATAGGCATTGACCAGCCAGGTCTGGGCCAGCACCGCATCCACGCTGGCGTTGGTCCGCTCGAACGCCACCACCGGCTCGTATCCGGCCAACAGATTGGCCAGCATGGTGGCACTTAGCAGATCTCCCACCCCGATGGGCTGGCGAGCAAACGGATAGAGGGGGCGCGAGATATGAAAGGCCCCCTCGTCGCACACCAGCAGCATTTCGAAGCGATCGTGGCCGAATCCGGCCCGCCCCAGATGCTTGACCAGCACCAGCCTGGCCCCCCGCGCCCGCAGCTGCTGGCAGGCCGCCACCGCCTCGGGCACGTTGTGGATCTCGCGGCCGGTGAGCCGCTCCAGCTCCAGCAGGTTGGGGGCCAGCATGTCGGCGCAGGCCAGCGCCCGATCCTTGAAGAACTCGGCGACGCCGGGGGCGACGATACACCCCTTGTTGGGGTGGCCCATCACGGGATCGCAAAAATAGAGGGCGCGCGGATTACACGCCTTGAGCCTGGCCACCGCCGCCAGTATCTCCTCCCCCTGAGCGGCAGAGCCGAGATACCCGCTGAGCAGCGCATCGCACTGCCCCAGCACGCCGATGTCGGTGAGGCCCGCCATCAGCTGACCGATGTGGCCCGCCGGCATCACCATCCCCTGCCACCCCTGGCTGTACTGGGTGTGATTGGAGAACTGCACCGTGTTGACGGGCCACACTTCCACCCCCAGACGGCGCATGGGGAAAACGGCGGCGCTGTTGCCGGCACAGCCAAAGACCACGTGGGATTGAATGGAGATCACTCGCTTCATGATTGGCGACTCACACAAGAAAACCGAAGGAAAAAACGGGCCTCGCGGCCCGTTGTGATTAGTCTGCCTGGCGCAGGACCTTGACGGTGTAGCTGCCATCGGCCTGACGATAGAGGCCGTGGATGTCGGTCTCAAAGCCCGGGTAGTGGGCACCGATCTCGCACAGCATCTCGAGGAACTCGAGCACCGGCAGGGAGTCGGTAGTCACCATCTCGCCCGGCAGAACCAGGGGCACTCCCGGCGGGTAGGGCAGGATCATGTTGGCGCTGATGCGATCCACCATGTCACGCAGGGGCACTTCTTCCACGTTGCCGGCCAGCTCCTGCTGCCAGGCGGCATGCGGGGTCATCTTCATCTCCGGCAGCACGTCGAACGCCTTGAACATCAGCTCCGGCAGACGGTACTTGCGGGTCAGATCGTGGATGCGCTGGGCCAGATCCTGGATGCGCATACCTTCATAGAAGGCCGGATCTTCACGATAGAGGCTCGGCAGAATGCTCTTGATGGTGAGATTCAGATCATAGCCGCGCTTGAACTCGGTCAGGGCGCGCAGCAGCTGCATCGCCTTGGACTTGTCGATACCGATGGAGAAAAGGAACAGCATGTTGTAGGGGCCGGTCTTCTCTACCACGATGCCGCGTTCGTCCAGGAACTTGGAGACCAGGGAGGCCGGGATACCGCTCTCCAGCAGCTGGCCATCGCGGCCCATGCCCGGAGTGAGCAGGGTCACCTTGATGGGATCCAGGTACATGTGTTCGTCGTCGATATCCTTGAAGCCGTGCCAGTCATCTTTCGGATCCAGCTTCCAGCACTCGACTGTGTCGATGTTGTCCGGCTGCCACACGTCGAAGAACCAGCCTTCGCTCTCGGTACGCAGGCGCTTGATCTCTTTACGGAAAGAGATGGCGCGATCGATGGAGTCCTTGATCAGCCGCTTGCCGGTGTTGCCCCGCATCATGGCGGCGGAGATCTCGGTGGACGCCACGATGCCGTACTGCGGCGAGGTAGAGGTGTGCATCATGAAGGCTTCGTTGAAGGTCTCTTCCTCCACGTCGCCCTTGATGTGGATCATCGAGGCCTGGGAGAAGGCCGCCAGCAGCTTGTGGGTGGACTGGGTCTCGTAGAACACCTTGCCCGGGATGGCGTCGCCGCTCATGCCGCACTTGCCCTCATAAATCGGGCTGAAGTTGGTGTAGGGCACCCAGGCGCTGTCGAAGTGGATGAAGGGGGTATCCAGCGCTTCCTTGATGAAGCCGGTGTTGTAGAGCAGGCCGTCATAGGTGGAGTTGGTCACCACGGCGTAACGGGGAGCCTGGGCACCCGGGGTCGCGGCCACCTTGGCGGCAATCGTCTCGCGGCGGAACTCGCTCTGCGGGATGCCACCCAGGATGCCGTAGGCGTTGCGGGTCGGACGGAAATAGATCGGGGTCACGTCGTTCATCATCATCAGGTGAGTGAGCGACTTGTGGCAGTTGCGATCCACCAGCACTGTGCTGCCCGCCGGCGCGGAGTACATGCCGACAATCTTGTTGGCGGTGGAGGTGCCGTTGGTGACTATGTAGGAACGATCGGCGTTGAAGGTGCGCGCAATGTACTCTTCGGCATCCTTGTGGGGGCCGGAGTGATCCAGCAGGGAGCCGAGCTCCGGCATGGAGATGGAGACGTCCGCCTTGAAGGCGTTGGGGCCGTAGAAGTCATAGAAGAGGCTGCCGGCCGGGCTCATCTGGAAGGCGGTACCGCCCATGTGACCCGGAGTACAGAAGGTGTACTTGCCCTCTTCCACATACTTGAACAGCGCCTTGGTGAACGGCGGCAGGATGGCGTCCTGATAGTCCTGGGTGGCCTGGTTCATCTTGAGGGCGATGTCGTCGGCCATGCCGAGACGGTACTCGAAAAAGTGCACGTTCAGGCGCAGATCGGTCAGGTGGATGTCGAGGGTGGACTGATCGTTGGCGAAGGCGAAGATCGGCAGCTTCTCGTTGCGATCGTGGATCTCCTTGCACAGACCCAGGGAATATTTGTCCCAGTCGAAGATGGCGCCGCAGACGCGCGGGTTCTTCTCGATAAGCTTGAGCAGATCGGCCACATCGACCGGATAGACGACCTCGAAACCCTTGCGCTCGAGAGAGGCTTGCAGCTGGCGGATGGGTTCTTCTTTAAAGAAAACGCCCAGGTGGTTGAGGATGGCAATGATATTCATCGTAATGCTCCACACGTAAGGGGGCGCTCTCCATCAGGGATGGTGAGTGAAGAGCGCACGGAAGATGAAAAGGGAGAATTAGTGACTGGTCTGCTCTTTGAGCAGGGCGTCATGCTGACGCAGCCCCTGTTTTTTGGCGTAGAACATCAGGATGATGAGCGACACCACGAAGGTAGCGGTGAGGTTTGACCCCTTGGCACCCATCAGGGCCACCAGACAGAAGACACAGGCGACGCCGGAGAAGATCATGGCGCCAACGCTGCGGGAGGTCATACCCTCGAAACGGATCAGGTTAATGCTGGAGTAGAAGTAGGGCAGCATGGTCAGCAGCACCGCATCCGTGGTCAGCACGTTGAACAGGTCGGCCGCGTGGGCGGACTGGGAGGTGAAGGCGGTCAGGCCGATCATCAGGGCAGTCATCTTGAGGGAAGCCAGGATCAGCCCCTTCTTGGCCACGCCGTTCTTGTCCACTTCGCCATAGACTTTCGGGAAGTTGCCATCATGGGCGGCGCGCTTGCCCGCCTCGCCCACCAGCATCATCCAGGAGCCCAAAGAGGTGAAGCAGGCCAGGGCGGTGAAGGCGGACACGAAGGGGGCGGACCAGCTGCCGAAGATGGCGGAGGAGGCCATGGCAAACGGAGCGCCGGAGGCGGCCACTTCATCGGCCGGGAACATGCCGCCGATCACCTGGGTGGAGAGGATGTAGATGACACCCGCGATGCCGGTACCCAGCATGGTGGCGAGCGGTACGGTGCGCTTGGGATTTTTCACCATGCCGGAGGAGACGGCGGCGGACTCCACACCCACGAAGGACCAGAGGCAGATCAGCACGGCGCTGATGACCGCATGGATATCGCTGCTCCCTGTGGTGTTCCAGTTCTGGCTGTAGAGGGTGCTGTCAAAGTGGCTCCAGCCGACCAGGGCGGTGCCTACGACAGGCAGCAGGATCAGCACCAGACCCAGGGTACAGAGCCGGCTCACCCAGCTACCGCCAAGCAGGTTGACGAAGGTGAAGATCCACACCGCAGCGATGGTGGCCACGGCGGCCGGGATCGGGCTGTTGAGGATGGGGAAAAAGACGGAGAGGTAAGAGACGCCGGTGATGGCGATGGCCAGGTTGCCAATCCAGTTCGCGTGGTAATAGAGCACGCCGGTCTGGAAACCGAACACCGGGGAGATCTCGCCGGCGTAGGCGATGGGGCCCCCTTCCTGCGGGTTCTTGGTGGCAAGGCGGGCAAACACAAAGGCCAGGCCCATGGCGCCAACCAGACAGATGGCCCAACTGAAAATCGAGATGGAGCCAATAGTGGCCAGGGCAGAGGGCAGCAGGGCGATGCCGCTCCCCATCATGTTGCCGGCCACCACGCCTGTACAGGCGATAAGGCCGATCTTCTTGCTCGTATCTAGGGACATAAGATCTCCGGTGCTATAAAAAGTCGGGTCGTCACAGACATATCTGACGGCGTCACCCGCCAGGGAATGGCCACAGACTAGGCTCCCGGTCACCGGAAAACATAAAGTCCCGCTAAGGGATAAAAATATGAGTGAAGTTTTTTTCGCCTTCTTTCCCATAGAGATAAAACTGTTTAAAAACATAAGTTTGATTCATCCATCAAGCCCCATCTTGATAAAACCTTGATACCGGCAGCGCCTCTTGATGGGCCTTGATAATCTCCTTATCAAGCCGCCTTGATATTTTTCTCATCCCCTTGATAAGTACAAAGGGCAGATGACATTCCCCAGCCCTCCCTATCGCCAGCCGGCAACCGGATACGGCTTTGCAGCCATAGACAAAATCGCAGCCGGATGACACTCATCTCCGCCAAGAGGACAACCGAAAACGTGAAAGGTGGTGCGCCGGACAAGCCATCCCAAGGCACAAAAATGGACACCCCTAACAAAGAGGCACAAAGGCAGAAGAAAGCGCGCAGTCGCTCAGGGTAGAGAGACAGCAACGGGGTAAGAGTGGCCAGTCGCAACCCGACCGGGCTGCGTCATGGCAAGCAGAAAGGGAGCAAAAGAAAGAAGGGACAAGGGCAAGCTAACACCCCATCTGGCCTGCGAGCGACTCTTGCTGCCATCCCTGAATAGCGGACGCCAGACAAGCAAAAGGCCGCCCGCAGGCGGCCTTCACGACTGACCTGAGTGGCAGTCAGCTGCTTTATGCAGGCACTTAGAACAGCTTTACCTTACTCTGACCCAGGGTATTGAACAGCGCCGGGGTCAGGGTCTCCATATTGCTGTAAAAACCGAGTTGCTGGCAGAGCAGATAGGTCTGCTCGGTGGCCTCCATCAGGAAGGCGTGACTGTAGGCATCCCCCGCCGCCTCGGGGCGGCCATCCAGCTCGGCCAGCTTGCCCTGCAGTATGTAATAGAGCACGGAACAGCCCCGACCGGCGGCCTGCGCCAGCAGCTCGCCTGCCTGTTGCTGCTGGCCATTCAGGATGGCTCTCAGGCTCAGTGCCTCCCAGACCCTGGCGGGCAAGGTGCCGCTCTGGAGCTGCACCACATGGGCCAGATGATCGCCAATCTCCTGCAGGGGGTTGCTCTCGGGTTCACCCGTGAGCGTCGCCAGCACTTCACCGGCCAGATAACGCTCCGCCAGTAGCAGGGGCTGATCCGGCTGGCTGGCCAGGGATTTGTCGAGCAGGTCGACCCCCTGCTTCAGCGCCACCGGGTCGCGGCTGTTGGTGTAGTAGCGAGCCTCCATCATGGCGATCAGGGAACCCGCATCTGTGGGCCAACCCATGCCCGGCTGCGCCTGTGGCTGTTCGAGCACCTGCAGCAGATCCCGGCTGCTCGCCTGCAGCACCTCGTGAACGTTGTCGCGACTGAACAGATACTGGTGGCTGAACAGCACCCGGTTGGTATTGAGGTTGCGATACTCCAGATCCAGATAGGCACCTCTCGGCTGGCGGGAAACCCGCACGCTCAGCTCCTTGCCGGGCCTGATCCCCCCAATCAACCGGGTAGCCCCATACTGCACCCGCAGCGGCGTGGCGGCGGCCACCTCTCCCATCAGGGTGCGGGTGATGCCGTCGGCTAGGCGCACATCCTGGTTGTTGCCATCCAGGCCGGCGTGGAAGCGAAACACCAGCAGATCCGGATCCAGCATGGTGTGCACCTGGGGAGCAGCATGCTGGTAGCTGAGCATGCTGACGATGGCGACCAGCACCAGGGCGACGAAGATATCGAAGCTCGCCATCTTCCAGCGGCTGCGACCGTCCTTGCCATGGGTGGAGATGGCGCGGGTCAGCGGGCCGGCCGGGAAGGGAGTCACATTCTGCGCCGTCTCATCCGCCACCTTGTCGACGCTGTCCAGCTCGCCGTCCGTCTGGCTGGCGGCCGGCAACTCGTCCGCCATCACCAGACCGACCACCTGCTGCACGCGCACCGGCGCCACCAGCTTGTAGCCGCGCTTGGGCACGGTCACGATATAGTCGGCCGCATCGGTGCGGCCATCTTTGAGGATCTTGCGCAACTCGAAGATGGACTGGGTAACCACCTGATCGGTGACCTCGGCGCCCTCCCATACTTCGTTGATCAGGGCGTCACGACCAAACACGGTACCGGCATTGCACGCCAGAAACCGCAACAGATTGACCAGTCTGGGCTCGAGGTAGACCTCCCGCTCGGGGCGCGACAACGTGTTGTCATCCACCCTCAGGGTCCAGTCATGGATCTCAAAAATCGATTCGCTCATGGTTCACTCACTGCAGATGAAGACGATGCACGATGAGAGCGACGTAAGGCCGATACTGACGAAACGGCACAGGCAGCCGTCACACCGGGTGACAGCGTTGGGGAACCGTGAAGATAATCGGGAGTCAGTCTGGCCAGACCATCCTGTTACGTCTGGATGGCATCCTTGCGGGCACCCCGAACTCGGCGAACGGGGAGAATCACTTTAAGCAAAACGAGAGATAGATCCCACTTTTTTTGCCGACAAATCGCCTCTGAATTGATCCGGAACGGGGGTTTTAGCGGGCTGGTGGGCAAGTCAGTATCCATATGAAAAACAAAAGCCCCCATGTAGCGGAGGCTTGTTCTGCCCTTTATCCGTAGTCCTTTATCCGTAGCCCTTTACTTGCAGACGGCGAGCATGTCCCGTTCGCGGCTACGGCGCAGATGACGGCGCCACAGGGAGAAGAGGCCGTAGCCTGCACTCAGCACCACTGCATAGAGCACCTCGGAAGCGAGTGCCACCAGCACGGCGGCGCAAAGCAGCACGCTGAGCCCCGCCAACCCCTTGCCCACCCCGCCGAGCAGACGCCAGCCCGCCGCCATGCAGAGCAGATAGACCAGCACGAAGTTGCCGTTGGCGTAGCGGATCAATTCATCCAGCGGCAGCTTCAACCAGATGATCAGGGTGATAGAGAGCAGGCAGATGGCGAGCACCCAGCTGAGCGCCAGCAAGGGGGCGCCCCGGGCGGTGAGGCGGGCCAGGGAGGCAGGCAGCTTGCCTTCGCGCGCCATGCTCCAGATCAGCCGGGCAAAGCCCTGCAGATAGATGTTGATGCTGGCAAAACAGGAGAGGTAGCCAAGGATCGCCACCAGCCACTTGGCAGTGGGACCAAACAGCAGGGCCAGCAGAGAGGGGATGGCGGTGGCATTCTTCGCCTCGTCCCCATAGAGGCCATATTTCAGTACCACCAGCGAGTGGATCCAGTAGATGAGCCCCGCCAGCAGCACGCCACCGAGCAGGGCAAGGGGATAATCCCGCTCTGGCCGCTTGAACTCCTCCCCCATATGGGCGAAGGCTTCCAGCCCGACGAAACACCAGAACATCACCGCCAGCGCCGTGCCCATGGCGGGCCACTCGCTGGCGGCAGGCAACGGCTGGGCCGCGTCACGCCAGCTCAGATCCCCCTTGAACCAGATAAGCAGGGTGAGTCCCAAAATGGCCAGGGCGATCAGCAGCTGCAGGTTGCCGGAGGAGCGCGCCCCCCGCAGCCCGAGCAGAAAGACGCCGAGCAGAGTGAGCAGCTGGATGCCCCACAGGGTCCACTCCCCCATGTCAAACAGGGCGTGCCAGAACCCGGCGGCAATCATCAGGGCGGCGGGCAATCCCACCGGCAGCACCGCCAGAAACAGGAAGGCGGAGAAACGCTCGGCGCCATTGCCAAAGGCGAGGCCTATCAGGTGCGGCGCCCCGCCGGCGTGGGGATAACGGCGCCCGAGGCGGGCGAAGGTAAAGGCGATGGGCAGTACCAGCGCAATCAGCAGCAACCAGGCCCAGAGCGAGGCCCCCCCCGCCAACGACGCCGCGGTCGCCGGTACCACAAAGATACCGGTGCCGAGCAGGGAGGTAGCGAGCAGCCCCATCCCCTGCCAGAGTCCGAGATCCTTCTTCAACGCAGACATATCCTTTTGTCCCGATTCAAAAAATGTCCAGCCATGTTAGGCCCCCCCCGCCCCTTTGTTAAGCCTTTTGGCGCCAGATGGCCAAGGCTTGTCGACTGATCACTCAAAAAGCGTCAATGGGGAAGGAACACGAGGAGAACCGCGCCATCCCTGAGAAGGGAATACAGGCGCGGCCCGCTCTGCTGCACGGCGCATCGCTCAAACTCGAAAAACAAAAAAGCCGCCTCTTGCGAGGCGGCTTTCTCTTTCAACTGATTGATCTGTGTTATCAGGCAACCAGCTTGTAGATGATGCCGGACATGGCGATCAGGCCAATGATGGTCACGAAGCCGTTGCTGATGTTGCCGGCGTACTTGCGCATGGCAGGTACCTTGGCGACGGCGTACATCGGCATCAGGAACAGCAGCATCGCGATGATGGGGCCGCCCAGGTCTTCAATCATGCCGAGGATGCTCGGGTTGATGGTGGCGATGGCCCAGGTGGTCAGGATCATGAACACCGCGGTGATCTTGTTCAGCTGCTTGGTGTCAACCTTCTTGCCCTTCTCGCGCAGCGCCTTGGCCATCAGGCCGTTCATGCCCTCTTGCGCACCCAGGTAGTGACCCAGGAAGGATTTGCTGATGGCAACCATGGCGATCAGCGGTGCCACGGTGGCGATAACCGGGTTGTCGAAGTGGTTGGCCAGGTAGGACAGGATGGAGATGTTCTGCTCCTTGGCAGCCGCCAGGTCAGCCGGGGAGAGGCTCAGTACGCAGCTGAACACGAAGAACATCACTGTCATCACCATCATGACGTGGGCGCCCAGCAGGATGTTGCTGCACTTCTTCTCGGCACCTTCACCGTAGCGACCCTTGTTGTCCACCGCGAAGGAGGAGATGATCGGGGAGTGGTTGAAGGAGAACACCATTACCGGGATCGCCAGCCACAGGGTCTTGATGAAGTCACCGCTGAAGGCTTCGGACAGAGCCGGCGCTTCGGTGATGATGGCACCGTTCCAGTGCGGGATCAGGTAGAGCGCCAGGCCCATCAGGGTGATCACGAACGGGAATACCAGCACGCTCATCGCCTTGACGATCACGTCGCCACCGAGGCGAACGATCGCCATCAGGCCGAGGATCAGACCCAGGGAGAGCAGGACGCGCGGGGGCGGCGTCATGCCCAGCTGGTGCACCATCAGGCTCTCGACCGTGTTGGTGATGGCCACGGAGTACATCAGCAGGATCGGGTAGATGGCGAAGAAATAGAGCAGGGTGATGAACTTGCCTGCGGTCTTGCCGAAGTGCTCTTCCACCACTTCAGTGATGTCGCCATCACGGGTGGAACCGGACAGCACGAAACGGGTCAGACCACGGTGGGCGAAAAAGGTCAGCGGCAGGGCCAGGATCAGCATGGCCACCAGCGGCCACAGACCACCGACACCGGCATTGATCGGCAGGAAGAGCACACCGGCACCGATGGCGGTACCGTACAGACCCAGCATCCAGACCACATCGGCCTTGTTGAGGCCACGGGAAGCCTTGCTGGCTACAAGACCATCAGCTGCAATATTCATGTCAGACATATGTTGTTCCTGTCATCTAGGAAAAGGGATTCTTGTTGTTCATTCGGGCCTTGGCCCGGCTCCTCATCCCTGGAACAGCGGTCGTCCATGCTTGCAATTCATCACGTACACCCCGGCAATCAGGTCATCACTCCTTGTGACAACAAGGCCGCAACAATCGATGCCGCGAAACATAGCCATTGAGGTCCAAATCAGCCCAGATTAACAATCTGGAAACAAGAGACGCTCTCGATGGAATGACTGTAATTAAAAGACCCTATCAATCACAGCGTTTTTTTGAATTAATCAACCAAAGTTTGATTCGAGTCGCCTTTCGACCGACCAAGATCACATTAGAGATGCCTTGCCTTGAATTTTTTTTAACAATTCAAATTTCATTTGGCATTTTCACTCCATTTTTAGTTGTTACTTTTCGGCAACATCCCGTCTTTTGCGGTGGATTGTGCCCCGCTCCCCCTTGGCGTACCCTTGTGAGCCACACCTCTTCGTGGATTGCCGATGACCATTACCCGTACCGATCTCGCCGAACTGGCGGTGTTTGCCGCCGTCGCCCGCCACCGCAGTTTCAGCAAGGCAGCCCTTGAGCTGGGCGTCTCTGCCTCAGCCCTGAGCCACAGTCTGAAAGGCATGGAAGAGCGGCTGGGGGTGCGCCTGCTCAACCGCAGCACTCGCGCCGTGGTGCCGACCGAGGCGGGACAACGCCTGCTCAAGCAGTTGCTGCCCACCCTCAATACCCTGGAAGAGGCTCTCAGCGAGCTGGCCCGCAACAGCGACGAACCGGTGGGACGACTCAAGATCTGCGCCCCGCGCAGCGCCATCGACAGCCTGCTGGCGCCGGTACTCATCGATTATCTGGGGCGCTACCCCAAAATGCAGGTGGAGGTGGTGGAGCAGGAACTGATGCCGCGGATGATCGAGGATGGCTATGACGCCGCCCTCTTTTACGGGGATCTGTTGCCCAAGGAGATGATCGCCATCCCCCTGGGCCCGCCCCAGCGCTATCTGGTGGTGGGCTCCCCCGCCTATCTGGCACAGCACGGCATACCTGAGCACCCGAGCGAGCTTAGCCGTCACGCCTGCATCGGCTATCGCCTCACCCCTCATCATCACTACCGCTGGGCCTTCGCCGCCGATGGCAACCTGCTGGAGATAGAGGTGACGGGGCCACTCACCACCAGCACCCCTGCCCTCTATCTGGGGGCGGCCGAGGCGGGGCTGGGGCTGGCCTATTGCCTGGAAGAAGAGGTAACCCAGAAGGTGGCCCAGGGCAAACTCGTCACGGTACTGGAGCCCTGGAGCCCCACCTTTGCCGGCTTCTATCTCTTCTATCCCAACCGGCACCAGCTGGGCAGCGGGTTGCGCATCCTGATCGACATGCTCAAGGCGCACTACCAAAACCCTGAATTGATGAGCAATACTCATCAATTCATCAAGTAAAACCAGGATTATCACCAAAAAAGAATTAATCTAGACTGTCTGCTCGATAATCGAACTCCGCAAGAGAACAGATATGTCTGCCTATTTCACATTGCGGCAACGGGCCATGACCCGCCGCTTCTGGGCCTACGCCCTCCCCTCGATCCTCGCCATGCTGGTATCCGGAGCCTATTACCTCATTGATGGCATCTTCGTCGGCCATTTTGTCGGCGCCGCCGGCCTTGCCGGCATCAACCTGGTCTACCCCGTCATCATGGTGTTGAGCGGTCTCGCCGCCATGATCAGCATGGGAGCGGCCACCGCCATCTCCTTCCAGCAGGGGGCGAAGAACATCCCGCTAGCGCGCCAGGCGCTGGTCAATGCCCTCTGGCTGCTGCTGGTGCTGGGGGTGACCGCTCCCGTTCTCCTCTATTACACCCACACGGATATATTGCTGGGGCTTGGCATAGAGCAGGGCACCGAGACCTGGCAACAGGCCAGCGATTACCTCTACTGGATCGGTGGTGGTACCCTGCTGCTGGCCAGCAACCTGGCGGTGCCCTATCTGCTGCGCAACGACGGGCGCCCCAAGCTCGCCATGGTGCTGGTGAGCGCCGGCGCCGTGCTCAACATCCTCCTCAACTATGTGATGGTGGCCAAACTGGAGCTGGGCCTGACCGGCACCGCCCAGGCCACCCTGATGGCGGAGGGGACAGTGAGCCTCATCGGCCTTGGCTACTTCTTTACCCCCTATGCCAGGCTGCGACTGGGCTGGCGTGATCTGGTGCCCCATCTTCCCGCCATGCCGAACCTGCTCTTTACCGGCCTGCCGAGCCTCATCGCCCAGTTCAACCTGGGACTGCTGCTGATGCTGCACAACAGCCAGCTGATGGTGCATGGCAACGTGAAGGATCTGGCGGGCTTTACCGTGGCCGGCTATACCGAGGCAGTCTTTATCGTGATCCTGCAAGGGCTCGCCTTCGGCATCCAGCCCCTCATCAGCCAGGCAGCGGGGGCCAGGCGTCATCGCAATCTCAAGTACCTGATGGAGATGGGCCTCAAGTTCACCCTTATCTACGGCATGCTGGTGTGGCTCACCATACAGCTGCTGCCCCGGCAGGTGGCCATGCTCTATACCGGCAGGGAGGATCCCGAACTCATCGATGCCGCGGTCAGCAGCCTGCTGCTCAATCTGGGGGCGATTCCGCTGGAGGGGGTCATCATGTTCGGCATAGTGCTGCTGCAATCCATGGCGCGCACCCGCCAGGCGCTGATCATCTCGATCGCCAAGACGGTATTGCTGCTGCCGTTCATCTTCCTGCTGCCGCTGATGTGGGGCAAAGACGGGGTACTGATGGCCCAGCCCGCCACCGTGCTGCTGCTCACCCCACCGCTGTGCTGGCTGCTGTGGCGCGAGTGGCTGCGCCTCAAGCGTGCCTGTGCACCCCAAACTCATCGGCGCCGGGCCGTGGCGACGGCGGCACGCACCGTCGAGCTGGCCCGCTGACGCTCGGCAAAGACCGCGAATGACAGATACAAAAAAGCCTCCACAAGGGAGGCTTTTTCATGGCAGCGGTGTTCAGAACACGGCTTATTTAACGGTCACCCGGGCAAACTTGCGCTTGCCGACCTGGTAGACGGCTGTGCCGGCACCAATAAGCGCCTTGCCATCTTCTAGTTTTTCGCCGTCAACCTTGACCGCGCCCTGCTTGATCATACGCAGCGCCTCTGAGGTGGTGGCAACCAGCTCGGCGTCTTTGAGCAAGTTGGCAATCGCCAGCCCTTCCCCTTCCAGCGCCAGTTCGACCTCCGGCATCTCGTCCGGAATGGCGTTCTTGGAAAAACGCTGGGTGAAATCTTCGTGGGCCGCCTCGGCCGCCGCCTCGTCGTGATAGCGAGTGATGATCTCTTTCGCCAGCCAGATCTTGACGTCGCGCGGGTTCAGGGTACCGGCGGCGATGCCGGCCTTGAACGCTTCAATCTCGGCGAGCGGGCGGAAGGAGAGCAGCTCGTAGTAGTTCCACATCAGATCGTCGGTGATGGACATGATCTTGCCGAACATCTCGCCCGGGGCGTCGTGCACGCCGATGTAGTTGCCTGCGGACTTGGACATCTTCTTGACGCCGTCCAGACCCACCAGCAGCGGCATCATCAGCACGCATTGGGCGGCCATGCCGGCATCCTTTTGCAGCTCGCGCCCCATCAGCAGGTTGAACTTCTGGTCGGTACCGCCGAGCTCGACGTCCGCCTTCAGGGCGACCGAGTCATAGCCTTGCAGCAGCGGATAGAGGAATTCGTGGATGGCGATGGATTGCCCGTTGCTGTAGCGCTTTTTGAAGTCGTCACGCTCCATCATGCGGGCCACGGTCTGCTTGGCCGCCAGCTTGATCATGCCGGTCGCGCCCAGCTCACCCAGCCAACTGGAGTTGTACTCGATGCGGGTCTTCTTGGGATCGAGGATCTTGAACGCCTGCTCCGCATAGGTGAGGGCGTTGTGCTTGATGGCCTCTTCAGAGAGCGGCGGACGGGTAGTGTTCTTGCCGGAGGGATCCCCCACCATGGCGGTGAAATCACCGATCAGCAGGATGATCTCGTGACCCAGATCCTGGAAGGTCTTCAGCTTGTTGAGGATCACGGTATGACCCAGGTGAATGTCGGGAGCGGTCGGGTCCATACCCAACTTGATGCGCAGGGGGCGCCCTTCCTTCAACTTGGCAACCAGTTCTTCTTCAACCAGAATTTCTTCCGCTCCGCGCTTGATCTCGGCTAGCGCCACCTCGAGCTGGGACATTTTTTGACACTCCAATCACGATTCCACAGGGCCAGACATATTACTGGAATGGCGGGCCAATTGGAAAGGCTGTAAAATCCTTCCATTCTGCTCGACTGCATCAACTTCCATGGTTATTTGGCACGCCTTCAATTCTCTTCCCCACTGGCATCGCAAGATGGTGCTTATCCTGAGCATCCTGACCATGATGCTGATCGCCTGGCCCAGTGAACAGGCCGTGGCCACCCGGGTCGATGACAACGGCAACGAGATTGCCATGAGCGAGCAAACCGACGAGGCCCCCGCTCCTGCCGAGCTGACTGCACAAGTAGAGCAGCCGGTCACCCCGCCCAAACCGACCTATATCACCAAGCAGGTCAAGGTTCGCCGGGGTGACAATATGGGGATCATCTTCCAGCGCCTGGGTCTGAGCACCACTGACCTGCACCTTATCGATCAGCTCGAGGGCAGCAACCCGCTGCGCATGCTGCAGCCGGGCCAGGAGCTCACCTTCAAGCTCACCCAGAACGGTGAGCTGCACAGCCTCTATTACCCCCATAGCCTGGAGCAGGCCCTCAAGGTGAGCCGTCAGGATGACACCTTCGTGGCCCGCAACGTCAAGATGGCCCTCGATACCCGGGAGCTGGTCAGCAAGGGGGAGATCCGCTCCAGCTTCTGGGGCGCTGCAGTCGAGGCGGGCATGACAGAGGATCAGATCATGGATCTGGCCGCCATCTTCGGCTGGGACATCGACTTTGCCCAGGATCTGCAGCCGGGAGACAGCTTCCGGGTAGTCTATGAGGAGAAATTCCGCGACGATGAGCGGGTTGCCTCCGGCGATATCCTGGCCGCCGAATTCATCAACCAGGGCGAGATCTACCGCGCCGTCCTTCATGACGATGGCAACTACTACACGCCTCAGGGCAAGGCGATGCGCAAGAGCTTCCTGCGCGCGCCGGTCAATTTCAAATACATCAGCTCCAACTTCAACCCGCGCCGCCTCCATCCGGTAACCGGCAAGATCCGCCCCCACAACGGCATCGACTATGTAGCGCCCGTGGGTACCCCCATCATGGCGGCGGGCTCAGGCAGCGTGGTGGCCGCCGGCTACAACCAGTTCAACGGCAACTATGTCTTCATCAAGCATGCGGGCAACTATGTGACCAAGTACCTGCACCTCACCAAGCGCACCGTCAACAAGGGGCAGCGGGTGAAACAGGGGCAAACCATAGGTACTCTGGGGGGCACGGGCCGCGTAACGGGTCCGCACCTGCACTATGAATTCGTGGTGGGCGGCGTGCACAAAAACCCGCGCACTCTCACCCTGCCCCAGGCCGAGACACTCACCGGGCGCGAGCTCGCCAACTTCAAAAAACTGGCGACGCCACAACTGGCCAAGCTGGACAGCAGCGAGATCCAGCTGGCCCAGAACAAGCGAAGCAACCGCGGCAATTGAGCCTCGGGCGGGTCATTACCGCCGGATGACAACTAACAGTAACGACGGGGGCATGGCCCCCGGACTTTTATCTGGCGCCTTTGGCACATGACCGAAGGCGACACACGGGGAGACGAGATGATCGAGCGTGGTACAGGGCTAATGTCGGGCACCGGAGCTGGCCCCGGCATCATGTGTCACCCTCTCCTCTCTGTAACCCCTGACCAGGTTTCCCGTCATACAAGGAGATGCCATGAGTGAGCGCTATATCGGGTTGATGTCGGGTACCAGCATGGACGGGATAGATGCCGTACTGCTGGCCATCGACGGGGAGCAGCTTAAGGTCGAGGCGGCGCTCTGCCACCTCTGGCCGGCACCGGTTGCCCGCGAGCTGCATTCCCTCTGCACCCCGGGCGAGAACGAGATTGATCGCATGGGCGTCGCCGACAACCTGGTGGCCCGGGAATTTGCCGCCGCCACCCGTGCCCTGCTCGCCAAGGCTGGGCTGACCCCTGCCGATATCCGCGCCATCGGCTCCCATGGCCAGACCATCCGCCATCGCCCACAGCTCGGGTTTACCCTGCAGATCGGCAACGGGGCGCTCCTGGCTGCCCTCACCGGTATCGATGTGGTGGCCGATTTTCGTACCATGGATATGGCCCTCGGTGGCCAGGGCGCCCCGCTGGTGCCCGCCTTCCATCAGGCACGCTTCGCCAGCCCCGGCGCCCTGCGGGTGGTGCTGAACCTCGGCGGCATCGCCAATATCTCTGTGCTGCCGGGCGACGCCGACGGGGTATACGGTTTTGATACCGGCCCCGCCAACACCCTGCTCGATGGCTGGTATCGCCGCCACCATCCGCACGGGGGCGACTATGACGCGGGCGGCCGCTGGGCGGCCAGTGGCACTCTTATCCCCGAGCTGCTCGCGCAGCTGCTTGCTCACCCCTACTTCACCGCCCCCTGGCCCAAAAGTACGGGGCGCGAGATGTTTACCCTGGCCTGGCTGGACGAGGCATTGGCGGGTCAGGCTTACGACCCTGCCGATGTGCAGCGCACCCTGCAGGCACTGACCTGCCACAGCATCGCCAGTCAGCTGCCAGCCCTTGAGGGAATGGCCGAGAACGGCGAACTGTTTGTCTGTGGCGGGGGCGCCCATCACGGCCCGCTGCTGGCGGAACTTGCGGCACTCTTGCCCGGGTGGTGCATCACCACCACCGACGAGCTGGGCATCGCCCCGGACTGGGTAGAGGGGGCCGCCTTCGCCTGGCTGGCGCAGCGCTTTATCCATCGCCTGCCCGGCAACCTGCCCGCCGTCACCGGCGCCAGCCGCCCTGCCATACTGGGCGCCCTCTATCCCGCGTAAGCACAGGGCTCGATATCAGGATGTCCTAAGCGGCGCCCTTGAACAGGCGGGAGATCTGTCGCCACAGCCAGACAAACGGGGACGGCCTGGGGGCCACCAGATTAACCTGGCTGAGGCCGGCGCGCGCCTCACAGCGCATCAGGTTCTGGATGTAGTAGGGATGAGAGCGATTGATCAGCTGTGAGGCCTGGTAGGCCCACAACTTGGGCACTCCCCAGAGAGTGCTGGCAATGGCGCCGACGATGCAGAAAAAGGCGGGCTCCCGTATCCCCATCTTGGCCCCGTTCTCCAGCGCCTCCTTGAAGGAGCCCGAGTGGGCGATGCAGGTGAGGATATTGACCATGAAGGCCTCGTAATCGTCCCCCTCCCCCTTGCCAATCCGCGCCGTCAGATCGGGCGCCGGGTGATAGCCAAACTGGTGGCCTATGTCTTCCAGCACCGCATTGCGCTGGCGGATCACCTTGCCATAGAACATCAGCATCACCACGCAGTCGATCACCTTGCACAGCACCTCGTAGTGAGGGTGAGACTTCTTGGGACGCGGCGCCGTCAGCAACGCCAGCTCCTCGGAGATGGCGATCAGACCGACAGGCACCGCGGTGGCGATAAAAGAGAGGTCGATGGAGAGCGCCAGTCCCTCGTCTCCTTCCAGCCGGGCCACGATGACGTGCTCGGCAAACAGGAGACGCTGACGCTCGATATAGGCCCCATAGATCAGCTCCCGATACCGCTTCTGTGGATAAGGGGTATTGAGCAGGGTCTCTATGGTCATGATGGCGGCCGACACGCGACCATGTAGTTGATAACCAAGGGGAATGGGAAAGTGTTTCCCCAGCTTGGGAGGCAAGGAGTGCGAGCCCCCTTGACAGTACATATCACCCAGAACAAAACCCAACATAAGCCCTCCACCATCAGGTAAGGGCGACCGCATTGCGATCGCGCTGGCCAACTTCCTGGCAGTTGAGTGCCGGACCCTGTGCGCTATCCGGCAGACCCTTTGATGACCATACCAACACCACCATCAACAGGCGATCAAAAAAGCAACATATTGCATATCAGCTCCCGTTATTCATTGTGTTGCCGGGCGGCTACGACAAAATGGCAAGCGGCTGCGCTCTTCGATCATTTCTATTTTTTAAACAATAAGTTAGGCGATAGTTTTTCAAGATGATGCGCCATACCCCCCAGCCCCCGTGTCCATATAACGCCCGGGAGGTGCAGCCATGGCGGCATTCTGTGGCACGGGAAGGGCTCGTCAGGTCACCGCCGCTTCTGTCGCAGCTCACACTCAACCCGCTGAGCATCTTTCCTCATCAAGGCACTCTTATCGCCTTATCGCCGAGCAGGGCGCCGGGGGATGCGAGCCAATCCGAAACAACCCGTTCCCCGCGTACCACCCGGCGGATCAGATTGGCCAGCAACCGAACGATGGCCGCTTATTTCGGTGCTGCAAATTCATGGCATATTTCGTTATTACCAAGGTAATCAGAAAGGAGTCCTTTTCACCTGTTGGTGCGTCATGGACGCACCATACCGATATCACTCTTATAGGTCGCCCATGCAGCGCCACTGAATTATATTCCAGATGCATCTTTATTGACGCAGGCAGGCATATTTTCCAGCGTTTGGGTAGCCCCTAAAAAATCCTAAAAATACATATCTATGCATAATTGAATGCATGAACTGCCGGGTTTCGGCATATTATTAACGCTTTATTCACAGAGTCGCCCCCTGTTCGACCCAGGAGAGAGCCTTGCCGTAGCTGATGTGCCCTGGTGTTAAGAGTCATTTAGCCCGCTTTGTCCCTATCCTGCCCGTGAATTGAATCGCAATCTGGCTATATTTCAGTGCGTTGAGCCATCTCATAGAAATGAGATCCCGGTTTGCATCCCGTGTTCACGCCTCATAGGATTTCCCTGTCTGAAATCATTAACCCAACCTGGGCTTCTTTTTATCAAATCCCTCAATTGATGGATTTAGTCATAAATAGAGGCAGCGGCTCCTGTGTTTGCCTTTATAGCCTTATGCCTGCAGTGATTGCAGGCCAGGGTAAATATTAAAGAGATAAAACACGGCAAGGCAGGAGCGACGTCAAAATAGATAAGGCGTTGGCGAGGGTTAACCTGTCCCTACATCGATAACCAGTATTACAACGAGGAATATCACCATGAGTGACACCATCATCAAGGCTGCCAGAAATACCTCCAACGCCCCCCAGGGCCTGGGCCCCTACACCCAGACGGTGGCTTTCTCCCACTACAACAATATTGCAGCCCAGTTACCGGTCGATCCCCGCACCGGCAAGCTGATCGAGGGTGATGTCAAGATGCAAGCCAGACAATGCCTGACCAATATCAAGGCCATCGTCGAGAGTATCGATCACGTGATGGACGATATGGTGAAACTCACCGTATTCCTCAGCGACATCGCCGATCTGGATGCGGTCAACGAGGTCTATCGCGAATTCTTCCCGGGCTATGTGCCGACCCGCACCACCCTTGCGGTAGCCGCCCTGCCGCTGGGCGCCAAGGTTCAGATGGACGCCATCATCTCCAACGGCGAAGGCACCTATCCGCAGGCCCCCTGCGCCCTGGTGAAGCTGGCTCGCAACAGCAGCCGTGCGCCGCAAAGCGCCCTCTCCACCCAGACCGTCGCCTTCTCCCACTACAACAATATCGGCGCCCAGCTGCCCATTGATGCAGCCTCCGGCCAGCTGGTTGCCGGTGGCATCAAGGAGCAGGCGGCCCAGTGCCTGAATAACATCAAGGCCATTCTGGAGGGGATCGACGTGCCCTTCGACGATATCGTCAAGGTGACCGTCTATCTGAAAAATCTCGCCGATCTGGATGCCGTCAACGAGGTCTACACTACCTTCTTCCCGGATTCCGCCATCGCCCGCGCCGCCGCCTATCTGCCGGCCCGCAGCGTGATTGCCGCCTCTGCCCTGCCGATGGACGCCTTGGTGCAGATGGATGCGGTCATCTCCCACGGTGACGGCACCCCGCCCCAGCTGGTGGAAGACAGACACAACTTGGTGATCCGCGCCCGCAATACCGACAAGGCACCGCGCAGCCCCCTGCACACCCAGACCGTCGCCTTCTCCCACTACAACCATATCGCCGGGCAGCTGCCGGTCGATCTCGCCACCGGCAAGATCCTGACCGGTTGCGTCAAGGAGCAGACCGCCCAGTGCCTGAACCATATCAAGGCGATTGTGGAGAGCATCGACCATGTGATGGACGATATCGTCAAGGTCAATATCCAGCTGGCCAGTATCGAGGATCTGGAGGCGGTCAACGCCATCTATACCCGCTACTTCCCGGATTATCAGCCCGCCCGCACCGTGATCGCGGTACGCGAGCTGCCCGCAGGCGCCCTGGTGCAAATTGATGCGGTGATGTCCAACGCCGAAAGCACCCCGCCGCAGGCGTAAGGTTGCGTTAAATAATAAAAAACACCGGCTTAGGCCGGTGTTTTTTTCGGGAGTCAGCATTGGCGGCCCGCAGTTAAAAAGCAGCCTTCATTATCCGAGGATCTGTTTAAGCTCCGCCTCTTTCAATTTGAAGACCTCGTACTCCTGCGCATTTCTACTCTTGGCGACGGTGATCCATTGCACGCCAGTTTCATCTGCATTTTTAAATTCCAGTCTGAAGACGTACTTGGCACTGGTGATCAGGGCCATCACTATTCCTACCAGAAAAGCTACCGCGGGCAGAAATAATGTCATTCCCTTGCCCTGCGCTTCAGGTGGGATAAAGTAGAAGAGAATGCTTGATGTGATCAGCCCAAGCAATAGCATATTTATCAAATTATCCTTCCATGTAAGCACTTTCACTTGGACATCAGAAATTCGGTTCACATCATACGAATCAGCATTTATCTTCAATTTTCTTTCTGACTGATCAACTACGATAGAACAAACCATTATAGATACTCCTATCCTTTTAAAATGCTATATATCACCTGATTTATTTATAATTAAACCAATCACTAGCATGACAATCCGAAAAAGTAATTCACCTGCCCTTTATCACCAAAAACGATACTTCATTGAGCGCGAAAAAATCGCCATTCAGGCACATAATATATTATGAAAAGCATCGTATGACACCAATCATGTAACATGGTTAAGATAAAAGTGAGACTGTTCAAAATTAGGAAATTTAAGTCAAAAATATATTCCCTGATTCAGCTATATCTCCCAATCAGAAATTTCTTATAAAAACGCCCCCCATCTTGCGATGGAGGGCGTTTTATTTTCCGGCTATTGGGCCTGCGCGACCCAATGGTCAGCTATTACAGGGGCTGTTACAGGGACTCTGCAGTCGCAACCACGTTTTCCACGGTAAAGCCGAATTCCTTGAACAGCAGCTCGGCCGGCGCGGACTCGCCGAAGGAGCGCATGCCGATGATCTTGCCGCCAAAGCCCACGTACTTGTACCAGTAGTCGGCGATACCCGCTTCGATGGCCACACGCTTGGTGACGGCCGCCGGCAGCACGGACTCCTTGTATTCGGCGGATTGCGCGTCGAATACGTCGGTGCAAGGCAGGGAGACCACACGCACGGCACGGCCCTTGGCAGTCAGCTGCTCATAAGCGGCCACAGCCAGCTCCACTTCGGAACCGGTGGCGATCAGGATCAGCTCCGGGGTACCGGCGCAATCTTTCAGCACATAACCACCCTTGGCGGCATCGGCCAGCTGCTGGGCGGTGCGGTCCATCTGGGCCAGGTTCTGACGAGAGAAGATCAGAGAGGTCGGGCCGTCGGTACGCTCGATGGCGTGTTTCCAGGCGATGGCAGATTCCACCTGGTCACACGGACGCCAGGTGCTCATGTTCGGAGTCAGACGCAGGGAAGCGATCTGCTCGACCGGCTGGTGAGTCGGGCCATCTTCACCCAGACCGATGGAGTCGTGGGTGTAAACGAAGATGGAACGCTGCTTCATCAGGGCGGCCATGCGCAGGGCGTTGCGGGCATACTCCATGAACATCAGGAAGGTGGCGCCGTAGGGGATGAAACCACCGTGCAGGGCGATACCGTTCATGATGGCGGACATGCCGAACTCGCGTACACCGTAGTGGATGTAGTTGCCGGAGGCATCATCGTTGGTCAGGGACTTGGAGCCGGACCACATGGTCAGGTTGGACGGAGCCAGGTCGGCGGAGCCACCCATGAATTCCGGCAGCAGCTTGCCGAAGGCTTCCAGAGCGTTCTGGGAGGCCTTGCGGGTGGCGATCTTGGCCGGATTGGCCTGCAGGTTTTCGATGATCTTGGCAGATTCGCTTGCCCAGTTGGCCGGCAGTTCGCCAGCGCTGCGGCGCTTGAACTCGGCAGCCAGCGCCGGGTGAGCGGCTTCATAGGCGGCAAACTTGGCAGCCCAGTCGGCTTCCAGCGCAGCGCCCTTCTCGCGACCGTTCCACTCGGCAGCGATGTCGGCCGGGATCTCGAACGGTGCGTGGTCCCACTTCAGGAAGGCGCGGGCAGCGGCGATCTCGTCGTTGCCGAGCGGTGCGCCGTGGCAGTCGTGAGAGCCGGACTTGTTCGGGGAACCGTAACCGATGATGGTGCGGCAGCAGATCAGGGTCGGCTTGCCGGTCTCGGCCTTGGCGGCTTCGATGGCGGCGTTGATCGCTTCCGGGTTGTGACCGTCAACGGCCGGGATGACGTGCCAGCCGTAGGCTTCGAAGCGCTTGACGGTGTCGTCGGTGAACCAGCCTTCCACGTGACCGTCGATGGAGATGCCGTTGTCATCCCAGAACGCGATCAGCTTGCCCAGTTGCAGGGTACCGGCCAGGGAGCAAGCCTCGTGGGAGATACCTTCCATCAGGCAGCCGTCACCCATGAAGGCGTAGGTGTAGTGGTCAACGATGTCGTGACCCGGCTTGTTGAACTGCTCGGCCATGGCCTTCTCGGCGATCGCCATGCCCACGGCGTTGGTGATGCCCTGACCCAGCGGGCCAGTAGTGGTCTCGACGCCCGGCGCGTAGCCGTACTCCGGGTGACCCGGGGTGCGAGAGTGCAGCTGGCGGAAGTTTTTCAGATCATCGATGGAGAGGTCATAACCGGAGAGGTGCAGCAGGGAGTACAGCAGCATGGAGCCGTGGCCGTTGGAGAGGATGAAACGGTCGCGGTCGGCCCACTTGGGGTTGTTCGGGTTATGTTTCAGGTGGCTGCGCCACAATACTTCGGCGATATCCGCCATTCCCATGGGGGCGCCCGGGTGACCGGAGTTGGCTTTTTGAACGGCATCCATACTCAATGCACGAATGGCATTGGCAAGCTCTTTACGAGAAGGCATCTGTATCTCCTGCGATTGCTTCATTTGATGGCCAAGATTAAGGCGCGTTATTGTCCCAGCAGGGCGCGCGCCGTGCAAATGTTATCTGGATGAATAAAGTGGCTTTGGGAGGACAATCGCTTTTCTCGCCTTGGGTTGGCGGCCCAAACCGGCTGCAAACGTTTGATCTCCATCCCTTTGGAGATAGCAGGGTGTCATAAGAAACCAAACTGGCCGGTAGCGGGAAAATAGTACTGGCATTCAAGGGGGGCGCTAACTAGAATAGACGTCCAGATGTAGATACCTCTACAGTCATCCCAATATCACCCGGTTATTGCACTGGCGATAACCCGGACAAACTGAGAATTTCATCATGGCAAAGCTGTTTACTTCCGAGTCGGTCTCCGAAGGCCATCCCGATAAAATCGCGGACCAGATCTCCGATGCGGTGCTGGACGCCATTCTCCAGCAAGACACCAAGGCGCGCGTCGCCTGCGAGACCCTGGTCAAGACCGGCATGGTCATGGTGGCCGGTGAAGTAACCACCTCTGCTTGGGTCGATATCGAAGAGATCGTGCGTAATACCGTGCGCGAAATCGGCTACACCCACTCCGACATGGGCTTCGATGCCGACTCCTGCGCCGTGCTGAACGCCATCGGCAAGCAGTCCCCGGACATCAACCAGGGCGTTGACCGCAGCGACCCGCTGGAGCAGGGGGCCGGTGACCAGGGCTTGATGTTCGGCTACGCCACCAACGAAACCGACGTGCTGATGCCGGCACCCATCACCTACTCCCACCTGCTGGTCAAGCGCCAGGCCGAAGTACGCAAGAATGGCACCCTGCCGTGGCTGCGTCCGGATGCCAAGAGCCAGCTGACCTTCGCCTACGATGACGCAGGCAAGATCCTGGGCGTGGACGCCGTGGTGCTCTCCACCCAGCACTGTGACTCCATCAGCCACAGCGATCTGGTGGAAGCGGTACGCGAAGAGATCATCAAGCCGGTGCTGCCGCAAGAGTGGATCACCAAGGACACCAAGTACTTCATCAACCCGACCGGCCGTTTCGTTATCGGCGGCCCCATGGGTGACTGCGGTCTGACCGGTCGCAAGATCATCGTCGACACCTACGGCGGCATGGCCCGTCACGGTGGTGGCGCCTTCTCCGGCAAGGATCCGTCCAAGGTTGACCGCTCCGCCGCCTACGCTGCCCGCTACGTGGCCAAGAACATCGTTGCCGCCGGCCTGGCCGATCGCTGTGAAGTGCAGGTCTCCTACGCCATCGGCGTGGCCGAGCCGACCTCCATCAGCGTCGAGACCTTCGGTACCGCCAAGGTGGCCGAGGATCTGCTGGTCAAGCTGGTGCGCGAACACTTCGAACTGCGCCCGTATGGCCTGATCGAGATGCTGGATCTCAAGCGTCCCATCTACCAGGCTACCGCCGCCTACGGTCACTTCGGTCGCAACGAGTTCCCCTGGGAGCAGACCGACAAGGCCGAGCTGCTGCGCGCTGCCGCCGGCCTGTAAGGCTCACGGTTGTGATATAAAGGGGAGCCTGGCTCCCCTTTTACTTGTCTGCCGACCACCGGAAGTCCCATGTCTGCCCAGCTAGAATCCCAGCTCCATCAACGCGTTGACGCCTGCTTCACCCAGGCCGAGGCGCGCCTTGGCCGCACCTTCCCCCGCCCGCGCATTCATTGCAACATGCGGGGCCGGGCAGCCGGGTCGGCACGGTTGCAAACCTGGGAGCTACGCTTCAACCCCGCCCTCTATCAGGACAACCAGCAGGCCTTTCTGGCCGAGGTGGTGCCCCACGAGGTCGCCCACCTGCTGGTCTATGCGCTCTGGGGTGAAGGGCGCGGCAAGGCGCGGGTACTGCCCCACGGCAGGCAGTGGCAGTCGGTAATGCGGGAAGTGTTCGGCCTTGAGCCCAGAACCACCCACAGCTTCGATCTGGCGGTACTGGCACAGCCGACCGTGCCCTATCGCTGTCAGTGCCAGCTGCATCAGCTGTCGATCCGTCGCCACAACAAGGTGATGCGCGGCGAGGCCCGCTACCACTGTCGCCGCTGCCATACGGCACTGGAGCGAGCCCAGCCGGAATAAGCCAGCCTGTGTCGCACCTCTGTGCTAGGGTGCCCGATTCGTTACGTTAAACTGCTTTATTTTCAAGGATCTCCATGTTTCGTCCGCTGTTGTCCCTCACTCTGACCCTGCTGGCCGGTTTGCCGCTGCTCAGCGCCCCCCTGCATGCCCAGACCTTTCGCGAAGCCAAGCAGGATCTGGTCAGGCTTTACCAGACCCAACCCGCCGTCACCAGCTTCTACTGTGGCTGCGACATCGACTATCAGGGCAGGAAAATGAGCCCGGATCTCGCCAGCTGCGGCTATGAACCGCGCAAGCAACCCAAGCGCGCCGCCCGCATCGAGTGGGAACACGTGGTGCCCGCCTGGGAGTTCGGCCACCAGCTCAAATGCTGGCAGGAAGGAGGCCGCAAAAACTGCGGCAAGAGCGACGAGTTCAACAAGATGGAGGGGGACATGCACAACCTCTACCCCGCCATCGGCGAGGTGAACGGCGATCGCGCCAACTTCCGTTTCTCCGACTGGAACGGCAAGCCGGATCAATACGGCCAGTGCCAGATGCTGGTGGACTTCAAGGATCGCCGGGTGCAGCCGCCCAAGGGGCCGGTACGCGGCCAGATCGCCCGTGCCTATCTCTACATGAGCCAGCAGTATGGGCTGCGCCTTGCCGCGCAACAGCGTAGACTGTTCGAAGCCTGGGATCGCCAGTACCCGGCCGAGGGCTGGGAGTGCGAGCGCAACCGTCGCATCGGCAAGCTGCAGGGCAATACCAACCCCTTTATTGAAAAGCAGTGCCAATAACCCTATCTAATGGCGAGGATCAGGCATCCTCGCCTGTTGAACGAGCAAGAGACTGATAAGCCGCCATGCGCATTCCACGTATCTATGAACCGGCCACCCTGCAGGTGGGCCAGACCCTCGCCCTGTCGGAAGACGGTGCCAACCACATCGGCCGGGTGCTGCGCATGCAGCCGGGCCAACAGCTCGAGCTGTTCAATGGCGACGGCAACCAGTACCCCGCCACCATCACCAGCGTCGGCAAGAAGTCGGTGGACGTGACCATAGACAGCTGCGAACAGCGCTCGGTGGAGTCACCGCTCGCCATTCACCTGGGTCAGGTGATCAGCCGCGGCGACAAGATGGATTTCACCATCCAGAAATCGGTGGAGCTGGGCGTCACCTGCATCACCCCGCTCTTCTCCGAGCGCTGCGGCGTCAAGCTGCCGGCGGATCGGCTGGAGAAAAAACGCGAGCAGTGGCAGAAAGTGGTGATCAGCGCCTGCGAGCAGTGCGGCCGCAACGTGGTGCCAGAGGTGCGCATGCCGATGGAGCTGGACGCCTGGCTGGCGGAAGAGACCAAAGAGCTCAAGCTCAACCTGCACCCGCGCGCCGAGTACAGCATCAACACCCTGCCGGTGCCGGAGCATGGCGTGCGCCTGCTGATCGGCCCGGAAGGGGGCTTGTCTGGCGAGGAGATCGCCCGTACCGTGCAGGAAGATTTCAAAGAGATGCTGCTCGGGCCGCGGGTGCTGCGCACCGAAACCGCCGCCCTGACCGCCATTACGGCACTGCAGTGTCGCTTCGGCGATCTCGCTTGATACTATCGGCCGCATCAATCAGCCCCATGGCTGCATCGACGCAGCCGCAAGCGGACGATTACGCTGCGCTAATCGACCCTACAACCCTATCGAGCCATTAAAAAGGAACAGCGGATGACCATTAAACTCGGCATCGTGATGGACCCCATTTCGTCCATCAACATCAAGAAGGATTCCAGCTTCGCCATGCTCGAAGAGGCGCAAAAGCGCGGCTATGAGCTCTTCTATCTGGAGATGAAGGATCTCTACATGCAGGAAGGCCGGGCATTTGGCACCATGCGTCCGCTCACGGTCAAGCATGACTACGCCAACTGGTTCACCCTGGGCGAGGTGGTCGATCAGCCCCTCTCCAGCCTGGACGTGATCCTGATGCGCAAGGATCCGCCGTTTGACACCGAGTTCATCTACGCCACCTACATGCTGGAGCGTGCCGAGGACGAGGGCTGCCTCATCGTCAACAAGCCCCAGAGCCTGCGCGACGCCAACGAGAAGCTCTACACCGCCTGGTTTGCCGAGCACACCCCGACCACGCTGGTTACGCGTCGTGCCGACAAGCTGCGCGCCTTCCACGCCCAGCACAAGGACGTCATCCTCAAGCCCCTCGACGGCATGGGTGGCGCCTCCATCTTCCGCATGAAGGAGGATGATGCCAACGTCGGCGTCATCATCGAGACATTGACCGAGCACGGCCAGCGTTACTGCATGGCGCAGACCTACCTGTCGGCCATCAAGGAGGGGGACAAGCGGGTGCTGGTGGTGGACGGCGAGCCGGTTCCCTACTGTCTGGCGCGCATCCCGGCCCAGGGCGAAACTCGCGGCAACCTGGCCGCCGGCGGTCGTGGCGAGGCACGCCCCTTGAGCGTCTCCGACTGGGCCATCGCCCGCGCGGTCGGCCCGACTCTCAAGGAGAAGGGCCTCATCTTCGTCGGACTCGACATCATTGGTGATCGCCTGACCGAGATCAACGTGACCAGCCCGACCTGCATCCGCGAGATCGAGGCGGCCTTCCCGGTTCACATCACCGGCATGCTGATGGACGCCATCGAGCGTCGGTTGGCCAAGGCCTAACGCTGGCAAACAACAAACAGCAACGAAAGAGGCGGCACCCTGTGCCGCCTCTTTTTTTGCCTCCGGTTTCTGCCGCTGACGCGGGAATCATCATGATCCATTCAGCCCCGCTCACGGATCAGGCCGTCACACCCGGGCGGTACTCTCTTAGCAGCGGAACTGCCCCACCTTCGCCTTGAGATCGTTCGACAGCTGCTCCAGCTCGTGGCAACTCTGATTGAGCTGGGTCGCCGCCTCGGTCGACTCGGTCGAGATATGGGCGATATTGACCACGTTGCGGGTGATCTCCTCGGCCACCTTGCTCTGCTCCTCCGCCGCCGTGGCAATCTGGGTGTTCATCTCGTTGATCACGTTGACCGAACTGACGATATCCCCCAGCGCCTGACCACAGGCCAGCACGGTGCGGTTGGACTCCTCCACCTGCTCCAACCCCTGCTCCATGCTGCTGGCCGCCTGGTTGGCCCCCTGCTGCAACTTGATGATGGTCTTGCCAATCTCTTCAGTGGAACGCTGGGTGCGCTGGGCCAGGGTGCGCACCTCGTCGGCGACCACAGCAAAGCCGCGTCCCTGATCCCCGGCCCTGGCCGCCTCAATGGCGGCGTTGAGAGCCAGCAGGTTGGTCTGCTCGGCAATGCCGCGAATGGCGTCCATCACGCTGCCGATATCCCGGCTATCATCCGCCAGCTGGGTGATCATGGCCGCCGTGTTCTGGATCTGGGAGGAGAGACCGGACATCCGGTGGATGGCGTCTTCCACTGTCTTGTGGCCGTGCCGCGCGCTGTCATCGGCATGACGGGCCGCATCGGCGGCGTTGTTGGAACTGTTGGCCACTTCGGCCACCGTGCTGCTCATCTGGTTCATGGCGGTGGCGGTCTGATCCGTCTCCGCCTGCTGCTGGGCAAAACGCTGGCGGCTCTCGACTCCGATATGGGCCAGCTGGGCCGACTCCCTGGCAAGCTGCTCCGCCATGTCGTTGATCTGGGCGATGAGGCCACGGAAATGGCGGATCACCTCGTTGAGGGAGTGCGCCAGGCTGCCCATCTCATCCTTGCGCAGTACGGGGGCCTGCTTGCTCAAGTCGAGATCCGTCTGCATACCGCGCAGGATCTGACCCATGGCCGCCAGCGGCTGGCTGACGCTGCGCCCGGCCCAAATCCCGATAAACAGCACGCAGCCACCCACCACCACAAACAGCGCGATAAACAGCTGGGTCAGCTGCTGTCTGAGCTGGTTGAGCTCGGCCACTTTCTTCTCCGCTTCCGTCAGCTGATATTCCACCAGCACGCTCACCGCATCGCTGACCGGGTCGATCACCTGATAAAGGGGCATGATGGCGGCGGAGAGGGCCGTGCGATCCTGCCCCTGCGAGCGATCCAGCAACTGCATCACGCTGTCTATCTCGTGATTGGCGGCGGCAAACAACCCCTCCACCTTGTCCGCCAGCCTGCGCTCCTCGTCGCTCATGTTGTGGCTGCGATATTGGCGCCAGATCAGGGTTATCTCCTGCTGGGCGGCGCTCATGTCCGCTTTGGAACGGGCAGGTTCAAAGCCCCCGACGTTGGCCTTGTTGGCAGCATCGATCACCTTGACCGCGTAGAGATCGGCGATCTGCTTGAGCTCCTTGAGCTGGACCACCTCTCCCTGATACATGGCGTTTATCCCCGTCATCAGCTGGGACATCGCCTGGGTTGCCCCTATGACCAGCAGCAACAGCGCCAGCAGGGGGACTACGCAGCCCAGGATAAGCTTCTGCTTGATTGAAATACCTTCCATGGCTTTCTCTCCACCCGAAATAGATTGATAGGCCTGAACCAGCCGCCAAAAAGCGGTTTTGCCAGACGAAGCGAGCTGCCATAATTGACGCAAATACCTTTGCAATATTTGGCCCATATGCAAACACTGCAAAATCACTTCCTGCTCGCCATGCCGAGCCTCACCGACCCCTATTTCGAGCGTTCGCTGGTTTACCTGTGCGAACACAATGAACAAGGCGCCATGGGGCTGGTGGTCAATATTCCGGTGGATATGACGCTGGAGACCATGCTGGCTCAGCTCAAGCTGGCCCCGCCCGCCAACCCGGAACTCAAGCAGCCCGTGCTGCAGGGGGGACCGGTGCACGCCGATCGCGGCTTCGTGCTGCACAGCTTCCGCCCCGGGTTCAACTCCACCCTGCAGGTGGGAGACGAGGTGATGGTGACCACCTCCAAGGACATTCTCGAGACTCTGGGCACCGACGAGGCGCCGGATCACTGGCTGGTTGCCCTGGGTTATGCCGGCTGGAGTGCAGGTCAGCTGGAGCAGGAGCTGGTCGAGGGCGCCTGGCTGGTGATCCCTCCCAATCCGGATCTGGTGTTCAAGACCCCCATCCACCAGCGCTGGCAACGCGCCGCCGCCAGCATTGGCGTCAATCCCGTTCACCTGTCCAGCGACATCGGCCACGGCTGATGCAATCTGCTGTGCATTTTGCGACGCATTTTGAGGAAATTATTCAATGTCATCACGCAGTATCATGGGCTTTGACTACGGCACCAAGAGCATAGGGGTCGCCATCGGCCAGGAGCTCACCGGCACGGCCCGCCCGCTGCGCGCCCTCAAGGCCAACGACGGCATCCCCAACTGGGACGAGATAGAGAAGCTGCTCAAGGAGTGGCAACCGGATCTGCTCATTGTCGGTCTGCCGCTCAACATGGACGGCACCGATCAGGAGATCACGGTGCGCGCCCGCAAATTCGGCAATCGCCTGCACGGCCGCTTCGGCAAGCCGGTGGAGTTCAAGGATGAGCGGCTCACCACCACGGATGCCCGGGCCCGCCTGTTCGCGCAGGGTGGCTATCGCGCCCTGGAGAAAGGCAGCGTGGACGGCGTCTCCGCCCAGCTGATCGTCGAAGCCTGGATGGAAGAGCAATACGGCTAATCCGCTTATCCCCCTCCAAGCCCCATAAACAATGACGCCGGGATCAGCCCGGCGTCATTGTTTACATCAACCAGCCACTTATCATGGCCAAACATTGAATGCGGCCATCAGGGCACCAGATGGCGCAGGATGGCATAGGCGGCCTTGACTCTGGCCTCAATGGGATAGTTGCGATTGGCCAGCATGACGATGCCCACGCCTCTGGCCGGAACAAACACCACATAGGCACCAAAGCCGTTGGTCGAGCCCGTCTTGTTGTAGAGTCGCTCGTTCCCCATCACTTTGGGAGCCACAAAGGGCTTGACCGGATTGGCCTTGAAGCTCACCGCCGGTGAATTGCCCGCCAGCAGCGCCTGTTCGGTCACGGGATAGGCGTAGCTCTCCCACCCCAGCCCCTGAGTCATCTCTCCCACCGAGTAGAAACCGGTACGGGTCATGGCCAGCGCTTGCTGCACCGCCTTGTCGCCACTGCCTGTCATGTTGGCGCCCACAAACTTGATGAGATCCGCCGCGCTGGTCTTGATGCCATAGGCTTCGTCCGCCAGCACTCCGGGATTGACCCTGACGGGTTTGTCTTCCTTCGAATAGCCATAGGCATAGTCAACCATGGCTGCGTCTGGCACCTCGAGATAGGTGTGCTGCAAATCGAGCTTGGGCAGCAGAGTCTGGCTCATCAGTTGTCTGAATGGTTGGCCCAGGGTGCTCGCCGCCAGATGGCCGAACAGACCTATGCTGGGGTTGGAGTACTCGCGATGAGTGCCTGCCGCATAAAGCGGTGACCACTGCCGGTAGTACTGGCGCATTCTCTCGTTTGAGTCGACCGCATCGGGAAACTGCAACGGCAAGCCCCCTGCGCTGTAGGTCGCCAGCTGGGCCATGGTGACCCGATCAAACGCCGAATTCTGCAACCAGGGCGCGTGCTGGCTCACCTTGTCATCCAGCCGAAAGCCCCCTTTGACGACCGCGTAGGTGCCCAGGGTCGCAGTAAAGGTCTTGCTGACCGAACCAATCTCGAACAGGGTCCGCTCGCTGATGCGCCGGCCGCTCTCCCGATTGGCGACGCCATAATTGAAGTAGTGAGGCTTGCCCTCCTTCAGCACGGCGACCGCCATGCCCGGGATCCGGTACTCCTCCAGCAGCGGCTGGACAGCCTTTTCCACTATGCTCGCCATGGGCTCATCTGCCGTGGCATAAACGCGTGGGACGAGCAACAGGGGCCCCAATGCCAGCAGTGATAGCGCGATTCGTTGTTTCATGGTGTCAATCTCATGGTGGAGTCAGAGATGCCACTATAACCATGCTGCATGAGCCCAGGGTGAGCCTGTGTGAAGTCTCTGTGAAGTCACCAAGAAATAAACGACGGCCAGCTTAGACCAATCTCTTCTGACTGGGGTATAAATGGGAGAGAGCACAATGGAGGTGCGAATGAGGACACAGGAACAGATTGCGCAACTGTTGACGGCCCTGGAGCAGGTGATCCTCGGCAAGCCGCAGCAACTCAAGATAGCTCTGGTCACCTTGCTGGCTCGCGGCCATCTGCTGATCGAGGATCTGCCCGGCATGGGCAAGACCACCCTGGCCCATGCGCTGGCCCAGGTGCTGGGGCTCGATTGCCGGCGAGTGCAGTTCACCGCCGATCTGCTGCCTGCCGATCTGCTGGGGCTGCAGATCTTCGATAAAGTCCAGCAGCAGTTTCGCTTTCACCCCGGCCCCGTCTTCACCCAGGTGTTGCTGGCCGACGAGATCAACCGCGCCAGCCCCAAGGTGCAGAGCGCCCTGCTGGAGGCCATGGCCGAGCACAGTGTGAGCATGGAGGGACAGAGCTATCCGCTCCCCTCCCCCTTCTTCGTCATCGCTACCCAGAATCCGGCGGATCAGGCAGGCACCTATCCCCTGCCGGAGTCCCAGCTCGATCGCTTCGCCGTACGCCTGTCGCTAGGCTTTCCCCCAAGGGAAGCCGAGCGACAGCTACTGCGCGGTGCCAACCAGCCCGTCACCCTGACCCGCCAGCTGGATGCTGCCGCCCTGGCCGCCCTGCAAGCGCAGGCAGATGACATTCATCTCTCCGATGCCACCCTCGACTACCTGCTGGCGCTGGTCCACCAGAGCCGGTTCGATGAGGATCTGCCCCAGCCCCTCTCCCCCCGGGCCGCTCGCACCCTGCTGGCGGTCAGCCGCGCCTGGGCCCTGGTCGCGGGGCGCCGTTTCGTGACGGCAGAGGATGTGCAGGCCGTTTTCCCCTATGTGGCCGAACACAGGCTCAGGGGGAGCTTTGGCGTGCAACGCGGCGAGGCCTGCCCCCTGAGTCAGCGCCTGCTGGCCAGGGTGGATCCGGACAATCCTTGATGGGCTGGCGACACCGACGGGATGCATGGCAGCGGCGCTGGCTGGCCCGCCGCATTCCCCCCGCCCGCCAGGTAACGCTGGGGCCGCGCAGCCTGTTTATCCTGCCGACCCGCCTCGGGCTTGGCTACCTGCTGGTGATGATCGCCATCTATCTGCTCGGCACCAACTACCAGAACAACCTAGTGCTGCTGATTGCCTACTGCCTCGCCAGCCTGTTTATGGCCGCCATGTGGCTCACCCATCGCAACCTGCTGGGGTTGTCCCTGCTTGGGGGCCCCATGGTGCTGGGTGAAGCGGTCCAGCCCCTGCCCATCCGGGTGACGGTGAGAGCCCTTCGCCCTGCGCGGGCACTGCAGTTTACCCTGAACGAAGGCTCCCTCTGGCTGGCGCAAGCCGACCCGGCTCCCGCCAGCCTGATCCTGCCAGTCAAGGGCGGCCGGCGCGGCCGGGTGGCGTTGAACCGGCTAAGGGTGGAGAGCCGCTACCCCCTAGGGCTGTTTCGCTGCTGGTCACTGCTGGATCTGCAACTGGAGGCCTGGCTCGCCCCCGCGCCCCTTTATGGGAGTTTGCTCACGGGCGCCTCGCAAACGGAACAAGAGGGACAGGGGCAAACCGTTCCCGCCACTCTCGGGGACTTTGATACCCTGCGGGAGCATCGCCCGGGGGAGCCGCCGAGCCGGATCGCCTGGAAGCAGCTCGCCCAGGGACGCGGCCTCCTGGTCAAGCAGTTCGAAGAGCCCCTGCAAGATGACACCCACCTCTCCCTCTCCCGGGTCAGTGGCCAGGATCTCGAAGCGCGGCTGTCAGTGCTGGCCTGGTGGTGCAGCGATTTCGCCAAGCGGGGCGTCCCCTTCACCCTGACCCTGGCGGGCCAGCCCCTCGGTCCCGAGAGCGGGCCCGCCTTTTTGCAGCGTTGCCGGCTGGCACTGGCGCGCGTTGGCGACAAGGGGGATACAACAGCAGAGAGGGTGAAGGATGCTGCTCGATAACCGTCGCCTGCTGCCGCTCATCGCCCTGCAACAACTGCTGCTGGCGGCGGCGCTCTGGCCCCAGCTGCAACTATGGGTGCTGGCCGTGGGCGCCGCGACCCTGGGCGTGCGCGCCATGATGCTGTGGCGGGGCTGGCATCCGCCCCCTGCCCGGCTACTGGCGCTGCTGGCCGGCATCGGCATCTTGCTGCTGGTATGGCAATGGCGGGCGCTGGGCACCCTGCCGGCCCTCATCAACCTGCTCTGGCTCGGCTATAGCCTCAAGATGATAGAGGTGCGGCGAGAGCGGGACATAGAGCAGGTGCTGCTGCTCGCCTTCTTCCTCATCGCGCTGGCGCTGGTACATCGTCAGAGCATCGGCTGGGCCCTGGTGATGGCGCTGACCCTCTGGCTGGCAATCACAGCGCTGGTGGCGGCGGTGGATCCCGCCTTGCAGCAGCCCTGGCGCAAGGCGGGCTTTGCGCTGCTGCTGGCCTTTCCATTGCTACTTACCCTGTTTTTGCTGCTGCCAAAACTGCCGCCTCTATGGCAGATGCCCGCCACCAGCCGCGCCCTGTCGGGGCTGTCGGAGGAGGTATCACCCGGGGACATCAGCGAGCTGGCCAACTCGTCCGAGCTCGCCTTTCGCGTCACCTTCGCAGGTGGCCCGCCCCCCACCAGCGAGCGTTACTTTCCGGTGATGCGCCAAGAGTATTTCGATGGCCGGAGCTGGCAGCTGAGCGCCGAAGTCAAGACCTGGCAGCGCGCCGTTCCAACCAGAGAGGACGTACCCGGTGTGCTATCCGATGTGCCTCTGCCAACCGGCAGTTACGAGGTGATCGCCGAGCCCCAGCGCCATCGCTGGGCCTTTGCCCTGGCCAGTCCCTTGGTGCTGGATGGTCCCGTACTGGTGACCCCCCTTGCCACCCTCTATCGCCAGGGACGCGGCGAGGTGACCATTCGCTATCGGGTAAGCGGCCTTCAGGCAGAACAAGATGTCACCCCGCAATCACTCCAGCGCAATCTGCAACTACCGGTGGCGGGCAACCCCAGGGCGCGCGCCTTCGCCCTTGACTTGCGCGAGCAATACCCCGAGCGGGATGCCATGGTGGCCGCCTTGCTGGCGACCTTTCGCCGTGAGCCCTATGCCTACACCCTGATGCCCCCTCCCCTTGGCGACGACGGAGTGGATGAGTTTCTGTTCGATACCCGGCGCGGCTTTTGTGGCCACTACGCCATGGCCACCGCCTTCGTGCTGCGCTCAGCCGGGGTGCCAGCCCGGCTGGTGACCGGTTATCTCGGCGGCGAGTGGAATCCCAGCGGCAACTATCTGGCGGTACACCAGTTCGATGCCCACGCCTGGGTGGAGTATCTCGATGGTGCCGGGCGCTGGCGACGCATCGATCCCACTGCGGTAGTCGCGCCAGAGCGTATCGAAGGGGGCATCACCCAGGCGCTGAACGAGGAGTTTACCGCCGCCGATCCCCTCGCCCTGCAGCGCTATCGCAACTGGGCCCTGCTCAACCAGCTGCGCTGGTGGGGCAGCAACATCGACTATCAGTGGAGCCGCTGGGTGCTGGGTCATGATGCCAGCCAACTCTGGCAGCAGCTCGGCCAACGCTGGCCGGCACTCGCCGGCCAGATCCCATGGCTTATCCTCACCAGCCTGATGCTGGTTACCCTGCTGGTGAGCCTGCCCCTGTTCTGGCCAGGCCGCCAACCGCCACAACAACGCATCTGGTCGCCACTGCTAAAACGGGGTCGGAAGACAGGCTGCTCGCCCGCTCCGGGGGAAAGCCTGGCCCTGTGGTGCGAACATCTGGCACAGCTGCGTCCCGAGCTGGTCCATCCCCTGCGACAAAGTGCCTGGCTCTATCGCAGGTGGCGCTACGCCCCCCTCAATGCACGGCAGCGCCAACGCTACTGGCGCCAGCTGCGGCGACGGCTGAACCAGGTCTGTCGCCGCTGGGATCGGCTGACATAACGAAAAAAAGGGGAGCCACTGGCTCCCCTTGTCGGTCTGACTCACCCGCTCTTATTTCTTGGTCGGGTTGTCCCAGATCCCCGCTTCCAGTTGGGAGCGGATCTCGGGGTACTTGTTGGCATCGAAGGTAGGCAGCTTGCCCAACTTGAGCTGGTCGTTGTAATCCTTGGCCAGCTTGATGGCAACGCCGGAGAGCAGCAGGATCGCCACCAGGTTGACGATGGCCATCAGCCCCATGGAGACATCCGCCATGGCCCACACGGTCGGCAGCTCGCCCACGGAACCGAACATCACCATGCCCAGCACGAACAGACGGAACAGCATCAGACCGCCCTTGTGGTTGTGCTCGAGGAACACCAGGTTGGTCTCCGCGTAGGAGTAGTTCGCCACTATGGAGGTGAAGGCGAAGAAGAAGATGGCTGCGGCGATGAAGATGTTGCCACCGTTGCCTATCTGGGATGACAGCGCACGCTGGGTCAGCTCGACGCCGGTCACACCGGAACCCGGTTCAAACTGGCCGGAGACCAGGATGATGGCCGCGGTACAGCTGCAGATGACGATGGTGTCCATGAAGACCCCCAGCATCTGCACATAACCCTGGGAGGCCGGATGGGGCGGATAAGGGGTCGCAGTCGCTGCGGCGTTGGGCGCAGAACCCATGCCCGCCTCGTTGGAGAAGAGGCCGCGCTTGATGCCGTTGATCATCGCCTGGGAGATGGCATAACCTAGGGCACCGGACCCTGCCTGTTCGATACCAAACGCCGACTTGATGATCAGGGCAAACACACCGGGCAGTTCGCTGATATTCATGGCGACGATGATCAGCGCCAGCAGGATGTAGGCCAGTGCCATGAAGGGCACTACCAGTTCGGCGAAACGGGCGATGCCGCGAATCCCGCCGAAGATGATGAGGCCGGAGAGGACCACCAGCGCCAGGCCGCTGACCCAGTCAGGAATGCCGAAAGCCACGTTCATCGCCAGGCTGATGGAGTTGGCCTGCACCGCGTTGAACACCAGACCGAAGGCCAGGATCAGGCACAGTGAAAACAGCACCCCCATCCAGCGCATGCCAAGCCCCTTTTCCATGTAGTAGGCGGGGCCGCCACGATAGTTGCCGTCTTCATCCTTGACCTTGTAGAGCTGGGCCAGGGTGCTCTCGACGAAGGCGGTCGCCATGCCGATGAAGGCGATCAGCCACATCCAGAAGATGGCGCCCGGGCCACCCAGATAGATGGCTACGGCCACACCGGCCAGGTTGCCGGTGCCGACACGTGCGGCGAGACTGGTACAAAGAGCCTGGAAGGAGGAGATGCCTGCGTTGTCCGATTTACGGCTGTTCTTCAGCACGGAAAACATGTGGCCAAAGTGGCGGACCTGGATAAAGCCGAGTCTGAAGGTGAAGAAAATTCCGACCCCGATGAGCAGGTAGATGAGCACGGCTCCCCACATCAGGTCGTTTAGCATCGCAATCAAAGTGTCCATAATTCTCTCGTTGTTATTCACATCCATGGCCGATCCGTGCCGGCCGTTTTTTGTCTGTCGTTTTAATTAGCGTTTCGCTAAAGGGGCGGAATCTAGCATAGCGGGGGAGTTCAGAATAGTGATCCCGATCACTCGGGATACAAAAAACGAACGGAAAAAGCCCAAAAAGCTCCATTCAAATCGCAAACTTTCAACAATTCCAATAAGTTAATCGAGCAAGCAGAAAACAAGCCTCATAAGAGAACCTTTCATCTGCCGCCGCCAAACCTCGTCAAAAAATGCAAACGCTTGCCTGAAACGGCGCTCAAATCGCGCACTGTCGCCAAACGTTTTCCATGTAATTAAATTTCAAGTACCTGAAGTAATAATTTATGTGATCGAGGACACAAATATGGATATTGGTGAAAAAAGATGGCCCGACGACAAGCGGAGCCGACCTTGTTGCAGGAAGTAAAAAACCTTACTAATCATATACTTTTATCATGGTTTTTGAGGTGACATCAAACACTGGATGATTAACGGCCAACCCTCCCTATTGCAGGATGCACCACATCAGTATTAATTAGGCAGGCAATGACGATGGGCTGGCCCCGTCGCGTTTTTCTGAGCATGAGGCAACAGGAACCTGTAATTTTATTTCAGAATCGCCGTCTCACGCCCGCAACCCCGGGATGACTCCCGCATTAAGAGATGATATTCGCTATGGCCGATAAATTAACCCAGCTGAAAGCCCTGACCACTGTTGTTGCCGATACCGGTGATATCGAAGCCATCAAACGCTATCAGCCCATCGATGCCACCACCAACCCTTCTCTGGTTCTGAAGGCCTCCGAGATCCCCGAGTACGCTCCGCTGATCGAAGACGCCATCAACTGGGCAAAATCCCAGAGCCAGGACAAGGCACAGCAAATCATCGACGCGGGCGACAAGCTGGCGGTCAACATCGGTCTGGAAGTGCTGAAGATCGTCCCGGGCCGCATCTCCACCGAAGTGGATGCCCGTCTCTCCTTCGACACCGAGGCCAGCATCGCCAAGGCCCGCAAACTGATCCGTCTCTACAACGACGCCGGCATCAGCAACGATCGCATCCTGATCAAGCTGGCCTCCACCTGGGAAGGGATCCGCGCCGCCGAAGTACTGGAAAAAGAGGGTATCCAGTGCAACCTGACCCTGCTGTTCTCCTTCGCCCAGGCCCGTGCCTGTGCCGAAGCCGGCGCCTTCCTGATCTCCCCGTTCGTGGGCCGCATCCTCGACTGGTACAAGGCCAAGCACAACCGCGACTACACCGCGAGCGAAGATCCGGGCGTGGTCTCCGTCACCGCCATCTACAACTACTACAAGCAGCATGACTACCCGACCGTGGTGATGGGCGCGAGCTTCCGCAACACCGGCGAGATCCTGGAACTGGCTGGCTGTGACCGTCTGACCATTGGCCCGGCCCTGCTGGAAGAGCTGAGCAAGGCCGAAGGCGCCGTGGTTCGCAAGCTGGACTACACCGGCGAGCGTATGCCCAAGCCGACCCCGATGACTGAAGCCGAATTCCGCTGGGAGCTGAACCAGGACGCCATGGCTGTCGAGAAGCTGGGTGAAGGCATCCGCCTGTTTGCCATCGACCAGGGCAAGCTGGAAACCATGCTGGCAAGCCACCTGTAATCGACTCTTTTTGCTGAAAAAAACCGGGAGCCATGTTGGGCTCCCGGTTTTTTTATGGGCTTTTTTTAGCGCTGTCATGGAGTCGCAATAAAAACGTTTTACTTTCAATGTCGTTATGTTATACGGATGGTGAAAACGATAACAACCAAGGAGGGAGCCATGGACATGTTCAACTTCGAGTATGAAGAGGTGGTTGAACTCGGTTCGCGTAGCCGCGGGACAACGGGAAAAAAACGCAAGTGGCGTGAGATTGAGGCGTTGAAAGACAAGCATCGCCTGCAGAAGGAGCTGCAATCCATCGATATCGCCTACGAAGGAATGTGTGACGAGATTGAATTGTAACACCGACACATGAGATACCAGCGCCCCGCCCCTGCGGGGCGTTTTATTTTACCCGGCCATCCTGCCCCCGACAGGCTAATTGCGGCGGGCACGCCCCCAAGCCAATCCTGCTTTACTCCCCAACCCTTCTGAGTCTCTGAACCTCTGACCAGAAGCAGACATAAAAAAGCCCCCGTGCAGGACGGGGGCTTCATGATGCAGGTGCCGAGCCGGGTTTAGCAGTAACCGTAGCCCAGCAGACGCTGATAGCGCTGCTCCAGCAGCTGTTCGGTATCGAGCGGACGCAGGGCATTCAGATCCTGCAGGATCCGGTCTTTCAGGTGCTTGGCCATCTTCTCCACGTCGCGGTGAGCGCCGCCAAGCGGCTCCTCGACGATGGAATCGACGAGCTTGAGCTCCTTCAGGCGCTGGGCCGTGATGCCCATGGCATCGGCCGCCACGGAGGCCTTGTCGGCACTCTTCCACAGGATGGAGGCACACCCTTCCGGCGAGATGACGGAGTAGGTGGAGTACTGCAGCATGTTGACGCGATCGCCCACGCCGATGGCCAGTGCACCACCCGAGCCACCCTCACCAATCACGGTGCAGACTACCGGCACGGTCAGACCGGCCATGACTTTCAGGTTGCGGGCGATGGCTTCGGATTGGCCACGCTCTTCGGCACCCACGCCCGGATAGGCGCCCGGGGTATCGATGAAGGTGATGATCGGCATCTTGAAGCGCTCGGCCATCTCCATCAGGCGCAGGGCCTTGCGATACCCTTCCGGACGCGGCATGCCGAAGTTGCGCTTGATCTTCTCCTTGGTCTCGCGACCCTTCTGGTGACCGATGATCATCACGGGCTCGCCGTCGAGACGGGCGATGCCGCCGACGATGGCCTTGTCATCGGCATAGGCGCGATCGCCGGCCAGCTCGTCGAAGTCGGTGAAGATGTGCTCGATGTAATCGAGGGTATAAGGGCGCTGGGGATGACGCGCCATCTGTGACACCTGCCAGGCACCCAGATCGCCGAAGATCTTCTTGGTCAGCTCTTCGTTTTTCTTCTCCAGCCGGCGGATCTCTTCTTTGAGATCCACGGCGTGATTGCCTTCACTCACATGACGGAGTTCATCAATCTGCGCCTGCAATTCGGCGATCGGCTGTTCAAAATCCAGAAAAAGACTCATAGGGACTATAGATCCTCTAATCAAAAACCAATTCAACCCGCTCTCGTCCAAGCAGGACTCGCAAGTCATCTATCAGTTGATCGGTGGGTGTCACCCGCCACTCGGTACCAAGTGTCAATCGCACCCGGGAGCCGGGGCGACGATAGTTTACCTGAACCGGACAGACTCCGGCACGGGCGGGCTCCAAAATCTCGCACAAACGCGGAAAAAAGCGATCATCGATCCGCGTCTCATCAAGGGAGATGCGAATTGCCCTGGCAAAACGCTCCCTCGCATCGTTGATATCCAGTAATTCCCGGGCCGACATTTTAAGGCCACCGGAGAAGTCATCAAAGCTGACCTGTCCAGAAACCACCAAAATGCGGTCTTTTTGCATCAACTCTTCATATTTTTCCAGCGCTTCACTGAACAGGGTCACATCCAGGCGACCGGAACGGTCGTCCAGGGTGAAGATCCCCATCTTGTTGCCACGCTTGGTCACCATGCTGCGTGCCGCGATCACCAGACCCGCCGCCGTGGTCACCGTATCCCGGGAGGTGGGATGCAGATCGCACAGGCGGCCCGAGGTATAGCGACGCAGCTCGCTGCTGTATTGATTGATGGGGTGACCAGTCAGGTACAGTCCGAGGGTCTCGCGCTCCCCCTCCAGCCACACCTTGTCAGGCCAGTGGGGCACGTTGGCAAATGCCTTCTTGACGTCGTCGATCTCTTCGGTGAGCACACCGAACATGTCGACCTGGCCCACAGCCTGCGCCTTGGCGTGCTGCTCGGCGGCGCGCATCGCCTCTTCCAGGGTCGCCATCAGGGCGGCGCGGTGAGGACCGAGCCGGTCCATGGCGCCGGAGAGGATGAGTTTTTCCATCACCCGCTTGTTGAGCTTCTTGATGTCGACCCGGTTGCAGAAGTCAAACAGATCGCGGAAGGGGCCGTCCTGATCTCGCGCCGAGAGAATGGCTTCGATAGGCCCTTCCCCCACCCCCTTCACCGCACCGATGCCATAGACGATGTGGCCATCGTCGTTGACGGTGAAGCGGTAGCGGCCGGTGTTCACGTCCGGTGGTATCACGGTGAGCCCCATGCGCTGGCACTCGTCCACCAGGGTCACTATCTTGTCGGTGTTGTCCATATCGGCAGTCATCACCGCCGCCATAAACTCGGCCGGGAAGTGGGTCTTGAGCCAGAGGGTCTGGTAGGAGACCAGCGCATAGGCGGCGGAGTGCGACTTGTTGAAGCCGTAGCCCGCGAACTTCTCCACCAGGTCGAAGATCTTCATAGCCAGCTCGCCATCGACCCCGTTCTTGATGGCGCCCTCTTCAAAACCGGCCCGCTGCTTGGCCATCTCCTCGGGTTTTTTCTTACCCATGGCCCGGCGCAGCATATCTGCGCCACCCAGGGTATAACCCGCCAGGGTCTGGGCGATCTGCATCACCTGCTCCTGGTAGAGGATGATGCCGTAGGTGGGCTCGAGTATGGGTTTGAGGCTCTCGTGCTGCCACTTCTCATCCGGATAGGAGATGGCTTCATTGCCGTGTTTGCGGTCGATGAAGTTGTCCACCATGCCGGACTGGAGCGGGCCCGGCCGGAACAGGGCTACCAGCGCGATCATGTCTTCAAAGCAGTCGGGGCGCAGCCGTTTGATGAGATCCTTCATGCCGCGGGATTCGAGCTGGAATACCGCAGTGGTCTCGTAGCGCTGCAGCAAGTCGAACGACTTCTTGTCATCGATGGGGATGGCGGCGATATCGACCGGCGGCTTGCCCTCTTTGGCAAGGCGCGGGTTGATCATGCCGAGCGCCCAGTCGATGATGGTCAGCGTTCGCAACCCCAGGAAGTCGAACTTCACCAGGCCCGCGTACTCCACGTCGTTCTTGTCGAACTGAGTGACCGGGTGATGCCCCTCGTCATCGCAGTAGAGCGGCGCAAAGTCGGTGATCTTGGTGGGCGCGATCACCACGCCACCGGCGTGTTTACCGGCGTTGCGCACAACCCCTTCGAGGCGGCGCGCCATGTCGATAAGGTCTTTGACCTCTTCATCCTGCTCGTAGAGCTCGGGCAGCTTGGGTTCGGCCTCGAACGCCTTGGCCAGGGTCATACCCGGATCCGGTGGAATGAGCTTGGAGATGCGATCCACAAAGCCATAGGCATGGCCCAGCACACGGCCCACGTCCCGCACTACCGCCTTAGCTGCCATGCTGCCGAAGGTGATGATCTGGGAGACCGCATCGCGGCCATACATGTCGGAGACGTGCTCGATCACCTCATCGCGTCTGTCCATGCAGAAGTCAACGTCGAAGTCGGGCATGGAGACCCGCTCCGGGTTGAGGAAGCGTTCGAACAGCAGGTCGAATTCGAGGGGATCCAAGTCAGTGATCTTGAGGGCGTAGGCAACGAGCGAACCAGCCCCCGAACCCCGACCCGGGCCAACGGGAATGCCGTTGTCCTTGGACCACTGGATAAACTCCATCACGATGAGGAAGTAACCCGGGAAGCCCATCTGGTTGATCACTTTCAGCTCGACGTCGAGACGCTCGTCATACTCCGGACGCCGCTCGGCGCGCACCGCCGGATCCGGGAACAGGAACTCGAGGCGCTCCTCGAGGCCCTCTTTCGATTTCATCACCAGGAAGTCTTCGGTGGTCATGTCACCGGTGGGGAAGTTCGGCAGGAAGTATTCGCCGAGGCGCACCGTCACGTTGCAGCGCTTGGCGATCTCCACCGTGTTCTCGAGCGCCTCCGGGATGTCGGCGAAGAGCTCGCACATCTCTTCCTGGCTGCGCAGGTACTGCTGGGGGCTGTAGCGGCGTGGACGGCGCTTATCCATCAGGGTATAGCCATCGTGGATGGCGACCCGGATCTCGTGAGCGTCGAAATCATCAGCACTCAGGAACACCACCTCGTTGGTCGCCACCACCGGCAGCTCGAATTCGGTGGCCAGGGCGACCGCCATGTGCAGGTAGGCCTCTTCATCCGGCCGACCGGTGCGCAACAGCTCGAGATAGTAGGCGTCGGGGAAGTGCTCCTGATAAAAAGTGAGACACTGCTCCGTCATCTGGCGGTTGCCCTTGAGCAGGAACTTGCCCACATCCCCCTCACGGCCACCGGAGAGGACGATCACCCCTTTGGCGTGCTCGGCCAGCCACTCCTTGTCGATGACCGGGCGCCCCTGCACATGGCCGCGCTGGTAGCCGCGGGAGATGAGCAGGGTGATGTTCTGGTAGCCGTCGTTGTCCATGGCGAGCAGGGTGAGGCGGAACTGCTCGTCGCCGAGCTCATTGCTCTGTACCCAGAAGTCGGCCCCGACGATGGGCTTGATCCCCTTGCCGTGGGCGGCGCCATAGAAGCGTACCAGGCCGCACATGTTCATCTGGTCGGTCAGGGCCAGGGCCGGCATGCCATCGGTCGCTGCCGCCCCGACGATGGGGTTGATCTTCTGCAGACCGTCCACCATGGAGAAGTCGGTGTGAACGCGCAGATGGATAAAACGGGGGTCAGCCATGGTTATCCCCTCTCGTGGCGCCAGCTGGCGTGAATGTCGTCATGCAGACAGCGTGGCATGGGTTATTCGATCCCCAGTGCGCGGCGCACCGGTTTGAAGCTTTTGCGATATTCGGGCAGGGGCCCGCGTTCCGCCAGAATGGCAAGATGCTCCGCAGTCGGGTAGCCCTTGTGACGGGCAAAGCCGTATTCGGGATGGCGGCTGTCCAGTTCGGTCATCTCCGCATCCCGGGTCACCTTGGCCAGGATCGATGCGGCGCTGATGGCGGCCACCAGGCTGTCCCCCTTGACCACGGCGCGGGCTTCCATCGGCAGGGCCGGGCAGCGGTTACCGTCGATAAAGACCAGTTCCGGCGTGACCTTGAGCCCCGCCACGGCACGCTGCATCGCCAGCATGGTGGCGTGCAGTATATTGAGCTCGTCGATTTCCGCCGGGCTGGCGCGGCCGATGGCGAAGGCCAGCGCCTTCTCCCTGATCTCGTCAAACAGGGCCAGGCGCTTCTTCTCGGAGAGCTTCTTGGAGTCGGCAAGGCCGGCGATGGGATTGGCCGGGTCGAGGATGACGGCGGCGGTCACCACGTCCCCCACCAGGGGACCACGCCCCACCTCGTCCACACCGGCAACCAGCTTGTCGTCAGGAATATCGATCATCATCTTGTCGCCTTGAATCAAAACAGGCCCCGCAGGGCCTGACATAACATGGGCACAGCCGGCCGCAGCCTTATCTGCCGAGCAACTCGGCCACCGCCTCGGCGGCCTGGTGATCCGCATTGCAGCGGATGAGCTGGTGCAATTCGGTGAAGGTGTTCACCAGCTCACTGTTGTCATGCTCGAAGTATTTGCTGACCTCGACCACCAGGTTTTCCGGAGTACACTCGTGCTGGATGAGTTCGGGCACCAGCATGCGACCCGCCAGCAGGTTTGGCAGGGAGACGAACTCGGTCTTCACCAGGCGCTGGGCCAGCCAGTAACTGAAGGGTTTGAGCTTGTAACCCACCACCATGGGTTTTTTCACCAGCATGGCCTCGAGCGACGCGGTACCGGAGGCGAGCATCACCACATCGGCGGCGATCATCGCCTCGCGTCCCTGCCCTTCCAGCAGCACCATGTCGAGATCCGGCGCCACTTCAGCCTTGATGGCCATGAACTGTTCGCGCCGCTTCTCGTTGACCAGGGGCACAATGAAGCCGAGATCCGGGTAGCGCACCGTCAGGTGCTTGCACGCCTCGAGAAACAGGGGGGACATAAAGCCCACTTCTGCGGTCCGGCTACCCGGCAGCACCGCCAGCCAGCGGCGGTTGGCGTCGATACCGAGGGTTCTGCGCACCGCAGCCTGATCCGGCACCAGCGGAATGTCATCCGCCATGGTGTGGCCGACGAAGCGGCAGGGAGCCTCGAATCTGTCGTAGAAGGCCTTCTCGAACGGCAGGAAGGCGAGCACCATGTCGGTAGCGGCCTTGATCTTGTGAATGCGGTTCTGGCGCCAGGCCCAGACGGAGGGGCTGACATAGTGAACCGTCTTGATACCGGCGCGGCGCAGCTTCAGCTCCACCCCGATATTGAAATCCGGTGCATCCACCCCGATGAAGATATCGGGCGGATTGGCGATGAAATGGCGCAGCAGTTCACGGCGCACCTTGAGAATACGGGGCAGACGGCCCAGCACCTCGCTGATGCCCATCACCGCCAGCTCTTCCATCTCGAACAGGGCTTTTACGCCCAGGGCCTGCATGCGCGGCCCGGCGATCCCTTCGAACTGCGCGTCCGGATAGCGGGCTTGCAGCTCGCGCACCAGACCCGCAGCCAGAATATCGCCGGAAACTTCTCCGGCGACGATGCCGATGCGGATCTTGTTGTCGACAGGATCAGGCACGGATGATCCCGCGCTCATTGTCTTTGAGGAAGTCGACATAGAGCTGCACCGCAGGTTCGGCTGCGGCCATTTCGGTCAGCACCGGCAGCACCTCTTCGATGGTCTTGCCGGAGCGGAAGATCTCTTTGTAGGCGCGCTTGACGGCGGAGATGGCCTCAGGCGTGTAACCGCGACGACGCAAGCCTTCGGAGTTGACCCCGAACGGTTTGGCGTAGTTACCGGCGGCCATCACGTAGGGCGGCACGTCCTTGTTGAGGGCGGCGCAGCCACCGACGAAGGCGTGGGAGCCGACGCGGCCGAACTGGTGGATCGCGGAGAGACCGCCAAAGATCACGAAATCGCCGATCACCACGTGGCCCGCCAGGGTCGCGTTGTTGGCGAAGATGCAGTTGTCACCGATGATGCAGTCATGGGCGACGTGCACGTTGACCATGAACAGGTTGCCGCTGCCCACCTTGGTCAGGCTCTGATCCTGCACGGTACCGCGGTGGAAGGTGCAGTTTTCGCGAATGACGTTATTGTCGCCAATCTCGAGGAAGGTGCGCTCGCCGGCGTACTTCTTGTCCTGGCAATCCTCACCGATGGAGGTGTGCTGGAAGATCTTGTTGCCACGACCGATCTTGGTCGGGCCCTTGATCACCACATGGGAACCCACCCAGGTGTCGTCACCGATCGTTACTTCGGCGCCGATGACAGAAAAGGGGCCGATTTCAACCCCTTTACCGATCACAGCAGACTCATGGACGATGGCAGTATCGTGAATGATGGCAGTCTGGTCGATCACGTGTGTTAAACCTCGCGTTTGGCGCACATCAGCTCGGCGGTACAAACCACTTCACCGTCGACGGTAGCGACACCGGTGAACTTGGCAATACCGCGGCGCTCTTTCAGAAACTCCACGTCCAGCACCAGCTGATCGCCGGGGCCGACCGGGCGCTTGAAGCGAGCGTTGTCGATTGAGGCAAAATAATAGAGTTCATTGGGGGACGGCTTGCCCACCATGGTAAACGCCAGGATACCGGTCGCCTGCGCCATGGCTTCCAGGATCAGCACACCGGGAAACACCGGCTTGGCCGGGAAGTGGCCCTGGAAGATAGGCTCGTTGAACGAGATGTTCTTGATGGCGCGCAGGGTTTTGCGCTCATCGCTGATCTCGTAGTCGTCCACCCGGTCCACCATCAGGAACGGATAACGGTGGGGCAGCAGGTTCATGATTTCCTGGATATCCAGGCTCTTCTTTTCAGTAGTCAAAACAGTACCCTATACCAATCGTGATTATTCTTGATCCAGCTTCTTCTCAAGCTTGCTCAACCGCTTGTGCATCTCTTCGATACGCATCACCCGGGCGGCGGTCTTGCGCCACTCTTTATTAGTCTGCAGGGGGATGCCGGAAGAGTAGACACCGGGCTCGGTAATGGGTCGCATCACCATGGCCATACCGGTAACGGTGGCCTGATCGCAGATCTCCATATGCCCGTTAAAGACGGAGGCGCCGCCAATGATACAGTATTTGCCGACCTTGAGACTACCCGCCATCACGGTGGAGCCCGCCACGGCAGTGCCGTAGCCTATCTCGACGTTGTGGGCAATCTGGCACTGGTTGTCGATGATGACGTTGTCAGCGATGCGGGTATCTTCCAGCGCGCCACGGTCAATGGTGGTGCAGGCGCCGATCTCGACCCGGTTGCCGATGGTCACGCCGCCAAGCTGGGGAATCTTGATCCATTCGCCACGCTCGTTGGCGTAGCCGAAACCATCGGCCCCGATCACTGTACCGGATTGAACCAGACAGTCGGTGCCCATGGTGACATTGTGATACAGGGTGACGTTGGCCCACAGGCGGGAACGGGCGCCCAGCCGGGTATTTTTGCCAACGAAACAGCCCGGGCCAATGCGCACATCGTCACCCAGCACGACGCCGGATTCGATCACCGCATTGGCACCGATGGCCACTCTCTCGCCCAGTTGCACGTCCGCCGCGATAACGGCGCTCGGATGGATATCCATCGCCGGCTGCGGGGTGGTATCCAGCAGTTGGGCCACCCGGGCAAAGCCCACATAGGGGTCTTTGAGCACCAGGGCGTTGGTGGGACAAAACGGCAGATCCGCTTCTGTGATGAGCACGGCCGTGGCCTTGCTCTGCTCCAGATAATGCCGGTACTTTTTGTTGGACAGGAAGGTGATATCCCCCTCCCCGGCCTTTTCCAGTGTCGCTACCTTGCGGATTTCCAGGGTTCCGTCGCCATGAACCTGGGCCCCCAGTTGCTGGGCCAGCTGTGCGAGAGTGAATGACATCAATTAGTTGCTCTTGCTTACCTGAGAAATAACCTGGGCAGAGATGTCCAGCTTGCTGGCGGCATAGGGGGCGGCATTGCGCTCCAGCACCAGATCGTAACCATTGCTCTTGGCGATGGAATCGATGGCAGCCTGCACCTTGGTCAGGATCTTGTTGCGCTCTTCGGACTGACGGCGGCCGTTGTCCTGCTCAAATGCCTGACGCTTCTTGTTGAACTCCATCTGCAGCTTGGCCAGCTTCTCCTGGTTCTGCTTCTTCTGCTCGGCGCTCATGAAGGCCTCGTCCTTGCGGAACTTCTCGACCAGTTTCTGGCCGTCGGCTTCCAGCTTCTGCAGCTCGCGCATGCGCGGCTCGAATTCGCCCTTGAGCTTCTTGGCCACGGCTTCACGCTGGGGCAGCTTCTGGAACACCTCGCCCATGTCGACCACGGCGATCTTGGTGTCAGCGAAGGCTGAGCTCATGCCGGCAGCCATCAGTGCAAAACTCAAACCAGCTACTTTCAACGCTTTATTCACACTTACTCCTTGTTCCCTCATGGTGAGGGCTACCTGATTTACCCGATTATGCAAGCGGCATGACTACCGTCTTGTTACCTGGTGAGGCACGCAAACTGCGCATCCCATCATTGAATACCCCCACCTTGCGGGTGGGGGCGTGATGTCGTTTAGAAGGTACGACCGATGTTGAAGGAGAAGACTTCGGTACGATCCCCTTCATATTTCTTGATTGGCTTGGCCAGAGCGAACACCAGCGGCCCCATGGGCGAGAGCCACTGCAGTGAGACACCGGCGGAGACCCGGATGTTGGCCGGATCCGAGTAGTCCTGGCTCTGGTAGTTGCAGTCTGCGCCAGGAGCACAGGGGTAGGCGCCGTTGGCAAAATCGGTACTCCATACGGAGCCCGCATCGACGAAGACGGTGCTGCGGATCTGCGGACGATAGGTCTCGGAGACGAAGGGAGTCGGGAAGACCAATTCGAACGAGGCCACCGCCAGGGCATTACCGCCGACCGAGGTGTCGGAACCTTCGTAATAACCCGTCGCCGTCGGAGCCCCGGTACCGTTGTTCGTGTACTGCCGGTAGATCGCCTTGGGACCTATGGTGTTGCTCTTGAAGCCGCGCACCGTATCGAAACCACCGGCATAGTAGTTTTCGAAGAAAGGCAGCATGGTGCTGTCACCATAGCCGTTACCGTAGGAGACCCGGCCTTTGCCGATCATGACCCAGCTGTGATCCGCGTCCAGCGGGAAGTAGTGGGCATCTTCGGCCGAGAGTTTGTAGTACTGCAGATCCATGCCAGGAATGGTGACCTTGGCGTTGACCCGCTGACGATCACCTGCGGTCGGGAACATCCCCTTGTTGAGAGTGGAACGAGTCCAGCCTGCAGTCAGGTCAACGGTGACGAAGTCGACGCTGTCCTCCCCCTTGGCATAGAGATCCCAGAACTGGTCCATCTGTACCGATTGACGGTTGTCGTTCCACAGGTCGTAGCAGTAGGTGTTGTCTGCTGACGGCTTGTTGTCGGCGATACACTCGTTGAACTTGGACTCATTGAAGGTAGGACGGCTCAGCTTGGAGCTTTCGATACCGGTACTGAAGTCCAGACGGTTGTGCTCGTTGACCGGGAAACCGCTGGAGAGACGGAAGCCTATGGTCTCGTTCTCGTAATCCACAATATCCGCATCATCGGCACGGAACTGGTTGTAGTAGACACGGCCACCCAGGCTGACACCATCCACGGTGAAGTAGGGATCGTTGTAGCTCAGATCGACGTTCTTGGAGTAGTCGTTGGTACTGGCGTTGATGGAGACCCGCTTGCCGGTCCCCATGAAGTTGTCCTGGGAGATCCCCGCCTGCAGGCTGAGGCCAGACTCGGTACCATAACCGACGCCCGCGTTGATGGAACCGGCCGGCTGCTCCTTGACCTTGAAGTCGAGATCGACCAGATCATCGTTGCCCGGCACCCGCTTGGTATCCACTTCGACGCTCTCGAAATAACCGAGGCGGTTGAGACGGGTCTTGGACTGTTCGATATTGTCGGAGGAGAGCCAGGTGCCTTCCATCTGGCGCATCTCGCGGCGCAGTACCTGATCTTCGGTGGTCACGTTGCCGTTGAAGTTGATGTTGCGTACATAGACGCGGGGACCCGGCTCGACGTTGACGATAAGCTCCACTTCCTTGGTCTCGTCATTGACCTGCGGGAAGGTGACCACCTTGGGATAGGCGTAGCCGTAGCGACCGAGGAACTTGGAGAGTACCTCTTCGGTGTGGGTCACCTGGCTCGCCGAGTAGACGCTGCCAGCCTCGATGGGAATGAGCCCCTTCATCTCGCCGGCACGATCGATGAGGTTGCCCTTGAGCTGGATACCGGAGACCTTGTATTGATCCCCTTCCTTGATGTTCAGGGTGACGTAGACGCCTTTCTTGTCCGGAGTCATGGAGACCTGGGTGGACTCCTGGGCGAAACGGATATAGCCACGGTCCATGTAGTAGGAGCGCAGGGTCTCGATGTCACCGGCCAGCTTCTGCTTCTGGTAACGCTGATCCGCAGTGAAGTTCCACCAGGGCACCTCATCGCGCAGGGAGAGCTGGGCGATGAGCTTCTCTTCCGGGAAGACATTGTTGCCGACGATGTTGATCTGCTGGATCTTGGCGGCCTGGCCTTCTACGAAGGTGAACTTGAGGTCGACCCTGTTGCGTGGCAGCGGGGTGACGATGGCCTTTACTCTGGCGGAGTATTTGCCCACACCGTAATAGAAATCTTCCAGTCCCTTCTCGAGGGAGGTGAGCACGGTGCGATCCAGGGGATCACCGACCCGGATGCCGGAGGACTCCAGGCTCTGGGTCAGCTGCTCTTCCTTGATGTCCTTGTTGCCGGAAAACTCGATGCTGGAAATGGTCGGACGCTCCTTGACCATCACCTGCAGCACCTGGCCATCGCGGTAGACCTTCACATCCTCGAAGTTGCCGGAGGCATAGAGTTTCTTGATGGCATTCGCCAGGGTCACGGAGTCGACGTTGTCGCCAACCCGGATCGGCAGGTTCAACAGTGCGGCACCCAGGGTCACCCGTTGCAGGCCCTCGACCTGGATATCTTGCACCACAAAAGAGGCAGGGGCCGCCTGGGCCAGGAAACTGGCACCCAGCAGGCAACTCAACACCAATGCTTTTTTAACAGCCATTTTGTTCTTATGTGTCCTTGTTGATGCTCTGGCCTCAGAGGCGAGCGAAATCGTTAAACAGCGCAATACCCATCAATAACATCAGAATGGCGGCGCCGATCCTGAAACCCACTTCCTGTACTTTTTCCGATACCGGCTTGCCGGTGATCGCTTCGATCAGGAAGTAGACAAGATGACCACCATCCAGCACCGGCAGGGGAAACAGGTTGATGATCCCCAGGTTGACACTGATCAGTGCCAGAAAACTCAAGAAATAGACCAGACCGTAATCGGCACTGCTACCCGCTCCCTTGGCAATGGAGATGGGCCCGCTCAGGTTGTCCAGCGACACTATGCCGCCAATCAGCTTGCCAATCATGTCGAAAGTGAGCGTGATCAGGCTCCAGGTCTTGTCAGCACCCTGCCACAGCGCCTGTAAAGGCCCATACTGTAACAGAATTCGATATTCATCCGGTAATGGAACCAGTTGCGGAGCGAGTCCGACATAACCGACCACCTTGCCCTGTACCTTCCTGCTATCCGGGGTCAGGGTCAAGCCGAGATCTTGGTTGTTGCGCTCCACCACTATCTGTAGCGGCTCGCCCGGCGACTGTTGCACCTGTTCGACAAACTGGAGCCAGGTGGTTATCTCCTGATCGCCCACCTGTTTGAGGCGATCACCAACCTGCAGACCTGCCTTTTCACTGGCACTCTTGGCCACCACCGAGGCCACCACAGGCAGCATCTTGCCACCCAGGGGGACTATGCCCAGGCTGCCGATGGGAGACTCCTTGTCAGGATCGAAGCGCCAGCCTTCCAGCGACAGAGTCTTCTCGGTGGCGTAGCTGGTCTGCGGCGCCTGCACCTTCAGGGTGACCGACTTGTCACCCAGATGGCTGATGAGGGCATAGGTTACGCTCTCCCAGTCACCGGTCTGCTCATCCCCTACTCCGACGATCTCGACACCAGGCTCGATACCGGCCTGAGCCACGATGGAGGCGGGACGCACCTCGCCAATCACGGGTTTGACACTCGGCACCCCGATCATGAACATCAGCCACAGGGCGACTAGGGCAAACACGAAGTTGGCCATGGGACCGGCCGCGACGATGGCCATCCGTGCCCAGACGCTCTTGTGATTGAACGCTTGCTGCTCTTCACCGGGTTTGAGTTCATCGACCCGGCCATCCAGCATCTTGACGTAGCCCCCGAGCGGGATCAGTGCCAGCACATATTCGGTACCGTCTTTACCCATCCGGCGCCAGATCGCCTTGCCAAAACCGATGGAGAAACGCTCCACCTTGACACCGCAGCGACGGGCCACCCAGAAGTGGCCGAATTCATGCACTGCAACCAGCAGGCCCAGCGCAACGACAAAGGCGCCGATGTTCCACAATACACCGCCCATCAGCCAATCTCCTCAATCAGGTGGTGGGCACGGGCACGGGCCGCACCATCCAGGGCAAACAGATCATCGAGAGAACTGACGGCACTGTTCTCCAGCGCCAGCATCACGGCCTCGTTGATCCGGGCGATATCCATGAAACCGATCCGCTCGGCCAGGAAGGCTGCGACCGCCTCTTCGTTGGCAGCATTGAGCGCCGTGGTGGCCGCCTGTCCCTTCTGGCAGGCATTGATGGCCAGCGCCAGACAGGGGTAGCGATCGTAATCGGGTCGAATGAAGCTGAACTCTCCGACACTGAAAAAATCCAAAGGTTCCACGCCGGAAGGGATGCGATTGGGATAAGCCAGCGCATGGGCGATGGGGGTACACATGTCCGGATTGCCGAGCTGGGCCAGCACGGAGCCATCCTTGTACTGCACCATGGAGTGAATGACGGACTGCGGATGAATGACCACCTGGATCTGCTCGGGAGCGGCGTTGAACAGCCAGCGCGCCTCGATATATTCCAGCCCCTTGTTGATCATGGTGGCGGAATCCACCGAAATCTTGGCCCCCATCGACCAGTTGGGATGGGCAATGGCCTGGGCCGGGGTTACCTTGGCCAGCTCTGACACCTCGGTATAGCGGAACGGACCACCTGAACCGGTCAGCAGGATCTTGCTGATCCCCGCCGCAGCCAGATCACAGAAGCCAGGCTGACGCTGGATGGCGGTCGGCAGGCACTGGAAGATGGCGTTGTGCTCGCTGTCGATGGGCAACAGCTCGGCGCCGTGTTCGCGCACCGCCTCCATGAAGAAGGCGCCGGACATTACCAGCGCTTCCTTGTTGGCCAGCAGAATGCGCTTGCCGGCACGCACCGCCGCCATGGTGGGTGCCAGTCCTGCCGCACCGACGATGGCCGCCATCACGCTGTGAGCATCGGGATGCGCCGCAACTTCGCACAGGGCCGCGGTGCCGGACATCACCCGGGTCTGGCTGCCATGGGTCTTGAGGCGGCTCGCCAGCTCGCGGGCAGCCTCCTCGTCAACCATGACGGCAAAGCGCGGGGAAAATTCGAGACAATCCTGCAGCATGGCATCCACGCTGCGGGCGGCGGTCAGCGCCAACACTTGCCAACGGCCCGGGTTATGGCGCAGCACCTTCAGGGTACTCTGACCGATGGAGCCGGAGGCTCCCAGAATCACCAGGTTACGCATCAGAACTCCTGACTGAGCAACAGATAGCTGAGCAAGAAGACCGGCAGGGCGGCGGTCAGGCTGTCAATCCGGTCGAGCACGCCGCCGTGACCGGGCAGCAGGGTACCGGAATCCTTGATGCCCGCCTCGCGCTTGAACATGCTCTCGGTCAGATCACCCAGTACGGAGGCCAGCACCGCCAAGAGGGAGCAGAACAGCACTATGCCCATCTTGACAGGCACAAAGCCCATCCACCAAGTCACACCGATGGCCAGCAGACTGGCGGTAAAGAGGCCGCCACACATGCCTTCAATGGTTTTACCCGGGCTGACGGCGGGCGCCAGCTTGTGCTTGCCGAACGCCTTGCCAAAAAAATACGCGCCAGAATCTGCCGCCCAGACCAGTCCCATGACGAACAGCAATATCCAGGCCCCCATCATGGGGTCGTGGTAGAAGTTGTAACCGCGAATGGCCACCAGGGACCAGAAGAAGGGCACCAGGGTTACCAGGCCAAACAGGGACTTGAGCCAGACGGATTCACGCCACAACTTGGCGCTTTGGGGGTAGCGCAATACCAGGATCAGCCCCAGCAACCACCAGCTGGCGGCGGTCCAGAGCACCCCCATCACCAGAGGATGCAGGCCAGGGGCCCAGAGCTGTTCCACCGGCAAGCAGAACAGGCTGGCGCCGAGCAACAGACAGAATACGATGGGCAACCACTGCAGCGGCTTGGCCGACACGAAGGTGCTCCATTCACGACTGGCCAGCAAAAATACCAGCGATGCCAACAGGGCAAAAAACTTCAATGGCAAAAAGAAGAGCGCCCCCAGGACCAGGGGGATCAACATCAAAGCAGTAATAATTCGTTGTTTTAGCAAAAGAAACCTCTCTCTTGGGAGCGGGGTTTAGCCGGTCTGCTGCTCGGCGATCAATTCCCGGATCTGTTCACCCGTACAGCCGAAGCGGCGCTCGCGCGCCACGAAAGAGGCGACCGCCTCGCTGAACTCGGCTTCGTTGAAATCGGGCCACAATACCGGGGTAAAATAGAGCTCGGCATAGGCGAGCTGCCATAACACAAAGTTGCTGATGCGATGATCACCACCGGTCCGGATCAACAGATCCACGGGGGGCAGATCGGCCATGCAGACGGCACTGCTCAGCATGGTTTCATCAATGTCATCGGCGGCCATTTCACCGGCAGCCACGGCCCTGGCCAGCTTGCGGGCAGCCTGGGCGATATCCCACTGCCCCCCGTAGTTGGCCGCAATGTTCAGCGTCAGTCCCTTGTTGTTGGCGGTCAGCGCTTCCGCCTTGGCGATTTTTGCCTGCAATCGTTCACTGAAACGAGAGGTATCGCCGATCACCTTGAGCCGGATCCCATTGCTGTGCAGTTTCTGCACCTCGCGACCCAGCACGGTGACAAACAGCTCCATAAGAGCACTGACCTCCCCTTCCGGGCGACGCCAGTTCTCGCTGGAGAAGGCAAACAGAGTCAATGCCTTCATCTTGGCCCGCGCCGCAAAGGTGACCGCCTCGCGTACCGACTTGACGCCTGCCTTGTGCCCGTAAACCCGCATCTTGCCTCGGTTCTGGGCCCAGCGACCGTTACCATCCATGATGATGGCGACGTGACGTGGCAAAGACGAGTTGGCACAATCACCCAACGCAGCCAAAAGCGACATGTTTTTCTCCCACAAAGACAAAAGCGCCGTGCAGGGGCACTACACGGCGCTCGTAATATACCTTTCGAAGCCTTAGATTTCCATTAGCTCCTTCTCCTTTGCGGCAAGGGCCTCATCGACCAGCTTGACGAAGGAGTCGGTCAGCTTCTGGATCTCTTCCTGGGCACGACGGTCGTCATCTTCGGAGATCTCTTTCTCTTTCAGCAGCGCCTTGAGGTCGGCGTTGGCATCGCGACGGATGTTACGCACGGCGACACGGGCGTTTTCTGCTTCGGCACGCACCACCTTGGTCAGATCGCGACGACGCTCTTCGGTCAGCGGCGGCAGCGGCACACGCAGGGTCTGGCCGTTACTGGACGGATTCAGGCCCAGATCGGAGGTCAGGATCGCCTTTTCAACGGCCTGGATCATGGAGCGATCGAAGATGGAGATGGAGAGGGTACGAGCATCTTCTGCCACCACGTTGGCCAACTGTTTCAGCGGAGTGGCAGCACCGTAGTACTCAACCTGGATACCGTCGAGCAGGCTCGGATGAGCACGGCCGGTACGGATCTTGGACATCTGGGTCTTGAGCGACTCAACGCTCTTGCCCATACGGTCCTTGGCGTCGTTTTTAATCTCGTTGATCACAGTGGTTTTCCTTTTGGCGAACGAGCCGTCTACAGCTCGTATCTATCTTATTTGCTGACGTGATGGATCAGGGTGCCTTCCGGCTCACCCATGATAACCCGGCGCAGGGCACCCGGTTTGTTCATGTTGAACACGCGGATCGGCAGGTCATGGTCACGGGCCAGAGTAAAGGCAGCAAGATCCATCACCTTGAGCTCTTTTTCAAGAACTTCATCATAACTCAGTTCATGATACAGCACGGCATCCGGATTCTTAACCGGATCCTCGTTGAAGACACCATCGACCTTGGTGGCTTTCAGCACCACGTCGGCTTCGATCTCGATCCCGCGCAGGCAGGCGGCAGAATCGGTAGTAAAGAAGGGGTTGCCGGTACCGGCGGAGAAAATTACCACCTTGCCAGCGCGCAGCTGGCTGATGGCTTCTGCCCAGACATAGGAGTCACAGATCCCTTGCAGGGAGATGGCAGACATCAGACGGGCATTCACATAAGCACGATGCAGGGCATCACGCATGGCCAGACCGTTCATCACGGTCGCCAGCATACCCATGTGGTCGCCCACCACACGGTTCATGCCAGCTTTGGCAAGACCGGCGCCACGGAACAGGTTGCCGCCACCGATGACCAGACCGACCTGAACACCCAGCTCAACCAGTTCTTTGATCTCTTGGGCCATCCGATCCAGCACGGCCGGATCAATGCCAAAACCCTCGGATCCTTGCAGGGCTTCACCACTCAACTTCAGAAGAACACGTCTGTATGCAGGCTTGGGATTGGTACTCATGTCACTGATTCCTGGTCATATAAAGACCGCGACATAAGTCGCGGTCTGGGGAAACGGAAAAACCGGTTCGATTAGGCCTTTTGAGCGGCCGCGATTTGAGCTGCAACTTCAGCAGCGAAATCGGTCTCTTGCTTCTCGATGCCTTCGCCCACTTCGAAACGGGTGAAGGAAACAACGTCAGCACCTTCTTTCTTCAGCAGTTCGGCAACGGTCATGGAAGGATCTTTCACGAACGGTTGACCAGTCAGGGAAACCTCACCGGTGAACTTCTTCATGCGGCCTTCAACCATCTTCTCGGCGATCTCTTTCGGCTTGCCAGAGTTGACGGCGATGTCGATCTGGATTTCGCGCTCTTTGGCAACGACGTCGGCAGATACATCTTCCGGCTTGACGAATTGCGGGCTGTTGGCAGCTACGTGCATGGCCAGATCTTTGGCCAGCTCGTCGGTACCGCCGACCAGCTTGGTGATAACACCGATACGGGAACCGTGAACGTAGGTACCCAGGTTGTCACCTTCAACCAGCATCACGCGACGCAGGTTCATGTTCTCACCGATCTTGGCGATCAGGTTGGTGATGGTCAGCTCTACGGACTCACCGTTGCCAAAGTCAGCGGCTTTCAGCGCGTCAACGTCAGCGATCTTCTGGGTAGCGGCGATCTCGACGATCTTCTGACCCATGGCCAGGAAGCCGGCATCCTTGGAAACGAAGTCAGTTTCGCAGTTCAGCTCGATCATGACGGCAACGTTGCCTTCGGTACGGGCGAAGATCACGCCTTCAGCGGCGATACGGCCAGCTTTCTTGGCTGCTTTGGCCTGACCGGATTTACGCATGTTCTCGATAGCCAGCTCGATATCACCGTTGGCTTCTTCCAGCGCTTTTTTGCAATCCATCATGCCAGCGGCGGTGCGCTCGCGCAGTTCTTTTACCAGGGCGGCAGTAATGTTTGCCATGTCCAGTATCCTCGGTCTTGAATTGACAAGAAACAGGGGCCACAAGGGCCCCTGCTAACCAATTACATCAGCTTGGTTAATAAGGGCTTTACAGACCTTATCAATTACTCAGCTTCAACGAAGCCATCTTGTTCAGCTTGAACAACGATGTCCTGAGCGCGAGCTTCCAGTACGGTGTCAGCAGCAGCATTCAGGTACAGCTGAACGGCACGGATAGCGTCGTCGTTACCCGGGATGACGTAATCAACGCCGTCCGGGTTGGAGTTGGTATCAACGATGGAAACTACCGGGATACCCAGGTTGTTGGCTTCTTTGATAGCGATGTGCTCGTGGTCGGCATCGACAACGAACAGAACGTCAGGCAGGCCGCCCATGTTCTTGATACCACCCAGGCTCTTCTCCAGCTTTTCCATTTCGCGAGTACGCATCAGCGCCTCTTTCTTGGTCAGCTTGTCGAAGGTACCGTCCTGGCTCTGGGTTTCCAGATCTTTCAGGCGCTTGATGGACTGACGAACGGTTTTCCAGTTGGTCAGCATGCCGCCCAGCCAGCGGTGGTTGACGTAGAACTGGTCGCAACGCTCAGCGGCTTCTTTGACGGCTTCAGACGCGGCACGCTTGGTACCTACGAACAGTACCTTGCCCTTCTTGGCAGCTACGGAGCTGATGAAGTTCATGGCATCGTCAAACATCGGAACGGTTTTTTCCAGGTTGATGATGTGAACTTTGCTGCGGGCACCGAAGATGTAGGATTTCATTTTCGGGTTCCAGTAACGAGTCTGGTGACCGAAGTGAACGCCGGCTTGCAGCATGTCGCGCATAGAAACTTTAGCCATTTTATACCTCTGTATTGGGGTTAGGCCTCCACACATCCCATGTAACCGACCCCAAAGGGGCACCCCGGTACAGGTGTCGATGTGTGTGTGTTGTTTAAGTAAGGGTGATGAAACAGGGACCCATGATCCCCATTCCGGCGCGCTTTATACCATAAGTTTGCTCAGGACACCACCGGCGACACATCAAACGGGTGTGAAATCTGGATCCCGTCAGGAGAGGCTGCAACGTCGATTTGACGATGTGATGACAATCACACTGGAAGTGAGCAGGGGTTGCGGATAAAATTTTGCCCTGATTGCAAACGCATCTATTTTTCATTACCTGCCCGACCAGCCGTTGCTGGTTGTTGTGGTAGGCCGCAAGAGAGATCCCATGTCCATTAAAATCAAGACACCGGAAGAGATTGAAAAGATGCGCGTTGCCGGCCAATTGGCCGCCGATGTGCTGGTCATGATTGCGCCCCATGTCAAAGCTGGCGTCACCACTGACGAACTGAACACCCTGTGCCACAACTACATCGTTGACGTGCAGCAGGCCATCCCGGCCCCTCTCAACTACCATGGCTTCCCCAAATCCATCTGCACCTCGGTGAATGATGTGATCTGCCACGGCATTCCGAATCACAAGAAGCTGCGCGACGGCGACATCATCAACCTGGACATCACCGTCATCAAGGATGGCTACCACGGCGATACCTCCGCCATGTTCATCGTGGGCGAGACCACGCCGCTGCGTCGCCAGCTGTGCAAGGTCGCCCAGGAGAGCCTCTACGCCGCCATCAAGACGGTGCGCCCGGGTGCCTGCATCACCGAGATCGGCGCCGTGATCCAGCCCATCGTCGAGAAGGCCGGCTTCTCCGTGGTACGTGACTACTGCGGCCACGGCATCGGTGCCGAATTCCACGAAGAGCCGCAGATCCTGCATTACCGCAATAGCGGCAAGCTGGAGCTCAAGGCCGGCATGTGCTTCACCATCGAGCCCATGGTCAACAGCAAGAAGTATCACTGCAAGGTCAACCCGAAAGATGGCTGGACCGTGACCACCAAGGATGGCGGCGACTCCGCCCAGTGGGAACACACCCTGCTGGTGACCGAAGATGGCTGCGAGATCCTGACCCTGCGCCCTGACGACACCATCGACCGTTTCATCAAACACGGTTAACATTGAACCCCGGCTCTGCTCAGAAGCGCCGGGGTTTTTATTGCCCGTTTTCGCCATTTCCCAGCCACCTGCGTGTGAGATGCCATGGACGCCAGCCTGCTTTCCCCCCACCTGTTACCCGACGATCAGCTCACCCGTGACAACTGCAAGGAGTACCTGAGTCGTTTCCTTGGCTGGCTGCACGCCCGCTTCGACGCCGGCGACAACATCATCGAGCTGGTCGCCACCCGCTCGGAGTACATGGATCAGCTGCTGACCCGGTTGTGGCAAAAATTCGGCTTCGACAAAACGGATCTCACCCTGATCGCGGTGGGAGGGTATGGCCGGGGTGAGCTGCACCCCCACTCCGACATCGACCTGCTGATCCTCTATGACGGGGACGAGCTGGACGAGGTGCTGGGGCTGCGCATTGGTGAATTCATCACCCTGTTGTGGGATCTGAAACTGGAAGTGGGCCAGGCGGTACGCAACGTGGCAGAGTGCATCGAGCAGGGGCGGGCCGACATCACGGTGGCCACCAACCTGATTGAGGCGCGCTACATCACCGGCCGCCAGGCGGGGTTCCAGCAGCTCAGGGAGGCGACCGGCCCAGAACACTTCTGGCCAAGCGAGGCCTTCTTTCGCGCCAAGCGCCAGGAGCAGGCCGAACGCCACCAGCAGTTCCTCGGTACCGCCTACAAGCTCGAACCCGATCTCAAGTGCAATCCGGGGGGCCTGCGCGACATCCAGACCCTGGCCTGGGTGGCCCGCCGCCACTTCGGTGCCACCACCCTGTTCGAGATGACCAGCCACGGTTTTCTCAATCGCGCCGAATACCGCGAGCTGCTCGACTGCCAGAACTTCCTGTGGAAGGTGCGCTTCGCCCTGCACATGGCCATCAACAAGGGGGACAACCGCCTGCTGTTCGATCGCCAGCGCACCGTGGCCCAGATGCTGGGCTTTGAGGGGGAAGGCAACACCCCGGTCGAGCAGATGATGAAGCGCTTCTACCAGACGGTGCGACGGGTCTCCGAACTCAACGAGATGCTGTTGCAGCTGTTTGACGAGGCGATCCTCGGCAACACCGCCATGGACGTGCGCCGCCTCTCCGATGAATTCCAGCTCCGTGGCCGCCTCATCGATGCGGTGGATGCCGAACTGTTTGCCCGCGAACCCGCCGCCATCCTGCGCCTCTTCTACCAGATGGCGCAGCATTCCGAGATAGCGGGCATTCACTCGGCCACCTTGCGCCAGCTGCGCGAGGCGCGGCGCAAGCTCAACTGCTGGCTGCAGGATATCCCCGAGTGCCGCCGCCTGTTTATGGCGCTGTTGCGTCACCCCAATGGCATCGGCCAGCCCCTCAGCCTGATGCACAAGTACGGGATCCTGGCGGCCTATCTGCCCCAGTGGAACCTGATTGTCGGCCAAATGCAGTTCGACATGTTCCATGCCTACACGGTGGATGAACATACCCACCGGCTGCTCAAGAACATCCATCAGTTTCCCAATCCGGCCAGCCGCCAGACCCACCCGCTCTGCCACGAGGTGTTTACCCGGCTGCGCAAGCCGGAGCTGCTCTATGTAGCCGCCCTGTTCCACGACATCGCCAAGGGGCGGCGTGGCGATCACTCCGAGCTCGGTGCGGTCGATGCGCTGGAGTTCTGCCAACTGCACGGCTTCGATCGCTACGAGAGCCGGTTGGTCGCCTGGCTGGTGCGCCATCACCTGCTGATGTCGGTCACCGCCCAGCGCCGCGACATCTACGACCCCGAGGTCGTCACCGACTTTGCCCAGAAGGTGCGGGACGAACAGCATCTCGACCTGCTTTACTGCCTGACGGTGGCCGACATCTGTGCCACCAACGACACTCTGTGGAACGACTGGAAGGGCACTTTGCTGCGGGAACTCTACTTCGCTACCCAGAAGGCGCTGCGCCAGGGGCTGGAAAACCCGCCGGACATGCGCCTGCGGATCCGCGAAAACCAGCGTCAGGCCAAGCAGCTCCTGGCCCAGCGGGATGTCACGGAAGAAGCCGTCAACCGCTTGTGGGCCGACTTCAAGGCCGACTACTTCCTGCGCCACAGCCCGGAACAGATCGCCTGGCACTGCCGCCACATCATCGAACACGGCGACAACCCGGCTCCTCTGGTGATCATTGGCAAGCACCCGACCCGGGGTGGCAGCGAGGTGTTCATCTACTGTCGCGACACGCCGAATCTATTTGCCACCGTAGCCTCGGCATTGGATCAGAAGAACCTCAACATCCACGACGCCCAGATCATGAACTCGCGCAGCAACTTCGTGCTTGATACCTTCGTGGTGCTGGAGCCGAGCGGTGAACCCATCAGCCCGAACCGTACCGCGCCCATCAAGAAGGCGCTGGAGAAAGCGTTGCAGGAGCCCGGCAAGCTGGTGCTGCGCAGCAAGCCGCTGTCACGACGTCACCGCCAGTTCAGCGTGCCGACCCGGGTGGTGTTTCTGCCCCACAAGGGAGAAACCCGCCACACCCTGATGGAACTGACGGCGCTCGATACACCAGGCTTGCTGGCCCGCATCGGCGCCGTGTTCCAGCAGTGCGGGCTGTCGCTCCACGCCGCCAAGATCACCACCATAGGGGAGCGGGTAGAGGACTTTTTCAGCCTCACCAATCTGGCGGGAGATCCCCTGACGGCGGAGCAGCAGCTGCAACTGGAAGAGCGGCTGGTACACCAGCTCAATCCGCAGCAATCCTGACTGTGGCGTGAGCAAAAAAGCCTCGCAAGAGACTGTTTACAGAGCGTTTTTACCCTGAGAAACCAGAGGCCTCACCAGGGGTGACACAGAAATGGCCACAAGACTGAAGAAATCGGGTTTCCCCTCTTAAACACGATCGGAAAAGTGTGATACAACAAACAGAATTTTTTAAAGGAAACCTGTCATGACCGAGTTGCAACAGATCATTGAATCGGCCTTCGAGCGCCGCGACACCATTACTCCGGGTACAGTGGATAGCGCCACCAGATCCGCCATCCTGCAAGCCATCGACCTGCTGGACTCCGGCAAGGCCCGCGTTGCCGAGAAGATTGCCGGCGAGTGGGTTGTTCACCAGTGGCTGAAGAAGGCAGTGCTGCTCTCGTTCCGCATCAACGACAACGGCATCATCAAGGGTGACGATGCCCAGTACTACGACAAGGTTCCCCTCAAGTTTTCCAACTACACCGAAGAGCAGTTCCGCGAAGCGGGTGTGCGCGTGGTGCCGCCGGCGACCGCCCGCAAAGGCTCTTTCATCGCCCCCAATACCGTGCTGATGCCCTCCTACGTCAACATCGGTGCCTACGTTGACGAAGGCACCATGGTCGACACCTGGGCCACCGTCGGCTCCTGTGCCCAGATCGGCAAGAACGTCCACCTCTCCGGCGGCGTCGGCATCGGCGGCGTACTGGAGCCGCTGCAGGCCAACCCGACCATCATCGAGGACAACTGCTTCATCGGCGCCCGTTCCGAGGTGGTTGAGGGCGTTATCGTGGAAGAAGGCTCCGTCATCTCCATGGGCGTCTTCATCGGCCAGTCCACTCGCATCTATGACCGCGAAACCGGCGAAATTCACTACGGCCGCGTACCGGCGGGTTCCGTTGTGGTTTCCGGCTCCCTGCCCTCCAAGTGCGGCAAGTACAGCCTGTACGCTGCGGTGATCGTCAAGAAAGTCGATGCCAAGACTCGCGCCAAGGTGGGCATCAATGCCCTGCTGCGCTCCATCGACGAGTAACTGGCAGTCCTTTGAAAAAGAGCGCCTGATGGCGCTCTTTTTTTATCGTTGAAGAATGCTCGTCGGTGCATCTCGCATGATGTTCGGATAAGGCAGAAAGGGCCTTTTGAACCCCATTTGGATTTTGGCGCCCCTGTCACAGGCAAGCCACACCCGCTCGGTTAAGATAGATGACACAGGATCGTTTCAAACCAAGGAAGCCTGATGTACGAGAATCTGAAGAGCCTGGGGATCCAGGATCCCGCCTCCGTCGACAGCTACACCCTGCGCCAGGAGGCCAACCATGACATCCTCAAGATCTACTTCAAGAAGCAGAAAGGCGAGTTCTTCGCCAAGAGCGTGAAATTCAAATACCCTCGCCAGCGCAAGACCATGCTGGTCGACTCGGGTACCCATGAGTACAAGGATGTCACCGAGATCAACGCCAATCTCAAGTATGTGGTGGACGAGCTGGACAACCTGACTCAGGGCGTGCACGTTCAGGCCGATCCGGATATCAAGCAGAAGATCCTGCGCGACCTGCGCCATTTGGAAAAAGTGGTGCAAAACAAGATCAGCGAAATCGAGCGGGACCTCGAAAAGCTGTAATCCTGCTCTTCCCCAAAGAGCGCCCTGATGGCGCTCTTTTTATTGCCCTACACGCAGAATCCACATCACTGTCTCCACTCTCGAGGCAAACACCTGCTCTCCAAACAGAAAAAACGGTGAATCACCTCATTTCCGCTTATCTGACACGGCAACCCTCTACACCCCAGCTACAAAACGGAAAAAGGGAGGCTTGCGCCTCCCTTTTCGGAACTCCAGGATTCAAACAACCGGATTAGTTGCTCTTCATCCAGATATCCATGTCGGTTTTCAGGTTGTCGGACTTGGTGCCGAAGATGGCCTGTACGCCAGAACCAGCCACAACCACACCGGCAGCGCCCAGTTTCTTCAGACCAGCCTGGTCAACCTTGGCCACATCTTTCACGCCGACACGCAGGCGGGTGATGCAGGCATCCAGAGAGGCGATGTTCTCTTTACCACCGAAGGCGGCAACCAGAGCGGCGGACATTTCGTCTTTACCTTGGCCCACAGACTCCTCGGCAGTCTCGTCTTCACGGCCCGGAGTTTTCAGGTTCATGGCACGGATCACGAAGCTGAACACTACGTAGTAGATAGCGGCGTAGACCAGACCCAGACCCACCAGCAGCAGCATGTTGCTGGCACGCGGGGATTGCACCACGAAGTCGATGAAGCCGTTGGAGAAGGTATGACCGTGAACCACGCCCAGCATGTTGGTCAACACGTAAGCCAGACCAGCCAGGACGGCGTGGATGGCATACAGTACCGGTGCCACGAACAGGAAGGAGAACTCGATCGGCTCGGTGATACCGGTCAGGAAGGAGGTCAGGGCAGCGGAGGCCATGATACCAACGACCTTGGCACGGTTTTCCGGCTTGGCAGCGTGAGCGATGGCAAACGCGGCAGCAGGCAGACCGAACATCTTGAACAGGTAACCACCGGCCAGCTGGCCGAAGCCGTTACCGGCGGCGCGAGATGCGTCGTCAGCAGTCAGGAAGCAGGTCATGATGCCGTGTACGGTTTCACCGGCACCGTTGACGCAGGTACCAGCCTGGTAGAAGAACGGTACGTTCCAGATGTGGTGCAGACCGAACGGGATCAGGGAACGTTCAACCACACCATAGATACCGAAGGCCAGTACCGGGTTCTGGTTGGCAGCCCAGTCAGAGAAGGCACCGATGGCACCACCGACCGGCGGCCAAATCACGGACAGGATCACGCCCAGACCGATAGACAGGAAACCGGTAATGATGGGCACGGCACGCTTGCCGGCGAAGAAGCCCAGATACTCTGGCAGCTGGATCTTGTAGAAGCGGTTGAAGGCCCAGGCGGCGATACCACCAGCCAGGATACCACCCAGTACACCGGTATCGATGCTTTCAACGCCCATGACCGGCGCCATGACTTTCAGGGTGGCGACCATGATGCCGTAGCCAACGATGGCTGACAGGCCGGATACGCCGTCGTTATTGGTGAAGCCAAGTGCCACACCGACTGCAAACAGCAGGGCCATCTGGCCGAACACGGAACCACCTGCCTGCTCCATCAATTGGGAGACGATTTCCGGCAGCCAGCTGAAGTGGGCAGCACCCACCCCCAGCAGAATACCTGCAACGGGCAAGACTGATACGGGCAGCATCAGCGCCTTACCAACCTTTTGCAGATTAGAGAAAGCATTTTTCAACATTGTGTGCGCTCCTGAATGGATTGTCTTCCCTGAACGAGTTGTTTGAATGAAATAACAGCAGTTCATCCAAATATCGTCGGATCGGGTTTGATTATTTTGACCATCAAAATATAACCCACCGGGTAATAAATTGCTGCTTTCGAAGAGAGAGGAATATTGAATTTGGAGGGGAGATCACAACTTGTTTGGCTGCAATAAAATCTTATTTTCGCAAGATAAATTACCGCATGATAAGTCTATTACACAAATAGATAAATTACAGTTTCGCTTTGTATTTTAATAATTCCAAATATATCCACAGGAAACACAATGTAACACTATGTAACCAACTCCTTTTTATTATTACAGTCTACCGATTAAAAAGGCCTCCAACAAGGGAGGCCTTAAAAATATATTGCTCAGTCAAAAAGTCGGGTTAATCCCTACTTTTGGGAACGCTTCACCGCATCGACGAACACCGCCTTGGCCTTGCTGGAACCGGCACGCTCAGCTTCGCTGACCAGCTGCATCGCCTTGTCGATATCACCGGCATTGACCGCTTTCTCGATCTGGGATTGATAGAAGGCTTCGGTCTCGGCCAACATGGGAGCCACGGGTTTGCTCCCCACTCCGGTTGCCAGCGGAACAACCAGCTTGTTGGGTTCCGGGTTGACCACAGGTGTATTGGCATCGATCACGTCCTGATAGACAGGCTTGTAATAGTTGCTATCTGTTTTTACCCCGCTCAGATCTTCCATCGACACGCTGACCACGCCCCAGGGAGAGTGGGGAATAACGGGATCTTTCTCACCGTAATCAACAACCCCCAGCGACTTGGTCATTAATTTGGACGGGCTCAGGATGGTCGTTGTCTTGTCAAGCGTGGCGGAATCCGTATAGATCACCATGTAGCTCTCGTTATTGGGGTTACCCACATAGGAACGATCCACCGTAAACACGGCCTCCATGCGATCGCCTTCCAGCATGCGGGCGGGCTCGTACTTGAATACGTCACTGCCAAGCTTGCGGGTCACATTGAATTTGGAGTCAAGCATCATTACGGTGGGATTAAACAGGGACTTGTCGATCAAGCCATCCACCGTAATGCGCAAATTGCCTGAGTTCACAGGCAGGCGGAAGGCAGCAAAATAGCTTTTTCCTTCGTTGAAGTTGTAAGCCGGGGAGCTGCTGTCAATCGGGACCAACTTGGTCGCCCCAGGCTGAAGCTCCTGAAAAGGCAGGCTGGAGACATCACGGCAGCAGCTGCTCACCGACGCCAGCTGGGTCATCGCGGTATCACGATTTCCCAAAATGGATTTGAATTCTTGCGTCGGGGCTACGGTTGTTTCCAACGAAGCACACCCCCCCAAGACAACTGAGCAAAATACAGTCAAGGCTAACCCGGAATATCTCATTGCGTAACCCTACGGACAGTGTTGTAAAAAAAGCGCCCCCGTCATGCGGGGGCACTTGCATTCATGACATCAAACAGCTTACCACCAGGCTTCAGCTTGAACACCGAAGTTCCAGGAATCATCCTGTTTCACGCCGTTGGAGTCCGGACGGAACTGTCCATCAGCATCCAGATAGGAGGCATAAACACGGATTTCCGGACGGGCCCAGAAGCCGGAACCAGCGGACCAAGCCTGTGCCAGGGTGTACTTCTTGCCGATGGTGCTGGAATCAGTACCACTGTTCGGCTCGTAGCTATCGTGGTGATAACCGAGTTCGGCGATGGTCTTCATGGTGTCGTTCCACTTGTACATCGGGCGAACGACGACGGAGAAGGTGTCCTTGTCAGCGCTGTTGTTATCAATGTCACTGGCCATGCCGTAAACAATCTGGTGACCGAATTCGACTTTGTCACCGATAGGCAGCACACCCCAGTTGATGAAACGCCAGCCATCGCCTTTGGAGGCTGCCTGGCTCAGGCCGTTGCCAGAACCACTACCATAATCGACGGCCTGGGATGCATAACCGTCAGCAAAGTACTGAACCACAGTCTTGTTGAAGCCACCCAGCATGGACTGAGTCAGCTCGGCGGTCAGCATGTGGCCATTTTTCTCGTAGTCCTTGCTGCCCAGTGCCGCTTTCTGCTCATCGGTCAGGTTGGCACGAGCGAAGTCATAACCCAGCTCCAGGGACGCGTCGGTCCACAGCGGAATACCGGCATAACGCACATCCAGCACGTCAGTATCGACGCGCTTGTCTACGCCGACACCACCAACGAACTCATCGTAGTCATCCCACGGGTCGTTGCGCAGCCAGGCGAAGGAGAGCTTGCCGGGACCGGCCTGGATGTTTTCTACACCGGCGCCCGCGCCGGATACATCCCAGTAATAGAAGTCGGAGATATGAATATCGTGACGCTGGTAGTAACGCTTACCAGCCCACAAGGTGGCTTCCGGCGCAAAGCCCAGCACACCTTTGGCTTGCACGTTGAACTGACGCAGGGCGAAGTCGGCATCGCTGCCGCTGGTGCTTTCCCAGTCACGGCCTTGCTGACCAGAGACCATGGCAAACATGGAGTCTACATAGAAGGTCTTGCCATCCTTGTTGTAAGCCTCTTGACCCAGCTGTACTTCGCCGTAGGTCTCGGCTTCGTTACCCAGACGACCGACTTTCTGCTTGGAGTAAGTCTGGAGGCTGCCATTATCGGAAGTACCAACACCGGAACGCATATAACCGTGGAAATCTACGGCAAAGGCGGCTTGGGAAGCCAGGGCGGCAGTAACAGCTGCTGCAATCGGGAGCCACTTCATTTTCATTGTCATATTCCTTATTTCCCGCTGTGAGGAGTGTGATCCTGAATATTCAACTTCATATCACCAGGCAATCCTGCAGGTGATAACCGAGGTCGATTATAGGGAGCGCATATCGCGACAAATATGAGCAGACTCACAAAATGGCGACAAATCGCTCGGCAAACGTTCGCAGCGCCAAACAGAAGTAAAAAAAGAGTAAATCGAGCAACAAAACACCACCAAAATACACAAAATTAAAATTACATTGCACTTGAAATCGGTACCAACAATTAATTTGCTTCTAAGCAAAAGTGAATATTTGCGCATCCTTTTTTAAAAACATGACTGAAATCGCTTTCATGATTGAACTTTTATTTCCTCGTTATGTCGCGGCCTCTGGGCACTAAATGAGCGGGATAACTTTTTAGCATCTTGAAATAGATACCTTGCAGGGGAGAAATATGGATACCAATTGGGTTGGCGGATAGTGAAAATAAAAATCCCCTGTGGCAAACCGACAGGGGATTTTTATGGCGCTATTTAACAAACAATTCAGGGCTGAAACGTCCACTCCTTCAGCCAGGAAAGTGCCACCTGTTCAGGTTCATCATGAAGGGTGGCATCCAGTTCAAGGCGGGGGATCACAGCGCTCGCCCCCAACTCTTGCAGCTGCTCGTCAAGACGACGGCCGGCCCCACAGAAATGCTCGTAGCTACTGTCACCCATGGCGATCAGGGCATAGCGCAACCCCTTGAGCCAGGGCGCCCGATCGGCCAGATCGCTGGCAAAAGGTTGCAAATTGGGCGGAATATCCCCCTGGCCCGTGGTGGCACTCACCAGCAACAAAAAACGGCCGGGGTCTATGTCCTCCAGCCGAGCCTCTTCATGCAGGGCACACTGGTGCCCCTTGCGTTCAAGCTCGTCCGCCAGCGTCTCGGCCACCAGCATGGCCGCACCATAGACGGTTCCCACCACAATATCGATCTGCGCCACTACCTGCCTCCTGCACGCACTTGTTGTCGGTATAATCACCGACTCTATCAGCAAGCAGACCAGGGATGCCACCGAATGAGGCTCAGTAATCGCTCTCGCTGGCGGGCCAACCCAGTTCGGCAAACAGCTGCAGCACGTCTTGACCGAGGGGGGCCTGGATGCGCATCGGCACCTTCAACACCGGATGCTCAAAGCTCAGGGTGCGCGCCACCAGCAGCAGGCGCTCACAGCCATATTGCTCGCGAAAGAAGCGGTTATGGCGACCATCACCGTGGGTGGTATCACCGACAATGGGGTGGAACAGATGATCCAGGTGGCGGCGCAGCTGGTGTTTGCGACCTGTCTTCGGGAACAGTTTGACCAGGCTGTAACGGCTGGTCGGGTGTTTCTTGGAGACGGCATAAGGCAGCTCGACGCTGTGCAGACGCCGGAAGGTGGTGACGGCCTCCTGGGCCGGACGATCCGGGTCACTCATGGCGTCGGCTATCTTGTCCAGCTGCTCCTTGAGGGGATAGTCGATCACCCCCTGCTCGGGCGCCCAGCCCCGCACCAGCGCCAGATACTCCTTTTGCACCTGGCGATTGGCAAACGCCTCGGTCAGGGTGCGGGCTACGGTTGGATCCAGCGCAAACAGCAGCACCCCGGAGGTGGGACGATCGAGGCGATGTACCGGGTAGACATGACGGCCCCCGATCAGATCCCGAGTCATCTGCATGGCAAAACGGGTCTCGGCCTTGTCCAGCCAGCTGCGGTGCACCAGCAAGCCGGATGGCTTGTTGACCGCCACCAGCCAGTCATCCTGATAAAGCAGGGTCAGGCTCATTTTTCCACCACTTTGCCGGAAAGCAGCAGATCGAAACGGGCGATGAGGCGCAGCAGATCTGCCACCTCGGCGAGCTCCTCTTTATAGACTTCGCTGGCCATGGGATAGATGGAGACGTTGCTCGGCAACGGGGCCTGCAGCAGCACCAGCTGCTCCATGCGCGGGATCAGCACGAACTGCAGCCACTGATCGAAGCTCAGGGTATCGACACAAAAAGGCAGGGTGCTCGCCAGCGCCTCCTCGCCAGGGTGTTCGGCTTGCCAGCGTTCGAGGCGTTGCAACTCGGCGGTGAGTTCCCCCAACAGGCCAGCTACCAGCAAATATTGATTCATCTCGCTCTCTTCCTCTTCACCACGGGTTGATCCTTGGGCGGCGAACATGACGCGATCGCCTGGCGGCCGGACCGGGCCTGCCGCCGTCAAAAAAGGGCGATACTATACACCTCGCCCCGCACCGCTGCCATGGCGAACCGTGGCAACCACTGGCGATCCTCGGCGAGGGCCTTATAATCGGCCCGCATCACCCAAAGCCGGATTACACCATGTCTGCCACCGCTTCAAGCATCAATACCCTGACCGAATTTCTGACCCAGGCAGGAACCCAGTTCCAGCTGTTTGACATGGGCCGCCAGGTGCGCCCGCTGCCAAGCGATCTCTTTGTTCGCATTGAGCAGCAGCAGGAGCCCTATCCCTGGCCCCTGCAGCAGCATGCCTGGCTTGGCGTCCACTTCTTTCAGCCAGCCGAATCCCGCCACTACCTCTGGTTCCTCAAGTTTGCCCTCGATGAGCGCGGTTTGCTCATCTCAAGCGGCCCCAAACACTTCATGGATCAGGTAGTGGAAACCCTGGGCTACAAGCTGGCTGGCGAGCTGGATGAGGAGAAGGCCCAGCGGCTGGCCGACAATCCCTATACCTTCCGCCCGGCCGAGGCCAAGATGGCCAGTCTGCATGCCAAGCTGGCCTATCAACTGGAGCAGGCACCGTCCGCCTATTACGATGCCCTGCGCCATTATCTGGCGGCGCCCGGTGCCGATGGCTGGCAAACCCTGGGAGTACAGGGCTTCGCCGATCTGGCGGAGCGACTGCACGATGAGCGCAACCTGGCCCTGGTGTGCAAGGCTTTGCCAACCCTGCCGCTGGAGCCCCTCTATGCCCTTTGCCAGAGTCTGGAGAGCGCCCCCCTGCCACCGGCAGTGCAAGGTGCCCTGCTGGAGCGCATCGGCCGGGAGCAGGAGTGCGCAGCCCCCAATCCCGAGACCCTCGCCTATCTGTGCCGGGCGCTGGCCTCCTGCAACGGTAATACTCTGCGCACCAACAAGCTGCTGACCCTGCTGCAAACCCAGCCCAGTCCGGCACTGCTGCTTGCCATCGCCGGCCGGCTCTGGCCCGATCTGAAAAATGCCGATCTGCTCAGCCACTATCTGGAGCAGCTGGCCCTGCAACCGACCCAGTTCTTCAATCAGGTTTTTGCCGAACTGGTCACCTTGCCGGCCCTGCGCAATGATATGCTGGCCAGGCTGCGCGACCCCGAACGTAGCGAGGCACTGGGCAAGGCCATCGGCCGTCTGTTCGCCTCAGCCTAACCCCGCATTCGCGCACGGACAACGAAAAGGAGACGGGAAGCCCTGCATGGGGATTCCCGTCATCACATGGACAACAAGGAAGCCCCTCCATGGGAGAGATGCTCGGAATCCTGCTGCTGATGGCCATCGGCGGACTCTTCTGGCAGCAGCGGCGACAGGCCGAGCTGGCCTGGCAATATATGCGTCGCTACTGTCAGCACCACGACTTGCAGCTCCTGTCATTGGCCCGTGGCAAGCGCGAGCTGGCCCGCCAACCACTGCGTCTGCTGACCCACTACCAGTTCGAGTTCTCCAGCGACGGCGAGAGCCATTATCAGGGCACTCTCAAGATGCAGGGATTGCACGTGGTCGGCGTCGAGCTGCCGCCACACCGCATGCCCTCACTTTGAGCCCGGGCCTGGCTGCAACAGGGGGAACTGGCTGGCTATAATCTCAGGGTCAAGCAACGGGAGAGACGAGATGGAACCCCTTGTCCACGACCTGCCGGCCCTGTTTGCCCAGTTGGGCATGGCCAACGACGAGCTGAGCCTGCACCGCTTCGTGCATGAGCATCACCTCGACAATGAAACCCTGCTGCCGGAAGCCAGTTTCTGGAACCGCTCCCAGGCCAGCTTTCTACGTGATGCCCTGTGGCACGACTCGGACTGGTGCGAGGCGATCGATCAGCTGGACGTGATGCTGCGCCAGCCCCGCTAGGCAACCTCTTTCCTCACCATCGGGGTTTGGTTAAGATCCCGCACCAATCCCCCATCCCCCCAGAGCACGCTAATGTCCGCCCACGAGATCATCCGTATCGCCAATGAACTGGCCGCCCGGGGCCTGACCCCCACCACCGCCATGATCAAGGCTCGCCTGAGCCAGCCCGTCCCCATGGCCGAGTTGCTCAAAGTGTTGAGCCAGTGGAAACAACAGCCTGCCGAGCCACAACTGGCCACCAGTCAGCCAGAAGAAACGCCGCAACCTGTGGGCGAGCCGACGCTGCAACAGCTGGGCGAACAGCTGAACCGACTCGAACAAAAACTGGATCGACTGACCGAACTGTTGATCCGCCAGGGGCAGAACTGAGTCATGTATATCGTCGAACTCTGTTTTGAATGCTACCGCGACACCTCGCTGGGCGAAGCCGAGCGTGCCATCGTCAACTATCTCGACATGCTGCGCTATCAGGGCCAGATCCTCGGGCGCGAGTTCCCCACCAGCATGCACGAGGGCTATTTCGTCAGCCGGGTCGTCTGCCCCGAGCAGGACAGCCTGCACCCGGACAACCAGAGCGAACAGGTCAAACTGGCGGAGCAGGGGCTGCACCAGGCGGGGCTGCTCGCGCCCAAGCTCCATCTGCAGGGGGCCGACCTGCTCTCCGACAGCACTGACCCCTGCCCCCGCCCCAGCTGGATGCTGCTCTACACCAGCTTTTTGCACACCTGCTCGCCACTGCGCTGCGGCGATCACTTTGCCCCCATCCCGCTCTACCGCCTGCCCGCCATCGCTAACGGGGATCACAAGCAGATCATCAAGTGGCAGGAAGATTGGGAGGCGTGCGATCAGCTGCAGATGAACGGCTCCATCGCCGAACATGCGGCGCTGCACGAGATTGGTGAGGTCGGCAGTCGCCTCCATCGCCGAGGCAGCGATCTCGGCAAACGGTTGGAGGCCCTGACCGGCATACCCACCTACTACTACCTCTACCGGGTTGGCGGCCTGAACGCCGCCGAGGAAAAAGCCCGCCCCTGCCCCGGCTGTGGCGGAGACTGGGCGCTGGCCGAGCCGCTGCACGAGATCTTTGACTTCAAATGTGACCACTGCCGACTGGTCTCCAATCTCTCCTGGGATTTCAAGGATTAAGAGTCGGGCTCAGATAGTCCGGCCTGGGATAGATAAAGAGAAGGGCCTTGCTCCGTGGCAAGGCCCTTCTTTTATATTCACAACTCTTCGACAACTTTATTGCGGCAGGGTCTCCAGCCGCGCAAGAAATACTGCCAGAGAGGGCGCCAGCACCAGCTGGCGACCGGAATCGAGCCACTCCAGCCACACCTGACCGCTCTCGTTATCGAGCGAAATTAGGGTCATCTCATTGCGCGTAGTCGCGATAAAGATGGAAGGGGTCCGCTTGAGTTTGCGCAGCATCAGCAGATGGCCGATAAGGTTCTCTTTCAGCAGATCGAGATCCGCCTCGTTCCAGGGCAGGATCAGCTCAAGGCGCAGCCCCTTGAAAAGGCAGGGGATGGGGCGACTGAACCAGTGACCAAACAGCGCCAGCGCATCAGGGTGCAATGTCAGCTCCAGCGCCTCGGCGAGGGCGCTGAAATCGGCAGGTTCGGTGCGCTGATAAGGTCGCCAGGGAATGCGACCATCGACCGGCTCCTGCAACTGGCACGGAGAGCGCCAGTCCGCTTCCCAGTCGCACAAGGGCAGACCTCGACGAGCCTCGCCATCCCGTTGCCAGCGGGCCAAAAAATGCGCCAGGGCAGACAAAACTTGATCCGACATCGAAAATCCCCACAATTGCTGGCAAAGTCTGCTATTGCACCATCAAACATGGCGACAGACAAGGCCGCCTGAACCGGGCCCCTATTGGGCCACCAGTATGCCTTTCCCTGGGATCACCACACTTCATGAGCAAACACGTGAGCAAACAAGAGAGATACGCGGGGGCCAGCGCCCTCAAGGGCCTCACCCTGGGCCAGCAATCCGACTACATCAGCCAGTACACCCCCTCCCTGTTGCAGCCGGTTCCGCGCAGCCTGAACCGGGACGACCTGCAACTGGGTGCCGAACTGCCGTTTGCCGGTTGCGATGTCTGGACCCTTTACGAGCTCTCCTGGCTCAATGCCAAGGGCAAGCCGATGGTCGCGGTGGGCGAGGTGACCATACCGGCCACCAGCGCTAACCTGATTGAATCCAAGTCTTTCAAGCTCTATCTGAACTCCTTCAACCAGACCCGCTGCGACTCCATAGAGGCGGTGCAGGCCATGCTGGTCAAGGATCTCAGCGCCTGTGCGGGAGAAGCCGTCCAGGTCACCCTGTTCCCCCTCGACCGGGCGCCGCACCAGATTGCCACCCTGCCCGGGGAGTGCATCGACGATCAGGATATCGAGATCGATGGTTACGAGTTTGACGCGACCCTGCTGCAGGGGGCCGCAGGCTCAGAGGTGGTGGAAGAGACGCTGCACAGCCACCTGCTCAAATCCAACTGCCTGGTGACCAGCCAGCCGGACTGGGGCTCGGTGGTGATCCGCTACAAGGGGCCCAGGGTCGATCGGGAGAAGCTGCTGCGCTACCTCATCTCGTTTCGCCAGCACAACGAGTTCCACGAGCAGTGCATCGAGCGGATCTTCATCGACTTGCAGCACTACTGCCAACCGCAGCAGCTGACCGTCTATGCCCGCTATACTCGCCGCGGCGGGCTGGATATCAATCCGTTCCGCTCCGATTTCGAGGCCGTCCCCGCCAACCTGCGCCTGATCCGTCAGTAACCCCGGCTCAAAGAGGCAAGGAGAAAGGGTACCCCCCTCCCCTTGCCCGCCTCCAGACAGTAGAGGCGAGGATAAATCCCCTCTCCGGTCCCCGGACCGCATCGCGGCCACCAGTAAACACTGGACTCAGAGGGGGGGCCTTGGATAACATGCCCTCACCTCTGCGCCGCCCTTAATCCAATGAATCAACTGTTTTTTCTGGCCATGATGATGACCTCCGTGTCCGCTCCGAATCTGGATCTGGACAGGGAGCAGCTCTCCGTCGACCTGCAACAGGCTCAGTCCCTGGTGTTGACCGATCCGGCCAGATGCGTCCAGATCACCTCCGCCTTCCTGACGCGTGCAGCCAACAATCCCCAGCAGATCATCAGCAATCGCCAGGAGTTCGGCTATCGCGAACCGCTCCTGAGCTACAGCAATATGACGCAGAATATCAGTGCCAATCTGCTCAAGGGGAAGTGCCTGCTGCAGCTCGGTCAATATCAGGCCACCCAGCAGGCGCTCGACACGGCCATCGCGCTGGCGGAAAAAGAGCAGCAACCCGAACTCAAAGCCCATGCGCTCTATCTCAAACTGCGCAGCCTGGAGCGCATGCCGGAGCAGCAGGGTAATCGGCAACCCCTGCTGGAACAGCTGGACGGCCAGCTGGCAGCCCCTCTTCTCAAGCAGAGTCAGTTGCAGGTATACAGCCGTCTGCTGCGTACCAGTTACGATATCGAGCAGCGGCAGTTTGAAGGGGCCAAGGCCCATCTGGCCGAGGCCAGAACCTGGGCGGCCAAGTCCACCAATCCGCTCGCCAGCGCCTGGGTCAGCGCCATCAGTGGTGATCTCTATCGCGCCCTGCAACAACCCCAGCTGGCGCTCGGTGAATATATCGATGCCCAGCAGCGCGCCAGGAACCTCAACGCCCCCCTCTTCCTCGGTCTCTTGTCGAACCAGATCGTCAAGCTCTATCAGGAGGAGCAGGAGCCCCAGAAGGCGCTGCAATATGCCAATGAGGCGGCCAACTATTTTCACTCCATCGGCAACCGTTCGCTGCTGTGTGACTCCCTCATCGTGCTGGCCCGTCTCAACCGCGATCAAAATGATCTCAACATGGCGCTGGTCTACTTCTTCAACGCGCTGGATCTGCTGGATGAAGGCACCAACCGGGCACAGGCCTCCCTGCTGAAGTACGAGATCGGCAAGACCTACCTGTACAGCGGCAATCTTTCGCTGGCCGGCAACTACCTCAACGCGGCACGTCAGTCCCATGAGCTGAACGATGCCAAGGAGCCGCTGATCGACACCCTGCTGTTGCTGGGGGAGCTCTATCTGAAGAAGCAGGAAGCCGCCATCGCCATCTTGCAGCTGGAAAATGCCAGAACCCTCTCCAGCCAGATTGGTGACACTCGCCGCCAGTACGAGGTGTTCCGCCTGCTCTCCCTCGCATATGAACAAAAGGGTTATCTGCGCCAGGCCCTCGACAGCTACAAGCAGTTCCATCGCCTGGGTGAAGAGGTGCGCCAGCAGGAGCTGGCCCTGGAGCAGGCGGCCATTCGTGACAACTATGTTCAGGTTGAACGGGCTCAGCAAATCAAGGAGCTGGAGCAGCGCCTGAGCAACAGCCAGCACCAGCAGGAGCGCTACCTCTGGTCGAGCATCACCACCAGCCTGCTGCTGGCGCTCTTCATCTACCTCTTCTTCACGCTCTGGCTCAAGCTGCGTACCGCCCGCCTGCAGGTCAAGCGTACCGGTGAGGCCCTGCAGATCGAGCCACGCTCCGGCCTCGCCAACTGGCAACGCCTGATGAATCGCTGGCCGCGAGAGATGGCCAAACGCCAGTTGAAATCGGAACGCTGGTTCCTGAGTGAAGAGCCCACCAGCGAATTTGACGACAAGCTGCACTACCTGCTGTTCCGGGTCCCTTTCCTGATCAACGCCCTGGAGCATCACGGCTATCAGGCCAGTCGCGAAATAGAGCAGGCCTTTGGCACCTATGTCGACACCCTGACCCCCCAGGATGGCCGTATCTATGATCTGCGGGAGGGCCATATCCTCTATGTGGTGCCCCAGCGTCACGTCGCCAATCTGCATCAGCTGGCTGGCGACCTGCTGGCGTCCATCGCCGCCTTCCCCTGCGAATATCCGCTGGATCGCCAGATAAGCCTCGGGATAGTGAGTCACCCCTTCCTGCCAAAGGCGGCCACCGCGCTGGATCACAACGGGCTGTTCGATCTCTGCTATCTCGCCCTGTCAGGAGCCATTCAGCTCAGTGAAAAATGCCAGGAAAGTGCCTGGCTGGAGCTGGCTGCCATCGATTGCCAGCAGGCGGCATTTTTTAATGGGGATGTGTGGCAATGCGGCTTGATGGCGATTGACAAGGGATTGGTAAAAGTCAATTCTTCTCATGAAAAGCAATGGGTTAATTGGCCCCGACTTGCAAGGACGCAGGCACCAGTTGACCAATAAAAACATAGATAACAGACGAGGCTCGAAGCGAGGTTCGACCACGGTTGCTATCCAACATAAAAAACAAGAATGACAACAGGGCGACCTGATAATGAACGACATCGCTGCCGTAACAGGACAATTGGCCAGACTCAGGGAGTCCCTCCAGCAGAAACAGCTGGAGCTTGACGGTCTTCTCTCTTTCTCCGATGCGGAACGCATCCGCAGCATCCAGTTCATCAACAAACTGATGCTCTCCTGCCGTGGTTTCGATCGGGAACTCGACAACCGGTTTGCCCGCCTGAAGCAAAAACTCGACGGCAATCCATCCTACACCTCGCTGGATGCCGACCTGCTCGCCATCGAAAAACTGCTGCAACAGCACAGCAATGCCCTAGAAGAGTCGATGAACCTGACCCAGGCGGCCATCGAACTCGGTTCCAAGCAGCTCAAAACCATCAAGGGCTTCCCGGAAGAGACCCGCAAATCCCTCAAGGAGTTTCTGGCAAGCCCGGCTGGTTACGGTATCGCCGACCACCAGAAGAAGGTGATCAAGCTGCTCGAATTCTATCAGCAAGCGATCAAAATCCAGTTGCTGCCAAGCCAGCCACTGCTAGTCAAACCAGCTCCCCAGGCGTCAGAGAGCGAAGATCATCATCAGGCACCACATGACTCTTTCGATTTCAAGGATCATGCCCGTATCGCTGACGAGCTGCAGCGCCTCATCACGGAACTCGATTTTGCCGGCGCCATCGGCGAGAGCCTAGGAGATATCCGCCGCCAACTGCTGCTTGGCATAGCCCCTCACCTGCTGGCCGAGACCTGCATGCAGGTGATCGAGCTTATCATCGAGGGCACCCGTGAGGAGCGCAAAGCCTCTCGGGCATTTTTGAGCACCCTCAACGAGAGCCTGTCTGCGGTTCACGTCGGCTTTACCGAATCGCTGGATGAAGGGCGTGCCCTGCAAAACGAGACCAAAGAGACCCGGGAGGCGCTGGTCAGCGAATTGCAGGCCATCGATCACTCCCTGGCCAGCCACCAGACTCTGGAGGCTCTCAAAGAGGCCATCTCCAGTCATATGGGAGCCATCAATCTGCTGCTGCAGGAGCGGGAAAACACCGCTGCCCGTGAGCGTCACCTGCTCACCCGCCTCTCCACCATGGAGTCCAAGCTGCGGCTGATGAAGGAGGAGACCGCCGAATACAAGAAGCGGCTCACCATCCAGAAGCACAAGCTGTTCCTCGACAGCCTGACCCAGGTTCACAACCGGGCGGCCCTCGACGAGCGGCTGGAGCAGGAGTACAAGCGCTGGTTGCGCTACCGCACCCCGCTGTGCATGGCGATCATCGACATCGATCACTTCAAGCACATCAATGACAACTACGGCCACATGGCCGGCGACAAGGCGTTGAAGGTGGTCGCCAAGGCCCTGCAGAGCACCCTGCGCGATACCGATTTCATCGCCCGTTTTGGCGGTGAAGAGTTCGTGGTGCTGCTGCCCAACATCAATCCGGACAAGTTCCAGAAGCCGCTGGAGGCCCTGCGCCAGACCATCAAGAGCATCCCGTTCCGGTTTCGTGATGCCAAGGTGGAGATCACCATCTCCATCGGTGCCACCCTGTTCCAGGATGGTGACAACCCCTCGGACGTGTTCGAACGGGCCGACAAGGCGCTCTATCACTCCAAGAACAATGGCCGGGATCAAGTGACACTCGCCTGAGGCGGCTAAAAAAACAGCAAACGCAACTCATCCCTATTCCCCTTCCCCCTGCCTTGCCACTACTATCGAACTCAGGGGATGCACAAGCATCCCCCTTTTCTCCCCAGGGAAAACACAACGATAACAAGCGAGTGAAAGGGGAATTTATGATTACGCACATCAATCCCGTTGGCAGCATGGACCTGCTGTCACAGCTCGAGGTGGATCGCCTCAAACAGACCGCCTCTAGCGATATTTATCAGCTGTTTCGCAACTGCTCACTGGCGGTACTCAACTCGGGCAGCCATACCGACAGCTCCAAGGAGATACTGGAGCGTTTCAAATCCTTCGATATTCATGTGATCCGGCGCGAGCGCGGGGTCAAGCTGGAGCTGTTCAACGCCCCCGAGCACGCCTTCGTCGATGGCGAGATCATCCGCGGCATTCAGGAACACCTCTTCTCCGTACTGCGCGACATCCTCTATGTCTCCAACCAGCTGGAGTCCAACCGCCAGGTCAACCTGACCAACTCCACCCATATCTCCAACGTGGTGTTTGCCATCCTGCGCAACGCCAAGGTGATCCAGCCCGGCGCCGATCCCAACCTGATCGTCTGCTGGGGCGGTCACTCCATCAACGAGATCGAGTACCAGTACACCAGGGCCGTGGGCAACGAGCTGGGGTTGCGTGAACTCAATATCTGCACCGGTTGTGGCCCGGGTGCCATGGAGGGTCCGATGAAGGGCGCCGCCGTCGGCCACGCCAAGCAGCGGGTGCGCAGCGGCCGCTATATCGGCCTGACTGAACCCTCTATCATAGCCGCCGAGCCGCCCAACCCCATCGTCAACGAGCTGGTGATCCTGCCGGACATCGAGAAGCGCCTGGAGGCCTTCGTGCGCCTCGGTCACGGCATCATCATCTTCCCGGGCGGCGTCGGCACGGCGGAGGAGCTGCTCTACCTGCTCGGCATCATGATGCACCCGGCCAACGAGCGCCAGCCCATGCCCATCGTGCTGACCGGTCCGAAGGAGAGTGCCGACTACTTCCGCGCCATCGACGACTTCATCAAGGCCACCTTGGGAGAACCGGCCACCAAGCTCTACCGGATCATCGTCGGCGATGCGCCCGAGGTGGCCCGAGTGATGAAAGAAGCGATGCCGAAAATTCGCGAATACCGCAAATCGGTCGGGGATGCCTACTCCTTCAACTGGTCCTTGCGGATAGAGCCCGAGTTCCAACTGCCGTTCGAGCCGGATCACGCCAGCATGGGGGGCCTGGATCTGCATCGCAACCAGCCCCCCCAGCTGCTGGCAGCCAATCTGAGGCGCGCCTTCTCTGGTATCGTCGCAGGCAACGTCAAGGAGGGGGGCATTCGCGCCATCGAGAAGAAGGGCCCCTTCAAGATCCATGGCGACAAGGAGCTGATGCACCTGATGGACAGGCTGCTGGAGAGCTTCGTCAAACAGCAGCGGATGAAGCTGCCTGGCAGCCAGTATGTGCCCTGTTACGAGATAGTGCGCTGACGGCCAATCAAGCCTGCTGATAGGCAGATCAAGATGACAAGCGGGGGCGTATCGGCCCCCGTTTTTATCCCCTGCTTGCCGCGCGGGCCATGGAAGGGCTGCCATGACTTCCGTCAGTTGTTACAATGTGGCGCCCCGACAGCCAAGAGTGCCCCATGTCAAATCTCAGGCCACACCTGCTCATCATCGACGCCCTCAATCTCATCCGCCGTCTGCATGCGGTGCAAGCCCAGCAGGCCCTGACTCCCGCCCAGGCCCTCGTCGCTACCCGCGCCAACCTCGTCAATACCTGCCGCAAGCTGCTGGCCGCCAGCAAACCCACCCATGTCATCGCAGTCTTTGACGGAGAGAGCGATGGCGAGGTCCACAGCTGGCGCAAGGAGGTCTACCCGGCCTACAAGGAGGGGCGCACGCCAATGCCGACCGAACTGCGTGAAGGGCTGGGAGAGCTGCAGGATGCATTCTGGGAGTGTGGCGTGGACGCCCTGCTGTCCGAGACCGACGAGGCGGACGATCTGGTTGCAACCCTGGCTTGCGGCATTGCCAGGCGCGGCCATCAGGCCACCATCATCTCCACCGACAAGGGGTTTTGCCAGCTCATCTGCCCGCAGATCCGGATCCGCGACTACTTCAACAAGCGCTGGCTCGATGCCGCCTTCGTCCAGCAGCACTACGGGGTGGCGCCGACCCAACTGGTGGATTTCTGGGCGCTGACCGGGGTGAGCGGCTCCAACATCAAGGGAGTCCCCGGCATAGGCCCCAAGACAGCGACCCAGCTGCTGCAACAATATGGCGATCTGGCTACCCTGCTGACGGCTTGCCAACAGGAAGAGGCCCCCAAGGCCCTGCGCAAGCTGCAGCAGCATCAGGAGGAGGCCCTGCTGGCCCAGCGGCTGGTCCGGCTGCAACAGGATATTCCACTGGGATTCAACCTGCGGGATATCCGTTATCCGCCACAACCCGAGTGACTGGTGCACACAAATTGCCGGTCGAGGGCGCGAACCATGACACGACTCACCCACCTCGTTGAGGAAATTGAGTAAAATGTAAAGGAATCTGGTTGGTTTGCTGAGTAAATGATATAAAACAGCCCCATCCTCCCCTACTCCCTGGAAGTGGAACCCTCTCATGTCCAAAACAAAAATTACCGTGATCCCCGGCGACGGCATTGGCCCCAGCATCATCGAATCGGCTATCCAGATCCTGAACCACGCCGGCTGTGACTTCGAATACGACTACGCCGATGCGGGCCTGACCGCCCTCGAAAAACATGGCGAACTGCTGCCCCAGGCGACCCTGGATCTCATCGAGAAGAACAAGGTCAGCCTGAAAGGGCCGCTCACCACCCCGGTCGGCGGCGGTTTTACCTCCATCAACGTCTCCCTGCGCAAGAAGTTCAACCTCTACGCCAACGTCCGCCCCGTCATCTCCTTCAAGGGCACCAAGAGCCGTTACGACAACATCGATATCATCACGGTCCGTGAAAATACCGAGGGGATGTACTCGGGTGCCGGCCAGAAGCGTAGCGACGACAACCAGAGCGCCGAGGCAATGAGCATAGTGACCCGTGACGGAGCCGAGCGCATCGTCAAGTTCGCCTTCGAACTGGCCCGCCAGGAAGGGCGCAAGAAGGTCACCATCATCCACAAGGCCAATATCCTCAAATCCACCTCAGGGTTGTTCCTGGAAGTGGCTCGCGAGGTTGCGGCACGTTATCCGGACATCCAGAGCGAGGAGATGATCGTCGATGCCGCCTGCATGAATCTGGTGATGTACCCGGAGCGTTTCGATGTAATGGTCACCACCAACCTGTTCGGCGACATCCTGTCGGATCTGTGCGCTGGTCTGGTCGGGGGCCTAGGCATGGCACCTGGTGCCAACATCGGTGATGGCGCCGCTATCTTCGAAGCGGTGCACGGTTCGGCCCCGGATATCGCAGGCAAGAATATCGCCAACCCCACCTCGGTGATCCTCGCCTCCATCCAGATGCTGGAATACCTCGGCATGCAAGATAAAGCCGAGCGCATTCGCGAGGCGGTTCGCGCCACCATCGAATCCGGCGACAGGGTTACCCGGGATCTTGGGGGCAGCGCCTCCACCAGTGAATTCACCCAGGCCATTATCGATCGCCTGTAAGCTAATTCATTGATTTTAAAAGGGAGCCTCGGCTCCCTTTTTTATGCTCCAGACAACTTTCCCCTCTTCTTGAGAGCAACTATGTTCAATAGAGAAGAAGAACAGGGAGAGTTTTTCATGTACGGGTATTGGCGCTTTCTGGTTCCGGGTTACCTGCTGTTATGGGGCTCTGTCTCTGCCTTCGAGCAGACGTTGCCGACCCAGACCGCCAGATTGCCGCAGCAGGAAAAGCGGGCCGCCACCGAGGTGTGGCGCTCCAGTCTGGATACCAATGACCTGCTCAAGGCTCCCAAGCCGCTCTCATTCGGGATCGATGTCGCCACTGACAACTATGGCAACCAGAGAGTCACCTCCTACCCGCAGCTCAACCTGACACCGGAAAAGAGTGTCAGCCTGTCGTTCGAGCGCTACAAACCCAGGGTCAAATTCCAGGCCGGTGGCATGCACACCGCCATCAAGCTAAGAGGGGATGGCGTCAAGATGCAGTTCAATCCGGTCGACAAGACCATTCCGCTGCAGATCGAGCTGAAAGTGACCGACGACGAATCCTCCCTGCGCGTCGACTACCGCTTCTGAACCTGTCGCATTTTTGCAGATAAAAAAAAGCCGACGGGCAACCCCGTCGGTCCTGGCATTATTTCCGTATGTTACGGCTGATATTCCGTCTCTATCACGCCTTGGGTTCGAGCTTGGAGACCCAGTACTTGTTGTAGACGTGCACCGTGATCTCTTCGCGATCGTGGTAGAGCTGCTTGGCCTGAATGATGAAGCCGCCGTCGATCTCCGCCAGCAGTTCACGCAACACCTGGATGTTGTGCACCGCCTCGGCGTAGCGCTTCTTCATCGGCAGCTTGAGGTTGAACATAGCTTCCTGGCAATCGCCCTCGCGGAACCAGTCGGCGATCATGTGGGTCACCCGTGCCGGCTTGTCGACCATGTCACACACCAGCCAGTAGATGTTCTTCTTGCTGGGACGCCAGACAAAGCCATCATCGCGGATGTGCTTGACCTGGCCGGTATCCATCAGGGATTGCGCCATCATGCCGTTGTCCACCGCGGTCACCATCATGTCGCGACGCACCAGCTGATAGGTCCAGCCGCCCGGGCAGGCACCGAGATCCACCGCCTTCATGCCGGAGCGCAGCCGCACGTCCCACTCTTCCCGCGGTACGAACACGTAGAAGGCCTCTTCCAGCTTGAGGCTGGAGCGGCTCGGCGCATCGGCCGGGAAGCGCAGGCGCGGGATCCCCATGTGGAAGGCGGAGTTGTTGAAGGAGTAGGAGTAACCCAGCAACACATGGTCGTTGGCCAGGAAGAAGGCGTGGAACACGGGGCGGTTCGGGGTCTCCTTCTTGGTCAGGATCTCGTTGCTGCGCAACGCCTGGCGCAGCGGCACGGTGAATTTGCGGCAGAAGGCCGACAGCTCTTTCGCCTCGTTGGTATCGGCGGTTTCCACCCGCAGATCGCCGCAGATGGCGTAGTCGCGGGTCGCCTCCAGGATGGGGGTGATGCGATCGGACAGATCCAGATCTTTGAGCTCGCAGGTCACCACCAGCATCTGGCGGATAAAGATGAGCTCGCGAAATGGCAGCTTGCGCGCCAGCAGATCAGCTTCGTCCTCGCCATAGCATTCGAAGATGATGTAGCCACTGTCGTCCTTGACCCGGGCAAAGCCATAACACTGCATGTTAGTGGCTCGTTCGGTGATCTCTGCCGCCGCCTCTTTCTCAAAACCGGGGCGGCAATACAGCAGCAGATTATTCATTTTTTCCTCCAAGACGACAGCCAGCCCAGATCAGGGCCGCCCATCCCAACATAAAACAGAGGCCACCGGCCGGGGTAATAAGCCCCAACCCCTTGCTGCCAAGCAGCACCATGGCATAAATACTGCCGGAGAATCCCAGGATCCCCAGCACAAACGCGGTGCCAGCAAAGGTGATCACCTTGCTGCGCACGCCGCACCAACCCAGCACCAGCAGGGCCAATGCGTGAAAAAACTGATATTGCACGGCGGTATTGAAGGCCGCCAGGCGCTCGGGCGTAATGCCGGTCGCCGCCAGGCCGTGGGCACCATAGGCGCCCAGCATGGTGGCCGTCAGGCCAAAGCAGCCGGCCAGTACCAGCCAGTGTCGGTGGATCTGCATCCCAACTCTCCTTGTGTTCCCGCTCGCTGTCCTCAACCCTGTACCGGGGGGTTGGTGACAAAGCGCCTTATCTCGTTCGCTGCCTGCTGCAGGTTTTCCTGTTCACTCACGCCACTCGCCTTGCGCGGCTTGAAGCCATGATCACCATCGGTCAGCCAATGGACCGATACGGCGGAGGAGAAGGGGAAATCGACCAGTTCGGCACGGCTGCCAAAGGTGTCACGCTCCCCCTGCAGCAGCAGGGTTGGCGTGGTGATCTGCTTGAGCACCTCGCCCCGCCAGCACTCGGGCTTGGCCGGGGGGTGGAAAGGATACCCGAGAATGAGCAATCCTGCAGCATTCATCTCGCCCGCAATCTCGGCCGCCATCCGCCCGCCCATGGACTTGCCGGCCAGAAACAGTCTGGGGTGGGCAAACTCCCGCACCATCTGGCGCCAGTGCTCGAGCAGCGCTGGCTGACGATCGGGCGGACGACGCTTGCCATCCCGGGCCCGTTTGATCATGTAGGGGAAGTTGAAGCGCACCACCTCGATATCGGGCCCGGCCAGCAGACGGGAGAGTTCGGCGAGAAAGGCGTGTTCCATACCGGCGCCGGCTCCGTGGGCCAGCAAAATGCGAACGGGGGCGTCACTCGCCCCCTCCCGGATCACCTCATGCATCGGCAAGCCTTGCCCGGCGACGGGCCTCTTCCTGTTCCACCAGCTCCAGCATCCAGTCGCGGAAGGCGACTATCTTGCCCTGATCGGACTGCTGCTCCTGGCACACCAGGTAGAAGGCGTTCTTGCTCACCAGTACCTGCTCGAACGGGCAGATGAGGCGACCGGCCTCGATCTCGGGCTGGGCCAGCACGCTGTGGCCAAGGGCCACCCCTTGTCCATGAATGGCCGCCTGGATCACCATGGTTGAGTGGCTGAAGATGGGCCCCTGATTGACGTTGGGGGCATCGATGTCGAGCTGGCGGAACCAGGCCTTCCAGTCCCGTCGCGAGGTGTCGTGCAACAGGGTATGCCGGGTCAAATCGTCCGGCGTGCGTAGCGGTTTGGGGCCGGTCAGCAGCAAGGGAGAGCAGACCGGGATCAGGTATTCGGTATGCAGCTTGTCACAGCGCAATCCGGGCCAGTTGCCACGGCCGTAGTAGATGGCTACGTCCACGTCATCGGTGAGCGATCCCTCGTCCATATCGACGGCCTTGATCCGCACGTCGATATCGGGGTGACGCTCGCTGAATTTGACCAGCCTGGGCACCAGCCACTGGATGGCAAAACTCGGCTGCAGGCTGACAGTGAGCGCCCCTTTGGCACTGCGCGCCAGCAGCTTGTCAGTCGCTTCCGAAATGGAGGCAAAGATATCCTTGATATCGAGGAAATAGCCCTGTCCCTCCTCGGTCAGCAACAAGGAGCGATTCTTGCGACGGAACAGCTTGATGCCAAGATACTCCTCCAGCGCCTTGATCTGGTGACTGATGGCAGCCTGAGTCACAAACAACTCTTCTGCTGCACGGGTAAAGCTTAAGTGACGGGCCGCTGCTTCAAACGCCTTGAGGGCATTGAGCGGGGGTAAACGACGAGACATGACACCAGCCGACGATGAGTTTTTCTAATGGGGCGCATTATAATTTGTCGGTTGCGGGTCGACCAGTGAATAAACATAATTCGCCCTGCAATCAGTTGTCATATGGCTCACATTTTCTGCGACATATTGGTTTAATGTGTTTTCCGTGAGCCTTCCGACTGTGATTGTGGTGTTGTGTTTCTTCCTCTGCGGGAAGAGGGGCTAAATCGACGCGATTTAACCCAGTCTGTCATCTGAATGTGTTTGGCGCCTCTTATTGGATGGCGCCTTTTTTCTATACCCTGAACTGCCCCACCAGTTGCTGCTGCTTGTCCGCCAGTGCCGACAGCTCACGACCATTTTCGGCGGAAGTGGCCGCCTCACCCCGAATGGTGTGGCTCACATCGCGAATATTGCTGACATTGCGATTGATCTCCTCCGCGACCCGGGTCTGCTCCTGGGCAGCCCTGGCGATCTGTTCATTCATCTGATGGATGGTGGAAACGGACTGGATGATCTGCTCCAGCACCCGTACCGACAGGTCGACCTTGGCGAGCGTCTGATCCGCCTGACCATGGCCCTCGCGGATCGCATTGACCACGGCACCCGTGCCCGATTGCAGCTCGCTGATCAAGGTCTGGATCTCGACGATGGCGTTCTGGGTGCGCCCCGCCAGATTGCGGACCTCATCGGCCACCACGGCAAAACCCCGCCCCTGTTCGCCGGCCCGGGCTGCCTCGATGGCGGCGTTCAGGGCCAGCAGATTGGTCTGCTCCGCGATCCCCTGGATGACGATAAGGATGTCATTGATGTTCTCGCTGTTGGCCGAGAGCCGCTCCACCACCGGCTGGGCCTCATTGATGGTCGTCATCAACCGCCCCATGGCGGTCTGGGTATCGGCCACTACATATTTGCCCTCCTGGGCCGCCGTGTCTGTCTCGTTGGCAGCCGTCACCGCGGCGCTGGCATTGCCGGACACCTGCAGCGCCGTCGCACTGAGCTCTTCGAATGCCGTGGCCACCAGATCAATTTCCTGATACTGGGCCTGCATGCCGTTGCTGGTGCGCTCGGCCACCTGGGCGGCCCGCTCCGCGCTGGTTCGCGTCCCCTCCACGGTGGCGATGACCTGGCTGATGGTGGATTGCAATTTGTTGAGGAAGCTGTTGAACCACTTGGCCAGCTCGCCGATCTCATCCTCGCGCTGGATCTCGATGCGCTGGGTCAGATCCCCCTCACCGCTGGCAATGTCTTTGAGGCGAGCCACCACGGCACGGATGGGAGCCACTATCTGGCGTGCCATCAGCCAGATACCGCACAGGGCGATGAGGGAGATGAGCACGCCAATCACCACCTGGGTGGCTACACTGCGTCTGCCCTCCTCGGCCAGGTTGCCATGCAGCCGCTTGGCCGACGCCAGCACCACGTCCCTGGGGAGTTCGATATAGATACCCCACTGTTGCGGGGTACCGCGCATGGTGACTGGCACGAAGGTCTGCAATAAGGCACCGTCATCACTCCAGCGGCTCAGCACTTGCCCCTGATCGAGCCACCCTTTCAAATCGGCGGCTAGCTCGGAATATTGCTGACCCAGCGTCTGCCCCATGGACACGTCAAACTCGTTGGCCCCGGCGACCCGCCCCTCGTGGCTGACCAGCAGGATCTTGCCTTTTCCGCTGTAGAGTTGCTGATCCATGCTGCTCACCAGCTGTTGCAAACTGGTCAGGGGGACATCGACTCCCACCATACCGAGCAAGGTCCCCTCTTCCTGCAAGGGATAGGTGACCGAGGTCATCAGGATCTGTTGGCCCCCCACCTCATCCAGATAGGGTTCGAGCAGACAGAGCGCCCGGGTGCGGATGCTGCAGCGATACCACTCATTTTCCACCCCTCCGGTCTCGGTGGGACTCTCGTCGGCCAGCACCTCCTCATCCATGACCTCGGAGACTATCTTTCCGTGATCATTGGCCCAGTAGCTGGCAAAGCGTCCCTTGTCATTGGCCCCCAGAGCGCTGGAGCCCTGATAGTTGCTGTCCTCCCCATCCAGCTGATCCGGCTCGAACACCGCATAGGCACCGAGCAGATTGGCGGAGGAGGCCACGGCATCCCTCAGCTGCTGATTAAGAGCCCCGCGCAGAGCTTCCGAATGGGTAAAGTTCTCGGCCGCATTCCTGCGCTGGAACAGAAGATCTTCGGCCAGCAAGGTGGCCCGGAAGTAGGCTTCGTCGAGGTAACTGGTCACCTTGGCTGCCTGTTCACCCCCTATCGCCGTCATCCAGTGTTCGGCCGACAGCTGGGCCTCCTGCATGGTGGCCTGCAGCACCTGATCCTGCATCTTGTTGGCATTGTAGAGCGAGGAGATAACCAGGACGGCGGCCGTAACCAACAGACAACAACCGGAGATCAGGGTGATCCGACCCTGGACAGAGAGAGCGCGCATGCCAAGTTCCTACTTCACGTCATACCGAGATAAATAGAGTATCGACTTTATAAACAAAAACTTAACTTTTTCAGAGCAAATCCAGCGACAGCTGGTTCACTTCCCCCTCTTTCGGCAGGCCGACCACCAGCCCCAGCAGACGCACCGGCCGCCCTTGAGCCCGTTGTAATCCCTCCTTCAGCAAGACGGCAAAGAGTCCGCGCTGGTAACCCCCCTGGCTGCGGTAGACAGTCGTCTGGTGAAAATCGGAGAACTTGAGCTTGATCCCCTGCCCCATCAACTGATCTGCCGGGCAGACGGCCTCAAAACGTCGCTCCAGTTCGGGGAGCAGGGAGTCCAGTACTGCAAGGCAGCCCTGCTCGTCACACAGATCGCTCGCAAGCGTGGTCTCCACCCCTATGGTCTTGCGTATGCGTTGTGCCTGAACCGGCTGATCATCCCGCCCCCAGATCCGACCCGCCAGCATCTCGCCCAATTTGCCAAACCGCTCGCACAGCTCCTGTGCGCTCAAGGCTCTGGCATCTTCACAACTGTAGAGCCCCTGCGCTTCGAGCCGCTCCGCAGTCTTGCGCCCCACCCCAGGCAGTTTGCCAAGGGGCAGCTGGCGGACAAACTCGGTCACCTCGTCGGGACGGATGACAAACAGACCGTCGGGCTTGCGCTGCTCCGAGGCAAGCTTGGCCAGGAATTTGTTGGGGGCCACCCCTGCCGAGGCGGTCAACCCCAGTTCGGTGGCGATGGCATGGCGGATCTCCCGGGCCATCAGGGTCGCACTGCCACCACAGCAGGCACTGTGAGTCACATCGAGGTAGGCCTCGTCCAGCGACAAGGGTTCAACCTGATCGGTATAGCGCAGAAAGATGGCCCTCAACTGGCGGGAAATATCCTTGTAGAGCGCTATGCGCCCCGGCAGCAGCACCAGGGGGGGGCAGAGCTTTTTCGCCAGCGCCGTCGGCATGGCGGAACGCACGCCGAAACGGCGGGCCACATAGTTGCAAGTGGAGATGACGCCACGGCGATCGGATGCGCCGCCGACCGCCAACGGCACGTCACGCAGCGCCGGGTTGTCCCGCATCTCCACCGCCGCATAAAAGCAGTCCATGTCGATATGGATGATCTTGCGCATACCACTGTATAAATAACCAGACATGCAGCTATCTTACCCCAGGGCGAAAGGGCGCACTATCCCCGTCATTGGCACAAGATGGTAGACTCCAAAGAGACCTTTCATGCACAACAAGGAACGTTCGGGATGAAATATCTATGGCTGGGACTCTGCCTGCTGCCGCTGGCCGTGAGCGCCAAGAACAACCCCACGGCGGAGTGCCGCTGGCTTTATGACAGGATGGCGCATCTCAAACAGGCCATCGAGAAGGGGGATACCCTGGGCACACGGGAGGAGCTGGCGCGCTGGCAGGGGGAATTCATCAAGAAACAGTGCGATCGGTACGACTATTGACCCAAGCTCTTCCCATTGCGCTCAGATAAAAAACGGGCTCCCGCCGTGATGGCGGGAGCCCGTTTTGCAGGAGGACTTCATGCCCTGCTTTATGGCAATACCATGGGGGCCGCAACGCGCTCGGCCAGGGCATCATCGCGCAGCACCCGCACCAACTCGAGGGCAAATTCGATGGCGCTGCCAGGCCCCTGGCTGGTAATGAGGCGGTGAGCTTCATCCCTGACCACCCTGTCCGTTGCCAACTGTGCAGCCGGCAGCTGTGACTGGAAGCCGGGATGACAGGTGACCCTGGCCTCCCCCAGCAAGCCGTGATGCTGCAACACCACCACGGGAGCCGCGCAGATGGCGGCTCGCCAACGGCCGAGAGCGGCCTGCGCTTGCAGCAGCTCGATGGCCAGCGGCGTATCGCGGATCACCTCGCTGCCGGGCAGGCCACCGGGCACTACAATCGCCTCGAAGTCGCGGATTGTCAGCTCGTCGAGATGGCAATCCGCCATCAGTTGCACCCCGCGAGAGGCCCTGATCTGGCGCTCACCAGCCGGACAGCAGGAGGCGAACACTACCTCTATACCGGCCCGCACCAGAGTATCGACGATGGCCACGGTTTCAATCTCTTCCGACCCCGGGGCCACCAACACCAATACGCTCATCCTCGCCTCCTTGCCTTTCGGCTCACGCCACCTGGCTCTTCTCTTTAATCGCCTGATAGAGCCCCTGATTGACCGGCACGGCAATGCCATGCTTTGCCGCGCTGGCCAGCAGGAACCCCGTGATGGCGTCGATCTCGGTCTCCCGCTTCTGCTCCATGTCCTGATGCATGGAAGAGTTATTATCGGCGGTCAACTCCACCACAGTCATCACCCGGCGCAGCAGCTCTTCGGTCGTGGTCGGCATGCCCTCGGCGCACATCACATCGGCTACCTCGACACAGACCTGTTGCAGGGTATCGGCAAAACGAGGCCCCGCCAGTTCGCCGTTTTTCAACTTGTGCAGCGCGGTCAGGGGATTGATGGCACAGTTGATGGCCAGCTTCTGCCACTGACGGGTCCGGATCTGCTCGTCCCAGCCCGCCTGGCCGAGGGCCAGCGCCAGCTCATCGGCCAGCGCGGCATGGGCTCTGGCGGCCTCGTTGACCGGGCCAAGCCAGGTCTCGCCCTTGCCGGTGTGGCGAAACACGAAGTGACCGCTCTTCATGGCGCCATGGCTGGTGACACCGGCGATCACCGGATTGTGGGGAAACAGGGCGACGACCTGCTCGGCAATGCCCATGCCGTTGTGCAGCAGCACGATGGGCACGCCGGCCGCCAGCTTGCCGACCAACGGTGTCAGTGCCGCGATCACCTGATTGGCTTTGGTCATCACCAGCAGGCGCTGGATCTGTCCCGGTTTGCTGACAAATCCGCGTTCGATGGCGAGCAGCTGGGTGTGCCCCTCTAGGGAGGTGAAGTCGATACCCGGGTGCAGGGTTGATTGATGGTGATCCCGCAACAAGACGCGGGTCGGCTGACCACTTTGGGTGAGCAAGGATGCAAAAACGCCGCCGAGGGCGCCACAGCCCAGCAGGGTCCATTGAGGTGTCGAAGGCTGTCGAGAATTCAGTAATCCGCTTGGCATGATGTGACTCAATCGAGGTAAGGGCTGCAATCCTCTCAACCTGTTACCTGGGATAAGTGAAGATGTCGCTGGCGGACACTAACGGGTCCGACCACTCCTGTGCGCAGGGGATTCTAGCAGAGCGGTCCCATCAAAATCAGCAAATTTGCCCGTTTTCTGGTAGATTTGCCCCCCGATAACGCAACATGAGGAGCCCGGTTATGCCGTCATTCGATATTGTCTCTGAAGTCAAAATGAACGAGGTGTTGAACGCCGTCGACAACGCCAATCGTGAACTGGCCACCCGTTTCGATTTTCGTGGGGTAGAGGCCAGCTTCGAGTTGAACAAGGAAGAGGTGAAACTGGAAGCGGATGCCGATTTCCAGCTCAAGCAGATGGTTGAAATACTGCGCAATGCCCTGCTCAAACGCAATATCGAAACCAGCTCCATGGAAGTGGGTGATTCGGTGCATTCCGGCAAGCGCTTCCACCTGAATGTCAAGTTCAAGCAGGGTATCGATAAGGAAGTGGCCAAGAAGCTGGTCAAGCTGATCAAGGATTCCAAGATCAAGGTTCAAGCCGCCATTCAGGGCGACGAAGTGCGCGTCACCGGCAAGAAGCGTGACGATCTGCAGGAAGTGATGGCCATGGTGCGTGGCGCCGAACTGGGCCAACCGATGCAGTTCCAGAATTTCCGCGACTGATTGGCCCGGGCGCTTTCTCTCTTCGCGCCCATCCAATCGGGCAGAAATAAAAAAACCGGAGCCAAGGCTCCGGTTTTTTGTACCCCAAGTTCGATTAGAACTTGTAGGTAACAGAGAAGTAGTGGCTGAAGCCAGAGCTCTTCCAGGGAGAACCGTTGTAAGAGGTGGAGCCATCTTTGGTGCCGTAGGCATCCATGAAGTATTTCAGGCCATAACCAACGGCATAACGATCGGAGTGCCAGTAGATACCGTGGAAGGTAGCCAGGTTGTCGCTGGTACGATCGGCGCGGTTATGGGTATCCAGATCGAAGGCGTAATCCAGGTAGCCCTGATAGGAGACGAAGCTGCCGTTGCTGAAGGTGTAGAAAGGCTTGAACCAGTTCATGGAGAACTGATAACCGTTCCAGCTGTTCTCTTCTTCTCTGAAGAATTCGTTCTCGTTGGAGTAGCGAGCGTACAGGTTCATACCAACCTTGCCGAACCAGGGAACCATGACGTCTGCACCCAGACCGATCTGGTTTTCCATCTGGCCATCAGCCATGTTGTTCAGGTTGGCGATATACAGCTCTTGTACCGGGCCGAAGGAGAGATCCATGCCAGTCAGGGCATCCAGAGACATGCGCGGAGCAAACTTCATGAACAGGTTCTGGCCGCCGTGCTTGTCGCTGTGTTTGGTGTCGAAAATATCGAAGATATCGACATAGCCATACAGGTCAAAAATACCGGAACGACCGCCGAACTCCATTTCCAGATAGGTATCGTTGTAATCGTCATCAGCGGCAGTGAACGGGCGCTGATCGATGGTGTGCATTACGTTGAACTGCATCCACTTGTAATCGTTCTTGTGGATGTCACCGCTGTAGTCAGCAGCAAACGCCGGAGTGGCAGCAGCGGCCAGCAGGCCGGCAGCGATCAGAGTCTTGGTAAATTTGGCCATTTTATTGGTCTCTTGTGTGTTAGTTGAGGTTTTCCGTAGCCTGCCCACAAGGAGCGAATGGGATTCTAATCAAATAAAATAGGGGGAGAAACAACTTCTGGGGAACTTTCTTTGGAAGTGTGAATCTAATCACCCCCGCTTTAACGCAAACGCTTGCTATTTGTTCGGTATTGAGAACAACGACTCCCCTTTTCTCGCTACCAAGACGATCAACAGCAGCACAGGCAGCCCCAATAAACCGGTTCCCACGAAGAAGACACTGTAGCCGACCTGCTCCACTATCTGGCCGGAAAACCCAGCCAGCAGCTTGGGCAGCAGCAACATCACAGAGCTGAACAACGCGTATTGCGTCGCCGAAAAGGCGACATTGGTCAGGCTGGAGAGATAGGTTACAAACGCGGCGGTGGCGATCCCGGCGCTGAGGTTGTCCAGCGAGATGATCAGGGTCAGCAGCTCCAGGTTGTGGCCCACCTGGTTGAGCAGGGCAAACAGCAGGTTGGTACTGGCAGTCAGCAGCGCCCCCAGGAACAAAATGCGCAGGGTACCGAATCGCATTACCAGCACGCCCCCGAGCGCCGCACCCACCAACGTCATGATGACGCCGAACACCTTGGTGATGGTGGCGACTTCGGTCTTGCTGAACTGCATATCCACATAGAAGCTGTTGGACATCACCCCCATCACCACATCCGCCACCCGATAGCAGGCAATGAGCGCCAGGATCAGCAGCGCCGAGCGACCGTAACGGTGGAAGAAGTCGGCAAAGGGGCACCAGATGGCCTCATAGGCCCAGGCCCCCGCACTCGCCAGCGGCAATGGCCACCCCTTTGCCAGCAGGCAGGCCTTGCGCTCGGCTTGCTGCTGATCCTGGGTAGCCTGGTCGATCTGAGGTTCATGGCAAAAGAGGGTAGTGATGATGCCAAGAGACATCATCCCCGCCATCAGGAGATAGGTTATCTGCCAGCCGCGATAGTCATAGCCCACGTTGCTGCCAAACCAGGCTGCCAGGGCCAGCGCTCCCGCCCCCGCCATGATCATCGCCAACCGGTACCCCGTCATGTAAGAAGCCGCCATGGCCGCCTGCAACCGCTCCGGCGCGGATTCAATGCGATAGGCATCGATGACGATATCCTGGGTCGCCGAGGCAAAGGCCACCAGCAGGGCAAACAGCGCCAGCTGTGCCAGTCCGGTCTTGGGATCACAGAGCGCCATGCCAACCAGAGCCCCCGCGATCAGCAGCTGGGAGAAGAGCATCCAGCTGCGACGACGCCCAAGCAGCCTGGAGAGCAGCGGCAACGGCATGCGATCCACCAGGGGGGACCACAGCCACTTGAAGCCATAAGCCAGGGCGACCCAGCTCATATAACCAATGTCGGTCAGGCTGACATCCGCTTCGCGCAACCAGAACGACAGGGTGCCAAAGACCAGCAGCAAGGGCAGACCCGATGAAAAGCCCATGGCAAAGAGGATCAGCACTCTGGCTTCGAGATAGACGGCGAGCGAGTCTCGCCAGCTCGGTTTGCGGATCATGTTCAACTACCTGACGGATCTTGGAAAAGTGCGCCATTTTGGCAGGTTAGGCCCGGATAGCCAAGGCAGGGCCAAACGCCAGACAAACAAAAGGCCCACCCCGAAAGGGGTGGGCCTTGTCTTCTGCAACAAAGCGTGTCGCAGCGGCCATCACGGGTAGAAAGGGTTACTTGCCCGCCTTCTTGTCGATTCCGCTCTCGGCCAGCAACACCACTTTCTTCAGGATGATGGGGCTGGTCGGCACGTCGTTGGCACGCAGGATAGAGCTGTAGCCAGTCTGCACCTGTGCCAGCTTGTCCAGCACCTCCATTCCCTGTACCACCAGGCCAAAGACGGTGTAGCCGGCACCGGCATTGGCGTTGAGGTTGTTGTTGTCCACCAGGTTGAAGTAGAACTGGCGGGTCGCGCTGTCGACCGCCTGGGTGCGGGCCATGGCGATGGAACCGCGCTTGTTGGGCAGGCCGCCACGAGATTCGTTGACCACGGGCTCATAGGTCGGCAACTGCTGGAACTGCTGGTTGTAGCCGCCCCCCTGTACCACGAAGTTCTGGATCACCCGGTGAAACAGGCTGCCATCGTAACTGCCGTCCGCCACATAGCGCAGAAAGTTCTTCACCGTCTGGGGCGCCTGTTTGGGTGCCAGCTCCACCACGATATTGCCGTGGTTGGTCTCCATTCTCACCTGCGGGCCGGCGAATGCCAGCGGAGTGACCAGCATGGCCAGCAACCAGAGTTTTTTCATGATCAGACTCCTGCGCCGCTCGGTTGACCCTTCAGATAGCCACGCAGGGCCTCATCCGCCATGATCTGCTGCAATACGTTGCCCAGTTGCAGGTTCAGAGTGGATTCCAGATCCGCCATGCTCGGCTCGCCCGGTCCCTCTTTGCTGGAGGACATGTTGAACTGTTTGGTCAGACGGTTGCCCTGAAAATCGGCGATCACCTGCAGGCTGACCCGGGATTTGGTGACATAAGTGAAGGTCTTCTCTTCCACATTGACCGCCGCGGTCGAGATAACCAGGGTCAGGTTGGTGGTGCCGCTATTGCCCACTTCGAGCCCCTGGCTGCGCAGCCCCTCGGCCAGCTTCTCTGCGACCAGCAGATTGAGCGGACGCTCGCTGTTGACCAGCACGGTGGCCTTCTCTTTCTTCTTGATGGAGAAGACATAGGCAGCCTCACGCTTGTCTACCCCTTCCATGGTGATCCGGTTGCCCGAGTAGTATTGCTGGTTGGCCGGCACGATCTGCGGATTGAGCAGCGCCGTCTCGGGCCAATGGGTTGCGCACCCGCCGAGCATCAGGGCGGCCAGCAGCAAGAGTGACTTTTTCATCATGAACTTCCTTTGACGTTAGCGTTTGATGGCTTTCAAAATAACGAATTTGCTGTTTGACGCAACGACTTGTGCGTTGGCAAACAAGCGCTTGAGTTTATTGTGATAATCCAGATGACGGTTGCCTACTATCCAGAGTTCCCCCCCTTTGGGCAACACCCGGTGGGCATCGCAGAACATCTGCCAGGCGATATGATCGGTGATCGCCTGCTGCTGATGGAAGGGCGGGTTGCAGAGGATCCGATCCGCTGCCCCCGTCTCGACGCCATCCAGACAGTTGTTGACCATGAAGCTGGCCCGCGGCAGCGCCTCCGCCAGGTTGTGTTCGACGTTGAGCCGTGCCGACGCCACCGCCATGTAGGACTCGTCGACGAAGGTCACCTCCACCTCGCTGTCCCGTGCCAGCAGCGAGAGTCCCAGCACTCCGTTGCCACAGCCCAGATCGATCACCTTGCGTGCACTGTGGATCGGCAAGTTGTCCAGCATGAAGCGGGCGCCGATATCCAGGCTGGTGCGCGAAAAGACGTTGGCGTGGTTGTGGATGAGCATGTCGGTGCCCTCCAGCGGCCAGACGGTGGGGAACGGATTGGCCAGCGCCGGACGTTCTTCCTGCGGTTCGCAGTGGATAAGGCGCGCCTTCTTCCAGGCGAGCGACGTCCGGGTTGCCCCCAGGTATTTCTCGAACAATTTGAGGGTGGAGGTGTGAATGTCCTTGGCCTTGCCGGCGGCGATGATGCGGGTGGCGGGCGTCACCACCTGACGCAGGGCCAACAGTTGCTGCTCCAGCAGCGCCTGGTATTTGGAAACCTTGATCACCACCAGTGCCGGCGCTTCGGGCAGGGGCGCCAGCGCATCCTGCAGCCGGATGCCGTCGGTATCCAGCCCGTTTTCGATCAGATTGGCCAGCGTGGCCCGCTCGCTGATATAGGAATCGGTGACGCTGACGGGAGCGTAATCGTGCAAAAATGCCGCCAGGGCGCCGAATCCATCGTTCATGATGATGACGGGCCCTGCCTGTTCCAGGGGGGACTCAGCCAGGGTGTTGATCAGATATTCGTCGGCCGCATCCCAGGCTTGCAGAGTTTCCTGGCTCAGGCGCGGGTAGCGATAGAGGGTCAGCTGGCAATGGGGAGTGACAAGAAGGGTTTCCATAGAATGAGTCCAACCTCGGCTTGATTCGGATAACAGGCGCCAGGGGCGACGCAAAGTGGCGCTATTCTAGCGGGGTAGAGGAATTTCACCAGTTCGGGCCGCCATGACGGCGTTCCCGGGCCATATTTCTCTCCATAAGGGGACTTATTCCGCCAGGCAACTGCCGATAGAATGGCCCCACGTTCACTTTCTGGAAGCATCCTGATGACCATGCAACAACACATTGAAGCAAAACTGACCGCCGCCCTCACTCCCAGCCTGCTGGAGGTGATCAACGAGAGCCATATGCATCGTGTTGAGCCCGGCTCAGAGAGCCACTTCAAGGTGGTCATCGTCAGCCCGCAATTTGAAGGTCTACGTCTCCTGGCCCGTCATCGCCTGATCAATGAAGTGCTGGCCCCCGAGCTGGCCGGCCCGGTACATGCCCTGGCACTGCATACCTACACAGAGAGCGAATGGCAGCAAAAGGGCCAGGCACCGCGCACCCCGAGCTGCGTCGGCAAACCCTGACGCGGCCAGAACAGGAGAGTTCCTGCATCCCTCTGCCATCCCGCCTGCAAGTCATTGGAAATGGGGCGATAAAAAGCCCCATATGAGAATAATTCGCAAACAAAACTGCCGGATTATCTTTTCTAATCAATATTCTCAACAATAAGATTACCCCCATTGGGGTATTCAAATAAAAAAACCTTTAAAACCACGGTTTACGAGGGGTTCACCCCCTTATTCAGGAGAGGTTAATTTTGTGATGGCACAGGGATTTTACCCATTTGTCATGGCAGAAAATGAGTCATAAGTGGTAAACTCAAGCGCTTTTGAGTGACCCCGCATATTGGATGATCGCCAGCGCTGTTTACTGGTTGCAACGGCAATATCGTCACTCGACCACCCGTCGTGATGTATTTCTCGGCGCTAACCAACCTCTCTTCCCGTAACGGTAGTGCAAGTAAGTATGATTACAATCAAAAGAGGACTGGACATCCCCGTGCTGGGTGCGCCAGAGCAAGTAATCTACGATGGCCCCGCCATCACCCGTGTTGCTACACTGGGCGAGGAGTTCGTGGGGATGCGACCTACTATGTTCGTCAAAGTAGGTGATCGCGTCATCAAAGGTCAGGATCTCTTCGAAGACAAGAAGAATCCCGGCGTTAAATTCACAGCTCCTGCCACCGGTGTGGTTTCAGAGATTAACCGTGGTGCCAAACGTGTTCTTCAGTCCGTGGTCATCGACCTCGACGGCTCGGACGAACAGGTAACCTTCGAGCACTTTGCCTCCGCCGAGCTGGCCAAGCTCGAACGCAGCAAGGTGCAGGAGATCCTGCTCGCCTCCGGTCAGTGGACTGCGCTGCGTACCCGTCCGTTCAGCAAGGTTCCCGCCGTTGGCTCCGCCCCGCGCGCCATCTTTGTGACCGCGATGGACACCAACCCGCTGGCAGCCAATCCCGAGCTGATCATCAAGGAACAGTCCCAGGCGTTCCTCGACGGTCTGGCCGTGCTGACTCGCCTGACTGATGGCAACGTCTACGTCTGCAAGGGCGAAGCCAGCCTGCCTCACTCTCCCCTGGCCCAGGTCAAGGAAGAGATCTTCGTCGGTCCTCATCCTGCCGGTCTGCCTGGCACCCATATCCACTTCCTGGATCCGGTCAGCAGCACCAAGGTGCAGTGGCACATCAACTATCAGGACGTGATCGCCTACGGCAAGCTGTTCACCACCGGCCAGATCTTCACCGACAAGGTGATCGCCCTGGCAGGTCCGAACGTGCTCAAGCCGCGTCTGCTGCGCACCCGTCTGGGTGCCTGCATCAGCCAGATTACCAACAACGAGCTGCGTGCTGACGAAAACCGCATCATCTCCGGTTCTCTGCTGAGCGGTGCCAAGGCCGACGGGGTTCACGACTATCTGGGTCGTTACCACAATCAGGTCTGCGCACTGGGTGAAGGTCGCGAGAAAGAGTTCCTGGGCTGGATCAACCCCAGCGCCAACAAGTTCTCCATTACCCGCACCACCCTTTCTCATCTGATGAAGGGCAAGCTGATCAACTTCACCACCACCACCAACGGTAGTGATCGTTCCATGGTGCCTATCGGCAACTATGAGCGGGTGATGCCACTCGACATCCTGCCGACCCTGCTGCTGCGGGACATGATCTCTGGCGATACCGATGGTGCACAAGCACTGGGCTGCCTGGAGCTGGATGAGGAAGATTTGGCCCTCTGTACTTTTGTCTGCCCCGGCAAGACCGAGTACGGCCCTATCTTGCGTGAGTGCCTGACCAAGATTGAACTGGAAGGTTAAGCGATGAGTTTCAAGCAACTTCTTGAAAATATGGAACACCACTTCGAGCCGGGTGGGAAGTACGCCAAGTACTACGCCCTGTTCGAAGCGGCGTATACCCTGTTCTATACCCCGGGTTCCGTAACCCGCAATGCTGCCCACGTTCGTGATGCGCTCGATCTGAAGCGCATGATGATCATGGTGTGGCTGGCCGTGTTCCCGGCCATGTTCTGGGGCATGTACAACGTCGGCAACCAGTCCATTGCCGCGATTGCCCATCTGGGTACCGCCGCCGGTGCCAGCAGCTGGCAATATGCGCTGGCAACCATGCTGGGTGCCTCCCTGGATCCGGCCGTGGCCGGTGTCGGCAGCAAGATGCTGATCGGCGCAGCCCACTTCTTCCCGATCTACATCACCGTCTTCCTGGTCGGTGGTTTCTGGGAAGTGCTGTTCGCCATGGTGCGCAAGCACGAGATCAACGAAGGCTTCTTCGTGACCTCCATCCTGTTCGCCCTGATCGTGCCGCCCGAGCTGCCCCTGTGGCAAGCCGCCCTGGGTATCACCTTCGGTGTGGTGATGGCCAAGGAAGTGTTCGGTGGTACCGGCAAGAACTTCCTGAACCCGGCCCTGGCGGGTCGTGCGTTCCTGTTCTTCGCCTACCCGGGTCAAATCTCCGGCGACGCAGTCTGGGTTGCCGTTGACGGTTTCTCCGGTGCGACCGCCCTGAGCCAGTGGGCCCAAGGTGGCCAGATGGCACTGATCAACAGCGCCACCGGCGAAGCCATCAGCTGGATGGACGCCTTCCTGGGTAACTTGCCGGGTTCCATCGGTGAAGTTTCCACCCTGATGATCCTGCTGGGCGCCGCCATGATCGTGTACATGCGCATCGCTTCCTGGCGCATCATCGCCGGCGTGATGGTCGGTATGATCGCGACTTCCCTGCTGTTCAACGTCATCGGTTCCGACACCAACCCCATGTTCAACATGCCGTGGCACTGGCACCTGGTGCTGGGTGGCTTCGCCTTCGGTATGGCCTTCATGGCGACCGACCCTGTCTCCGCAGCCTTTACCAACAAGGGCAAGTGGTGGTACGGCGCACTGATCGGCGTCATGGTCGTGCTGGTTCGCGTGGTCAACCCCGCGTTCCCGGAAGGCATGATGCTGGCCATTCTGTTTGCGAACCTGTTTGCTCCCTTGTTTGACCATTTCGTCGCTCAGGCAAACATCAAGCGGAGGATTGCTCGTGGCGTTTAATAAAGATTCAACCCTCGGCACCGTTAGCGTGGTGACTGGCCTCTGTCTGGCCTGTTCCATCGTGGTATCCGTTGCCGCCGTTGGCCTGCGTTCTACCCAACAGGAGAACAAGGCACTGGACAAGCAGAGCAACATCCTCGCCGTTGCCGGTGTGGACATCAGCGATGTCGCCAAGCGCGACATGGCCAAGCTGTATGGCGACAAGATCGAAGCCCGCCTGGTGGATCTCTCCACCGGTAACTTTGTTGACGGCGATGCCGACAACTTCGATACCAAGCAGGCTGCCAAAGATCCGGCCAAAAATATCCGTCTGGCTGCGGCCGACGACAAGGCCGGCCTGCGCCAGATCTCCAAGCTGATCCCGGTGTTCTTCGCCAAGGACAGCGAAGGCAAGATCGATAGCATCATCCTGCCCATCTACGGTCAGGGTCTGTGGTCGACCATGTATGCCTTCGTCGCCGTTGCTCCGGATGGCCAGACCATCAAGGGCATCACCTACTATGACCACGGTGAAACCCCGGGTCTGGGTGGCGAAATCGAAAACCCGGCATGGGAAGCCCTGTTCAAGGACAAGAAATTGTTCGATCAGAACGGCATGCCCGCGCTGCGCGTGATCAAGGGCCATGCTCCGGCTGGCTCTGAGCATGAGATTGACGGTCTGTCCGGCGCTACCCTGACCGGTAACGGCGTACAGCACACCTTCGACTTCTGGATGGGTCCCAAGGGCTTCGGTCCTTTCCTGGCCAAGGTTCGTGCAGGAGAAATCAACAATGGCTGACAAGAGCGAAATGAAAAAGTTGCTGTTGACGCCTGTGCTCGGCAACAACCCCATCGCCTTGCAGGTGCTGGGTGTCTGTTCCGCACTGGCGGTTACCAGCCAGATGAAGACAGCGTTTGTAATGACCCTCGCGGTCATGGCGGTCACCGCCTTCTCAAACCTGTTCATCTCCCTGATCCGCAACCAGATCCCCAACAGCGTGCGGATCATTGCCCAGATGGCGATCATCGCCTCACTGGTTATCGTGGTTGACCAGGTGCTCAAGGCTTATGCCTATGAGATCTCCAAGCAGCTGTCGGTATTCGTGGGTCTGATCATCACCAACTGTATCGTAATGGGTCGTGCCGAAGCCTACGCCATGAAGAGTGCCCCGCTGCCCTCCTTCCTGGACGGTATCGGTAACGGTCTGGGCTATGGCGCCATTCTGCTGAGCGTCGCCACCGTGCGTGAACTGCTGGGCTCCGGCACCTGGTTCGGCCTCGAGCTGATGCCGCTGGTGAACAACGGTGGCTGGTATGTACCGAACGGCCTGCTGCTGCTGCCGCCGAGCGCATTCTTCATCATTGGTCTGATCATCTGGGGCGTTCGCACCAAGGATCCCAAGCAGGTGGAGGCAAAGGATTAAGGTATGGAACACTATCTGAGTCTGTTGATTCGTTCGATTTTCATCGAAAACCTGGCACTCTCCTTCTTCCTGGGGATGTGTACCTTCCTGGCGGTGTCCAAGAAGGTCAAGACCTCCATGGGTCTTGGTATTGCCGTTATCGTGGTGCAAACCATCGCCGTACCGGTCAACAACCTGATCTACAACTACGTGTTGAAGGCTGGTGCCCTCTCCCCCGATCTGGACCTGAGCTTCCTGAGCTTCATCACCTTCATCGGTGTGATCGCGGCCCTGGTACAGATCCTGGAGATGGCGCTGGATAAATACTTCCCGGCCCTCTACAACGCGCTCGGCATCTTCTTGCCGCTCATCACCGTGAACTGCGCTATCTTCGGTGGCGTCTCCTTCATGGTGCAGCGTGACTACAACTTCGTCGAGTCTGTGGTCTACGGCGTGGGTTCAGGTGCAGGCTGGATGCTGGCGATCGTTGCGCTGGCAGGTATCCGCGAGAAGATGAAGTACTCCGATGTTCCGGAAGGTCTGCGTGGCCTCGGCATCACCTTCATCACCGCCGGCCTGATGGCGCTGGGCTTCATGTCCTTCTCTGGTATCTCCCTGTAATCGGAAAGGAACGATAGATGGAAATTATTTTGGGTGTGGTCATGTTTACCGTGATCCTGCTGGCACTGGTGGCAGTCATTCTGTTCGCCAAGTCCAAGCTGGTGACCGCGGGCGACGTGACAATCAGCATCAACGGTGACCCGGCCAAGGCTGTGACCAGCCCGGCCGGTGGCAAACTGCTCGGCGTGCTGGCCGGCAGCGGTATCTTCGTCTCCTCCGCCTGTGGTGGTGGTGGCTCCTGCGGCCAGTGCAAGGTGCGGGTGAAGTCCGGTGGCGGCGACATCCTGCCGACCGAACTGGATCACATCAGCAAGGGCGAGGCCCGTCACGGCGAGCGTCTGGCCTGCCAGGTCACCGTTCGCGGCGACATGGACATCGAACTGCCGGAAGAGATCTTCGGCGTGAAGAAGTGGGAATGTACCGTCATCTCCAATGACAACAAGGCCACCTTCATCAAGGAGCTCAAGCTGCAGATCCCGGATGGCGAGAGCGTACCGTTCCGCGCCGGTGGTTATATCCAGATTGAAGCGCCGGCTCACCACGTCCGCTACAAGGACTTCGATATTCCCGAGGAGTATCGTGGTGACTGGGATCGCTTCAAGATCTTCGATCTGGAGTCCAAGGTTGACGAGCCGATCATCCGTGCTTACTCCATGGCCAACTATCCGGAAGAGTTCGGCATCATCATGCTGAACGTGCGGATCGCGACTCCGCCGCCCAGCAACTGGACTGCCCCTCCGGGACAGATGTCCTCCTACATCTTCAGCCTGAAGGCGGGTGACAAGGTGACCATCTCCGGTCCGTTCGGCGAGTTCTTCGCCAAGGACACCGACGCCGAAATGGTGTTCATCGGTGGTGGTGCGGGTATGGCGCCGATGCGCTCCCACATCTTCGACCAGCTGCGTCGCCTGAAGTCCAAGCGCAAGATGAGCTTCTGGTACGGTGCCCGTTCCAAGCGCGAGATGTTCTATGTCGAGGATTTCGACATGCTGGCCGCCGAGAACGAGAACTTCACCTGGAACGTCGCCCTGTCCGATCCGCAACCGGAAGACAACTGGGACGGCTACACCGGCTTCATCCACAACGTGCTCTACGAGAACTATCTCAAGAACCACGAGGCGCCGGAAGATTGCGAGTTCTACATGTGTGGTCCTCCCGTGATGAACGCCGCCGTCATCAACATGCTCAAGGATCTGGGCGTTGAAGACGAAAACATCCTGCTGGATGACTTTGGTGGTTAATCCATGCACAGCGTTGTAAAGACCTGGCTAGCCTTCGGGCTAGCCTTTTTCTTGACTGGGTGCGATCAGGAAACGGTCCAGAGCAAGCCGGAGATCCATATCACCGGCAGCACCATGGGAACCTACTACTCCATCAAGGTGGCGGATGACGTCATCAGCGATCCGGCCAAGTTGCAGGCCGAAGTGGATGTGCTGCTGGAGCGGGTCAACGATCAGATGTCGACTTATCGTCCCGATTCCGAGCTCTCCCGCTTCAACCAGCATCGTGACTCCACACCGGTCGTAGTGTCGCGAGACACCGCTCGAGTCGTCACTGAGGCCATTCACATTGGCCGTGAGAGCCAGGGGGCGCTGGACGTCACCGTTGGCCCCTTGGTCAATCTGTGGGGCTTTGGCCCGGACAAACGGCCGACCAAGGTCCCGAGTGACGAGCTGATCACCCAGACCCGTCAGAAGACCGGGCTTGGCAATCTGCACGTCATCACCTCCGCCGATGCCGATACCCTGCAAAAAGATGTGCCGGATCTTTACGTGGATCTCTCCGCCATCGCCAAGGGGTTTGGCGTCGACAAGGTGGCCGAATACCTGGAGTCCCTGGGGGCCCGCAACTATCTGGTTGAAATCGGCGGCGAGCTGAGGATCAATGGCGTCAACGGCAAGGGCCATCCCTGGCGCGTGGCCATCGAGAAACCCACCGCGGGCACCGGCACGGTACAGGAAGTGATAGTCCCGGGTGACAACGGCGTTGCCACCTCCGGCGATTATCGCAACTATTACGAACTGGATGGCCAGCGTTTCTCCCACACCATAGATCCGCGCTCCGGCAAACCGATCCAGCATCGTCTGGTATCGGTCACCGTGATCCACCCCTCCTGCATGACGGCGGACGGGCTGGCAACCGTGTTCATGGTGATGGGGACCGAGAAGAGCCTGGCCTACGCCAACGAACGGGGACTGGCGATCTTCGTGATCACCAAGACCGACAAGGGTTTTGAAGAGGCCTACTCCGACGCCTTCAAGCCCTATCTGGTTAAAAAGTAAGAGGCAGCAACATGCAGATTTTTCTGATCACCTTCGGGGTGTTTCTGGCGGTAGTGGTGGCCATGGCCATCGGCTACATCTTCCAGAAGAAGAGCATCTCCGGCTCCTGCGGTGGCCTGGGCAGCGTGGGCATCGAGAAAGAGTGCGATTGCCCCGAACCCTGTGACAACCGCAAGAAGAAGATGGCCAAGGAAGAGGCCCGTCGCAAGATGCTGGAAGAGAACCGGATCATCTGAACGCCTGTGCTCCGACGGTAACAAAAAGCGCGCCAGTGGCGCGCTTTTTACTGGGGTTTGTCCGGCCACAAGGCTATGGTTTGCGCTCGATATAGAGGAGCACTTCCCCAAGATCAATGCCGAGCTTGCTGATCCTGGCCCGGTTGAGCAAGCGATCCGCATCCAGCAGATACATCCAGTCATCGAAGTTCACTCGTACCACTTCACCGTCCGGCAGCGCCAGATCGAGCTGGTAACGCCAGTTGAGGGCAAAACCTTCCGTCTTGCCCACCGCCTCCCCCACCACATCCGATGCGCTGCCGCGCCAGTGGCCATCCGCCCCCTTGCGTAGATACCAGGTGCGAGTCTGCTGGCGACCATCGTCAAAATGGAACTGCTCGAACAGTTCCCCCTTGCCCTCCTGCCAGCGCCCCTCCATCTCGACCCGAAAGCGACTGGTCACTTCGCCGCTGCGATCGGTGACCAGGCCATGGGCTACCAGCTTGCCACTGAAGAAACGGGCGAGATCCCACTCGGGCCCCTGGCCACGGTAGTCATTGAGGTTGGCACCACATCCTGTCAGCAGCATGAGTGGCAACAAAGCGAGAAGACGATATAGACGGTAGCAAGACATAAAGGGCTCCGGCATCAGGGTTGGCCGCGCAGGCGGCGGGTAAGGGCTGGATCCCGGCTGTTGTCCGCCAGCCAGATAGCCAGAAAGGCGGCGGAAAACTGCGGTTCGGCGAGAGAGCCGAGGAGCTGCTCCTGCCACCAGAAGTGGCCGGTTCCGGCCTTGTCGACATAGAAGGTCAACCTGTCACCGGCTGCCACATCCGGCCAGAGGGTCGCAAGTTGCCCGAGCCAGCGCTGGCGATCGGCCTCACTGCCAAGACCGAGCCGCTGCCACTCTTTAGCGGTGGCGCTGAGCAGATCCTCACGTTCGATGGCTCTGGCATAGGTCAGGGTCAGTGCCTGCGGATAATGGCTCGGCTGATAGCGACCACTCTCGCTGTAGAGGGTGGCGTCATAGAGCTTGAACCAGAGCCAGTTCATCTCCCCCTGGCCGACCGGACGCAACTGTTGCCAGGGGACGGCAGAAGCCTGCGCGGCAGTCGCCAGGAGCAGACTCAGCACCGCCAAGAGCAGACTAGTTCCACCCCATGTGCCAATGGCTGGGATCTTCCAATTCATGCCAATCCATCTCCTGTTCCTGCAGGGTATTGATATCCTGCATCACCACCTGCATCAGCCGCCCCTGCGCATCCCGCTGGCAGGCCACCACCAGATAGAAGCGATCAGTCAGCTCGTGCTGGCTCTCTTTGGTCCACTTGGAAAACAACAAAGTGTCGGTCGAAAAGGTGTTCATCTTGGCTCACCCTCCAGCTTGACCATTACCCACAGTAGTAGGGGTAACCACCACATCCAGATCACAGCCAATAGGGCCGCACTGATCCCGATGCCCCAGGGTAAGTGTACTGCTCCCATCTCGGCTCCCGCCACATAGGAGACCGTACCCCCAAGCATGCCAAACAGCCCCTGTTGCCAACGGGGTAATCGCAGTAGCCAGCGCATGCCATGGGCCAGCGTCAGGGCAAATCCGACCCAGAGCAGCGCCAGCCAGAGCGGAAAACCGGCCTTGAAATCGAACAGCCCGAGCCGCCAGAGCAGCAGATCGAGCAGGCAGCCTGCAAGGGCCAAGGGCAGGAGTCGCAGGTCCCTTTTGCGGCTTGGCGAGCAGAGAAAATGAAGCAGCAGCATCGCAAGCAAGGGACCCGGCTGCTGCCACTTCACCGCCAGCAACCAGTAGAGGTTGAACCCCAGCAGTTGGGCCAACCGCCACATGGTCAGTGACCGCTTACCGGCAAGTCTCCCGACCAGCCGAGCGGCCCGGGTTTGGCCGCCTCCAGCTGTACCAGGCTGATGGTGCGTTCCCAGAATCCCCCCTCGCAGTAGGCGAAATAGAAGTGCCACAGCCGGATGAAGTCCTGGCTGTAGCCGAGGGCCGGCAGCTCGGGGGCCAGCGCCAGGAAGCGCTCGCACCAGTGGGCCAAGGTACGGGCATAGTGATGGCCGTGATCGTGCAGCCGCACCAGCTGCATGTCGGTTTCGCGGGCCAGCAATCCCGCCATCTGGGAGACGCTCGGCAGGCAGCCACCGGGGAAGATATAGCGCTGGATGAAATCGACCCCGCGTAGATACTGGGCATGGCGCTGATCGGCGATGGTGATGGCCTGAATGAGCAGGTGTCCACCGGGTTTGAGCAGGCGCGACAGCTGGCGAAAGTAGTCCGGCAGAAAGGCGTGACCCACCGCCTCTATCATCTCGATGGAGACCAGCTTGTCGAACCGTCCCTCCAGCTTGCGGTAATCCTCCAGTAGCAAGGTGATGCGATCCCCGAGCCCCTCCCGCCCGATCCACTCTTTTGCGTAGTCGTGCTGGGCCTGGGAGATGGTGGTGGTAGTCACCCGGCAGCCGTAGTGGCGAGCAGCAAAGACGGCCAGCCCACCCCAGCCGGTCCCGATCTCCAGCAGATGATCGTCCGGGCCGAGCTCGAGCCGCTCGCAGATGGTACGCAGCTTGGCCTGCTGCCCCTCCTCGAGAGTGGCATCGGTACTCGGGTAAATAGCGCTCGAATACTGCATATGGCTGTCGAGAAAACCCTGATAGAGAGCGTTGCCGAGATCGTAGTGGGCGGCGATGTTGGCGCGCGACCCGGTCAGGGTATTGCGACTCCGCCAGTGGCGCACCTTGTTGAACGGGAAGCTGAGCCAGCCCAGGCGCCGCTCCAGGCTGTCGAGCAACGGCAGGTTGCGCGCCAGCAACCGCACCAACGCCACCGGATCCGGGCTGGTCCAGAGCCCTTCTACCCAGGTTTCACCGGCAGCTATGCTGCCCCCCAGCAGCAGGCGGCGATAGAAGGCCGGATCCAGCACCACCAGCTCGGCATGCAAATCACTGGTTGCATCACCAAAGCTGTGACGCTCGCGGCCATCTCGCAGCAGCAGTTGGCCTTGGTCGATCCGCCCCAGCAGATTGAGCAGTAGTTGCCTGGCCCCCTTGTCGATGAAAGAGGCAGAAACAGAAGATTGCACCAGTTCCATTAGCGAGTCTCCGGATGGGTAAATATGGGGGTTCGTTTGATAAAAAGACGCAGGGCCTGCCAGTAGATACCGAGCAGCACCCTCATGGTCATCCAGGGCCAGCGGACCAGCAGCGCCACCAGCTCCTTGCGTGACAGCGGCACGCGGCGCAGCGCCAGGGTGGCATCAAACAGCTTGGCCTCACCGGATACAGGATGGCTCTCGATGTGAATCAGCGTCTCCTGTGCCGGCGGGCGGATCCGCCAGTGGTAACGCATGGCCAGCCCCATGAAGGGGGAGACGTGAAAATCCTTGTCGTGGGGAGCCAGCGCCGCCAGATCCAGCAGATAGTAGTGGCGCTCGTTCCAGGGGGTGTTGGAGACCTCGGCCAGCAAATAGCGCGTCTTCCCCTGCCGATCGCAGAAGTAGAAGTTGACCGGGCTGAAGTAAAACCCCAGGCAACGTACGTTGCCGAGCAGCAACACCCGCCCCTTCGGGTCGGCATCGCCGCCCAGCTCGGCCACCTTGTCCCACACCGCCTGTTTGAGAGAGCCCGCACTCCCCCGCAGGTAGTCATGACGACGAAAGGAGAGCAGCCCGGCCCGCTCCACGGCGAACCATCTTCCCTGATCGAGGCCCGGCAGTTCGTCGAGATCCAGTCCCAGCATGAAGAGGCTGTACGAAAAGGCGTGAGCCCTCGGCGCGAAGCGGCGGTGGCGCACCGAGCCCTGCCAGATGGCGCTGATCCCGCAGCTCGCAGTCGCGGTTGCGCCTTTCATAGCTCGGCCCCGAAGCGCCGGGCTACATCCAGGGCGCTGCGCACCCCATCCTCGTGAAAGCCGTTGTACCAGTAGGCACCGCAGAAGTGAGTGTGCCGCTGGCCGCAGATCTCTGGTCGCCGCTGCTGGGCGGCGATGGAGCTCTGATTGAACACCGGATGGTGATAGACGAAACGGCGCAATACCTTGCTCTCGTCCACCCGCCCTGCGGGATTGAGGCTGACGCAGAAGGGCTCGGGTGAACTCACCCCCTGCAGGATATTCATGTTGTAACTCACCAGTGGCCGTGCGCCGTCATCATCACCGAGCTGATAGTTCCAGCTGGCCCACGCCTTGCGGCGCACCGGCAGGCAAGTTGCGTCGGTGTGGAGCCAGACGTCATTGGCCTGATAGGGCATGGCACCGAGGATGGCCCGCTCCCGCTCGCTCGCATCCGCCAGCAGGGTCAGCGTCTGGTCGCTGTGGCAGGCGAGTATCACCTCGTCAAACTGCTCCTCGCCATCACGGCTCTGGACAATGACGCCATTCGTCACTCGCCGGATCCCCGCTACCGGGCAAGCCAGCCGGATCTGCGACTGCCATCCCGCCGTGAGCGGCCCTATGTATTCGCGCGAGCCACCGGGAATGACGTACCACTGGGGCCGGTTTGCCACCTCCAGCAGGCCGTGATGGGCAAAAAATCGCAGGAAGAAGCCAAGGGGGAAGCCCCGCATATCGGCCAGGGTGGATGACCAGATGGCCGCCCCCATCGGCAGTATGTAGTGACGGGCGAAGTAGTCGCTAAACTCCCCCGCCTGCAGGAAATCCCCCAGGGTCAGTTCGGAGCCAACATCGAGGACTTGGTGATCCACCAGCCAGGCGTGAGCCTCCCGGTTGAAGCGCAGGATCTCGGCAACAAAGCCGTAAAACCGCGGGCTCAGCAGGTTGCTGCGCTGGGCGAACAGGGTATCGAGGTTGTGACCGTTGTACTCAAGCCCCTCCGGGCTTTTCACCGAGAAGCTCATCTCGGCCGGTTGCCGTGCCCCCCCGATCCGTTCAAGCAATTTGAGGAAGTTGGGGTAGGTGCGATCGTTGAACACGATAAAGCCGGTATCGATGGCGTAACGTCGCCCGCCCTGCTCCACGTCGACTGTGGCGGTATGGCCGCCCAGGGTCGGCGCCGCCTCGAACAGGGTGATGTCGTGCTGTTTGTGGAGCAAAAAACCGGCGGTCAGCCCTGAAATCCCCGAACCGACGATGGCTATCTTTCTCTTCATGAGTGGCGTCCTTTCGACACAAGCGAGCTGCCAAGACGCAGCCAGAGTCCCACCGGCAGCGCACCAAGCAGGCGCAGCAGCCAGATGAAACGACGGGGAAAGTGGATCTGATGGTGACCGGCGGTAAGCCCGTCCATGATGGCGCGGGACGCCTCCTCCACAGGCACCAGGCAAGGCATGGGAAAATCATTCTTTGCGGTGAGCGGCGTTTCCACAAAGCCGGGACGGATCAGGGTAACCCCGATCCCTCTGCCGGCCAGATCGAGGCGCAGGGTATCGGCCAGATAGTCGAGGGCCGCCTTGGAGGCGCCATAGGCCTCGGCCCTTGGCAGCGGCAGCCAGCTCACCGACGAGCTGACAATGGCAAGACGGGCCCCCACCCCCAGCAGTGGCAGGAAGGCGGCCAGCGCATGACCGGTGGCGATGAGATTGGTCTCAATCACCCGAGCAAACAGGGCGCCGTCAAACCCCTCGGCCAACTCCATATATTCGCAATGACCGGCGTTGAGGATCAGCAGATCCAGCGCAGGCAGAGTGCCCGCCACTGCGTTCATGGCCGCTGGATTTCGGGTATCAAACTGCAAGGGGGTGATGCCCTCACTCTCCAGCCCCTGCAGCCGCTCCTCATCGCGACCACAGCCCCACACCTGCCAGCCTGAGCGCCGGTAATCGAGGGCCAGCTGGCGGCCGATGCCGGAGGTGGCACCTGTGATCAGCACCCGGCCGCTCATGCCCCCAGCCTCCCCTTGATGGTCCGCACCAGGGATCCGAGCAGCGGCAACTGCTCATAGAGCATGGCGCCGAGGTCAAAATAGTCCCGGTGCAGGCAGACCTTGCCCTCCTCGTCGAACTCGAGGCGGGTCGCCCCCTCCACTGTCACTGGCTTGCCGACACGCAGCCTTGGGTGGGAGAAGGTCATGGTCCAGCCGAGCCAGGCTTGTCGCCCTTGTTGCTGCTGACTGGTAATGACAAAACGACAATAGGCGAGGCGCTGATAGAGGGCGGCAAAATAGTCGCTGAGCGCCGCCAGTCCCTCGATGCGGTGGGCAGGATCGATAAAGATCACCTCGTCGGCATAGACCTCGGACAATCGGTGCAACTGTTGTCTGTCCAGCTGCTGATAGAGGGCGACGAAGCGGGCCAGCGGCTCATCCATGTTATTTCTCCAGGAAGCGAAACATTTCGATGGCTCTCACCCGGGCGACGGCGTGATCCACCATGGGGGCCGGATAATCCTGCCGCCCCTTGAGCCGCAGCCAGTCGTGAGGCTGGTGCAGATAGGCTGCGGGCACATCGGCCAGTTCAGCGACCCAGGTACGAATGAACTCCCCTTGTGGATCAAATCTTTGTCCCTGGGTGGTGGGGTTGAATACCCGAAAGTATGGGGCCGCATCGGCACCTGTGCCCGCCGCCCACTGCCAGCCGCCGTTGTTGGCCGCCAGATCGCCGTCTATCAGCTTGCTCATGAAGTAGTCCTCCCCGAGCCGCCAGTGGATATGCAGATCCTTGGTGAGGAAGCTCGCCACTATCATCCGCAGCCGGTTGTGCATCCAGCCGGTGGCATTGAGGCAGCGCATGGCCGCATCGACGATGGGGTAGCCGGTGCGTCCCTCACACCAGGCGGCAAAGGCATCCGGGTCCCAGCTCCACGGCAGGGCCGCCGTCTCCGCTTTGAAGGGACGATTCATGGAGAGGCTTGGGATCAGCACCAGCAGATGGCGATAGAACTCGCGCCAGATGAGCTCGTTGAGCCAGACAAATCCGGGCTGCGCCTTTGACTGGGGTCGATAGCCGAGGCGCTGTTGCAGTGCCCCTACGCACTGGCGCGGACTGATGATACCGGCCGCCAGATAGGGGGAGAGCACAGAGGTGCCCGCCAGGGCCGGAAAGTCCCGGGTCTCGCCATAATCGAGCACAGCCTCATCGAGGAAGGTGTTCAGACGGCGCTGAGACTCGGCCTCCCCCACCGGCCAGCGAGGATCCGGAGTCAGCTCGCCAAGGGCGGCATCGACAACTTCCCGCTCGGCCAGCGGCTGCCACGGCAGTGATGCACCGCGCGGCTCGGGAGCGCGGTGAATGACAAAGCCATCTTCCTCGAGAGCCTTGAGCCAGGCCCGGCTGAAGGGGGTATAGACCTTGAACATCTCCCCCGAGCCGGTCAGCACCCGCCCGGGCGGCAGCACGCAGCAGCCGTTGAACCAGTGGCAAGCAATCTCCTGCTCCGCCAGCACGGCACTGACGGCCCGATCCCGACGCTGCTCGTCGATCTCGATGGCCTGATTGGCGTAGAGCCGGGTCACCCCCAGATCGCGACTTAAGTCAGCCAACGCCGCCGGCACTTCGGCAAAAGTCTCGACCCGTAGCAAATGGAGCGGGATGCCGAGCGCCGCCAGCTCGCGGCCCAGCTCATCGACCTGCGCCAGGATGAAACGCTGGCGAACGGGGGCCAGCTTGTGTGCTTGCCACTGGGTCGGCGAGAGAATAAACAACGCCGCGACCGGTTCCTCGCCGGCACAGGCATGACGCAAGGCCGGGTTGTCGGCAAGGCGCAAGTCGTTGCGAAACCAGACCAGCTTCATGACTTTTTCCTCCCGCGCCCGCTGGTGGTCCCCACGACAGCCTCATCCGCTATTGCCTCACCCAGAGTGGCTTTCCAACCGTGAGCGGCCTGCCAGTCGCCGTCATAGAGGCGCCCCAGCTCGCCAAAGAAGCGGGTGCCGGTGGGCCACCCGGTGGCCAGCTCCTGCTTGCCAAGCCCGGCCCCCAGCAACACCAGCCAGGGGGGAGTGGAGCGCCCCTCAAGCAGAGTGACATGGCGAGGTTCGACCGCCCCCAGCAGTTGCACCTCGTAACCCAGGCCAATCAGCTCATAGGCCGCCCAGACCAGATCGAGGGGCCCGACCTGCCCCCAGCTCGCCAGAGTAACCGGCACGCCCTTCTCCTGCTCGATGAGGTGGCGGGCGAAGCGGGTATGCAGCCAGCCCAGCCACACCTGTTGCAGCAGCTCGCCATCGGGCCGCTCGCGCCACAGCCCCAGCAGCCGCTCCACCAGCGGCTGCAGCACCCGGCTGCGCACCAGCTCGAACGGGTAGCTCGCCAGCAGGTCGTTGAGCTCGGCCTCCGCCTTGCGCTGGTTGAAGGCGAGCAGTGCCTGACTGAACTGCTCCAGAGTCTGCTGCCAGTGATCGCTCACCGGCTGGGATTGGGGCTCGCTCAACAGCCCCTTTACCTGCCCTATGCTCACTCCCCGCTCCAGCCAACTCAGGATCTCGCCAATCTGGCGGATATCCTGCTCGCTGTAGAGACGGTGCCCCTTCTCGGTGCGGGCCGGCTGTACCAGACCGTAACGACGCTGCCAGGCACGCAGGGTGACGGCATTGACACCAGTGAGGCGGGAAACCTCACGGATGGGGTAGATCCCCTCATCAGACAAAGGGGAAGCGGCTTGCGGTAAATCAGACATAACGACGTCCATCAAAAGTTGGGAGAGAGGCCCCGGCCAGCTGCCGGGACCTTCACACGGCATTCATAGCCCGTAACGCAGCTTGAGCGTATCGGGATGAGGATTGAGGTAAACCTGCTCGGCAAGATACGGATTGGGATACTCCCGCAGGTAGTGGCGGATCAGGGTCAGCGGCACCAGCAGCGGAAAAATACCGGTGCGGTACTTGTCGATGGTGTCGCAGAGCTCCTGCTTCTGGGCCGGGGTCAGCACCCGCTTGAAGTAGCCTTGCAGGTGCATCAACACATTGGTGTGGCTGCGCCGGTTTGCCCGCAAGGTCAGCGCCGCCATCAGCCCCTTGATGTAGCGCTCTGCCACCTCTTCCAGATTGGCCTTGCCCAGATTGCCGAGCATCTGCCCGAGGGCGCGGTAGTGAGTGGTAGCGTGAGAGAGCACCAGATACTTGTAGCGGGAGTGAAAGCGGATGAGGGCGGCGGCGCTGAGCCCGCGCGCGCAGAGCTGTTGCCAATCGTGATAGGCAAACACCCGCAGCACGAAGTTCTCCCGCAGGATGGGGTCGCACAACCGGCCATCCTCTTCCACCGGCAGCAATGGGTTGGCCTCCATCAATGCCTTGGCAAACAGGCCTACCCCCTCCTTGGCACTCCCCTCGTTGTTGGCGCCATAAATTCTGACCCGTTCCATGCCGCAGCTGGGAGATTTGGCACAGAGGATATAACCGGAGATGAAGTCGAGCTGGCGCGCCTTCTGCTCGCTGAAAGCGATTAATTTCTCCGTGACATCGAAGCTGCCGTTGCTCGCCTCGGCGCGTACCTCGCCATGACGCTTGACCAGCCGGATGGCGGCGCGAGGGGCACCCAGGCCGATGGCCATCTCGGGGCAGACGGGGTGATAGTCAAAGTGAGCCCCAAGATCCCGTTCACAGAAACTGGAGCGCTTGTGGCCCCCGTCAAACCGCACCTCTTGTCCCAGCAGGCAAGCACTGATCCCGACTTTAATCTTGTACATGATGGCACCCCTTGTATAAGCCTTGATTCAGTTATAGCAGTTATACAAAAAAAAGGAAGTTGTACAACTACTGCAAACCGATACGGCACAGGAACAAGCAAGGGAGCATCATCAGACAAAAAAAAAAGCCCATGGCCATCGCCATGGGCAAACATCAAAGACACTACGGAGTTCATCGCATCAGAAGCTGTACTTCACTCCCAGGCTGGAGATGGAGCCTTTTTGCAGATCCCAGTTGCGGTAGGTGTAATCGGCAGTCAGGGCCCAGTTCTGGTTGAACTTGTAGGCACCGCCCACCTTGAAGTCGTGCATATCATCGGTCATGTTGGCGTAACGATAGGCGGTGGAGAGCTCCACATTGCCGATGTCGTAACGCAGACCCACTTCCCCGTACATGCTGCCGCTATCCTTGCGAGCGACCGCATCCCATCCATTGACATCATGAGCCAGCTCACGCTCCAGGCGATAGCCGGTCAAACCTGTCTCACCATAGAGGTTGAGGCCGCTGCTCAAGGGGGTGAACACACCGACACCGACGCTGGAGATGGACATGCTGTCGTTGCCATTGTTGCGGGAGGTAAATTCGGTGCCGGCACGGCCGTAGAAGTTGGAGTCGAAGCTCTTGGAGAGATCCAGGCTCAGGCCGCCGAAATCACGGGTTCCCTTGCTGTCGTTGCTGGATTTGCCATTGAGGTAGTCGGACTTGGTGTGTGCCCAGGTCGCCGACCCTTTGGCGTAGCTGAACGCATCCTGTGCCAGTGCGGAGGTAGAGGCGAAGCCGGCCAGGACCAGAAGAGAAATTGCAGTTTTATTCATGTGATTGACTCCATGGGTAAGCTCGTCAGAGCTGGTATGGAGTCATTGTGCAAACAGGCGGCGGCAATGCCGAGCGGCAAGCTGTTGCCAAACCATGTCAGATGTAAGCAGATATTGCAGGTGATGACGGCGGCAACATCTGCCCTGACCCGGACCAACTGAGCCGGGTCAGGAGATCAGGGGATCAGCGGAAAACCACCTCGTCGATTTCGATCCGTACCAGGGGTTCTCCCGTCAGCCCGGCCGGACGCGACACCTCGAGACCACGTGCCGGACGTACCTGTCCCTTGCGCAGATAGGTCTCGGGCAGACGGTTCTCGGCGACCCAGAAACGCGCCTCCTGACGCTGCAGCTGTACCCCGTCGGCACTGAACAGCGTCACCCAGCCGCGCACCCCGACCACATTGCGGGTGCCGGTGTTGCTGATCTGAAAGCTCAGCGCCATGGGATCCGAGCCCTCAACCTTGTCCAGCTTGACCATGATGCCATCACGGACCGCCTGGGAGAGCAGCTCGGGATGGGCCTTGGCCTGCTCGGTCAGCACGGGAGCCGCCACCGCCACCACAGCGCCGGATTTCGCAACCACCTCGTTCCCCTTGACCGGCTCAGCCTGCTTGACCACCAGATACTCCCAGGTGAAGTCATCATTGAGCTGGACCTGGCGCCCATCGGGCAGGGTCACCTGAGAGAGAGGAGCCGCCTGCGCCAGCACAGGAGTGAGGCACAGGGCAACCAGCAGACGGGACAAAGATTTCATAGGGTCGGGACTCGATATCATTGAAAGGGCGACAGTATAAACACTCCTGTCACGCCTTGCCTATGACGGGGCTCACGTTCTCCGGGCAAGCTGGCGACGCCCTCGCCGGACTAAATCGCCAGCTCGTGGCGTTCGTGAGGCACCATATCCAGAGTGACCAGATCGAACAGGGTTCCCTTGAGGGCCTGCAGAATGTCCGGCTGCATGTCGAATGCCCGGGCCCGCTGATGCTCGGGCAGACGTACCCTGGCCAGGGTTGGCCCACTGTTGCAGGTGAGTTCACGGCCATCGCAGAGGATATGAAAGAAGACCTGGGCCTCGTCGAACCCCATATCGGCCAGTATCTGCTCCGCCTGATCGACCATGCGCAAATGGTGCGGCTGCAACTGGCTGGGGTGGGCAAAACGGTGACTGAGGCAGCCGCCCAGATCATCCAGCTGGCGTTTGTTAAAGCCGTAGCGCACGTCTCTTTTGGTAAAACCATGATCGGCCATCAGCCAGATGGTGTCTTCCGGGATGGAGCCGAACATCTCTATGTACCCGGCCCGCTCCTCCGCCGTCCCCGGCAGCAGGAATGGCTGTGTCGCCCACTCTGGATGGGTAGCCCTGTGTTCACAAAGACGGCGAACGGGATCGATGATCTCGTCCAGTTGCGACAACTGATCGCAGAAGATCATCTCATCTGTCTTGACGATCCAGTGGTCTATGCCATAACGCCGGCAATAGCGGATAGCGCGGGATACTTCGCTGCGGCTGCGGGTGGGGGTATCCATGATCATGGCCCAGATCCGGACGCCACTGGCCCGGCACAAATCGATGCAGTAACAGGATTCCAACCGGCCTGAAAAGGAGATAACCAGATCATCATAGGCTGACAACTGATCGATCAACTGCTGTTCCCTGGCCTGAAACGCCTGATCGTATCCTTGATTCAGCACAACAACATTGGCATCCATTAAAACAGCTCCGGATGGTAAAAAGGTGGATTATTGTGCTGACAATTAGCTGAATAGACCCTTAAAGAGTCCGGTTAAATTCAAAACTTTATGACGATCTCCTGCGATTGGAGCACCATATCCTCTCCATGGGTGTCATAAATCCGCAATCTGGCCTGATGTACCTGATGGGCTCGCAAGAAGCCCTCGGCCTGCTCAAGGGAAGTGAAAGTCAGGGAGCCCCCCTCACTGTCGGTCAGGCACTGACACTCCCCTTCCGCCTCGACGCACAGCTGGTAGCCACTGCCATCCCGACAGGCGATGATCAGCGTCGCCTGCGGGTAGTGACTCAACCAGTTGCGAAACCGGCCATGCTCCATAAGGCTCCCAAAAGGGGGTTACCCCTTGTCTATTGCGGGCAAATAGCCCTGTTCAACCAGCTGCTGCCGGCAGCGCGCCGCATCGCAAAACACCATGCCCCGGATCCCGAGCGTCTCGGCGGCAGTCACGTTGGCCGGGGTATCGTCGATAAAGAGACAATCGGACGGTGCAAGATCGAACGACACCAGCAGATAGCGGTAGATATCCGGCTCGGGTTTCATCATGCGCACTCGGGCAGAGACCACCTTGCCACTGAAAAAACGCCAGAAATCCTCATGTTGCTCCAGCCAGTCGATACTGGCGTGCCCCATGTTGGAGAGGGCGTAGAGGCTGTGCCCCGCGCCGTGCAGCTCCTCTATAAGGGTTAGCATAGCGGGATCCGGCCTGAGGGAGGACGGTACCGCTTGCAAAATGGCGAGGTTGTCGGCCGCACTCAGGCCGGTGCGCGGCTCGGCCCGGCGTGCCATGGTGTGCAATGACAGGGTCCCTCTGTCCACCTCCTGCCAGTCCGGATGTTCAAACAACTGCTGTGCCAGCCGTTCGGCCTCCAAAGGTCCCCGAACCGAACTGACGATGGCAACCGGATCCCAGCTCACCACCACCCGTCCCAGATCAAAAATAATGGCCATACCGTATCTCTCCCGCATCGTGCGAAATGGACCAGAGGGAGCCAAACCACTCTCGGACACGCCCATTCGCGTCACCGGATACCCTGCCCCCTTCCCGTTCCGCGGGCAAGTTTTACTTGCATCAAATCGCCAAATCCCTTAATGGTTAAGGCGTTACAATGAGGATTATGACCATGCAAACCCTATTCTTCTTTGCTTTCTCGTTTATCCGGCCCGCTTGAGGGAAGGCTAATCGTCCTGTAAACAGCTCTCGTGAACAGAAAGCAAAGACGAATCGAGCCTCCCCTGCGGAGGCTTTTTTTTGCATATATATCAAATAATTACTTGGACAGGGAACAATCATGGCAACGCTCGACGAGATCAGACAAGACATTACCCGGTTGGATCAGGAGCTGCTTGCCCTGCTGGCAAAACGCAAGACCCTCAGCATCGAGGTTGCCCGGGCCAAGCAGGCCAACCCGCGCCCTATTCGCGATCCCCAGCGCGAGCAGGATCTGCTGGTCGCCCTGATCCAGCAGGGCCGTCAGCTTGGCCTGGATGCCCAGTACATCACTCGCATCTACCACACCATCATCGAGGATTCCGTGCTCTCCCAGCAGGCCTATCTGCAGAGCCTGCTCAACCCGGAGCAGCAGGAGCCCATGACCAGCGTCGCCTATCTGGGACCGCGAGGTTCTTATTCGAGCCTCGCCGCACGCAAGTACCTGGCCCGTTACAAGGATCAGGTGATCGAGGTGAACTGCCAGAACTTTCGCGAGGTGCTGGATGCGGTGGAGTCGGGCCGCGCCGCCTTCGGCGTGCTGCCCATCGAGAACACCAGCTCGGGCTCCATCAACGAAGTCTATGACGTGATGCAGCACACCAGCCTCTCCATCGTCGGTGAGCTCACCTACCCCATCGAGCACTGCATCCTCACCGCCGTGCCCACCGAGCTGTCCCGCATCAAGACCTTCTACGCCCACCCGCAGGTGTTCCAGCAGTGCTCCCACTACCTCAGCAAGCTGGAAGGGGCGCGCCACGAGATCTGCGACTCCTCCTCCAGCGCCATGATGAAGGTGAAGGAGCTGGCGAGCCCCGAAGCGGCGGCCATCGGCAGCGCCGCTGGCGGCGAGCTGTATGGGCTCGACGTGCTGGCCGAGCAACTGGCCAACCAGAAGGAGAACTACAGCCGCTTCATCGTGGTGGCGCGCAAGCCCATCGATGTGGCGCCCCAGATCCCGGCCAAGACCACTCTCATCATGTCCACTTCCCAGAAACCGGGCTCACTGGTAGAGGCGCTGTTGGTGCTGCGCAGCCACGAGATCAACATGACCAAGCTGGAGTCCCGTCCGGTGCAGGGCAACCCGTGGGAAGAGATGTTCTACCTGGATGTCTCCGCCAATTTGCAGACCCCGGCCATGCAAGCCGCCCTGGTGGAGCTGACCAAGATCACCCGCTATATCAAGGTACTGGGCTGCTACCCGAGCGAAGACGTGAAACCGACCACGGTGCCGCCGGTGCTGCTGGGCAGCTGATTGGCCTGACAGAGCATCAAAACAACAAAAGGCGAACATCATGTTCGCTTTTTGTTTTGCCACTTCAACCTATGTCTGCCCAAAGAGGAGTCAGAACTGACCCGCCATCAGCTGGTTGATGTTATAGAGGGCACGGGTATCGAGTTCCATCTCGGTTGCATAGGTGTTGCCACGCGGATAGGTAGCCACCACCCGGGCACCGCGCACCATACCGGCCACCGACACATCCAATGCGTTTGAAGTCTGGGTCAAGTCCTTGTAGCTGCTGTGGGCCCGTACCTGCTGACCGTTGAGCTGTTCGGCCAGCTCGCGGTAGGCGTCCATCTTGGAGGCGCGAATGGCCTGCAACATCTTCTCGGACTGGGAAGGGCCGGGCTGGATATCGATCACCGCATAACCGACCGCCTTGAGCACCGGAAAATCATCGGGCTTGCCGCCCTGGGTGTAATCCACCACCCGATTGCTACTGCAACCGGCCAGCATCAGGGTCAGCAGGCAACCAAACAGGATCTTCATGACTCGCTCCTTACGGGGTCAGGTTGACCAGATGCCCACTGGGGCCGACCTGGCTGCCCCGCATCAGATAACCGCGGTTGATGGAGGCCCGGCCAAACGAATTGTTGGCACCGACCAGATATTGTTGCGGCACCAGGCTCTGGGCCGTGGTCTCCACCATCTTGGTGCGCATGTCGATGATGCGGGCGTTGACCAGGATCCCCTGCTTGTTGCGGCTGAAGGTACCGACCAGGATGCGGGAGATGGGCAGACGGGAAGAGAGCTCTTTGTAGTTGCGGCTCAGCACGAAATCCCCCTGGGGAGTCACCTTGATGCTGCCGGTCAGCTTGAAGTCCACCACCACTTCTCCACGACGGTTGAGCTCGTAGATAAAACTCTCCTCGATCTGCTGACCCATCCAGTTGGTGTCCTGCAGGGTATCGAGATCGACAAAAGAAGCCACCGCGATGGGCTCGGTCAGGGTGGTAAGAGACTTGCGCTCCATCAACTGATCGGTCATGCGGGCCACCAGCCAGTTGAGTTCCATCCCCTTTGCCGCCTGCCGGGGATCACCCAGATCCCGATTGATGGGGTCGGAGCCGCACCCGGTCAATGCCAGGGCGAGCGCCAACGCCGTGATGAGTTTGTTCATGGATACCTGTTCCTGTATCTGCACCTGACTTGTTATCGGACAACCGGCGCAAAGCTTGAGCCGGGAATGAGGCATGGATCTTGCTTTTTAATTATCGTCCCTGCACCGCGCAGAGGGCGAACCCGTGTTGTGAATTATGTCGGCCAGTGACGCCATTGCATCAAACAATGCCCTCTGCCCGCCTCTTCAAGGTATCTGTTATGAAATTACCGCTGCTGTTGACCCTGCTGCTGGCCAGCCTGAGCGCCCATGCCGAGCTTATTGAAGCCCAGGGCAGCGCCGCCATTCTGGGGGATGAAGCCTATGCCCGCGAGCAGGCGACCCGCGATGCCCTGCGTCAGGCGCTGCTGGCGAGTGGCGCCGCCGTCTCCAGCATCCAGCGCCTGGAAAATGGCAGCCTGCGATCCGAGCAGATCCAGATCCGCTCCGGCGGCGACATCCGTCAATACCGGCTCAAGCGGGAAGAGGTGCGCAACGGCCGCATGTACATCACCCTGGTGGCCGACATTCAGGCGGAACGCCAAATCTGCCAGACCCAGCATTATGCCAAGGATTTGACGCTGGTCAGGCTGCGCATGCGCAATCCGGACCAGGCGAGCTATGGCGCCCTCGACGACATGCCCGCCAATCTGTCGCGGCGCATGTTCGAGAACCTGGCGAACGCCCCGCAAGGGGTGGCCGTGCGCCAGTGGCTGGACGAAAACCTGCGCATCGATCCGCTTCATCTGCAACAGGGGGATCGCAGCGCCCTTGAGGAGATCAAGGCGCTGAGCCTGCGCACCGACAGCCAGTATCTGGTGCTCGGCAGCATCGACGACCTCTCCATCGAACCCCAGGGCAACCAGCTGACCAGCTGGTTTGAAGATCCGGTGCGCAATTTTCGCATGCAGCTCTATCTGTTCGACGGTATCAACGGCTCCCTGCTCAGCCGCAAGGAGTATCAGGGCCGCGCCACCTGGACCTTTGACAAGCGGGCACAGGTGGGCAGCAGCGGTGGCCAGTTCTGGCAATCGAGCTACGGCCAGGAGGTCAATTACCAACTGCAGCAGGCGGCGCAGGATCTGGTCAGCCAGCTCAGCTGCGCCCCCGTCACCGCCCGGATCGTCGGCCAGAATGAACGGGGCCCCTACATCAATCTGGGCAGGCGCAACGGGGTCAAGCTGGGGGATCAGTTCCGCGTCCAGCACAACGCCGATTTCATCGACCCTTACGGCAAGTCACGCATGATGCGCAACCCGGCCGCAGGATTGTTCGAGGTGGTACAGGTATTCGACGATGGTGCCATCATCAGCAGCCAGAACAAATATTCGCCATTCAACATCCAGAACGGGGACTTGGCAGTATTGGAATAAGAATCAAGGGTTTAAAAGGGAGCGGCTTCTTGTATAATGCCCGCCACAAGGCTCCCGTAGCTCAGTAGGATAGAGCGGTCCCCTCCTAAGGGACAGGCCACTGGTTCGACTCCAGTCGGGAGCGCCATACAAAACAAGGGGTTGGCATAGTCACTATGCCAACCCCTTAATCATTTCCGGCCCTAGTTAACCAAAGTTGCGACACCAGGCCAAAGTGAAAAACGATGACCATCCTGCTTGAGTCGGTATACCGCCAGGCCGCAGGAGATGACCTGCGACGAGAATGCCGCGCGGGTGCTGGCCAGCATGGGGATCTTGCATCCCGCGAAATCAGCGACAGGCGCCACGGATAAAAACCCCGTCACCGAAAACAGAACCGCTCTGCTAGACTGGCCCTCTTTTTTATCATGTCGTGCATCTTGCAAAGGAGTGTTGGATGTCTGCTTCTTCCTGGTGGGACAGGTCCACCGGTTTCGCCCTGCTGACCATACTGCTGTGGGCCTCTCTGGCGGCACTCACCTCCAGAGTCACCAGCGTATCGCCACTGGTATTGGTGGGCCTGGTGCTGCTGTTTTGCGGCCTGGGGGCCTTGCCATTCTGGCGCCAGTGGCGAGCCAGCCCTCTCACCTGGCTGGTCACTGTGACTGCCCTCTTGTTCTACCACCTGTTGTTGTTCATGAGCTTTCGCCACGCTCCCGTGCTGGAGGCAAACCTCATCAACTACCTGTGGCCGCTGTGCATCATACTGTTCACCCCCCTGCTGCTGCCGGGTCACCCGCTGCAAGCCCGCCACCTGCTGGCCGGAGCGCTCGGCCTGGCCGGCTCCGTGCTGGTGATGGTCAATGGCGAGCTGCAACTGCAACAGGCCTATCTGCCCGGTTATCTGCTGGCACTCGGCGCCGCCATCATCTGGGGCGCCTATTCCGTACTCTCACGCCGGCTTCCCCCGGCGCCGGCAGTCGTGACGGCGGCAGCCTGCCTGCCCGCGGGCTTGCTAGCCCTGCTGCTGGCCTGGCTACAGGAGGGGCCCCTGCCCCTTACACAGATCCCGGCCGGTGACTGGTGGCTTATCATCGGATTGGCGATCGGTCCCATGGGGGCCGCCTTCGTCACCTGGTATCTGGCGCTGCGGGACGGAGATCCACGCCGGATCGGTGCCCTTGCCTATCTCACGCCACTGTTGAGTACTCTTCTACTGGTGCTGCTCAACGGCGAGCAGCTCACAACCCGCCACCTGCTGGCTGGCACTCTCATCATGGGGGGGGCCCTGCTCGGTATGCAGGGCAAACGAACCACCCCGGCACTGGCAACGGCACACCCGAAGTAACGGTCGGGAGCCTGGCGCCCTTGCCACCAAGGCGCGCAAGGCTCCTGTCATAAAAATGCCACGCATCCTGTTTAGCCTCACGCCATGCTCCCCATGGTCTGTGCATACAGGAAGATCACAGTGAAAATCGCCCATTACGCCACCCTCTCCTCCCTCGTCTTGTTGCTGGTTGCTGGAGGGCAGGCGTTGGCCCTGCTCCACGGCTGGCAGCAGCTGGGCCAGAGCAATCTCGCCCAACAACAGCATGAGGCTCGCCAGCAACTGATCACCGTCTCCCTGCAAGATACCCTGCGCGCCTATCTGGATAGTGGCGATCCGCAACGACTCACTGAAGCGCAGGCGCTGCGCCAGCAAGCGCTGGAAAGCCTGACGGGACAACCCGATGCTCTGGCAGGGCCACTGCGCCAGCAGCTGGCAGCGATGGAGCAGCGGATCGCGCACGACTATCTTGCCGCCGGCAAGCTCTCCGGCAACAGCCAGTCACTGCTGCAACATGCCGAAAACGAGCTCGCTGGCCAGGCCATTGCCCTGTTGCGTTACGCCGGTTCGGGCAACTCCGACGAGCAAGGAGTTGTCGCCCGGCAATACCGGGAGGGAGCCGCCACCGTGCTGGCCAGCCTGCCGGGACTCGCCCATCTGCGCGAGCGTTACATGGCGCAGGGCAGCGACAAGTTGCTCGAGGGGATCCGCTTCGAACTGGACGCCCTGCAAAAACAGGCGGAGCAGTTGCAAGCCCTGCCTCTGCTCGGCCGCTATGAAGAGGCACCGACCGATGAATTCACCCTGGGTGAGCCACAACGCCAGGAGCTGGGTGAGCTGCCCCGCAGCGAACTGCTGTCGCTGATCAAACGTTACCCACAGGAGCTGGCCAACAGCAGCAAGGCGTTGGGGCAGCAACAGGCGGGCCGTCAGGCGATACAGGAGGACATATTACAGATGCTGCAGGCAACCAGGCAGATGGGAGAACAGCTCGCCCAGGCGCGTCTGGCGGTGACCCGCCACCTTGCCACCATACTGGGTGCCCTGGCGTTGTGTCTGGTGCTGGTCGCGCTGCTGTTTGCCCTGGTGCAGCGCCGCTGGCTGCTCAGGCCACTGCTGCGGTTGCGCAGCGCCTTCCTGCTACTGGATCAGACCGGCCAGGCCGATCCCCTGCCGACGGGGCGCGAGCGCAACGAACTGGCGGATATCGTCGCCAGCTACAACCGTCTGATCGGACGCCTGCAGCAGGAACAAAAACACAAGGCTGGCCAGCTGTCGGCGGTCTCCACCAGCCTGCAGGGCATGGTCAATCAGGTCGATGAAATCCACCAGAGCACCCGTACCACGGAGCAGGTGGTCGACGAGAGCGGTCAGATGATGGGAGAGCTCAACCAGCTGGCCAGCGAAGTGCATCAGGTCGCAGCCGAGATAGCCCGGCATGCCCATCACAACGAACAGGCGATGAGCGAGAGCGAAGGGCTGGTCGGCAATATGCTGCACGCCACCCATCAGACCGGGCTCGCCATCGACGAGAGCGACGAGGCCTTGCGCGCGCTCAGGGGGTCGGTCACCGAGGTCTCCGCCATCGTCGATGTCATTGGCCACATCGCCCAGCAGACCAACTTGCTGGCCCTCAATGCCGCCATTGAAGCAGCCCGGGCCGGTGAAGCCGGGCGGGGATTTGCCGTGGTCGCGGATGAAGTGCGCACGCTCTCGGCCCATACCCAACGTTCCCTTGACCAGATCACCGACATACTGAAACGGCTGACCCACTCGGGTGAGCAACTTGCCACCGTGCTGAACCGCATCACCAGCGAATCCGGCAGCCAGCGGGTCCAGGCCGAGCAATTGCGCCAGACCACCCAAGCAGTACGGGAAATCGCCCGCAACACGGCGGTGATCGCCCTGCAGGGGGCGGACAACGCCAAAAGCCAGGAACACAAGCTTGCCAGCTTTGCCGACCTGATCGCCCGCATCCATCAACATGCGCACCAGGTCAGCCAGCTGTCGGTCCAGGTTTCATCCCATATCCATCACCAGGCCCAGCAGATCCCCCGCATCCTCGGCCAGCAAGGCTGATCCGCATCATTCTCCCTACTCACTCCGCCATGGCGGAGTGAGTTTTTTTGTATCGCAAAATTATATGTTGCATACGGGTTATACCCGCACCGGCATAACCCTGCAGGATACGCAGGTTCCAACACCCTGACGGCAAGCAAGAAAACGTTCTCATTGCCGTCATACGGGGGATGAAACGGTATGAGAGCGGCCGTCACGATTATTTGCACTCGGTCATATTTTTGAAACTTGGTGGGAACTTTTAATTGATATTTCGCACCGCGAACGTACTCTTGAGTTGTCCGATAGCCAAGGATCGGAACACAAAAAAACACAATTAGTGATGAACAGAGCTGCCCACCGCAGATGTGCCAAGACGTCGCGGCTGCAGACCAGATACAACGATTTTTTTGCCCTTCGGGGTTTTGATTGCAATGCCAATACCGAGCGGTAGGCCTGCTGCCAACTGCCGGAACAAAAAAGCTAAGTCCATAAAATCAGGAGCAATAGAAATGGAAAAAGTGATCTTCAAGCGCGCCGCTTTAAGTGCCGCTGTGGTAGCCGCGCTGGTCGCCCCCGGTATGGCGTTGGCAGCCCAGGACATGATGAGCCCGGAATACGGCAAATCCTATGAAGCCTTCGTCAATGATTCCAAAATCACTGGCGGCCTCTTCTACTTCCAGCGTGATCGTCAGCGTATCGACGGTGACCCCAACGACAAGAACAATGTAGGCCAGTACCAATCCAACCTGAGCCACTCCACTGTTCAAGCCGCCCTGAACTTCAACTCCGGTTATGCCTGGGACACAGTAGGTCTGGATCTGGGTGGTTTTGGCGCCTATGACCTGGCCGTGACCGAAGACCACGCCGTCAACCAAGAGAACGAATTCTCCTTCGCTGGCCGCAGCTGGGGTAACAACTTCAAGGATGGCTCTCCTGAAGGTGGTTTCAGCCTCTCCAACGCAGCTCTGAAACTGAAGTTCCTGGAAGGCGCCCTGACCGCCAAGGGTGGTTACACCCAGCTCTACGTACCGGGTCAGATCGGTGTCAACTGGTCCTATCAGCCGGGTACCTATCGCGGTGGCCAGGTTGAAGGCAACTTCGGTGGTCTCTACCTGACTTACGCCATTGCCGACGAGTACAAGGCTCCCTGGTACAAAGAGACCCAGGTCTTCTCCCGCGCCAAGGCATGGATGGATCCGTTTGCTGACGAAAACGTCATCGACTACATCCACGCTGTTGCGGCTCGTTACACCTTTGAAAATGGCACCGCCATCACCGCCTCTTTCGGTCAGTCCGAAGACTACATGGACAGCTACCACTTCAAACTGGCTCACAAGTTTGACGTACTGGGCGGCCTCTCCACCAGCTACCAGTTCTACGGCTCCGAAACTGACACCTACACCAAGGGCGGTTCCGAGATCGAGACTTATGACGGCCTGGCTTGGCAGCAAGCGTTGACCGCCGCATGGGGCGCAGGCCCGTACGGTTTCCGCCTGGAAGGTATGTGGACCAAGGCAGAAGGTGCTGAAGGCAACTACCTGCCCCGTCTGACCCGCGGCTACGCCAACTCCCAGGGCGCCAACGAAATTTGGTGGGACTCCCGCTCCGACTGGAACGCCAACAACGAGAAAGCCGTGTTCTTCGGCGTGACTCGCTCCCTGGATGATCTGGTGGGTGCTCCGGGCTGGTCTGTGGGTGTATCCGGTGCCTACGGTTGGGATATCGAAGATGGTCAGGGCAAGAAAGCCGCCAACGGGGAAGACACCGAATGGGCAGCCAACTTCGATGTCAGCTATACCGTGCAGGATGGCAAGCTGAAAGGCACCCTGTTCAAGCTGCACTACACCGACTACAACAACGACATCACCCAGAGCGGCGGTTGGACTCACTACCCCAACATCTTCGCCTCCGAGCATGACGTCAAGTTCCACGTCATCATGCCGTTTACCATCATGTAAGCAGGCAATGATTGTCAGCAAACCGGGCCAGTCGGCCCGGTTTTCTTTTTTCCGGCGCTCGGGCTACCATGCGCCTCGACTCCCCTCAGGCTACAAGGAAGGTTCTCATGTCCCGTTTTGTGCTGATCACCGGCTGCTCCAGCGGCATAGGGCTGGCCGCCGCCAAGGCGTTGGGGGAGCACGGTTTCACCGTGATCGCCTCGGCCCGCAAAGCGGAGGATGTGACCCGGTTGCAGCAGGCGGGATTGCTGGCAGTGCAACTTGATCTCGCGGATCCCGCCTCCATCGAGCAGGGGGCTGGCGCTGCGCTGGCACTGGCCGGAGGGCGCCTCTATGGTCTCTTTAACAACGGCGCCTACGGCCAGCCTGGCGCACTGGAAGACCTGCCGACCGAGGCGCTGCGCGAGCAGTTCGAAACCAACCTGTTTGGCTGGCACCACCTGATCCGTCAGGTTCTGCCCGCCATGCTGGCGGCAAGAGAGGGTCGGATAGTACAAAACAGCTCTGTGCTGGGGCTGGTGGCCATGAAGTATCGCGGCGCCTACAACGCCAGCAAGTTCGCGCTGGAGGGGTACAGCGATACCCTGCGCCTAGAGCTGGTCGGCACCGGCGTGCATATCAGTCTGATCGAGCCAGGGCCCATCGACACCCGTTTTCGCGCCAATGCCCGCGCCGCCTTCCTGCGCCATATCGATCCGGCGCAAAGCCGCCATCAGGCCGCCTACCAGCAGACCCTGAGCCGGCTGGAGCGTGAAGGGGGCACCCGCGGCTTTACCCTGCCAAGCGAAGCCTGCATCCCGCCGCTGCTGCACGCCCTCACCAGCGAGCGGCCGCGCCATCGTTACCCCGTTACCTTTCCAACCCGGCTGTTTGCGATCTTGCGCCGCCTGTTGCCAAGCCGCTGGCTGGACCGGATCCTCGCCAAATCGGCCTGAACCGGGCAAGCAGGCCATCCAGGCCCTGCCCGACGCCTCCTAGCCGGGGCAAACCGCTGGCACGACGCGCACCGTCGCCTCGATCAGTAGTGCTCGCCGTTGCTGTAGTAGGCGCTTTTCACCATGGGGATCACCTGTACCACCACATAGGTCTGCTCCCCCAATGCTGCCTTCAGGTGGCGGGTGATGAGCCCGGCTGCCGCGTCCTGCATCGCTTGTGGTCGCTCGAACCAGTGCAACTCGACGAAGGGTGAGCCCGTCTCCACCGCGCCATTGCGCACCTGACAGCTGTCGATCAGCTCCATGGTGACAAACTCCGGCTTGCCGCCGGTCAGGGTGCAGAGCTCGGCCAGCAGCGGACCACCGATCTGCTGCAGAGTGTCGAGGGAAATGGCGCGAAAACGAAGATGGGGCATGGCAAACCTCTTGGTTATCTGAATGGAGGTCTTATCATAGGGTTTATAGTCATGAAGAGAAGCCACCCTACACACATAAGGCGCCCCATGAAATTTCACCGCACACTGTTTTCCTTCCTGCTCTGTCTGCTGCTGCCGCTGACGGCCCTGGCCGATCCCGCCTTCTACCGGGTCAGCAAGGGTGATGAGCAGCACTGGCTGATGGGCTCCATTCATGCAGGCAAGCCCACGCTCTATCCGTTGCCCGAGCCCGTCGAACGCGCCTGGCTGCAGAGTCGTGCCCTGGTGATGGAAGTCGACATGAACAGCATCAGCCAGGAGCAGTGGCAGGGGATGGCGTCTCTCACCCAGCTCAACGATGGCAAGAGCCTCAAGGAGTACCTGCCTGCCGAGCTCTACCAGCGCACCCTGATGGCGGGGGCCCGCTATGGTCTGGATGAGGCGACCCTCTCGCCACTGCGCCCCTGGTTTGCCGCCATTACCCTCACCCAGGCGGCCATGGCCAAGACTGGCTTTGACAGCCAACTCGGCATCGATCAGCACTTTGCCGGTTTGGCCGCCAAAGAGGGCAAACCCGTCGTCGGCTTCGAAACCCTGCTGGAACAGCTCGGTTATCTCGCCAGTGTCGGTGACAACCAGACCCTGATGCTGGCCAGCACCCTGGACGAGCTGCCCATGCTCGAGAATGCCTTTACCGCCGTGATGAAGGCGTGGCAACAGGGGGACGAAGCCACCCTCATCAATCTGCTCAAGGAGGAGATGGCTCCCCCCGCCCTGCAGAGCTGGATGGAGCAGACCCTGCTGGCGGAGCGCAACCGCAACTGGCTGAAAAAATGGCCGAGCCTGCCGAATGAAAGCTTCATCGTGGTAGGCGCCCTGCATCTTTACGGCGAACAGGGGCTGCTGGCCCAGCTGGAGCAACAAGGGTGGCGCATCACACCGCTGACCCAGCCAACCATGACGCAAGGAGTCCAGTGAGAACGATCACAAATCGGCGTGGATGTTTAATAACCATCCATTGAGTTGATCGGGATCATCTCCCTACGGATAAAGAGGTATTTATCATGCCTGTCATCAATCGGGTGACAGGAGCAATAAAATGGATTTTTGGCTGGATCTGATGTTTGGCAACAGCGTGGGGCTGATGTCCATGCTGGTGGTGATCGGTACCTTCTTGCTGATCAGCTCTTATGCGGCCTACTTCATCTACAAGGTGATGAAGTCGCAGCCGCCCAAGGGAGAGCAGCAGCCCCATCACAACGAGTCGTAACAACCCAGGGCGGCCGGCCCCGTCTGACCGCCTGTCCCGTTTTCCGTCCCGCTTCCCGCCGCTATAATGGCTCCCACTTTTTCTGATGGAGAGCCTGCCGTGTCTCATAACGACGAACTCTCGCTATTTCTGAATGAAGTGGCCGATGTCAGGCCCATTCGCAGCGATCATATTCATCCCCAAGTGGGCAAACCCACCCCGACCGAAGCCCAGCTGGCCCGCCGCCAGGCCGCCACTGCACAGCAACTTGAACTCGATCACCTCACCATGGAGGCGATCGAGATGCGCGATCCCCACGAGATCGTCGGCTTCAAGCGCGACGGCGTACAGGAGGGGGTCTACAAGAAACTGCGGCTCGGCAAATACGAGTTGCAGGCGAGCCTGGATCTGCACCAGAAGACCCTCAACGAGGCGCGCCAGACTCTGGTGCAATTTGTTCAGGATTGCGAACAGCGGGACATCCGCTGCCTGCTGATCCTGCACGGCAAGGGGGAACGCAGTACGCCACGCGCCCTGCTCAAAAGCTATGTGAGCGCCTGGCTGCCGCAGTTGCCGGCAGTGATGGCCATCCACAGCGCCGAACGTCGTCACGGCGGCAGTGGCGCCCTCTATGTGCTACTGCGAAAGAGCGAGCGCAAGAAGGCGGAAAACCGCGAACGTCACCAGAAGCGCCTCGGCTGACCCGGCCAACCGGCAAACATGGCGCAGGGCGTCATGGCAGTGATAGCATCGAGCGGCCCCGATCATGCCAGGTACGGGGTGTATAGCATCAGGGACGATAACAAGGACAATCCCATGTCATATCAAAAACTTGAACAACATCAGCAACAGCTGCACCGCTTCTCCCACCTCTCGGCTATCTGCGGCTGGGATCAGGCTGCCATGATGCCGGAGGGGGGCAACGAGGCCCGCGCCGAAGCCATGGCGGAGCTCGGTCTGCTGATCCACCACAAGCGTACCGCTCCCGAGCTCGGCGACTGGATCGCCAAGGCTGAAACGGAAGCGCTGGATGAGGTGCAGCGCGCCAACTTGCGCGAGATCAAACGCCAGTGGCAGGATGCCAGCCTCTTGCCCGGTGAGCTGGTGGAGGCGCTGTCGCTGGCCGGCAGCAAGTGCGAGCACGCCTGGCGCAGCCAGCGCAAAAACAACGACTGGACCGGTTTTGCGCCGAACCTTGAGGAAGTCGTGAAACTGTCGCGGGAGGTCGCCTCCTTGCGTGCAGGGGCCCTAGGCGTGCGCCCTTACGACGCCATGCTGGCGCTCTACGAGCCCGGCATGACCAGCGCCCGGCTCGACGAGATCTTCGGCGATCTCGCCAGCTGGCTCCCCTCCCTCATCCAGCGGGTGAGCGAGCAGCAAAAGAGCGAAACCATCCTGATCCCGCAAGGCCCCTTCCCCATCACCAGCCAGCAGGCGCTCGGCCAGGAGGTAATGGGACTGCTCGGTTTCGATTTTGCCCACGGCCGCCTCGATGTGAGCAACCATCCGTTTTGCGGCGGAGTGCCGACCGATGTGCGCATCACCACCCGCTACAATGAGCAGGAGTTTGTCTCCAGCCTGATGGGCATAGTGCACGAGACCGGTCACGCCCGTTACGAGCAGGGGCTGCCGCGCCACTTGTTGGGCCAGCCGGTGGCCGAGGCGCGCTCCATGGGCATTCACGAGAGCCAGAGCCTGTTTTGCGAGATGCAGCTGGGCCATGATCCCGCCTTCCTCGCGCTCTTGGCACCACGCATTCGCACCCACTTTGGCGAGCAGCCGGCCTTTGCCCCGGCCAATCTGGCCAAGCTCTATAACCGGGTCGAGCCCGGCTTTATCCGGGTCGATGCGGACGAGGTGACCTATCCGGCTCACGTGATCCTGCGCTACGAGCTGGAGCGCGACCTCATCGAGGGACGCATCGAGGTGGCGGACATCCCCGAGCTGTGGGATGCCAAGATGCAGCAGTGGCTGGGCCTCTCTACCAAGGGCAACTACCAGAACGGCTGTATGCAGGATATTCACTGGACCGACGGCTCGTTCGGCTACTTCCCGAGCTATACGCTCGGCGCCATGTATGCGGCGCAATTGCGTTTCGCACTGGAGAAGGAGCTGGGCAGCATGAGCAGCCTTCTTGAGGCGGGCCGCCTGCCGGAGATCTTCGCCTGGCTGGGCCGCCACATCTGGTCCCAGGGGAGCCTTCATGACACTGACGAGCTGGTGCGCCGCGCCACCAGCGAAGCGCTGAATCCGCACTGGCTGCGCCAGCATCTGGAACAGCGCTATCTGAAGTGATGGCCTGACACTGTGACATGAAAAAACGGGGCAGCCTGGCTGCCCCGTTTTTTTATCGTACGCCTGGCAGATTCAGTGTGACTCGGGGGCCCCGAGAAACTCTCGCAACTGCAGGATGTTGCCTTCCGGATCAAAGGCATTACGCAGCACGAAGCCGGGGCCTGACCACTGCTGCGGCAACAGGCCACCGCCGAGATCGGCTGCTTTTGCCTCCGCCCAGGCGAGACTCGGCACGGTAAAGAACAGTTTGATGGCACTACGCTCTCTCAGCTCGGGGGGCTGGGTGACCTCGATCTGGCCTGCATAGGGCTCCGGGATAGTGTGGAGCAGCAGCTGGAAATCGCCGTTCTCCAGCACCACCAGCTGCTCATCCTGGCTGAGAAGATCCATCTGCAACAAGGTGCGATAAAAGTGGGTCAGCGAACCGGGATCTTTGGCATAGATCAGGGCGCCGGCACGGGCAGGACCAGGCATGGGCAATCCTCCTTGTATGTCAGGATCCCAGCTTGTCACAGTTGCCGGCCCGGTTCGACCTTTTCGTTGAAGCCGGTGCGGATGCCTTGTTGCTAGTGCACAAAATGCCACTGCTTCAGCGCCAGCACGGGGGCAGGCCCAAGTTCCGCGCCAAGATCCGCCAGTCCGAGCGCCTCGTCATAGTGCACGCCGCCAGCGCCGCTCTCGTTCAGATATTTGGCGCGCACCGCGCCATACAGCCCGCCACTGCCGCTGATGCTCATCTCGGTCAGAGGAGCATAGAGAGCGGCATAGAGCGGCGTGTTGCCCGACAGCTTGACCCCGTCCTTGCCGCTGTAGGCCGAATAGAGGGAGATGGCAGGAGTGCCCTCTGTGGTGAGTCCCTGTTTGGCTGCGCTCACCTCGGCCCCCGCCCCCAACTCGACCTTGCCGCCGACGATCAGGGTCAGGCTGCTACCCTCGGCCACCGTCAACTTATTGCTGCCGCTCATGGTGAAGTCCCGGTCAATTACCAGTACCACGTCCCCCTGGATGGTCAGCGCCGCATCGGCCCCCATGTTGAGGCTGTCCAGCCGGTAGAGGGTCTGCTCCTTGCCAAAAACCTCCCCTTTGCCCGGGAAGGGCAACGTCGGCTTGTGCTGGTTGGTGCTGGAGACTGAGCCGGTGGCGGGACTCTCGGTCAGCACCATCTGCTGGGTCGACCCCAGCGTCAGGGCACCATTGATGGGCAGGTTGGCAAACTGGGGAGAGCCGGCGAGCGCCGTCACGTTGAGGGGATCACACACCTGACCCGCCACTGGCGGCAGCTTGGGATGCTGGCGATATTGGGGCTCCAGATACTTCTGGTTTTCTGCATCGTTGAAGCTGCCCATCCCGCCATAGTTGAGCTGGCCGCTGTCGATGCTGGTGCCCCAGCCCATGGCCACATTGCCGTTCATCGCCACCGAGCCGGTTATCCGTCCTCCTTGCAGGGTGAGGTTGCCACCCCCCTGCAGATTGCCATCCACCCGCACTATCTTGTCGGAGGACGGGGAGATGGTGATATCGCCCCCCGCAGCCAGGCTGCCGGAGACGGGGGACGAGCCATTGAGGGTAACCGAGCCGGTCGCCCTCACATCGCCCCAGATGGGCGAGTGGCCATCGAGCACCACATTGGCCTGATCGCTGACCGTCGCCACGCTGGCATTCTGGTTGACATTGCTGCCACCATAGCTGCCCTTGCGCGAATCGTAACTGTCGATAAGCCCACTGCCGGAGAGGCTGAGCCCCTCGCAGGCGACCACCGAATCCTGGAAGATCAGGTTGCCGGGCTGGCGCCTGAGGGAAAACAGGGCATTGAGGCCGGCGCTCCCCTCCAGAAAATGGCCACTGCTATAGAGCGCCAGGGTGTCTGCCACCGCCTGCGCCGGTTTGTCGATTTGATAGTGGCTGCCATCCTGCACCCCGTTACCCCGCTCGGGTACGGCCCGGATCAGCGCGGCCCACTCGCTGCGTGGCGTCTCCTCCAGGGTGGTCCGCAAGGCTCGGTAACTCTCGTTCATCCCCTGCTCGGCACTGAGCTGGGCATTGATCTTCTTGTGAAAATTGCCGCTGAGCCGGGCCTGTATCTGGTTGTCCTGGATGCTGGTCAGCACCAGCAGGCTCGAGAGCAGGCTGAGCACCAGCACTACCAGCAATACGGCCCCCCGCTGTCGTTGCAATCTCTTGTTCATCTTGCTCCTCCTGCGGCCTGACCAGCCAGTGCGGCATCCCAGATGGCCTTGCGTCGCGCCACCTGTACCGTCACCCCCGGAGCCAGATAGGCTGGCAAGCCTTCCGGCAGGATACGGATGATAACCAGCGAGCCTTGCTCGCCAAATTCCAGCTCCTTGAGCCCGGTCACCAGCAGACGAGCCCCTTCGCCATCGTCACAACTGAGCACGGGCGGCGTGAACCGGTACTGCTCGGTAAAGTCGGCGGTCTTACGATTGCCAAGGCAGGAGAGCACCTCGGCGCCCCCTTCCACCCTGAATCCCAGCGTCAGCCGATCCGGGGTGACGGCGATCAGTCGATCCGCCTGCTTGATGCTGCTGGTGAAGGTGAGGGTGGCAAAACGCAGCACCTCGCTCGCCTGCTCCAGCGCCTTGCTCTGGGCCACGGTGCGTTTGATGGGGGCATAGCCGGCAAAGACCGCCAGCATCAGCAGCAGGCCGAGTACCATGGCGATCATCAGCTCCACCAGGCTGACCCCGCGCTGTCTGTGCATGGTGTTCAACATAGGGGTGGAAATCCGGCATTCAACGCCACCTGCCTGGCACCGGAGACCCGTCCATCACGCCACTCTATGGTCACCACGAGGTTGTCGCTGTAGCGTGCAGGCAGCAGCAGGCGCTGCCCCGGCTGCAAGGCAAAGCGGGCGAGATAGCCATCATCGGAAAAACGCTCGGGCGTGCGCTGCACTTCGCACAGAGTGCCCCAAATTTGCTCCACGCTATTGCTCGCCGCTATGGTGGCCAGAGTCGTCTGCAGGCTGTAGTGCGCCTGTTTGAGCGACACCACCTGCCCCTTGGCCAGCCCGAGAAATACCATCACCGCGAGCACCATGGAGATCATGATCTCCACCAGATTGAACCCCTGCTGATGCCTCATGGCGCCCGGTTGGCCGCCACTCATGAACAACTCCCATGCAGCAGCTGGCCGCTCGGGGCGATGCAGAGCACGCGCTGCTCGCCGAGGCGATTGGCCAGGGTGATCTCGGCCTGCGCGCTGCTGCCGGTCGGCGCTATGGTGATGGGAGCAAACGGCGAGATGCTCACGCCTCCGCCGGGGGCGGCAGCCTGCCTGAGCAGCTTGCTGTCGGCCGTCACCTCCCAGCCCCCGTTCTGCGTGCCTTGCAGCACCACGGGCAGCGTCAGCTTCACCGCCTCACTGCGCGCGAAACGGTAGGCGGAGGCGAGCTCCCCGGTGGAGCGCTCCAGCCGCTCGGCGGCGAGTCGTTCGCTCAGGGAGGGAATACCGACCATCAGCAGGATGGCCGCGATCACCACTGCCACCATCAACTCGATCAGGGTAAAGCCTCGTATCTTCATCTCATGACCCCCAGCAATCGCTGCGCGCAGCGGCGCGATATCCGGTGTGATCCAGCGTCAAGGTGCCGCAACTGTCCTTTTGCAGACGAGTCGGTGTCGCCTTGAGCAGATAGGTGTACTGCGCCAGCTGGCTGTAGCTGAACTGATAAAAATCGGAGTTCGCAGGGAGCGTGAATTGCACGGGATAGCGGCCCTGCTCAGTGAAGATGCGCTCGAGTGCAAGCGCCTGCTCCATCATCAATTGCTGCGCTTCATAGCGCCGCCCTTTCTCCAGATAGTCGCGATAGGTGGGCAGCGCGATGGCGGCGAGGATGCTGACTACCGTCATGGTGATCAGCAGTTCGGTCAAGCTGAAGCCCCGGACACGGGCTCCTTCAGAAAGATATTTCACTTATCGTCCTTGGCAAGTGGTTATTGTGTTATATCAGTAAGTTAGCTATGTATTGGCAATACTTAATAATCAAAGAGAAAAAACTATTTAGATTGGACAGTATCGAGTCCCACCAGGCAATGACTATTTGATGAATATGTGATCGGTTATTAATTTTTACGCAAATGAATCCTATTGTGCGTACCACTCATGTCGAGGGGCTCATGCGTGCTTTTTTGCTATCCCTGTCCGTTTCTGGCTAGTCACTGCCCCCTCGCCCCCTTACTCTCTCATCATGTCTCCCGTACCGAGCCGCCATGCCATGACCCAGTCACCCAGCCAGGACCATCTGCAGGAAGAGACACTCCACGGCCTCAGCCGAGAGCAATGCCACGCCGCGCGACTTGCCCGCGATGCACGCTTCGATGGCCGCTTCTTTACCGGTGTCATCTCCACCGGCATCTACTGCCGCCCCGTCTGCCCGGCCAGGCCGCCGCACGAACACAATGTGCGCTACTTCCCAAGTGCCGCTGCCGCCGAACAATATGGCTTGCGCCCATGCCTGCGCTGTCGCCCCGAGCTCGCCCCCGCAGCCCGCGGCGATCTGCCCCATGCGCTCGCCCGCTTGTTGGCGCGCATCGAGCGCGGTGAGCTGGCGGATGGCTCGCTCGCCGCACTTGCCGAACAAGCCGGCCTCAGTGAGCGCACGCTGCGCCGCGAATTCAGGCAGCACCTCGGCGCGTCGCCAAAACAGGTGGAGCAGACGCGTCGCCTGCTGCTCGCAAAACGGCTGCTGACAGAGACGCAACTATCCATCACGGACATCGCATTTGCTGCGGGCTTTTCGAGCATTCGCCGCTTCAACGACGCCTGGCTGCAGGCGTATGGCATGGCGCCGCGCACCCTGCGCCAGCAAGAGGACCAGGGTGAGCAGGCTAACAACAAACTGCCGGATGATCGCGGTGCAACGCTGACGTTGCAGCTGCCGTATCGGCCCCCGTTTGATGTGGCGGCCATGCTCGCTTTCTACCGGCTACGGGCGATCCCCGGGCTGGAGCGGGTGGATGGTGAAGTGTATGAGCGACGCCATAGTGTCGGCGATCAGAGTGGTCTGGTGCGCATCACACAAGGCAAGGGGCACAGCCTGACGCTCACCGTGCATGATCTGCCACCCGCGGCGCTGCCTGATCTCCTGTATCGCGTGCGCCGGATGTGGGATCTCGATGCCGACATGCAGCGCATCGGCGAGCAACTCGGACAAGATCCGCTGATGGCGCGCCTGCAGGCGCGCTGGCCCGGTGTGAGGCTACCAGGCGGTTGGGATGAGTACGAGGTGATGCTGCGCGCCATCGTCGGCCAGCAGGTATCGGTCAAAGGCGCCATCACCATACTGGGACGGTTGGTGACGCGTACCGGGGCGCAATTCGGAGTGGCTCGGCTGCCCACGCCAGCCCAGTTGTGCGAGCTTGATCTCGATGGCATCGGCATGCCCGGCAGCCGCATTCGCACGCTGCAGGGACTGGCCACCGCCATCGCGAGCGGCGAACTCTCCCTCGTCAGTGCCAGCGACGAGCAACTGCTGGCGCTGCCTGGCATAGGCCCCTGGACGGTCGCCTACTGGCGACTGCGTTGCGGGCTGGACACGGACGCCTTCCCCGCCTCCGATCTGGTGCTGCAAAAGGCACTGGGAGGCGGCGACAAGCTGCCGGTGAAAGAGGTCGTGGCGCAAAGCGAGGCGTGGCAACCGTGGCGAGCGTACGCCGCCAGCTGGCTGTGGCACGCCATGAGTGAAGCGCCGGCGCAGCTGATTGACCCAGCCCACCCAGGCGAAAACACTGGAAACAACGAACACAAGGAGATAACCCCATGATCCGCTATGATATTCTGCCAACCCACTGCGGCGATCTGTTGATCGCCATCAACGAGCGCGGCCTGGTGCATGTGGACTTTGTGGCAGGCCTGCGAGCGCTGCCCGATATGAGCGGTTGGCAGCAAGATGGCGAGGCGCTCGCTCCCTATCTTGCCGAATTCGAGGCCTATTTTGCCGGTCGCCTGCAGCGCTTCACCCTGCCGCTCGCCGCCAGCGGTACCGCCTTTCAGCAGGCTGTATGGCAAGCGTTGTGTGATATCCCCTATGGCGAGACCCGCAGTTACGGCGATATCGCGCGCGCCATTGGCAAACCAAATGCGATGCGGGCAGTGGGCGCCGCCAACGGTCGCAATCCGCTCTCGATTATCGTCCCCTGCCATCGGGTGATCGGCCAGAATGGCAGCCTGATCGGCTATGCGGGAGGATTGGAGATTAAAAAAGCCTTGCTGCAACTGGAAAATATTAAGATTAAATAGCGTGATATCTAGCTAATCATAGACCCTGTCTATCATAAATAGATATCCATTTTACATTTACGACTTCATGCAAGTCCCTGAAATAGGTATAGTGGTAGATCCATATTTATTGAGGAGATATTAAATATGGAACAACTATTATCTGCCTACAGACAGGGAAATGTGATTCTTTTTGTTGGTGCAGGCGTGTCTATGAACCTTGGTCTTCCATCATGGTCCACTCTGATCGACAAGATAGCCAAGGATCTGGATTATGAACCAGAAATATATAGATCTTTTGGCGATCATTATGCATTGGCAGAGTACTATCGTTTAAAGAAAGGAAGTATTGGCCCTTTAAGAAGCTGGATGGATAGAATTTGGCATTCCCCTGAGATTGATATTTCAAACTCAAAAGTGCACGAGTATATTGCCAAAGCCAATTTTCCCATAATATACACAACCAACTATGATAGATGGATTGAGAATGCCCTTGCCTATTATAACAAGCCATTTACTAAAATAGCCTCGGTGTCAGACTTTACAAGAATCAAAAGCGGCAATATACAGGTGGTAAAGTTTCATGGTGATTTCGATGATGATAAGTCGATTGTTATTGATGAAACGAGCTATTTTGAGCGGCTTGAATTTGAAACACCGCTTGATATAAAACTTCGTTCAGATGTTTTAGGTAAATCTGTGCTTTTTATTGGATATGGTTTGGCAGATATCAATCTGCGACTTTTATTTTATAAGCTATCCAAGTTATGGAAAGCCAATCAAGCAGGCGATGCACAACCAAAATCTTATATTTTCTCAGCGAAACCGAACCCGGTACAAGAAGCTGTGCTTGAGCAGTGGGGCATCAGTATGATTTCTTCCGAGAAAGAAAATCCAGGAGAGGCATTGGAAGAGTTTCTGAGTAAATTTCAATAGTTAAGAATCACAGCCAGCATTTTAAATGTAACTCACCTACATCGTTTTTAACCATTAACGATATTTAAATTAGTAAATAACATAATAACTTGCCTCATATATAACTAAATAGTGTTAACTAGTGCAGAGATTTACCAAGATAGCCCCCCTTTCCATTAAGGAAAAGGGGAGACATCTTCAACGCTTCAGACTTCCCATTACATGCATTTCGCAGCGCCGGCAGTCAAAGCGCAGGCGGAAGGTATCCTTGCCCATCTTTAGCGCCAGTGGTTCGGCCTTGAGGCCAGGCACCTCTTTCGGGCAGAGGTTCTGGCTGTAGCGAATGCAGTGCTTGGTGATCATCAGCACCACTTCCCCTTCCTCCTTGTTCGCCTCATAGGCCGGTGCGATGCGCTCCACCCCGTGCTCGCGGAAGAACTGCTCGGCCGCACTGTTCAGCACGTTGCCAAGGTAGGAGAGACGGGGCTGGGGATAGCTGACATCGCGCAGGGCGATGCGTCGCTCGGGACGCTGGTAACTGGCCAGACGCGCAGCTTCCAGCGCGGCGATACCGTCCCGGCGCAAAGCGTTGAGTTGTGATGTGGCAATGAATAGCGGGTGAGTAAACGCCAACTCAATCTTGCGCGCCACAAACAGGGTATTACCAAGTTTACCAAGCTGGTCACGCGCCTGTTGCAACGCCCGCTCCGGGTTGTCGGCTGGCTGCTTGTCACAGGGGAGCGTGACGGCGGCGCTGATGCCCTGCTCGTCGATCAATTCAAGCCGGATCCCTTCATCGCACTCGGATAGCTGCATATCGACCCGGATACGGCGATCCGCGCTCGCCTTTTCCAGCATCTTGCTGAATGCCTGATCGTGGTTGCGGTAGATCTCGGTGCCAACTTTCAGCCCTGGCATGCGCTCTGACAGGAGTAACAGCTTACTCTGCGCCTTCTCTTCGACCTTGTTGAGGCGCATCCCCACCAGCTCGTTGTTCGGCTTGAAGAAGCCGAGACCGTCGCCGTTGTTGAGGGTGACCTGCTTACCGTCGATCTCGATGCCATCTCGGGTGACTCTGGTAACTCGCCCCAGCGGCTCGCCCACATATTTCGGGCTGCGGGTGGAGTCAATCCCCTGTTGGCGACCATGGAGGAAATAGTCGGTGCTGCCGCGGTTGAAGCTCTTTTTCGGATCCGGTGTGAAGCTGTAGCTGCAACGGCCGGCCGAGGAGGCCACCAGATCACTGCGGCGCTCCAAAATGGAGTCGAGCTTCTGGCGATACCAGGCGGTGACGTTCTTGACGTAGTCGAGCCCCTTGAGGCGCCCCTCAATTTTGAAAGAGCGGATCCCCGCTTCGATCAGCGCTTCCAGGTTGTCGGTTTGATCCATGTCCTTGAGGGAGAGCAGGTGGCTGTCGGCCACCAGCACTTCCCCATCCGGCTTTTGCAGCGAACAGGGCAGCCGGCAGAGCTGGGCACACTCGCCGCGGTTGGCGCTGCGGCCGGTACGGGCGTGGCTGATGTTGCACTGGCCGCTGTAGGAGACGCAGAGCGCCCCGTGGATAAAAAACTCCAGTTGCACATTGGTGGCCGCACTGATCTCGCGGATCTGCTCGAGCGACAGCTCACGCGCCAGCACCACCTGGGAGAAGCCCACATCCTGCAAGAACTTCACCTTCTCCGAGGTGCGATTGTCGGTCTGGGTACTGGCATGGAGCGCAATGGGCGGGAGATCGAGCGCCAGCAGCCCCATATCCTGCACGATAAGCGCATCGGCTCCCGCTTCATAGATCTGGTGGGTCAGCCGCCGGGCCTGCTCCAGCTCGCTGTCATGCAGCAAGGTATTGAAGGCAACGAAAACCTGGGCTCCGAAACGATGGGCATGACGCGCCAGCGCTTCAATATCCTCTATGCTGTTGCCCGCCGCGCTGCGGGCGCCAAAGGCGGGTCCGCCCATGTAGACGGCATCGGCGCCGTGATTGATGGCTTCAATGCCATAGGCTAGGTTCTTGGCTGGAGCCAGTAGCTCCAACCGGTTGTGGTGGCTTAAGGAGTGCTTGTTCTGGTGCATGGTCTCGGGATCAGGGCGGACAGCAAATGGCAGCCACTCTAGGCCATTGCCACCCTGATTGCCTTGATCCCGCTTAAGATCACTGCGAAATACAGGATTAGTGCTGCCGCACGTGGCCCTTCTCCCTGGGCAAGGGAAATTCCCTCTCCTCCTTTTACGGCAGGCTGCGCTTATCCTCCTCCCCCAGCCAAGGAGAAGAATCGTCACCTGATATTGATGCTAAATCACCACCTTGAGTGCCAACCCCAGCAGCACCAGACCACTGACTTTGTCGATGACGAACGATTTGGCTTTGAGCCAGGCCAACACAGGGCCACGGGAGAGTAGCAACGCCACCAGCACATACCAGAGCGCGTCGATACCACCAGCGGTGAGCATCATGATGCTCCCCTCATACCAGCCGGTATCGGCATGCACAAACTGGCTGAACAGGGCGATAAAGAAGATGGCGAGCTGGGGGTTGAGAAAGGCCACCATAAAGCCCTCGAACGCCCCCTGACGACCGCGCAGCTGGTGCATCTCCTCTTCACGCGACTCGCCACTGGCAGGTTTGGCTAACAGCGCCTTGACCCCGAGCCAGGCGAGAAACACGGCGCCACCGTAGCGGATGAGATCAAACAGCAAGGGGGTCTGGGTGATCAGCAGTGACAGACCAAGCGCCGTGATAAGCGCGTAGATACCCACCCCGAGACCGTGCCCCAACGCAGTCGCCACCCCGTGGCCCTGCCCTCCCTGCACCGTATTGCGAATGATCAACGCCAGACTCGGCCCCGGGCTGATGGCCCCCATCACGCAAATTGCGGCCAATGCCAGCCAACTCGTCAGTTCCATTTTGTGCTTACCCTCACCCTGAATATATTGTTCCTGGATTCAGGGTAAGGGGCGCATGGCTATGCCAGAAATGAAAGTTATGAATAGATCCCATAACCATTGGCTATGCTTTGGCATAACCGACTGGCACTAACGGGTCTGGGTCTGAGCCAGCACCTTGCGACTCTCGACCACTGTGCCTTGCAAGTGGTCCCGCAGGAAGGGATAGGCCAGCTCGCGAAACCAGCGATGGGCCGGGTCCTGATGGTGGCGCTGATGCCACAGCAGATGATAGTGCTGGGTGCGGGTCGAAAAAGGGAGATCCACAAAAGCGAGCTCGTTATTGCAGGAGAGTTGCCAGGCGATATGAGCGGGTGTGGTCATCAGGCAGTCGGTGCGCAGCAATACCTCCACCGCCGCCTGAAAGAAGGGCACTCGGGCAAACCAGCGCCGGGAGAGGCCCTGTGGCGCCAGCACCTGCTCCACCGGGCTATCCTTGTCACCACCACCGCTCACCTGCAGGTGTGGCCAGGCGAGGTAATCATCAAGTGTCAGGCGACGGTCCGCCAGCGGATGCCGGCGGCCCATCAACACAACCAACCGATCTTCCCCCTGATGCAGACCGCGGATCTGATCCGGCACCTGTTCCGTGATGGTGGAGACCAGGTCAAGCTGTGATTGCCACAACTGTGGCAGTTGGCGCTTGTCCCACAAGCTGTACTCAAGCGCCGCCAACGGCGCCTCTTTGGCAAGCGCTGCGCAGATATCGGGCAGGATATGCTGGGCCACGTAATCGGACGAGGCGAGCCGGAATACCCGTTCACAGCGGCCGGGCTCGAACCCGGGCGGCTCATAGAGCCGCTCTAACGCACCGAGAGAGTCCGCCAGCTGGGCGGCCAGGCTTTCGGCTCGCGGCGTCAGCAGCCAGCGTTGCCCCTCCCGCACCAGCAGCTCGTCGCCAAACTCGCTGCGCAGCAAGGCGAGCTGCTTGCTGATAGAAGGCTGGCTCAGGTGCAGCAGCTCCGCCGCCCGGCTGATGTTGCGGGTCTCCAGCAACACCTTGAGGGTAGGCAACAGGTTGAGATTGGCTTTGAGCAAGGTGTCGCCTCGTCGAGGGAGAAAGCCCTATCTTAGGGCAGGCAAGTCCTTCCCTTTAAGCGAAATTTCCCTTGTTTTGCAGCCCATTGCCACATCCTCCCTGCCAGATAACCATGACCACAAGATGACAGTAGTTGTCTCGTGCGGCATAATTGCGCGATTTTCCGCCCGCGGGCGATCCACATTGAGAAGCGGTAACAAGATGAAATACGCCAATATCACCGGTTGGGGCAAATGCTTGCCTCCCTCAGTGCTGACCAACGATGACCTCAGCACCATCATGGATACGTCGGATGAGTGGATCTATCCGCGTACCGGCATCAAGGCCCGCCGGATCTCCCACGTCAGCACCTCGGATCTCGCCACCCTGGCCGGTCGCCGCGCTCTCGCCTGCGCCGGTCTCGAGGCCAGCGATCTCGATGGCATCATCTTGGCTACCGCCACCCCGGACAACCTGCTGCCGAACGCTGCTTCCGCGGTGCAGAAGAAGCTTGGCGCCACCAATGCCGCCGTGTTTGACCTCAATGCTGCCTGTACCGGTTTCGTCTACGCCCTCTCCGTCGCCACCTCGCTGGTACAGACCGGCATGATGAAGAAGGTGCTGGTGATCGGTGCCGAGCGTCTGACCTATCTGCTGGACTGGGCCCGCCGCGATACCGCCGTGCTGTTCGGCGATGGCGCTGGCGCCGTGATCATCGAAGCGAGCGAGCAGGAAAGCGGCCTCATCGCCAACAAGCTCGGCTGCGACAGCGAAGCCAGAGAAATCCTGCATGTGCCAAATTTCGGCACAGATCGCGTGCGTTTTGCCGACATTGACGGCCTATTCACCTTCAATTTCGAAGGCCCTGAGATTTTCAAGCGCGCCGTCCGTGGCATGGGTGAGGCAACCGGCACTGTACTGGAACAGGCCGGCATTGCTCCCGAGCAGATCGATCTCATCGTGCCGCACCAGGCCAATATCCGCATCATCGAAACCCTGGCCAAGCGCATGAACGCGCCCATGGAAAAGGTGATGGTGAACATCGAAAACTACGGCAATACCTCCGCCGCCACCGTGCCCATCGCACTGTGCGAAGCGCTGGAACAAGGCCGCGTCAAGCCGAACTCCTATCTGCTGACCGCAGCCTTTGGCGCCGGCCTCACCTGGGGTGCAGCCATCATCAAGTGGGGCGATCGCATCACCCCCATCAGTCAGTGCGATGAAGAGCTGCCAGCGTGTGAGCAGAGCGCGCTGGAGCTGATCGCCCATGCCGTCGAAGGCTGCCAGCAGGCTCACGCCAGCAAAGCCTGACATGGTTCAAGGAGCCTGCCATGGCAGGCTCCTTATTTGTCTTTCTCTCCTTCGCTACCCCAGATTTCGCTATCTCGCTGATATCGGCGGAAATAACGCTCAGCATCAACTCCCCTTATCAATGCCCTACCTCTTTTTCGGCAAGCAATACTGACTTGCAACCAACTATTTTTTTTACGCTACCCTTACTGAGCCAATAGTAAATATAACCAGGCCCTGGGTTGCCAATCTGGATGGCACAACCCGACGGCCAAGCTAATGACTAGCACAGGGATAAGTTGCGTATGGCACAACACAAAAGTGGCGTGATCAACCCGCTATGGGATCCGGTTTGCTGGCTGAGCTGCATCGGGCTGGGATTGCTCGGTTGCCTGCTGCTTCTGTCCAGATCTTCTTCTTTGCTTTACCTGTTATTGAACGGCGCCTTGGCCATTGGTGCCGCACTCTGGACTTCCCATCGCGTCAATCAGGCCCGCCACACTCACGCCTCAACCGACGAGCAGGACGCCACCCCAGCTTCCTTCGCCAATGCGATCATCGGGCTGGAAGAGGTCTGCCAAAAGGCGGTCCCCATATGGTCACAACAGATAGAGAGCTCCCGGCAGCAGACTGAAGAGGCGATGATCGATCTGACCCAGCGCTTCAGCGGGCTCGCCAACAAGCTGGAAGAAGCGGTCAGCGCCTCCCATCAGGCTGCCGGCGATCTGGGTGGCACCGAATCAAAAGGGATGGCCGCCGTGTTGAGCGAGAGTCAGCTCCAGCTCAATGAGGTACTCAGCCTGATGCATTCGGCCCAGGAAAACCGTGATGCCATGTTGGCAGAAATAAAGAGCCTGACTGCTTATACCCTGGAGCTCAACACCATGGCGCTGGATGTCGCCAAGATTGCCTCCCAGACCAACCTGCTGGCCCTCAATGCTGCGATTGAAGCGGCGCGGGCAGGTGAAGCAGGACGAGGATTTGCCGTAGTCGCCGATGAGGTGCGCAACCTCTCCCGCCTCTCCAGTGAAACCGCACAGAAGATGAGCGACAAGGTCGATACCATCAACGCTGGAATTGGCCGCGTCTCAGAAATTGCCGAAAGCTCCGCCGCCCGGGATCACGTTTCGGTCGCCAACTCGGAGCAGGCTATCGAACAGGTGCTGACCCGCTTTCGTCAGGCGACCGACAGCCTCGCCGAATCGGCTTCCCTGCTGCAAAGCGAAAGCACCGACATTCATCACGAAATCTCCAATGTCATCATTTCGCTGCAGTTTCAGGACAGGGTAAGTCAGATCCTCAACCAGGTACGCAACAACATGGAGCATCTTTCAAACCATCTGAACGACCCGGAACAACAGGTACGCACTTCCGGCCCGATCATGATCGATGCCGATAGCTGGCTGGCCGACATGGAGCTCACCTATGCCACGGATGAGCAGAGGGACATTCATCATGGTCGAACGACCAAGCCTACCGTCAGCAGTGCAGACATTACTTTTTTCTAGGAGAGAAACATGGGTAAAACGATCCTGATCGTGGATGACTCAGCCACCATTCGCCAAGTAGTTGGCATGACGCTGAAAACCGCAGGCTACGACGTACTCGAAGCGCAAGATGGCAAGGATGCCCTCAACAAACTCGACGGCAAGAAGATCAATCTCATCATCAGCGACGTCAACATGCCCAATATGGATGGCATCAGTTTCGTCAAAGAGGCCAAGAAACTCTCCAGCTACAAGTTCACCCCCGTCATCATGCTGACTACCGAATCGCAGGACAGCAAGAAGCAGGAGGGACAGGCCGCCGGCGCCAAGGCCTGGGTCGTCAAACCTTTCCAGCCGGAACAGATGCTTGCGGCCGTCGCCAAGCTCATCATGCCGTAACCTGGAGTCAGCCATGGAATTGCAGCGCGAACAGCAAGGTGACAAGACTGTGCTCACCCTGCCTGACGACGTCACTATCTACACGGTAGCCGAACTGAAAGAGGCGCTCTCTCCCCTGTTGCACCAGGGACAAGAGCTGGAACTCAATCTGGCCAATGTGACTGAAATCGACAGTGCCGGGCTACAGCTATTGCTGGCAGCCAAAAAGACTGCCTTGGCCAATGGCTATCCACTGCACCTGGTCTGGCACAGCCATGCGGTGCTCGAACTGCTGGAGCTGTGCCAATTGTCGGGATTTTTTGGGGATCCCACCCTGTTTCCCCATGCTGAACACCCCTGAATCGCCATGCCGAGGAGTCACCCGTGAGCATCAATCTTGACCTGGCCCTGCAGACCTATATTGCCGAGGCTCGCGAATTGCTTGAAGAAATGGAGTCCTCTCTGCTCTTGCTGGAGGAAAATCCTGACGACAACGAGCTCATCGGGGCCATATTCCGGGCGGCTCACACCATCAAGGGCTCCGCGGGCCTGTTTGGTCTGCTTCCGATCGTGGGGTTTACCCATATTGTCGAGGATCTGCTGGATCAGATCCGCAACCAGCAATTATCGGTGACCTCGGCGCTTATCAAGGATCTTCTGGAGAGCTGCGACCACATTCAATTGCTGATAGAAGTGGTGGCTGAGCAGGGAGATAGCCTGACCGCCGACGCCCTCGCTCGGGATGACAAGCTGCGCCTGGCCCTTATTCGGCACCAGAATGCCCAGGAAGCCCAGTTGCCCGACACGATAATGCCTTCGCCTCCTCCCATCGAAAAAGAGGAAGTGCCGCTGTCCAGCGGTTCCCTTTGGCATATATCTCTGCGTTTTGGGCCTGATGTGCTGCGCAACGGCATGGATCCCGCCGCATTTCTGCGCTATCTCGGCACATTGGGTACCATACGCTCGCTGGAAACCATCCATCAGGCCATACCGGATTGGGAGGAGTTCGATCCGGAAAGCTGCTACCTCGGCTTCGAGGTCGATTTCGATTCCCAGGCAGACAAGGCTGCGATCAGCGATGTCTTTGAATTCGTCAGAGATGATTGCCAGATCGCCATCTTGCCGCCTCACAGCAAGATCAGCGAATACATAGACCTTATCAATGCCCTGCCGGAAGATAGCGAAATGCTGGGGCAACTCCTGGTCAAGACCGGCGCGCTAACCGCAGAAGAACTGCGCCACGGACTCCAGCTACAACATTCGGCCACAGAGCACCCTGCCTCAAAACTGGGAGAGATCCTCATCTCTCAGGGCTCCGTCGATGAAGTCGTGGTCGATGCAGCCCTGAAAAAGCAGCACCAGACCAAGGAGAATAAAAGCAAGGAAGGACGCTATGTCAGAGTCCATGCCGACAAGCTGGATGACCTGATCAATCTGGTAGGTGAACTGGTGGTAGCCAGCTCGGGCGCCAATATGCTGGCCAAGCGCAGTAGAGAGAGCCAGCTACAGGAAGCGACGTCCGTCATCGCCAACCTGGTGGAAGAGATAAGGGACAATGCCTTGCGCCTTCGAATGGTGTCCATCGGTGATACCTTCAACCGCTTTCAGCGGGTGGTGCGTGATGTCAGCCAGGAGCTCAACAAGGATATCGCCCTGGTGATCTCGGGTGCCGATACCGAACTGGACAAGTCGGTGGTGGAGAAAATTGGCGATCCACTGATGCATCTGGTCAGAAACTCGATGGATCATGGCATCGAACCTGCAGAGCAAAGGCAGCTTGTCGGCAAACCGGCAAAAGGAACCCTGACTCTCAACGCCTACCATGACTCCAGTAGCATAGTGATTGAAATCAAGGATGACGGAGCCGGCCTAAACAAGACCAGGATCCTGCAAAAAGCGCAGGAACGAGGCTTGATTGGCGCTGGCACCACGCTCACCGATCAGGAGATCTACAACCTCATCTTTGAGCCTGGATTTTCCACAGCAGAAGCCATTACCAACCTCTCCGGACGTGGCGTCGGCATGGATGTGGTCAAGAGCAACATCACAGCCCTGCGCGGAACCGTGGATCTGGACAGCATTCCGGGCCAGGGCACCCGGGTACAGATAAGACTGCCCCTCACACTCGCCATCATCGACGGCTTTCTGGTCAAGGTGTGTGATACCTATTACGTCATCCCGCTGGATATGGTGATCGAGTGCGTAGAACTGACCTCCAGTGCCTTGGCCGATACTCAGGGGCGAAATTTCATCAACTTGCGAGGGGAAGTCCTCCCCTTTATCCGTCTGCAACACTATTTCGACACCCGGGGCAGCAAGGGGCGCCGTGAGAATATCGTGGTCGTCAGCCACGGCGGCAAAAAATCGGGACTGGTCGTCGACGAGCTGCTGGGTGAATTCCAGACCGTTATCAAACCCCTTGGCAAATTATTCCAGCGTCTGCAAGGGATCAGCGGCTCCACCATTCTGGGAGGGGGCGAAGTCGCTCTCATCCTTGATATTCCCTCGTTGATCCAGCACGCCATCCATCAGGAGTCTGGCCTTATCAACAGGCAGACCCTGGCACGGCTGCAACATCAACCGCGCATCAATTGAGGAAAACACTGTGCAGCACACTTTCAACGTCCCCACCATTCCTCTCGTTCAGTACACGGTCTGTATGCGGGTTGATAGCGTCATCTCCCATGTCCTTCGGCACATATTGGCACAGGAGACCTGGCTACAAGCCAGCCAACCACGCCAGTGGGTGCAGTCTGATGCCACCTGCAGCACACCGCTGAAGCATTCCTCATTTTTTTCAACCGGAGGCTGATATGACCCCATCGACCGAAGTGGCCGTGGTTGCCCCCCCCGCCACATCCCACAGTGATGCCCAGTACCTGACTTTTCTCATCAACGGAGAGATGTTTGCCATCAATATCCTGGGAGTCAAAGAGATCATCGAATACGGGAACATCACCCCCATACCCATGATGCCAAGCTTTATTCGCGGTGTGATCAATCTACGCGGCGCCGTGGTTTCAGTCGTTGATCTCAACGCCCGCTTTGGCAACGCGCCCTCCAACATCACCCGGCGTACCTGCATCGTCATCATTGAAGGCCTACACCATCATGACGATACACAAGGTAGCCAGGATATCGGTGTGGTCGTGGATTCCGTCTCCGAAGTCCTCAGCATTTCACCCAGTGAAATCGAACCGCCCCCCAGCTTTGGTGCCCGGATCAGGGCTGACTTCATCAGCGGCATGGGCAAGGTCAACGGCAAATTCGTCATCCTCATTGATACGGAAAAAGTCCTGTCACTTGAGGAGATGGCACAGCTCAGTGAACTGGCGCAGCAACCGGAAAAATTACCGGAATACATACAGGCATCCTGATTACTCACGCTCAATACGCATTGGCATGTCGCACAAGGATAAGGCTCATGACTCAATCACTGTTTGAAAAGCTCTTCGGCAATGGTTCCAGCTACAACCAGCAGCAAGAGCAGCTAATCAGGCTTGCTGAGGAAACTCGGCTCATCCATCACGCCATCACCCTCGAGCAAACAGCTGGCCAGATAGATCTGTCTACCCTCACCGGCCCGCTACGGGACCTCTGCCACGAGTTCAATGAAACCCTAAACCTGCTGCAAACCCGCTTGCGGAATGCATTGGACACTATCGAGAGCAACCAGACCCAGTACCGGGAGAATCTGCGGGTGCGCAAGGCGCTGGACGGCGCATCGACCAACGTGATGATTGCCGACACCGACCTCAACATCATCTATATGAACGAGGCGGTCACCACCATGCTCGGCCAGGCGGAGCAAGATATTCGCAAGGAACTGCCCAATCTGGACGTTAAAAACTTGATGGGCAAGAACATCGACAACTTCCACAAGAATCCGAGCCATCAGCGGGCCATGCTGCAAAAGCTCGATACAACCTATCGCACTCAGATAACCATTGGCGGCAGAACCTTTTCGCTGATTGCCAATCCCGTATTTGGTGACAATGGCGAGCGGCTAGGGTCAGTCGTGGAATGGGCTGATCGCACCAAAGAGATCGCCATCGAAAATGAGGTCAAGGCCGCCAATGAAGCCGCCAAAATCTCGGCTAATGAAAGCCTCAGGGTCAAGAGAGCACTCGATTGTGCCAGCACCAACGTCATGATCGCCGATACCAACCTCGACATCATCTACATGAACGACTCCGTCACCGAGATGCTCAAGCTGGCCGAGTCGGACATCAAGAAAGATCTCAACAACTTCAATACTGCGAATCTGATGGGGGCCAATATTGACAGCTTCCATAAAAATCCGGGGCACCAGCGGACCATGCTGGCCAAGCTCAACAGTACCTACCGTACCCAAATACAGCTTGGTGGACGTACCTTTGCGCTGATCGCCAACCCGGTATTCAGTGACAGTGGCGAACGGCTGGGGTCGGTGGTCGAGTGGGCAGATCGCACCAAAGAGGTCGCTATCGAGCACGAAATGTCGGAAATAGTACAATCCGTGATCAATGGCGAGTTGCACCGCCGCATGGATCTCGCCGGCAAATCCGGCTTCTTCCATAATCTGGGCGAAGGCATCAACCAGATTGCCAACGTGATCGATACCAGCCTCAATGACGTGATCCGGATCGTGCAGTGTCTGGCCAAGGGAGACCTGACCCAGAAGATAGAGACAGACTACCCGGGGGTCTTTGGTACCACCAAGGATGCCCTCAACAAGACCATCGATTCCCTGACCAATATAGTGACCGAGGTCCGCGGCGCCTCCGACAATCTGTCGAGTGCCGCCGAGCAGGTGAGTGCCACCGCCCAGTCCATCAGCCAGTCCAGCAGTGAACAGGCTTCCAGCATGGAAGAGACCAGCGCATCCATCGAACAGATGAGCGCCAGCATCAACCAGAATACCGATAACGCCCAGGTGACAGACGGCATGGCCAGCAAGGCAGCCAAGGAAGCTGTCGAAGGCGGTGAGGCCGTCCAACTGACCGTCGATGCCATGAAACAGATCGCCAAACGGATTGGCATCATCGACGACATCGCCTACCAGACCAATCTGCTGGCCCTCAATGCGGCCATCGAAGCGGCGCGAGCGGGGGATCATGGCAAGGGGTTTGCTGTCGTCGCAGCCGAGGTGCGCAAACTGGCGGAGCGCAGCCAGGTAGCGGCGCAGGAGATAGGCGAGTTGGCCTCCAGCAGCGTGGAAATGGCGGAAAAGGCCGGCCGGCTACTCGATCAGATGGTTCCCTCCATCAACAAGACATCCGATCTGGTGCAGGAGATCAGTGCTGCCTCTGCCGAGCAATCAACCGGTGTCAGCCAGATTAACCAGGCAATGAGCCAGCTCAGCCAGGTTACCCAGCAAAATGCCTCCTGCAGCGAAGAGCTGGCCGCCACAGCAGAAGAGATGAGCAGCCAGGCAGAGCAACTGCAGCTTGTCATGGAATTCTTCACTCTCGAACAGAGCCACAGGAGCAATGGTCACAACGCCGCACAACCCCAGAACAGTACCAAGGGGCGCTTTGTTCTGGAGGGGAATGGCCGTGAGCAGCCCGGTCTTCCTCCACGACCATTCAACGAGGGAGACTTTGTCCGTTTCTAGTGTGCCGGGGCCTGGGCAACCAGGCCGCTTTGCCGAGCCGGGAGCATAGCCTTGTACCAGACTCAACTTCATGACGACGAATTTGGCCAGTTCCAGCGCTGGTTACATCAGGCCGCAGGTATCGACCTGTCACCGGCCAAGAAAGCACTGGTCGCCAGCCGGCTTTCCAAACGCCTGCACCATTACGAACTGGACAGTTATGGTGACTATTTTCGCCTGATCATGAGCGACCATCATCAGGAGTTGCAACTGGCGCTGGATCTGCTGACAACCAATGAAACCTACTTCTTCAGGGAGTCCAAACACTTCGACTTTCTCTGCAATACAGTACTGCCGCTCGTGCCAAAGGAGCGGACATTGCGGATATGGAGTGCAGCCAGTTCATCCGGGGAGGAACCTTACAGTCTGGCGATGACCCTGGCGGAAAAACACGGCGGCTTCAACTGGGAAATCATGGCCTCGGACATCTCGTCGCGCATGCTGGAACAGGCCAGGCTGGGACGCTACCCCATAGAGCGGGCGCACAATATCCCCATGTCATACCTGATGAAATACTGCCTGAAGGGCATAGGGCAACAGGAAGGCAGTTTCATCATCGACCGCAAGCTGCAGGAGCGGGTGAGATTTTTGCACATCAACCTCATCCAGGAGCTGCCCGACATCGGCATGTTCGATGTCATCTTCATCCGCAACGTAATGATTTACTTCAACAAGGAGACCAAGGCCGAGGTCGTGCAGCGGCTGGTACCCAGACTCAGGACCGGGGGTTACCTGCTTGTTAGCCATGCCGAAAGCCTCAACGGATTACCTCATGGCCTGCATCTGGTTTCCCCTTCCATCTACCAAAAGCGGTGATGATGATGCAACGAGAGATCATGCTGCACCCCGGAGAGTTTTTCTTCGGCCAGGAGGACGCCGTGATCAAAACCCATCTGGGTTCCTGTGTCGCCATCACCATGTGGCACCCACAACATAAATCGGGGGGGATGTGTCACTACATGCTGCCGACCCGGGGAGTCAAAACCACTACCCTGGATGGCCGTTATGGCGACGAAGCGATCACCTTGTTTATCGAAGCCATCCGCCACTATCCGCCCCCGCTCCAGGAGTATGAAGTAAAGCTTTTTGGTGGCGGACACATGTTTGACATAACGCCCCCTGCCGGAGACTACCCCAATGTGGCCGACCAAAATATCCAGGCCGCATGGCAGTTGACCCGGCATCTGGGCCTCACCATAAAAGCGCATCATCTGGGCCTCTCTGGCCACCGAAGCCTCATCTTCGAGCTCAACAACGGCCATGTTTGGGTGCGTCATCATCGTCTGCCACATCATCGAGGGACGGGGGAATGAAACAGATAAGAGTCATGTTGGTGGATGATTCCGCCGTGGTTAGACAGGTGTTGCAAGGGGTGCTGGAACAGGAACCCGACATCAAGGTGATCGCGACCGCCTCCGATCCGTTGTTTGCACTGGAGAAACTGAAGAAGGAGTGGCCGGATGTCATCGTGCTGGATGTGGAGATGCCACGGATGGATGGCATCACTTTTCTCACCAAAATAATGGCCGAGCACCCCACCCCGGTGGTCATCTGCTCATCTTTGACCGAGAAGGGAGCCGAAACCACCCTGCAAGCCATGGCAGCCGGCGCTGCAGACATCATCACCAAACCGACCATGGGCATCAAAAGCTTTCTGCAGGAGTCAGCCCACGATCTGGCCATGGCAGTACGAGCGGCCTCCCAAGCCAACCTCAAGCGACTCGGCAAACCGGCCCCTTTGCAGGTTGCCACCAAAATCCATGCCGACGCCATACTGGCGCCGACGCGAGATGCCATGGCCCAAACCACGGAGCGACTCATCGCCATCGGTACCTCCACCGGCGGTACCCAGGCACTGGAGGCTGTGCTGACGGCCCTTCCCCGGGTCAGCCCGGGGATCGTCATCGTGCAGCATATGCCGGAGAAATTTACGGCATCATTTGCCGCTCGCCTTAACGGGTTATGCCAAATCGAGGTACGGGAGGCAAAAAACAATGACAGGGTCATCCCGGGGCTCGCGCTGATCGCCCCCGGCGGCAAGCACATGCTGCTCAAGCGAAGCGGTGCCTACTACCATGTGGAGGTGGTCGACGGTCCCCTGATCAATCGCCATCGCCCTTCGGTGGATGTGCTGTTTCGCTCCGTGGCCAAATACGCGGGCAAAAACGCGACCGGCATCATCATGACCGGCATGGGAGACGATGGCGCCAGAGGGCTCAGGGAGATGCTGGATGCCGGTGCCAATACCTATGCCCAGGATGAGGCCTCCTGTGTGGTGTTTGGTATGCCAAAGGAGGCGATCAAGCTTGGTGCCGCACGCCACATACTCCCGCTCGACGAGATGCATCACGCCATTCTCGGCAGATAGCCACTCTGTTGGCCGGCCATAAAAAAATCCGGCTCCCCTGGGGGAGCCGGATTGGTCAGCCAGACCGGGCAAGCCCGGTCAGCACTGCGTCTTAATCTGCAGCAGGCGCTTCGGCAGCGACCGGAGCGGCATCGGCAGCCGGAGCAGCGGCTTCAGTCGGCGCGTTGGCTTCCTTGATGGAGAGGCGTACGCGGCCCTGACGGTCCACTTCCAGTACCTTCACCTTCACCACGTCACCGATCTTCAGGTAGTCGGCCACGTTCTGCACACGCGCATCGGTGATCTGGGAGATGTGAACCAGACCGTCTTTGCCCGGCAGGATGTTGACGAAGGCGCCGAAGTCGGCCAGACGGACAACCTTGCCTTCGTAGATACGGTTCACTTCGATCTCGGCGGTGATGGCCTCGATGCGGCGGATCGCTTCCTTGGCGGCGTCACCGTCAACGGCGGCGATGCGGACGGTACCGTCATCATCCAGCTCGATGTTGGTGCCGGTCTCTTCGGTCAGGGCGCGGATCACGGAACCACCCTTGCCGATGACGTCCTTGATCTTCTCCGGGTTGATCTTGATGGTGTGGATGCGCGGGGCGAAATCGGAGATCTCGGCACGCGGAGCCTGGATGGCTTCGTCCATCACTTTCAGGATGTGCAGGCGAGCACCACGAGCTTGCTTCAGGGCAATCTCCATGATCTCTTTGGTGATGCCTTCGATCTTGATGTCCATCTGCAGGGCGGTCACACCTTCGGTGGTACCGGCAACCTTGAAGTCCATGTCGCCCAGGTGATCTTCGTCACCCAGGATGTCGGACAGCACGACGAAACCTTCTTCTTCCTTCACCAGGCCCATGGCGATACCGGCGACGGAAGCCTTGATCGGCACACCGGCGTCCATGAGCGCCAGGGAGGAACCACAGACGGAGGCCATGGAGGAGGAGCCGTTGGATTCGGTGATTTCAGAAACCACGCGCACCACGTACGGGAACTCGTCGGCGCTCGGCATCACGGCGGCAACGCCGCGCTTGGCCAGACGGCCGTGACCGATTTCGCGGCGCTTCGGGCTGCCCATCATGCCGGTCTCACCGACGCAGTACGGCGGGAAGTTGTAGTGCAGCATGAAGCGATCGGCGCGGTTGCCGGTCAGCTCGTCAATGTTCTGGGCGTCACGCTCGGTACCCAGGGTCGCAACGACCATGGCCTGGGTTTCACCGCGGGTGAACAGGGCGGAGCCGTGGGCACGCGGCAGTACGCCGGTGGCGACGGACAGGGCGCGGATCATCTCAGGATCGCGACCATCGATACGCGGCTCGCCACGGACGACGCGACCACGGACGATGCGGCTTTCCAGGCTGTGGAACTCTTCGCCGATCTTCTTGGCATCTTCTTCCACGCCGGAAGCGATCACTTGCTCAACCACGCGAGCCTTGATGGCACCGATGGTTTCGTAACGCACGGCCTTCTCGGTGATGCGGTAGGCTTCACCCAGCTCGGCAGTGGCCAGCTCGGCAACCTTGGCTTTCAGCGCTTCGTTGACGGCAGGCGCAGTCCAGTTCCACGGCTTGGTGCCGACGTCGGCAGCGAATTCGTTGATGGCGTTGATAACGGCCTGCATCTGCTCGTGACCGAACACCACGGCACCCAGCATCACCTCTTCGGAGAGGATGGCCGCTTCGGATTCCACCATCAGCACGGCGTTGGCGGTACCGGCAACCACCAGATCCAGATCGCTCTGGGGCAGTTCGGTAGTGGTCGGGTTCAGCACGTACTGACCGTTCATGTAACCCACGCGGGCTGCACCGATCGGGCCGCCGAACGGGATGCCGGAAATGGCCAGTGCCGCGGAGGCACCGATCATGGCAACGATGTCGGGAGAGACGGCCGGGTTCACGGACATGACGGTGGCAACCACCTGAACCTCATTGAGGAAGCCTTCCGGGAACAGCGGACGAATAGGACGGTCGATCAGACGGGAGATCAGGGTCTCGCCTTCGCTCGGACGGCCTTCACGACGGAAGAAGCCACCCGGGATGCGACCAGCAGCATAGGTACGCTCCTGGTAGTTGACGGTCAGCGGGAAGAAATCACGGCCGTGATCGGCCTCTTTCTTGCCAACAACGGTCACGAAGACGCAGGTATCGTCCATGCTGACCATCACGGCCGCAGTGGCTTGACGGGCCATCACACCGGTTTCCAGTGTGACGGTGTGTTGACCGTACTGGAATGACTTTACAATAGGATTCACGTGAATTTCCTTTTTACAATTTGGCTCTTTAAATTCGCGCACAAGTATACTTGATTCGATGCAAAAGGTAAGCGGTGACACAAATTCTGTGAGGCAGGCAACGCGCTGATAGGGAATAAAAAAAGGGGAACCTGACGGTTCCCCTTTTTCGCGAAATCTGATGGTCGATTAACGACGCAGACCCAGCTTGGCGATCAGAGCAGCGTAACGCTGAACGTCTTTACGCTTCAGGTAGTCCAGCAGCTTACGACGCTGGGAAACCATGCGCAGCAGACCGCGACGACCGTGGTGATCCTTGGAGTGCTCCTTGAAGTGACCTTGCAGATGGTTGATCTGGGCAGTCAGCAGGGCAACTTGCACTTCGGGGGAACCGGTGTCGTTGGCGCCACGAGCGTGCTCGGCAACGATTTGAGCTTTGATCTCAGCATTTAGAGACATGGTATTACTCCAGTAGAGTGTTTAAAGGTTCACAGCCAATCTCTAATTCAGCCGTGAAATGAGGGCGGTATCATAATCGCCCCCGCCCCTTTTCGCAATGATAAAGACGCGCAACGGGCAAGAGCACGGATACCGCCTGAGGATCACTCCTCGTCGTGATAACGGACCAGGCGCTTGGGGGCAACCCGACCATCATCATCAATTTCGCCGACACCGATGAACTCGCGCTCGGGGCCGACCGTCATGCGAACCTGACCGCTGGTTGGGGCACCTGGCACCTGAACTGCCTGACCCTGGTTCACATAGGCCGCCACTACGGCCAACATGTTCACCTCGGGCAGAGACGCCACGGCGGTGTCCATCGGTAGCAACAGGGGATCCAGCTGCTCGCGCGGCGGAATGCTTTCGGCCTTGGCCTGCTCGAAGATGCACTCAAGCTGCTCCAGGGTCAGCATCCGATCGTACGGATAGCTGGCCACCTGGGTGCGGCGCAGCTGGGTGACATGAGCGCCACAACCCAGCACTTCCCCCAGATCATCGACCAGAGAGCGGATGTAGGTGCCTTTGCTGCAGTGCACTTCCAGTTTGACCTCGTCCCCTTCGAAGCTGATGAGCTTGAGCTCGAAAATCGTGATGGGGCGGGCTTCCCGCTCAATTTCGATCCCCTCGCGGGCATACTCGTAGAGCGGACGGCCATTATGCTTGAGGGCGGAGTACATGGACGGCACCTGCATGATGGGGCCGCGGAACTGGTCCAGCGCCTCAATCAGGGTACCCACGGCCACGTTCACCGGACGGGTGGCAACCACCTCGCCATCGGAGTCGCTGGTGTTGGTGCGCTCACCCAGCTTGGCAGTCACCTCATAGCGCTTGTCCGCATCCAGCAGATACTGGGAGAACTTGGTGGCCTCGCCCAGGCAAATCGGCAACATGCCGGTCGCCAGGGGATCCAGGGCGCCGGTGTGGCCGGCCTTGGCGGCGTTGTAGATCCGCTTTACCTTCTGCAACACATCGTTGGAGGTCAGGCCGGTCGGCTTGTCCAGCAACAGAATGCCGTGCACATCACGGCCCTTGAAACGACGTCTTCGGGTCATCTCAGGCTTTATCCTCAGTCGTGTCATCCGGAGCGGCCACGTCATCCTCACGACCTGACTCGGCCATGCGACGCTTGTCTTCACGGATGGTATTGGTCACCAGGTTGGAGAGACGCATCCCCTCGACCAGGGTCTGGTCGTAGAAGAAACGCAGCTCGGGCACCACACGCAGGCGCATGGCGCTGCCCAGCAGGCTGCGGATGTAACCGGCCGCTTCAGTCAGCGCCTTGAGCCCTTCCTTGATGCGCTCGGCGTCATTCTCCAGCTGCAAGAAGGTGACATAAACCTTGGCGTAGTTGAGGTCACGGGACACTTCCACGTCGGAAACAGTCACCATGCCGATGCGCGGGTCTTTCACCTCGCGCTGCAGGATCAGCGCGATTTCACGCTGGATCTGCTGCCCGACCCGACGGGTCCGGCTGAATTCTCTGGCCATAATCTATCCTGCGATAAAAGGGGGCCGCGGCCCCCTATTTTGTCTGACTCTCGGCTTACAGAGTACGCTGAATTTCAACGGTCTCGTAAACTTCGATCTGGTCGCCTTCGCGTACGTCGTTGTAGTTCTTGACCGCGATACCACACTCGTAGCCGTTGCGAACCTCGTTGACGTCATCCTTGAAGCGACGCAGGGATTCCAGCTCGCCTTCATAGATAACCACGTTGTCACGCAGAACACGGATACGGTTGGAGCGCTTGACCACACCTTCGGTGACCATACAGCCGGCAACGGCGCCAAACTTCGGTGAGCGGAAGACGCTGCGCACTTCGGCCAGACCGATAATCTCCTGCTTGTACTCCGGCGCCAACATGCCGCTCATGGCCTGCTTCACTTCGTCGATCAGGTCATAGATGACGGAGTAGTAGCGCAGATCCAGGCTCTCGGCCTCGATGACCTTGCGCGCAGAGGCGTCGGCACGGACGTTGAAGCCCACCAGGATGGCGCTGGAAGCGGCAGCCAGGGTCGCGTCTGTCTCGGTGATACCACCCACACCGGAACCCACGATCTTCACCTTCACTTCGTCGGTGGAGAGCTTGACCAGAGCGTCGCAGATCGCTTCCACGGAACCCTGTACGTCGGCCTTGATCACCACGTTCACTTCGGACACTTCGCCCTCGGTCATGTTGGCGAACATGTTCTCCAGCTTGGCCTTCTGCTGGCGAGCCAGCTTGACTTCGCGGAACTTGCCTTGACGGTAGAGAGCCACTTCACGGGCCTTCTTCTCGTCACGCACCACGGTCGCTTCATCACCGGCAGAGGGAACACCGGACAGACCGAGGATTTCCACCGGCAGGGACGGACCGGCCTCTTTGATCTCGCGACCCAGTTCGTCACGCATGGCGCGCACACGACCGTATTCGAGACCGCACAGCACGATGTCACCTTGGCGCAGGGTACCTTCTTGTACCAGTACGGTAGCAACCGGACCACGACCCTTGTCGAGGAAGGATTCGATGACTACACCGTTGGCCATACCGTCAACCACGGCTTTCAGCTCCAGTACTTCGGCCTGGATCAGGATGGCTTCCAGCAGATCGTCGATGCCTTCGCCGGACTTGGCGGAGACGTGCACGAACTGGCAATCGCCACCCCAGTCTTCGGACATGACGTCGTAACGGGCCAGCTCGGTCTTGACGCGATCCGGATCCGCTTCCGGCTTGTCAATCTTGTTGACCGCAACAACCAGCGGCACACCGGCCGCCTTGGCGTGCTGGATAGCTTCGATAGTTTGCGGCATCACGCCATCATCGGCAGCCACGACCAGCACCACGATGTCAGTCGCCTTGGCACCACGAGCACGCATGGAGGTAAACGCTGCGTGACCCGGAGTATCCAGGAAGGTGATCATGCCGCTTTCGGTCTTAACGTGGTAAGCACCGATGTGCTGGGTAATGCCACCGGCTTCGCCTGCGGCAACCTTGGCCTTACGGATGTAGTCCAGCAGCGAGGTCTTGCCGTGGTCAACGTGACCCATGATGGTCACGACCGGTGCGCGCGGCTTGGCTTCGGAGGTCTCGTCACGATCGCTAAGTACTGCCTCTTCCAGCTCGTTCTCGCGGCGCAGTACTACCTTGTGGCCCATCTCCTCGGCGACCAACTGAGCGGTCTCCTGGTCGATAACCTGGTTGATGGTAGCCATGGCGCCCATCTTCATCATCACCTTGATGACTTCGACACCCTTGACCGCCATCTTGTTGGCCAGCTCGGCCACAGTGATGGTCTCGCCAATCACCACGTCGCGGTTAACCGCGGCAGCCGGCTTGTTGAAGCCGTGCTTCATGGCATTCGGGGTAGCAACTTTGCCACGCTTGCCTTTACGAGCGCGCGGATCACGGGAGTTGCGGTCATTGCGATCGTCGTCGCGGCGACCGGCCTTCTTCGGCCCCTTGGCGGCAGCGGCAGTACGGCGGCTGCTCTCTTCCTTGCGATCCAGCTCATCTTCAGCAGCCTGGGCATGCTTGGAGGTGGTCACGTGATAATCGCTGCTCTCTTTGGCGCGGGCGGCGTCTTCTTCAGCCCAGCGGGCTGCATTCTGTTCTGCCATGAGACGAGCCTCTTCGGCTTTCTTCGCGGCGAGTTCTTCAGCTTTTTGCAAAGCTGTTTGTTCCTGTTGGCGCTTCAGTTCTTCTGCTTCGCGCTTGGCCATCTTTTCTGCCTCTTGCTGAGCTGTGCTACTGGCTGCTTTGGCGGGCTGTTGAGCCTGTCGAGCCTTTTGTTGTGCCTCGATCCGCGCCTTTTCCTCAGCTTCACGACGAGCCTGCTCAGCCTCACGGCGAGCCTTCTCTTCAGCTTCGAGACGGGCCTTCTCTTCGGCTTCGCGACGAGCTTTTTCTTCTGCTTCCAAACGCGCTTTTTCCTCGGCTTCCGCCTGACGCTGTTCATCTTCCAGCGCCGAGCGTCTTACATAGGTGCGAGACTTGCGTACTTCTACCTGCACTTCCTTGTTCTTGCCGCCAGTCCCCTGAACACTGATGGTGCTCTTGGTCTTGCGCTGCAAGGTCATGCGGGCAGGAGCAGTGACCTCGTCACCTCCATGCTGTTTCTTCAGGTGTGCCAGCAGGGTCTGCTTCTCAGACTCGCTAACCATGTCGTCGGCCTTGCTCTTGCTGATACCGGCATCGACAAACTGCTGGAGAAGACGATCAACCGGTGTGTCGATGTCAGTGGCAAGTTGTTTGACTGATACTTCTGCCATTCATTTTCCTCCGTTTGATCTTACTCGGACTGCTCTTCCCCGAACCAACAGATGTTGCGAGCAGCCATAATGAGCTCACCGGCCTTCTCGGCAGTCAGCCCTTCGATATCGGCAAGGTCATCGATGCCTTGCTCTGCCAAATCTTCCAGGGTACCGATGCCACGGCCCGCCAGAGCGTAAGCCATCTCACGGCCGAGGCCGTTCAGATTGAGCAGTTCTTCGGACGGCTCAACGCCATCGAAAGATTCTTCTTTGGCCAGGGCCTTGGTGGTCAGGGCATCCTTGGCGCGCTTACGCAGCTCTTCGACCATGTCTTCGTCCAGACCGTCGATGGCCAGCAGCTCGTTGACCGGCACGAAGGCGATCTCTTCCAGTGTGGAGAAGCCCTCTTCCATCAGCAGGCTGGCGAAATCGTCATCGATGTCCAGAGTACTGGTGAACAGGTTCATGATGCGGTCGTTCTCGGCCTGGTGCTTGGCACGCATGTCCTCAACCGTCATCACGTTCAGCTCCCAACCGGTCAGCTGAGATGCCAGACGCACGTTCTGACCGTTGCGGCCGATGGCCTGGGCCAGGTTGGCGGCTTCCACTGCGATATCCATGGTGTGGTTGTCTTCATCGACGATGATGGAGGCTACATCGGCGGGCGCCATGGCATTGATCACGTACTGGGCCGGGTTGTCATCGTACAGCACGATGTCGGCGCGCTCACCACTCAGCTCGGCGGAGACGGCCTGAACGCGGGCACCGCGCATGCCGATGCAGGCACCGATCGGGTCGATGCGACGATCGTTGGTCTTCACCGCGATCTTGGCGCGGGAACCCGGATCACGGGCGGCGCCCATGATTTCGATCATCTCTTCACCGATCTCCGGTACTTCGATGCGGAACAGCTCTTTCAGGAAGTCCGGGCTGGAGCGGCTGACAAACAGCTGGGAGCCACGGGCTTCCGGACGCACTGCGTAGAGCAGACCACGGACGCGGTCACCAGGACGGAAAGTTTCGCGCGGCAGCATGTCGTCGCGGAAGATCACGGCTTCTGCATTGCTGCCCAGATCCAGGATCACGTTGTCGCGGTTGCTCTTCTTGACCACGCCGCTGATGATGGTGCCTTCTTTGTCCTTGAACTGGTCAACAACTTGTGAACGCTCGGCTTCGCGCACTTTCTGCACGATGACCTGCTTGGCAGTCTGGGTGGTGATGCGGTCGAAGGTCACGGAGTCGATCTGATCTTCAACATATTCACCGATCTGGATGTCCGGCTGCTCAATCTGGGCCGCTTCCAGAGTGATTTCGGCGTAGGGGTTTTCCATGGCGGCCTGATCCGCGATGACTACCCAGCGGCGGAAGGTATCGTAATCGCCGGTCTTGCGATCGATCTCGACACGAACCTCAATCTCGCCTTCATATTTTTTCTTGGTCGCAGTCGCCAAGGCAGTTTCCAACGCCTGGAAGATCTTTTCGCGGGGTACCGCTTTCTCGTTGGATACTGCGTCAACGACCAGCAAAATCTCTTTATTCATATCCGATAGCCTCGTTAACCAAAGTTCGGCACTATGTTCGCTTTTTGGATATTGGTGAAAGCCAACACTTCGTCCTTACCATCTACCGTCAAGGTGATCATGTCGCCCTGTACGGCTTTGATTACGCCTTTGAACTTGCGGCGGTTGTTTGTTGCCATCCGAAGCGTTACCGCCGCCTCTTGGCCAACGTATTTTTCGAACTGGGCAACCTTGAACAGCGGGCGATCCAGACCCGGGGAAGATACCTCGAGGTAATACTCCTCGGTGATGGGATCTTCGACATCCATGATGGCGCCAACCTGATGGCTGACCTCAGCACAGTTCTCGACGGTCACGCCCTGCTCGCCATCAATGTAGACGCGCAAGGTGGAGTGTTTACCCGCACGGATAAACTCGATACCCCAAAGTTCAAAGCCCAAGGCAACGACCGGCGCCTCGAGCATATCGGTCAAACGTTGTTCCAACGTAGCCAAAGTCACCCTCCGAAAAACAAAAAAAGGGCATAAAGCCCAGATAGAGATCCATTCAGAGTAAATTGCACATAACAAAAAGCCCCGATATCAAATCGGGGCTTGGCGCTTTACCCTGATTGTCGCCTCGCAGCGACCGCCTTCCTGAGCGTAGGAAATGCGTGAAATTTGGTTGCGGGGGCCGGATTTGAACCGACGACCTTCGGGTTATGAGCCCGACGAGCTACCATGCTGCTCCACCCCGCGTCCGAAATCGTGCGAGATTATAGCCATATCACTCCGATGAAACAAGACTGACTGGCTATAACACACCCGGTTACCCGGGCTTACTGCTTAATTGGTGCCGTGGGCGGGACTCGAACCCGCACACCCTAGAGCACTACCCCCTCAAGATAGCGTGTCTACCAATTCCACCACCACGGCAAAACTCTTACTCGGGAACGTCAGTATCTTTCTTCACTGGCGCTTTGTTCTGCTCAACCTGTTGGGTCTGTTGCAGATTTTCCCATTCGCTACCCTGTTTTACCTTGTGAGTGGACATGGATCCAAGCACCAAGCTAATTACAAAGAACAGAGTAGCCAAAATCGCTGTTGTTCGGGTCAGGAAGTTGCCTGAACCACTGGAGCCAAACACTGTGTTTGATGCCCCTGCGCCGAAGGAGGCGCCCATGTCAGCCCCTTTACCTTGCTGAATCATCACCAGACCAATCAGAGCCAGTGACACCAGCAGATAAACGACCAAAAGAATCTCGTACATTTAACTTGCACCCTTTGCCGCTTCAACAATTCCTAAAAACGCATCACTATCGAGACTTGCACCACCAATAAGACCACCGTCTACATCGTGCTGGGCAAACAAATCTCTCGCATTGGCTGGCGTCACGCTCCCACCATAGATGATTCTAACTTTCTCACCTATTACCGGAGTATCCTCCGCCAAGCGACCACGTATAAAGGAATGAACCTCTTGTGCCTGCTCGGGTGTGGCGCATTTACCTGTACCTACAGCCCAAATCGGCTCGTAGGCGATGATAGCATTATCGAAAGCCATCGCGCCATTTTTCTCTATGACGATGTCCAGCTCTTCTGCGATGACCTCAAAGGTTCTTCTCGCTTGCCTTGCTGCACCCGACTCACCCAAACAGAGGATTGGAACAAGCCCTGCCGCTCTGGCAGCCGCAAATTTCTCTGCGACGATAAAACTGGTTTCTCCAAAGAGACGCCTGCGCTCGGAGTGTCCTACCAGGACGTAGCGACATCCTGCCTCAACCAGCATCTGACACGACACTTCTCCCGTGTAAGCGCCTGCTGTGTGCTGACTCACATTCTGAGCCCCCAACTTTATCGTCATCTGCTCACCGAGCAGTGATGCGGCAAAGTCGAGATGCACATGGGACGGACAGAAAACAACATCTACATCATCACCAACGCCCTTCAGACATTGACTCGTAAACTGCTCTAACTGCGACCTACTACCGTGCAACTTCCAGTTGGCTGCTACAAACGGCTTGCGATGTCCCATCGGCAACTCCCTTGCGAAAGCGGGGCTGATAATATCCAGAGGATTGTCAGCTGACAAGTGCTATTTTCAATTTTTTGAATCGATTGAACAAGATACAACCAGGGCGACTAAAAAGCCGCCCTGAATGCTCATTAAAGCGCCGATTCAACTTGCTTGGCAATACGCTGTGCCATGTCATGAACCTGCTGTTCATGCTCACCTTCCACCATCACCCGGATCAGGGGCTCGGTGCCGGATTTGCGCAGCAGCACGCGGCCACGACCGGCCAGCTCCTGCTCCACCTTTGCCACCTCCTGCTTGACCGCATCGGCAGAGAGCGGATCCTTGCCCTCGGCAAAGCGAACATTCACCAGCACCTGCGGGAACTTGTTCATCCCTGAGCGCAACTTGGCCAGCGGCATCTCGGCGCTGCGCATGGCGGTAAGCACCTGCAGGGCGGCGACAATGCCATCCCCGGTGGTGGTCTGATCCAGGCAGATGATGTGACCGGAATTTTCGCCACCGATCCGCCAACCCTTCTCTTCCATCATCTCGAGAACGTAACGGTCACCCACCTTGGCACGGGCAAACGGGATGCCCAGCGTCTGCAACGCCAGCTCCAGCCCCATGTTGGCCATCAGGGTTCCAACAACTCCGCCCTTGAGACGACCATTGCGCAGTGCATCGCGCGCGATGATATAGAGAATTTCATCACCGTCGATGAGATAGCCGGTATGGTCAACCATGATCAGACGGTCGCCATCCCCATCAAATGCCACCCCGAGGTCGGCCTTGCACTCCAGCACTTTGGCGATCAGCGCCTCAGGAGCAGTCGAACCGACACCATCGTTGATGTTGAGACCATCCGGTGCACAACCCATGGTGATCACATCGGCCCCCAGCTCGCGGAACACGGAGGGTGCGATGTGGTAGGTGGCACCATGGCCGCAATCAACCACCATCTTCAGCCCTTCTAGGTTCATATGAGAGGGGAAGGTGCTCTTGCAAAATTCGATATAACGACCAGCGGCATCGTCGATACGCAACGCCTTGCCAAGCTCGGCGGACTCCACGCACTTCAGTTCGTGATCCAGCTCGGCCTCGATGGCCATCTCGACCTCGTCGGGCAACTTGGTGCCATCGGCAGAGAAGAACTTGATGCCATTGTCATAGAAGGGATTGTGTGAGGCACTGATGACGATACCGGCTTCAGCGCGAAAGGTTCGGGTCAGATAGGCCACTGCCGGCGTGGGCATGGGGCCCATCAGAATGGCCTTTAGGCCTGCGGCGGAGAGGCCTGCCTCCAGAGCCGACTCCAGCATGTAGCCTGAGATGCGGGTATCCTTGCCGATCAGCACCTTGCGGGTACCCTTCTTGGAGAGCACCTTGCCCGCGGCCCAACCCAGTTTCATCACGAAATCCGGAGTGATCGGGTATTCCCCTACCTTGCCGCGTACACCATCGGTGCCGAAATACTTTCTGGTCATTGTCTATTTCTCGTTTTTCTATTTGGAGATGAAATCTTGTCCCGTCATTGCCTGCCAGCCGACCCGCAATGCATCCATGGTTTCCCGCACATCGTGCACCCGAATGATCCTGGCGCCTTGCTGCATGCCGATCAAAGCGCAGGCAAGGCTTCCGGCAAGGCGCTCAACCACTGGACGGGCTAGCAGGTTGCCTATCATAGACTTTCTAGACATGCCGACCAAGAGTGGCAAACCATAGCAGAGCAACTCCTTTTGCGCCGCCAGTAGCTGATAGTTATGCGCCAGCGTCTTGCCAAAACCGTAACCCGGATCCAGCAGCAGCTTCTCGCGCCCAATCCCGGCAGCCTCGCAGACGGCGATCCGCTCGTCGAAAAAGGCTTTCACCTCCTCCAGCAGATCATCGTAATGAGGCTCGATCTGCATGGTTCTCGGTTGCCCCTGCATGTGCATCAGGCACACTGGCACGTCAGCTTCTGCGGCGGCAAGCAGCGCACCCGGCTCTTGCAGCGCGCGAATGTCATTGATGAGATGGGCGCCAGCCTTGCAGCCTTCGCGCATCACTGCAGCCTTGGAGGTATCAAGCGAGATCATCACATTGCACTCGCGCACCAATCGCTCGACGATGGGGATAACCCTATCCAGTTCTTCTTGTTCGCTTACATCAGGGGCACCGGGTCGGGTCGACTCACCACCGATATCGATCAGGGTCGCGCCGTCGGCCACCATCTGATGAGCATGGGTCATCGCACACTCAAGCTGGTTGAAACTGCCACCATCGGAGAAGGAGTCCGGCGTCACATTGAGGATCCCCATGACATGAGGACGATCGAGGGAGAGGCTGAGCCCCTTGCTGATTAACTGCATCTTAATTTCCGTCTGGATAAAGAAAAACCCCGGGCAAGCCCGGGGTTTGGAGAGTCACGATTATTTAGCCGGGAGATCGTTGGCCTTGTCGATATCGACATCCGCCACCGGTTCCGTTGCGGCTGCAGCCGGTTTGGGTTCAGCAGCAACAGTCGAACCACCTTGCGGTGTATCACCGTGCTCATCATGCCAGTTGCTGGGGGCACGCACTTCGCGACGAGCCATCAGATCGTCGATCTGCTTGGCGTCGATGGTTTCGTACTTCATCAGCGCATCTTTCATGCTGTGCAACACGTCCATGTTATCCAGCAGGATCTGCTTGGCACGGTCGTAGTTGCGATCGATGACCTGCTTGACCTCGGCATCGATGATACGAGCAGTATCGTCGGACATATGCTTGGCCTTGGCCATGCTGCGACCGAGGAATACTTCACCATCTTCTTCCGCATAGAGCATGGGACCGAGACGCTCGGACATACCCCACTGGGTCACCATCTTGCGGGCGATATCGGTGGCTCGCTCGATGTCGTTGGAGGCACCAGTCGATACCTTCTCTGCACCGTAAATCAGCTCTTCTGCCAGACGACCACCGTACAAACTGGAGATCATGGACTCCAGATGCTGCTTGGAGTGGCTCCAGCGATCCTGCTCCGGCAGATACATGGTCACCCCCAGCGCACGACCACGGGGAATAATGGAGACCTTGTAAACCGGGTCATGATCCGGGACCAGACGACCGATGATGGCGTGACCCGCTTCGTGATAAGCGGTCATCTCTTTCTCGGACTCTTTCATCACCATGGAGCGACGTTCCGCCCCCATCATGATCTTGTCCTTCGCCTTCTCGAACTCGGCCATGGAGACCACGCGGCGGCTCTCGCGAGCGGAGAACAGGGCCGCTTCGTTGACCAGGTTGGCCAAATCGGCACCGGAGAAACCTGGTGTACCACGGGCAATGAGGGCTGCGTTGACGTCATCGGCCAACGGCACCTTGCGCATGTGTACTTTCAGGATCTGTTCACGACCACGGACATCCGGCAGACCGACCACCACCTGGCGATCGAAACGACCAGGACGCAACAAGGCCGGATCCAGCACGTCAGGACGGTTGGTGGCAGCGATAACGATGATGCCTTCATTGCCTTCGAAACCATCCATTTCGACCAGCATCTGGTTCAGGGTCTGCTCACGTTCGTCGTGACCACCACCCAGACCGGCGCCACGCTGGCGGCCGACAGCATCGATCTCATCGATAAAGATGATGCAGGGAGAGGATTTCTTGGCTTGCTCGAACATGTCACGCACCCGGGAGGCGCCCACACCCACGAACATTTCGACGAAATCGGAACCGGAAATGGTAAAGAAAGGCACCTTGGCTTCACCGGCAATGGCCTTGGCCAGCAAAGTCTTACCGGTACCGGGAGGACCTACCAGCAGTACGCCAGTCGGGATCTTGCCGCCCAGTTTCTGGAATTTGCTCGGATCGCGCAGGTAGTCGACCAGCTCCTTGACCTCTTCCTTGGCCTCATCGCAACCGGCGACGTCGGCGAAGGTGGTCTTGATCTGATCTTCACTCATCAGGCGAGCCTTGCTCTTGCCAAACGACATGGCACCTTTGCCACCGCCGCCCTGCATCTGACGCATGAAGAAGACCCAGACTCCAATCAGCAGCAGCATCGGGAACCAGGAGATGAAGATGGAGGTCAGCAGAGACGGCTCTTCCGGCTTCTCGCCCATGACTTTTACGTTATGGTTGAGCATGTCGTTGAGCAGCTGGGGATCCGGCGCAGGAATGATGGTGGTGAAACGCTCACCAGTCCGTTTGACGCCGTTAATGACCTTGCCGTCCATCCGAACTTCACGGATCTGCTCTTGGGTCACCTCTTTAACGAAGCTGGAATAGTCCAGCTGGCGACTGGTGGTATCGCTGGGGCTGAAGCTATTGAACACCGACATCAATACGACGGCGATGACCAGCCACAGGATTAAGTTTTTCGCCATGTCACTCAAATCAGTAACCTCGCAGACTGACAGTTAACGATGAAGGTTAGGGTACTACAGTTTAAAACCGGTAGCCACAATGTAGACTTCCCGTGATCTGGCTCGGGATGAGTCTGGTTTGCGAATTTTGACAGTTGTGAAAAGTTGACGTATTTCATTGAGATAGGCGTCGAAACCCTCCCCTTGGAACACCTTCACCACAAAACTGCCATCGCTGCGCAATACCTGGTTGCACATGTCCAGTGCCAACTCGACCAGATACATGGCCCGGGCCTGATCCACCTGCTGGGTACCGCTCATATTGGGTGCCATATCAGACATCACGACATCTACCTTGTCGGGACCCACTCGCTCCAGCAAAGCGCCAAGCACAGTTTCCTCCCGAAAGTCCCCTTGCAGGAAATCGACACCGGCAATGGGATCCATAGGCAAAATGTCACAGGCGATGACACGACCCGACTCACCCACCTGTTCAACCGCGAACTGGGACCAGCCACCCGGAGCCGCCCCCAAATCCACCACTGTCATGCCATTCCTGAGCAGACGGTCTTTGCCCTGGATCTCGTCAATCTTGAAAACGGCACGGGAACGCAGCCCCATCTTCTGGGCTTTTTTGACGTATTGATCGTCGAAATGTTCTTTTAACCAGCGAGTTGAACTGGCGGAACGTTTTTTCTGGGTCATGATAATCGACTTTAAAAAACCACAAGGGTTATTAGTATTAAGGGCTAAGTGGGGGTAGAATACGCCCCTTTCAACCCTGACTTATGAAGAAATTGCGATGATTCTCAACAATAAACAGAAACAGTACCTCAAGGGCCTTGCCCACAGCCTCAAGCCTGTTGTCCTGCTGGGTCAACATGGTCTGACCGAAGGCGTACTGGCCGAGATCGATCTGGCACTGAACCATCACGAGCTGATCAAGGTTAAGGTTGCCTCTGAAGATCGCGATATGAAACAACTGGTTATGGATGCTATCGTCCGTGAAACCGGTGCAATCAAGGTGCAGAGCATGGGTCATGTGCTGACCATCTACCGTCAGGCCAACGAACCCAAAATCCAGCTGCCCCGCAAGTAAAAGGAAAGAGCATCGCTCTTTCCTTATTTCATTTCCTTCCCGAGTCGCTTGCAAAGGTAGTCGCCAAGCCCTTAACCTGCGATGAATAGTCGTGGAGAGAGCCGCTATGGAACATCACCAGATTCTCACCGAAGATGAACTGGCCATGTTGCGGGACCTGGGAAACGATCAGGAAAACACCGCCGGACAATCTCTGAGCGGTTACCTCGCAACGCCTCTGGTTGGACTGCTGCAACGCGCCGATCGGCTCGTACTTGAAGCCCGCTTCGCAGGACATCAGCTTCGTTTTCCCCTGCGCTTCACCCAGGGGGATGACGGCTTTATCGAGCCACGCATTACCGCTCCTGTCATCAAGGAACTCGGCTACCCACACCAACGAACCTGGCGTCTCGATGAGAAAGCCCGTTTCAGGGTGGCCGGAACCGACTATCAGGTGCACAGCCTGTCACTGGACGGTCTGGTAGTGGAAGGCTTGCCCTCAAACCTGATCAAGGGCTCCACTCTCAACGGCACCCTCTATATTCACGAACTGGCCCCACTCCCCCTTTGCGCCGAGCTGATCAGGCATATTCACCAGCAAAACGGCCTTCAGGGTTGGGCGCTGCATTTCCAGATGGCCAAACCTGATCTGGAGTGTCTACGCAACTGGATTTTCCTGCGCCACCAGGATGCCTTCACCGAAGCCTATCGAACCGGGTAAAGACAAACAGGGGAGCCTATGCCCCCCTGTTTCGGCACCTTGCCATCCTGTTAGATGTAGGCGACTTCCAGGATTTCGTATTCCACATCGCCTGCCGGCGTCTTGACGATGGCGACATCATCCACTTCCTTGCCAATCAGGGCTCTGGCAATGGGGGAATTGACGGAGATGAGGTTTTGCTTGATGTCAGCCTCATCGTCACCCACGATGCGGTAGACCACTTCTTCCTCGGTCTCGCTCTTGAGCAGGGTAACGGTAGCGCCAAAAATCACCCGACCATTGTTGGTCATCTTGGTGACATCGATCACCTGGGCATTGGAGAGCTTGCCTTCGATCTCCTGGATACGTCCTTCGCAGAACCCCTGCTGCTCACGGGCGGCATGGTATTCGGCATTTTCCTTCAGATCGCCGTGCTCACGGGCATCGGCAATCGCTTCGATAATCTGGGGACGAAGCTCGGTCTTGAGATATTCGAGCTCTTCGCGCAGCTTTTCAGCGCCGCGAACAGTCATCGGAGTATGATTCATAGTCGAAACCTGGGTTGCTTGAAAAAAGAGACTGCGACCAAGCATCAGCCGGTCGCAGCAATCGGTTCGGATGGGGCATCTTAATATGAAGCCGGCACAAAATCCATGTCAGTGCCCCGACACAGATCCCACTTGCACACTTGTTTATGGCCGAGATCACTGTGCTTTCGGCACGGATATCGGCTCGGAAATCGTCGGTTTGCCCTGCATGATGGAGATCTCCACCCGTCGATTCATCCGACGGTTTTCGGCCGTCGTATTGGGCACCAGCGGCTGGGTATCGGCCATTCCCTGCACCACCAAACGACTCTGATCGAAACCGGGCACCTTGATCATCTGGTGGGCTACCGCCACCGCACGCTGGGTGGAAAGATCCCAATTGGAGCTGAACAACTCGTTCTCGGTCGCCACATTGTCGGTATGGCCCGAGATGGTGATCTCCCCGGGAACATCCTTCAGCAGAGCGGCGACCTTGCGGATAACCGGCCAGAACTGGGGTTGCAAGAATGCAGAGCCGGCAGGGAAGGAGGCCTTCTCGCGGATCCGGATGATGATCTGCTGCCCCAAAGCCTCAATTTCGATGGCGCCATCCTGGATCTGATCCTTGAGATGCTCGGCCAGTGCTTTAGCCAGGTTGTTGGACTGCTGCTGGGCCTGCTGCGCCGTTTGCGACGTCTGGGGGGTATCCCCCCCGGTCTGCTTGCCATCGCTCTTGTCCTGGCCGCCCGCCTGTTCCGCCTCACCCGGCAGAAACTCCAGTTCGGTCTGGGTCATGTCGATGGTCTGCTGCATGATGGTATCGATCGGGGTCGGTTCGGGACGACCGGGCCTGAACTCCTGGGCGATGACGGACGTCCCCTTGGGAATGTCCTTCACTTCCAGAATGTTCTGCACCCCGAATGCGTTCTTCATGGAGCCTGCAATCTGCTTGAACTTGAGCACGTCCATCTCGGCAAACGACAGCAGCAACACGAAGAAACACATCAACAGCGACATCAGGTCAGCGAAAGTCCCCATGTAGCCAGGCAGCCCTGGTGGCGGACATTTGCATTTAGACATTATGCCCCCTACTCGGTGCCATCATTGCGTTTGGACTGGTTCAGGTAGTTCTGCAGCATGGACTGGATCACCCGCGGGTTCTGACCATCCTGGATCCCCATGATGGCGTCGAGGATCAGGGCACGGCTCAAGCTCTCCTCGCCGCTACGCAGCTCCAGCTTGTCAGCGATGGGAATGGCGATCATGTTCGCTTCGATGGCCCCGTACAGGGTGGTCAGCAAGGCGACCGCCATGGCCGGGCCGATGGATTTGGGGTCGCTCATATTCGACAGCATGGCCACCAGACCGACCAGAGTACCGATCATGCCCATGGCCGGACCGAGATCCCCCAGGGTGCGAAACACCTTGATGGCACTGGAGTGGCGCTCCGCCGTGAGATCGATGTCTTTTTCCAGCACAGAACGCACCACATCGGCATCGTGACCATCCACCAGCATGTCGATCCCCTTCTTCATGAAGGGACTGGGGATCTCGGCTGCCTCCAGTGCCAGAAAGCCCCCCTTGCGGGCGGCATCGGCCAGTTCAACCGCTTTGGCAATCAGGTCTTCCAGCTTGTCGCCCTTGTACATGAAGGCTTTGCCCGCCACCTTGAAAGCCATCAGGAACTGGCCAAGGTTGAACTTCATCATGGCGATGAAGATGGAGCCCAAGACGGTGATCATGACAGAGGGGACATCCACATACATGCTGACCGGACCACCCAGCAGCATGCCGTAGACGACCACCCCGAATCCCAGCACTACCCCAATCAGACTACCTAGATCCACAATCCCTACTCCTGTCACCGGTGCTTGTTGCTATTTATAGTTTGTTGAATTTTCTGCTATTGCGCCCCAGGCGGCAAGCACACATCCGCTCGGAATGATGTCTCATTATCGACCAATTGTCGGAGAGTTTGAGCCATGGGTGTTTTTCTGCCTCCCCCATGGGGGCGGTCGATGTTAATATAAGCCGTTTTTTTCAATCCCCGAGGATGGACATGGCCAGTAAAAAAATCGACCGTCTGAGTTTTGATGCCACTCTGGAAGAGCTGGAAACCATCGTTCATCAGCTGGAACAAGGTTCCTTACCGCTGGAAGAGGCACTCAAGCAGTTCGAACAGGGCATTCATCTGGTTCGCGCCGGTCAGCAGAAGCTGGAACAGGCCGAACAGAAGATCCAGATCCTGCTGAGCCAGGCCGATGGCAGTGAACAACTCGCCCCCTTCCAGCCAGAACAAGGAGAGGAGTGAGTGGCGCTGGACCAATTTTCCCGTCTGCATCGTCAACGTATCGACGACTGTTTGTCAGCACAACTTGAATCCTTGCCCGCCATGGCCCCGCGCCTGCGCGATGCCATGAAGTATGGCTTGCTGCTCGGAGGCAAGCGGGTACGCCCCTTCCTGGTCTACGCAGTTGGCGAAATGCTGGGAGTAAAAAGAGAACTGCTGGACGGCCCGGCCGCCGCGGTCGAGTGCATCCACGCTTACTCCCTCCTGCACGACGACATGCCCGCCATGGACAATGACGATCTGCGTCGCGGCCAACCGACCGTGCACAAGGCTTTCGATGAAGGCACCGCCATTCTGGCCGGTGACGCCCTGCAGACCCTGGCCTTCTCCATCCTGGCCGATCACCCCCTGCCCGGCGAACTGATGGCCAACCGGGTGCGGATGCTGAGCGTCCTCGCTCGCGCCTCGGGATATCTGGGTATGTGTGGTGGCCAGGCCCTCGACCTGCAGGCCGAAGGACGTCAAATCAGCCTGGCCGAACTGGAGCAGATCCATCGCCACAAGACCGGGGCCCTCATCGAGTGCGCCGTCATGCTGGGAGCCCTGTGCAAGGCCGACGTGGATGAAACGACCCTGGCCGCGCTGCAGACCTACGCCGCCGCCATTGGCCTCGCTTTCCAGGTGCAGGATGACATCCTCGACATTACCAGCGATACCGCCACCCTGGGCAAGCCGCAAGGCTCCGATCTGGCGCAAGAGAAAAGCACTTATCCTGCGCTGCTCGGACTCGACAATGCCCGTGAACTGGCTCGCGAACTCCATGGTAAAGCCTTAACAGCATTGCAATCTTTACCCTACAATACCGACATTCTGGAAGCGTTTGCCGATTACATCATCGAGCGAACCCACTAAACGCTGGATAACAGTAACAATATGAGCGTTGATATTAGCAATTTCCCCAACCTGGCCCTGGCGGATACCCCGATAGAGCTGCGTTCTCTGCCCAAGGATCGGCTGCCTGCACTGTGCAACGAGCTGCGCGAGTATCTGCTGCGCTCGGTGAGCCGCTCCAGCGGCCACTTTGCCTCCGGTCTGGGCACGGTCGAGCTGACGGTTGCCCTGCATTACGTCTACAACACCCCGTTCGATCGCCTGATCTGGGATGTGGGCCACCAGGCCTATCCCCACAAGATCCTGACCGGACGTCGCGACCAGATCCACACCATTCGCCAGAAGGATGGTCTGCACCCCTTCCCCTGGCGGGGCGAGAGCGAATACGACGTCCTCAGCGTCGGCCACTCCAGCACCTCCATCGGTGCAGCGCTCGGCATGGCGGTCGCGGCCGAGAGTGAAGGATTGGGGCGCAAGGTGGTGGCGGTGATCGGCGATGGAGCCATCACGGCCGGGATGGCGTTCGAGGCGCTCAATCACGCCGGTGACGTCCACAAGGACATGCTGGTGATCCTCAACGACAACGAGATGTCCATCTCCGAGAACGTCGGGGCGCTGAACAATCACCTGGCCCGGGTCATGTCCGGCAAGCTCTACACCACTATCCGCGAAGGCGGCAAGAAGGTGCTGGCGGGTCTGCCGCCGGTCAAGGAGCTGGCCAAACGGGCCGAGGAGCATCTCAAGGGGATGGTGGTGCCGGGCACCCTGTTCGAGGAGTTCGGCTTCAACTATATCGGCCCCATCGACGGCCACGATATCGACGCCCTTGTCGAGACCCTGCGCAACATGCGCAATCTCAAGGGGCCCCAGCTGCTCCACATCAAAACCAAGAAGGGCAAGGGCTACGAGCCGGCGGAGAAAGATCCCATCGGCTATCACGCCGTCCCCAAATTCAATCCCGACGAGTGCACCCTGCCCAAGAGCGGCGGCGGCAAGCCCACCTTCTCCGCCATCTTCGGCCAGTGGCTGTGCGACATGGCGGCGAAAGACGAGAAGCTGGTCGGCATCACCCCCGCCATGCGCGAGGGCTCCGGACTGGTGAAATTCAGCCAGCAATACCCGGATCGCTACTTCGACGTGGCCATCGCCGAACAGCATGCGGTCACCTTCGCCGCCGGCCTTGCCATCGCCGACAAGAAGCCGGTGGTCGCCATCTATTCAAGCTTCCTGCAGCGCGCCTACGATCAGGTGATCCACGACGTGGCCCTACAGGATCTTCCGGTGCTGTTCGCTATCGACCGGGCCGGTCTGGTGGGGGCCGATGGCCCGACCCATCAGGGGGCGTTTGATATCAGTTTCCTGCGCACCGTGCCCAACATGGTGATCATGACTCCGTCCGACGAGAACGAATGCCGCCAGATGCTCTACACCGGTTACCTGCATCAGGGGCCAGCGGCAGTGCGTTATCCCCGAGGCAGCAGCCTGAGCGATACCCCCGTCTCGCAAGAGATGCAGGTACTCGAGCTTGGCAAGGGTCGCGTGTTGCGGGAAGGCAAGGGCACCGCCATCCTGGCATTTGGTACCCTGCTGCAGCACGCCAGGGCCGCCGCCGAGGCGCTCGATGCCACCCTGGTGGACATGCGCTTCGTCAAGCCGATGGATGAGGCGCTGGTGCTCTCCCTGGCCGCAACTCACGATTACTTCGTCACCCTCGAGGACAACGCCATCATGGGTGGTGCCGGCTCGGCGGTGAACGAATTGCTGATGCGCAGCAAGAAGTGCAAGCCGGTGCTCAACCTGGGCCTGCCGGATCGCTTCGTGGAACAAGGCACCCAGCAGGAGATCTACGCCCTGCTCGGACTGGATGACGCTGGCATCCAGGCCAGCATTGAGCGCTGGCTGCAAGCCTGACGAAATTCCCCGCGAGCAATAAAGAAGGGCGCCAATATGGCGCCCTTCTTGTCATTCATGGTCTGGAACCTGCTCACAAATCGTCGCAACCGCTCCGTGAACAGAGCACCGTCAACCTTTGTAGATTTTGGGATTGAACACATCTCGCAGCCAGTCCCCCAGGAGGTTGATGACCAGCACCAGCACCACCAGGCAGATACCCGGGAAGGCGGTGATCCACCAGGAGCCGGAGAAGATGTAGTTGAAGCCCACACTGATAAGCGAACCGAGGGACGGCTGATCCACCGGCATGCCTAGCCCGAGGAAGGAGAGCGCCGCCTCACTCATGATGGCGTTGGCCACCTGCACGGTGGAGATCACCAGAATGGGCGACAGGCAGTTCGGCAGTATGTGACGGAACATGATGCGCGGGGCGCGAAAGCCCATCACCTTGGCCGCTTCCACATACTCCTTCTTCTTCTCCGCCAGCACGGAGGCGCGCACGGTCCGGGCATATTGCGGCCATTCGGCAATGCCGATGATCACCACCAGCATCAGGATGGCGAACTTGGAGTAGAACTCAGAGCCAAAGGTCGCCTGGAAGATGGCGGAGATGATAATGGCCACCATCATGGTGGAAAACGACAGCTGGACGTCGGCAAAACGCATCAGCAGGTTGTCGATGCGACCACCGAAGTAACCGGCCAGCAGACCGATGACGATACCAAGCACCAGCTGCAGCGCTACCGCGAATAGACCTATAGTCAGCGAGATGCGAGCGCCATAGAGGATGGTGCTCCAGATGTCGCGGCCCTGGTTATCGGTACCGAGCCAGAAGCGCTCTTCGCCCCCTTCCAGCCAGGAGGGCGGCAATTCGGCATCCATCAGATCGAAGCTGGTCTGGTCATAGACGTTGTGCGGTGCAATCCAGGGCGCCAGCAGCGCCGCCAGCACAAACACCACGAAGACCGCAAAGCTGAACATGGCTACCTTGTCCCGCAGGAAGTAGTAGACGATGTCGGAGTTCTTGAAGCGCGCCCAGCGGCTCGGGCTCGCAGTTACTGCATTGCTCATGTGCTTACCCCTTAGCGGTCAAGTTGACGGTCGGGTTGATCAACCCGTAGAGCAGGTCGACCAGGGTGTTGGTCACCACGAAGATCAGGCCGACGAAGATGACGTAGGCGGTGATGAGCGGGGTATCGACCCGGTGAATGGCCTCGAGGAACAAAAAGCCGGTACCCGGCCACTGGAACACGCTCTCGGTCAGTATGGTGTAGGCCACCATGGTACCGATCTGCACACCGCCCACCGTGATGACCGGCAGCATGGTGTTCTTCAGGGCGTGCTGGTAGTAGACCTTGTTGTTGTCCAGCCCCTTGGCGCGAGCAAATTTGACGTACTCGGAGGAGAGCTGCTCCAGCATCTCGGAACGTACCAACCGGATAAACAGCGGCAGCATGATGGAGGAGAGCGACACCGCCGGCAGGATCAGGTGCTTGATGCCATCCCAGGTGAAGAAGCCGGACTCCCAGCCCAGCAGGTTGTAAGTCTCACCACGGCCGTAGGCAGGCAGCCAGCCCAGCTGGATGGAGAAGAGATACATCAGCATGATGGCGGTCAAAAAGACCGGGATCGAGATGCCGATACTGCTTCCCGCCATGATGATCTTGGTGGGAATACTGCGCGGGCGGATCGCAGAGTAGACCCCGAGCGGAATGGAGACCACGACGATGATGATCGCGGCGGCAAATACCAGCTCAAGGGTAGCCACCAGCTTGTCGAGGATCACCTCGAGAGCCGGTCGCTTGAAGAAATAGGAGGTGCCCAGATCCCCATGCACCGCATTCTTCAGAAAGCGGCTGTATTTGACCAAAAAGGGATCATTGAGGCCCATCTTGTCGCGCAGCTCCTGGCGCACGGACTCGGAGACGGATTGTCCCACCAGCTCGCGCAGCGGATCCCCCAGGTTGTCCTGGATGGAGAAGGCGACCAGGCTGATGACGAACATCACTATCACGGCCTGATAGAACCGTTTCAGCAGGAATGTAAACATGCTTGTCCTTCTACGTGGCCTGTGTCATGGCACAGGCTTCTGTTAGTGGGTGGCGCGACCTTGGCCGCGCCACCCCGTCCTTCCTTGCGACTTGCGCTTACTTGTTGACCACCAGGTCACCCAGGTAAGGGAAGTTCATTACGTTGACCACCGGCTTGATGTCGACGTTCTTCTTGGCACCATAAGCCAGATCTTCCCAGTGCAGCGGCACATAGGCGGCATCTTCAATCAGCATGGCTTCCACCTTCTGCAGGATGGCGGCACGCTTGGCCGGGTCTGTCTCGGTGTTCGCATCCATCACCATCTTGTCCGCTTCGGCGTTGGCATAGCCACCACAGTTGTACTGGCCCATACCAGTCTTGGCGTCCTTGGTGAAAGTCAGGAACTCGAAGAAGTTCGCGGTATCTTCGGTGTCGGAATGCCAGCCAATCAGCTGCATGTCGGCGGCGCACTTGTCAAACTCCGGCCAGTACTGGGCCACCGGCATGGTCTTCAGATCCACCTTGATGTTGATCTTGGCCAGCATGGCGGAGACAGCCTGGGCGATCTTGACGTCGTTGACGTAACGGGCAGCCGGGGAGATGAAGCTCATCTTGAAGCCCTTCTCGTAACCGGCTTCCTTCATCAGCTCCTTGGCCTTGGCCAGATCATACTGGGGCACCAGCGCCTCGTTATAGCCTGCATAGCCTTTCGGGCTCAGCTGGCCGGCCGGAGTACCGAAACCCTTGTTTATCTTGTCGACGATACCCACCTGGTTGATGGCGTAGTTGATTGCCTGACGCACGCGCTTGTCTTTCAGCGCCGGGTTGGTGTTCTGGTTCAGCTCGATGATGATGGCACGGGTACCGGACAGGGTGACCAGCTGGGAATCCTTGCCGTTCTTGACGCGCTCCAGATCGTTCGGAGCAACCGGGTAAATCATGTCCACGTCACCACCCAGCAGGGCGGCCACACGGGTGGCGTCTTCCTTGATGGGCACCACGGTCAGGTTCTCGACGTTGCCCTTGGAAGCCTTGTCCCAGTAGTTGGCATTGCGCACGTATTCCAGCTTCACGCCCTGCTCGCGGAACTTGACGCTGAACGGACCGGTACCGGAGACATTGGTCGAGGCGAAGGAGTCACCGTTCTTGACGATCTCGGCCTTGTCCTTGCCCGCTTCGGTCTTGCCGGTATAAAACTTGGAGTCCATCGGGAAGATATAGGTTACGGTCTGCAGCACCAGCGGGAACGGCTTGGCGGTGACGAGATCCACGGTGAAATCATCCACCTTCTTGGCTTCGGCGATGGGATCGAAGATCGCCTTGAAGTCAGGGGAAGCCTTCAGACGGTTGACGGTCCACACCACGTCATCGGCGGTGAAGTCGTTGCCGGAGTGGAACTTGACGCCCTTGCGCAGGTGGAAGCGGACGGTCTTGTCGTCGATACGCTCATATTTTTCGGCCAGGCGCGGCTCAAACTGCAGGTCTTGGGTGTAACGCATCAGGGGATCGAACACCAGGTGGGACATTTCCAGAGTCTGGCCGGAGAGCTGCTCCTGGGGATCCAGCGAGGTGGCATCGGAAGCGACGCCTACCTTGATATCGGCGGCAGAGACACTGAACGCGAAACCGGCGGCAAACAGCGCCATGGCAATTTTGGACAATCCTTTCTTCATTGTTTTCTCCATGCTTTTGGCTTTTTTATTGACAGACAAACCGGCGAACCGGTGCTTTCCTAGCTTGCGATTTCCAGCCCCTCGCGGGACATTCCCTTGAACTCCGGCATCAGCGAGATCAGCTTGCGGCTGTACTCATGCTCGGCATTGGTAAACAGTTTCTCGGTCTCGGCCACCTCCACCAGGTTGCCGTGCTGCATCACCCCGATGCGATCGCACATCTGGCGGATGACCGGCAGATCGTGGCTGATGAACAGCATGGTGAGGCCGAGCTCCTTCTGCAGATCCTTCAGCAAGTTGAGGATCTGGGCCTGCACCGAGACATCCAGCGCCGAGGTGGGCTCGTCGCAGATGAGGAAGCGCGGACGGGTCGCCAGGGCGCGGGCGATGGAGATGCGCTGGCGCTGACCGCCGGAGAACTCGTGGGGATACTTGACCCCGGCACCGCGGCCGAGCCCCACGTGATCCAGTAGATCGCCGACGATCCCCTCGATCTGGCTCTCGCTGTCCGCCAGTTTGTGGAAGCGGATCGGCTCGGCGATGATGTCGCGCACCTTCATCCGCGGATTCATCGACGAATAGGGGTTCTGAAACACCATCTGCATCTGGCGACGCAATGGGCGACGCTCGCTCTCGCTCTTGAGCGCAGTCAGATCGATCCCCTCGAACACGATCTTGCCGGTGTCAGGCGGATAGAGGCCGGTAATGGCACGGGCGATGGTGGATTTGCCGGAACCCGACTCTCCCACCAGACCGAAGGTCTCCCCTTCGAAGATCTCGAAGCTGATGTTGTTGCAGGCCCGCACATACTGACGGCGGCTCGGGAAGATGGAGTCCTTGGTGACGAACTTGAGATCCACGTTCTCCACCCGCAGCAGGGCTCCTTCGTATGAGCGCTCATCCTGGCTCTGGCCGAGCCAGTGGGTCTTGAGATCGATGCTGGTATCCGGAGCGCCGGCATCCTCGATATAGGAGACCAGCGGGAAGCGCACCAGCTTGACGTCGGAGCGCGGTACCGCCGAGATAAGACTGCGGGTGTAGGGATGGTTGGGAGCCCCCAGCACCTGCTCGGTGGTGCCGAATTCCACCAGATCGCCGCGATACATCACAGCCACCTTGTCAGTGACGTTGGAGACCACCCCCATGTCGTGGGTCACCAACATGCAGCCCACCTGACGCTCCTTGCACAGGGTGCGGATGAGCTGGAGGATCTGATCCTGGATGGAGACGTCCAGCGCCGTGGTCGGCTCGTCGGCGATGATGAGCTCGGGGTCGCACGACAGGGCGATGGCGATGACCACCCGCTGGCGCATGCCGCCGGAGAACTGGTGCGGATACTGCTTGATGCGCAGATCCGGATTCGGGATCCCCACCGCCCCCATCAGCTCGAGTGCCTTGTCAAAGGCCTGCTGGCGGGTCAGATCGGTATTGGCGAGGATGGTTTCAACCAGCTGATGTTCGACGGTGAACAACGGGTTGAGGGAAGTCATGGGATCCTGGAAGATGAACCCGATGCGCGAGCCGCGAATGGCCCGCATCTCGTTCTGGCTCTTGCCGGAGATAAGCTCACCGTTGAGATAGATATCGCCGCGGGCGATGCGACCGGGAGGACTCAACAGATCGATGACGGCATTGCCGATGGTGGACTTGCCGGCACCTGACTCACCCACGACGCCGACGATTTCCCCTTTTTCGATGGAGAAAGAGAGATCTTTGACTGCGGCCAGCACCCCATAGCGGGAGGGATACTCGATCCGCAAGTTCTTTACTTCGAGCAAGGACATGTTTACCTCTGCGGGGGACATCCGTCCCAAATAATTCGTCCGTAAATCAGCCGCAGATGCCGGTTGTTACCTTGGGCAATAGTTGCTCAATCCATGAGGCAGTGAAACCAGCGATCCGGGCGGGTTTTTTGCATTTTTTTGGAATAACCCGCGAGTAACTTAGACGGTTTGCCAACGGGTGTAAATGATTGAGTTATACAATTTCGCAATACTTTGCTCAGATAACCAGCAACACAGTAGATGAAAGTTATGATTTTCATCACAAATACAGCCTATAAACCCATCAATTACACTGTATCAATACTTTAATTTCAACAATGGCGCAACAGATGGCAATAAGCACTATTGCATTATTAGTAGCGAGCTTCGATTGAGTAGTGAATATTTATGTGAAATGGATTTTTACTGGCAGCATATGCCGACGAATGAAAATTAAGCAGATATAAATCGGGGAGGAGCAGAGCCGTCCTCCCCTGAAGGGGTTGCTCAGCCGAGCCAGAAGGCCAGCAATTGCATACAAAACAGGGCGAACAATCCGGCGATGAGATCGTCGAGCATGATGCCAAGCCCGCCGTGGATGCGACGGTCAAACCAGGAGATGGGCCAGGGTTTGAGCACGTCGAACAGGCGAAACAGCACGAAGCCGGCCACAACCCATTCCCAACCAGCCGGCGCCGCTATCATGGTGACACCAAAGCCTATTACCTCGTCCCAAACGATGGCGCCATGATCCGGCATGCCGATGGCATCGGTGGCGCTCTGGCAGATGCGAATTCCCGCCACAAAGCCCACCAGCAACAGGGCGATAAACCAGGGGGTAGCCAGACCACTCACCAGCAGGTAGAGCGGGATTGCGGCCAGGGTTCCCATGGTGCCCGGCGCCTTGGGGGAGAGACCGGAGCCAAAGCCCACCGCCAAAAAATGGAGCGGGTTCTTCAGGTTCAGCCGTTTCAGTTCGGGCTTTATTCTGAACAAACTCATGCGAAGTGATCCCACCCTTTCAGCGTCAGCTCGACCGGCTGCTCGCCGCGCAGATAGTCGATCCCGGGATCACCGGCCACGATGCGACCAATGCGGGTAAACTTGACGCCACTGTGAGCCAGCGCCGTATCCAGGGCACCGCGGTGTTCTTCCGGCACGGTGAAGCAGAGCTCGTAGTCGTCGCCACCGGCCAGGGCCAGTTGCCACGCCTCCTGCTCGCTCACCGCATCCTGCAGCACCGGCGAGAGAGGCAGCAGATCCAGATCGATCTGGGCCCGCACGCCGGACGCCTTGAGAATGTGGCCAAGATCCGAGGCCAACCCGTCGGAGAGATCCAGCGCACTGCCCGCCAGCCCGCGCAGAGCCTGACCGGCCAGGATGCGGGGATGGGGGTGATCGAGCCTCGGCAGAACGGCCGCCAGCTGGTTCTCGTTGAGAGTACGCTTGCCGAGCAGGTGGGAGAGCGCCAGGGCGGCGTCCCCCAGGGTGCCGGTGACATAGATGCCATCGCCGGCCCGGGCGCCGCTGCGCATCAGGGCACGTCCGGCCGGCACCGAGCCTTGCACCGAGATGGTGATGGAGAGGGGGCCACGGGTCATGTCGCCCCCGACCAGGGCCACGTTGTAGTACTCGGCAAGCTCGAGGAAACCTTCGGCAAAGCCGGCCACCCAGGACTCGTTGATGGCGGGCAGGGTCAGGGCCAGAGAGACCCAGCGCGGCTCGGCCCCCATGGCGGCGAGATCGGACAGGTTGACCGCCAGCGCCTTGTAGCCAAGATCCACCGGATCCATGTCAGGAAAGAAGTGCACGCCGCTCACCAGGGTATCCGTGCTCACCGCCAGCTGGGTATCGGGAGGCAGGGTCAGCAGGGCGCAGTCGTCTCCGGGGCCCATCACCACGTCCTTGCGGGCGTGGGGAACCTTGAAGTACTTATCAATCAGCTCAAATTCACCCATACAGTAAAAAGCCAGCAGTTAAGCTGGCTCCTCTATTAGATGCTGTTGCTGCTCTTGCTGCGAAATCGTGATCAAGGCTCATCCGCTGCCCGGGCTCCTCATGTATTTCTACACATTCCGGCCCCTGCGCTGCTCTTCACCTTGCTGACGACTTCTCGCAACAGAGCATCTATCAGCATTGAATGCTGATGAACGTCAGGATCAGCGCTTGTTCAGCGACTTGATCACCTTGTCCAGTACACCGTTGACAAACTTGTGGCTGTCATCGGCAGCAAAGGCTTTGGCCAGCTCGATCGCTTCGTTGATCACCACGCGCGGCGGCACATCATCACGACGGGTCAGCTCATAGGTCGCCAGACGCAGGATCGCCTTGTCCACCATGTCCACTTCTTCCAGCGGACGGGAGAGGAAAGGTGCAAACACCTTGTCCAGCTCGTTGCAGTGGAGCGATACCCCAAACAGCAGATCGCGGAAGTAGTTCAGGTCCACACCCTTGGTGTCCTGATCGATCTTGAACTGTTCTTCGATGTCACCCACATTGGCCTTGGTCATCTGCCACTGGTAGATGGCCTGGGTGGCGCAATGGCGGGCTTTACGGCGCTCGGACGGTTTCAATGCATTTCTCCTCGTTACACGTCCAGTTCTTTCAGGACGTTGATCATTTCGAGCGCTGCCAGTGCAGCCTCTGCACCCTTGTTACCCGCCTTGGTACCTGCACGCTCGATGGCTTGTTCAATGTTTTCAGTGGTCAGTACGCCGAAGGCAACCGGAATTTCATATTCCATCATTACCTGGGCCATGCCCTTGCTGTTCTCGTTGGCGACCAGATCGAAGTGGTAGGTGCCGCCACGGATGACGGTGCCGACCGCCACGATGGCGTCGTATTGACCACTCTTGGCCAGTTTCTTGATGACCAGTGGCATTTCAACCGCACCCGGCACTTTCACCAGGGTCAGGTTGCTGTCCTGTACCTGACCTTGACGCTTCAGTACGTCCACTGCGCCACTCACCAGGCTGTCGTTGATGAAGCTGTTGAAGCGGGCAACGACAATCGCAACGCGCGCTGCTGGAGCGGCAATATTTCCTTCGATAACCTTCATTGGAAATCCTGTATCTGTGCAATCAAAAGGGCCGGAGTCAAAAGTGCGCACATTCTAGCACAACAGACCCACGACAAAAACCATGGCCGCAACAGGCGGCCATGATAGTGATTTAAGCGAAACGAGGCGCTTATTCGCCGACGTATTCCACCACTTCCAGGCCAAAACCGCCGAGGGCGTGGTACTTCTTCGGCGAGCTCAGCAGGCGCATCTTGCCCACCCCCAGCGCCTTGAGGATCTGGGAGCCGACGCCGACCCGGCGCGAGGTGCCTTGCCACTTGGCCCCTTCCGGTGCCAGCCCCTTGTCGGCGGCCTCGAACCCCTTGACCCGGGCCAGCAGCTCGGCGCCATGGGCTTCTGCTCCCAGGATCACCAGCACCCCGCCCTCGTCGGCGATGCGGGCCATGGATTTGGGCAGCGGCCAGCTGCGTGCAGCATGACGGTCGGTCAGCAGCAGATCGCTCAGCACGTCGTGCAGATGGACCCGCACCAGGGTCGGCTGATCCGCCTGCACCTCGCCTTTTTTCAACGCGAAGTGAACCTGGTTGTCGATGGTGTCGCGGAAGGTGACGAGGTCGAACTCGCCATATTCGGTGGGCAGCTTGCATTCGGCCACCTTCTCGACCGTGGTCTCGTGCTGGTTGCGGTACTCGATGAGATCCGCAATGGTGCCAAGCTTGATGCCGTGCTGCTCGGCGAAGATCTCGAGGTCCGGGCGGCGCGCCATGGTGCCATCCTCGTTGAGGATCTCGACGATGACGGAGGCCGCCTCGTAACCGGCCAGACGAGCCAGGTCACAACCCGCCTCGGTGTGGCCGGCGCGGGTCAGCACACCGCCATCCTGCGCCATCAGCGGGAAGATATGGCCCGGCTGCACCAGATCGGAGGCCTTGGCGTCCGGCGCCACGGCCGCCCGTACGGTCACGGCGCGATCGGCGGCGGAGATGCCGGTAGTGACCCCTTCAGCCGCTTCGATGGTCACGGTGAAGGCGGTGGAGAACTGGGCGTTGTTGCGATCGACCATCAGCGGCAGCGCCAGCTGCTTGCAGCGATCCCGGGTCAGGGTCAGGCAGATGAGACCGCGGCCATAGCGGGCCATGAAGTTGATGTCTTCCGGGCGGACACAGGAGGCGGCCATGATGAGGTCCCCTTCGTTCTCCCTATCTTCGTCGTCCATCAGGATCACCATCTTGCCAGCCTTGATATCGGCAATGATTTCCTGGGTTGTGCTCAGCGCCATGGGCTACTCCATCAATGTGCGTGGGGATTGAGCCTGCGGGCTCAACTCGACCTGGGTTTATGTGGCTCTAGATTGGGGCTCCCTGGCCCATTTCAATCGGAGCGGGATCACAGAACGGCGTTTTGCTTCGCCTCAGAGAAAACCGGCCTTGGCCAGCTTCTCCAGAGTCAGGTTAGAGGCCGTGCTCTCCTGGCTCTTGCCCATCATCAGCCGCTCCAGATAGCGGGCAATCTGATCCACCTCGAGGTTAACCCGCCGGCCCGGTTTCCACTGGGCTATGGTGGTCTCCTGAGCGGTGTGGGGCACTATGGTCAGGCGAAACAGATCCCCCTGCACCGCGTTGACCGTGAGGCTGATGCCATCCACCGCGATGGATCCCTTCTCGGCGATATAGCGGGAGAGTTCCGCCGGCGTTGCGATCCAGTATTCGATAGCGCGACCGCTGCTGGCGACGCTTTTCACTTCCCCTACCCCATCTACATGGCCGGAGACCAAATGACCGCCGAGGCGGGAGGTGGGCATCAAGGCCTTCTCGAGGTTGACCCGCTCCCCCACCCTGGCCTCGGCAAAGCCGGTACGCGACAGGGTCTCCAGCGACACATCGGCGGTGTAGCTCTTGTCACCCAGGGCCACCACGGTAAGGCAGACGCCGTTGGTAGCGATGGAGTCGCCGAGTTTCACGTCGCTAAAATCCAGGGTCGGCGCGTACACCGTGAGGGCCATGTCCTCGCCCTGGCGGCGCAGGCTGGCCAGGGTTCCCACCGCTTCGATAATTCCGGTAAACATGCAGATCACCTTGCTGATGACGGGGCCAGCCCGGCCCCGCAGAAAATGGAAAAATCAGGCCATGTTGGCAGCCATGCGAATGGATTGCTTTGCAATCAACCCGCCAGCCAAACAGCCTCAAGACGCAGCCAACAGGCTCGTCAGGCAATCTTGGCAGTGATGCGAATATCCTGCCCCACCAGCCGCACATCCTTGATGTTGAGCTTGGGTGCCTGGAACAGCCGGATCAGCCCGGGCAGATGGAACAGGCCACGCCCCTCATCCCCCATCAGCTTGGGCGCCTGATAGAGCACCAACTCATCCACCAGTCCCTTGTCCAGCAGGGCGCCACACAGGCGCGGGCCCGCCTCCACCAGCACTGAGTTGACGTTTTGCTTGGCCAGTTGCATGAAGAGGCTGACCAGATCGAGCCTCCCCTCGTGCAACGGCAACTCCAGCTGCTGTACCCACTCGGGCCAATCTCCGTACGCCTTGTGACGGGCCAGCAGCACAGGGCTCTCGCTCTGGAACAGGGGCAAGTCCGGGGTCAGCCGGTTTTGTGAATCGACGATGACCCGCAGCGGCTGGCGCAGGGTCTCCTTGGGATAGGCGGCCTTGACCGAGGAGGGCAGCTCATCCCAGCGCACAGTCAGGGAGGCGCCATCAGCCAACACGGTTTCGGCGCTGGAGAGCACCGCATCGTGGCGAGCCCGCAGCCGCTGCACGTCGCGGCGCGCATCAGGGGAGGTGATCCACTGGCTCTCGCCGCTCGCCATGGCGGTGCGGCCATCGAGACTGGCGCCAAGCTTGACCGTCACCAGCGGAAACGCGGTGCGCATCCGCTTGAAAAAGCCCGGGTTGAGCGCCTCGGCCTCGGCAGCCAACAGGCCGAAATCAGCCTTGATCCCCGCCTCGGAGAGCATCCGCAGGCCGCGACCGGCCACCTGGGGGTTGGGATCTACCATGGCAGCCACCACCCGGCTCACGCCGGCCTTGATTAGCGCCTCGGCGCAGGGCGGGGTACGACCATGGTGGGAACAGGGTTCCAGGGTCACGTAGGCGGTGGCACCGCGGGCCTTTTCACCCGCGGCATGCAGGGCATAGACCTCGGCATGGGGTTCACCGGCACGCTGGTGCCAGCCCTCCCCCACCACTTCGCCGGCCTTGACCAGCACGGCGCCGACACAGGGGTTGGGCGCCGTGGTATAGCGGCCACGACGGGCCAGTTCGAGGGCCCGGCTCATCCATCGGTAATCGTCTTGACTAAACATCTGGGCTCCCGTTACAGGCGAGAAAAGAGGGTCATTCATACAAAGCCTGACGCAGGCTTACTTCTCCAGCTTGGCAATCTCTTCGCCAAACTCGCGAATATCTTCAAAGCTGCGGTAGACGGAGGCGAAACGGATATAGGCCACCTTGTCGAGCCCCTTGAGTTCGTCCATCACCAGATTGCCTACCAGCTCGGAGGCGACTTCACGCTCGCCGGTGGCGCGCAGGCGAGACTTGATATGGTTGACCGCCTTTTCGATGGCCTCCATGCTCACCGGGCGCTTCTCCAGCGCCCGCAGAATGCCGGCGCGCAGCTTGTCCTCGTTGAACGGCTCGCGCGAGCCGTTGCTCTTGATGACCCGCGGCATCACCAGCTCGGCCATCTCGAAGGTGGTGAAGCGTTCATGGCAGAGCAGACACTCACGACGGCGGCGCACCTGATGGCCTTCGGCCACCAGGCGAGAATCGATCACCTTGGTATCAACGGCACTACAGAAAGGGCAATGCATCGGACCTCCGGCGTTAACAGAAACGGGCTCCTGCCCCGCGGGGCCAGGCACTAGGCCGCTCAGTGTAACACGGCCATGGAAAACCGGTAAAAGCCCTGAAAAAACAATGCCACCCGAGGGTGGCATTGCTATTCAACCTAAAAGGTCAGGCGGATTATGCATAAACCGGGAAACGGCGGCAGATGTCCAGCACCTTCTCGCGGGTGTTGGCCAGCACTTCGTCGTTGTCGTGGTTGTCCAGCACGTCGCAGATCCAGTGGGTCAGCTGGATGGATTCGGCTTCCTTGAAACCGCGGCGGGTGATGGCCGGGGTACCAATACGCACACCGGAGGTGACGAACGGGGAACGCGGATCGTTCGGCACCGAGTTCTTGTTGACGGTGATGTTGGCTTTGCCCAGCGCTGCGTCGGCGTCCTTACCGGTCAGCTCGCGGCCGATCAGGTCAACCAGCATCAGATGGTTGTCGGTACCGCCGGAGACGATCTTGTAACCGCGCTCGATGAAGGTGGCGGCCATCGCCTTGGCGTTTTTCACGACCTGGGCCTGATAAGTCTTGAACTCGGGCTCCAGCGCCTCTTTGAAGGCGACGGCCTTGCCGGCGATGACGTGCATCAGCGGGCCACCCTGACCACCCGGGAAGACGGCAGAGTTGAGCTTCTTGTACAGATCTTCGTCGTCAGCGGCGGAGAGGATCAGACCACCGCGCGGACCGGCCAGGGTCTTGTGGGTGGTGGAGGTGACCACGTGAGCATGGGGAACCGGGTTCGGGTAGACGCCAGCGGCGATGAGGCCAGCCACGTGAGCCATGTCGACGAACAGCCAGGCACCGATCTTGTCGGCGATCTCGCGCATGCGGGCCCAGTCGACGATGCCGGAGTAGGCGGAGAAGCCACCGATCATCATCTTCGGCTTGTGCTCAACGGCCAGACGCTCCATCTCGTCGTAATCGATCTTGCCGGACTCGTCGATGCCGTAGGGAATGATGTTGTACAGCTTGCCGGAGAAGTTGACCGGGGAGCCGTGGGTCAGGTGACCGCCGTGGGCCAGGTTCATGCCCAGCACTGTATCGCCCGGCTGCAGCAGGGCCATGTAGACGGCGCTGTTGGCCTGGGAGCCGGAGTGCGGCTGCACGTTGGCGTAGGTGGCACCGAACAGCTCTTTGGCGCGCTCGATGGCCAGGGTTTCGACCACATCCACATACTCGCAACCACCGTAGTAGCGCTTGGCCGGGTAGCCTTCGGCGTACTTGTTGGTCAGCTGGGAGCCCTGGGCTTCCATGACGCGGGGGCTGGTGTAGTTCTCAGACGCAATCAGCTCGATATGCTCTTCCTGACGACGGGTCTCGTCTGTGATGGCCTGCCACAATTGCGGATCATAATTGGCGATGGTCATGTCACGTTTCAACATCCGTTTCTCTCCTGAAAATCGTTTGCGCGTTAGGTGAAGTGGGCCAGCGCATTGTAACGTGAGCTGGATCAAAGAGACAGTCCAACCACCTAAAAAAATGTTGAATTTATGTTGTAAAAAACGAGTGCGATCACGTCTTCAGATCTGAAGGCCCCCTCCTCGATCAGGATGCCGGGGGAACATGGTGTGAAAGCCACGCTTCCAACGCTTGCTGCGCCGCCTCGAAACGCCCCCTCAATGTGCCAGGATCCCCCTCTCCTGCCTCCAGCGCGGCGCAGTAATCGGCAAATTCTCCGAGCCCCAGGGCCAGGGCGCTCCCATTGAGCTTGTGGGCCAGAGATCGCCTCTGCTCTTCGTCATCGCTTTGCTCCAGCCTGGTGACCAGCTCGCCCCCCTGGCTGGCGAACAACTCGGCCAGCTGGCGGATGCGCGGCCCGCCCAGCAGGTGCAGGTCAGCTTCCAGCACCGGGTTGGCGATCCGCGTCGGCTCAGCCGGGACGGGCTGCAAACCCTGCTCGACAAGCAGTGGTGCGGCAGGCTCGCCCTCTTCCTGAAACAGGCGTTCGATGGCGCTGGCCAGGGCCGCCAGGCGCACCGGCTTGCCGACAAAATCGGCAAATCCGGCGGCGAGACAGTGGCGGATATCCTCGGGGTACATCTGGGCCGAGATGGCGATGGCAGGCAGGCCGCAGCCATGCTCCTCCTCGCTGATGGCGACCAGATCCTCGCGCAACGTCATGCCATCCATGTCCGGCAGGTTGATGTCGAGCAGGGCCAGCTCGAAGGGGCGCTCGGTCACCCGCGCCAGCGCAGTGCGTCCGTCTTCGGCCAGAGTGACCTTGTGGCCGAGGCGTGCCAGCATGCCCTGGGCTACCAGCCGGTTGATCTCGTTATCCTCCACCAGCAGGATCTCCCGCGGCTGACCGAGGCGCACCGGCTGGGAGCTCGTCGGCAACCGGGCGGCCGAGCGCTGCAGTGGCAGGCTGAAGCTGAATTCACAGCCCTGACCCGGTTCGCTGGAGAGATTGAGCTCTCCGCCCATGGCGGCCACCAGCCGGCGGCTGATGGCAAGCCCAAGCCCTGTGCCCCCCTGATGGCCCATGTCCCGCTTGCGCTGGCGGAAGGCCTCGAACACCGCCTCCTGCTCCCCCGCCGGGATGCCGGGGCCCGTGTCTTTCACCACAAAACGGATGCAAGGCTCGGCGCAGGGGCCTGCACAGGCAAGAGGGGCCACCACCAGGGTGATGTGCCCCTCGCCAGTGAACTTGACCGCATTGCCCAACAGGTTCGCGAGCACCTGGCGCAGCTTGCCCACATCCCCCTCCACCACGGGGGGGAGCGAGGGGGCATACTCCAGCGCCAGCGCCACCCCTTTTCCCTCGGCCTTCGGTCTGAACAGGGCAATAAGCTCATCGGCGAGCTGATGGAGGGGGAAGGGCTCGCGACGCGCCTCCACATGGCCCGCCTCTATCTTGGAGTAGTCGAGGATGTCGTTGAGGATCTCCAGCAGGGATTCGCCGCTGTGCTCGATGGCGGCCAGATAGCGCTGCTGGGTCTCGCTGAGATGGGTGTCCTCCAGCAGGGTGAGGCCGCCCAGTATGCCGTTCATGGGGGTGCGAATTTCGTGGCTCATGGTGGCGAGGAACACCGACTTGGCACGATTGGCCTGCTCCGCCTCGGCACGGGCCAGCCGCTGCTTCTCCACCTCTTCGTTGAGGCGCGCATTGGCATGGCTGAGCTGCTCCGTGCGCTCCTCGACCCGCGACTCCAGCTCCCGCTGGTAGCGGCCAAGTTCGATGGCATTGTCACGAAACACCTGCAGTGCTCGCGCAAGCTCCGCCAGCTCGTCGCGCCCCGCTTCCCCGACCGGCGTCAACGGCGTCAGATCCCCCTTGGCCAGGCGACTCATTCCCTCCACCGCATGCTGCAGCGGCCAGACGATGCGACCATAAACCATGCGCCACATCAGCAGGATGAGCAGCACCAGGGTGAACAGGCCGATCACCATCAGGGCCTGCTCCAGCAGTTGCAACCGGGCGCTCAGGGCCTGCTGGCTCTCCCCCAGGGAGTCCCGGGCCTTGTTCACCAGGCTACCGACCTGACGGTTGAGACTCTCCATCAGGGCCTCGTTGGCGGCGGCCAGCACCCGCAGCGCCTCCCCTTTGCCGAGCCAGTCGCTGCGCAGTTGCACCAGCCGATCGCTTTGCTCCAGCACAGTCAGCGCCTGCTCGACCGCCTGGCGGCGCGCCGGATCCGTCACAGCCCCGGATCGCAACCGCAGGATGGCCAGCTCACGGCGCACGTCCTGCAACAGGGTTTGCAGCCCCTCCTGCTGCTCGCTGCGCCAGATCTCCTCGATGCGCTGCTGTTGCATCAGGGTACGATGACGTAGCTCCGTCATCTGCTCCAGCCAGTCGAGATCCTGCTCCAGCAGCCGATCGATCGCCCGACCTGCAGACCGTCCTTGCAGTGAATAGAGGGAGCCGAGCCCCGCCACCATCACGGTTTCAGCGTTCTCCATCTGGCTGCGGGCCAGCTCCGCCACCTGACCGGCGGCCGCCACCAGGCGGGAGCGCAGGGCACTACCTTCAGCCATTAACGTGAGCCGCTCCCCTACCAGCCAGCCCTGCTGGCCCAGGTTGCCGATGATGGTCTGGCTGAGCTGGTGCAACTCATCGGGCGTCTGCTTGCCACCCCCATGGCCCAGTTGCTCCAGCACGCGCTGCATCTGCTGCCCCTGCAGGGTGAGCAGCCGCCCCTGATGCTCCCGCTCCCCTTCGCTGGTCGCGGAGGCCAGCAGGTGGGAGGAGCTCTGGATCTCGCCGCTCAGCCGCGCCAGGGTGCGGGCCAGCTCCTGATCCGCCAGGGTCTGCTGTACCCCCTGCTCCAGCTGACGCAGATGAGTGAGCCCGATCCACCCCAGCAGGGAGGCGCTCAGGGTCAACAGCGCCATCAGGGAGAAGGCCAGCAACAACTTGCCGCCCAGGCCGGAAAAGATTCTCACGGGAAGTACCTTGGTTGTGGTCGACTTTGACCGGATAATATGGCTCCACACTTTAACAAAACCCCTGGCCATGCGAAGCGTCTATCTCTCCCTGTTGCTCATCTTGCTCCCGGCCTGTGTCCACGCCTTCGAGGTGGATCACTGGCCCGACGGCACCTTCAGCGGCCAACCGGTCAGCCTCGACTGGCCAGCGCCAGCCCCCCTTGCGCGCCCCCTGACCCTGTGCGCCCTCTATCCCCATCTACGCGACGCCTACTGGCTGTCGGTCAATCAGGGCATGGTGGAAGAGGCAAAGCGGCTCGGCGTGAAACTGCGCATTCATGAGGCGGGCGGTTACGGCGCCATTGCCGAACAGCGCCAGCAGTTGCAGCAGTGCGTGAGCGAGGGGAGCGACGCCATCCTGCTCGGCGCGGTGAGCTACGACGGCCTGAACGAGGCGATCACCGCCAGCCCGCTGCCGGTATTCGGCCTGGTCAATGATCTGCCTGCCGGGCTGGTGCGGGCCAAGGTGGGGGTCTCCTGGTACCAGATGGGCTGGCAGATTGGCCACTGGCTGGCAAAGCGCCACCCTGCCGGCAGCCCGCCGGTCTCGGTGGCCCTTTTCCCCGGCCCGCAGGCGAGCGGCGGCAACAACTTCGTCGAGCCGGGTTTTGCCGACGGCATCAAGGGAAGCGCCATCAGACTGGTGACCACGGCGCGCGGTGACAACAGCCGCGAGATCCAGCGTACTCTGGTGCAGCAAACCCTGGCCCGCCATCCTGACCTCGACTATCTGGTGGGTGGTGCCATCGCCGCCGAAGTGGCGGTCAACGAGCTGGCGCAGCGCCAGCTCGATCGTCCCAAAGTGCTGAGCACCTACTTCAGCCACGGGGTCCAGCGCGGCCTGCGCCGGGGCAAGATCCTGACCGCCAACAGCGATCAGATGCGCCAGCAAGGGCGCCTCGCTGTGGCCCAGGCAGTCTGCCTGCTGCAAAAGCCCGATGCTGGCGAACGCCAGTGCCCGCGAGTGATGGGCCCCCCCATCCTGACCCTGGAGGCCCCTCTGGCCGACCCGGGCAACTCCTTGTCTGATGGCGCCTTTCGCCCCGTCTACCGGGTCGGTACCGACGCCAGCGGCAAGTAACGCCACCAAACTCAAGGAAGAAGAGATGAGAACATTGCATGCAAGCTGCCTGTGCGGCGCCGTCGCCCTGACCCTGCCGGATCAATTCGACTACATGGGCAACTGCCATTGCTCCGAGTGCCGCAAGTTTTCAGGGGCGGATTACGCCTCCGTCGGCGGGCTGGATGGTGACAAGGTCAACGTGGTGAAGGGCATTGATGCCATCACCCGCTATCAGAAATCGGCGGAGACGACCCTTGCCTTCTGCCGCCACTGCGGCTCCAGCCTGTTCAGTCAGAAACGCAGCAGCGGCAAGATCAATCTGAGGCTGGGAGTGCTGGACGAGGCGCCCAGCCAGCGCCCCGCCTTTCACATCTTCGTCGGCTCCAAGGCGCCCTGGCACCAGATAGGGGGCGACTGCCCGCAGTTCGACACCCGGCCACCGGCCTGAGTCCCTCTGATATAACGGCCTGCGCGAGGAAAAGCACCAGGCCCTGATATGGCGCCCTTGCTTTTAAGAGGCTATCTCGCCGGCAAACAGGTAGCCTTCCCCGTGAACTGTGACAAACAGCTGGGGATCCCGGGGATCCTGCTCCATCTTGCCCCGCAGCCGGCGGATCAGCACGTCTATGGTGCGATCGCTCGGGCCATCGCCGCGGTGGCTGGTGAGGGCCAGGATCCGCTCCCGACTCAGCACCCGCCCGGCGTTGGCGATAAAGGCCACCAGCACTTCGTACTCCGCCTTGGTCAGGCGCACCGGCACCCCGTCCTTGCTGAGCTGGCGACGGGGAATATCGAAGCGCCAGGGACCAAAACGCACCGCATCGTCGGCCGGGGCCGGCTCGCACGGCTGGGCTGCGGCCAACGAGATGCGCCATAGCAGGTTCTTGACCCGCACCAGCAGTTCCCTGAGCTCGAATGGTTTGGTGACATAGTCGTCGGCTCCCATCTCGAGGCCCACTATCCTGTCCACCGCATCGCTGCGACCGGTCACCAGGATGATCCCCACTGTGCTGCGGGCGCGCAGTTCACGGGTCAGCAGCAAGCCATCCTCCCCCGGCAGGTTGATGTCCAGCATCACCAGGGCCACCTCCTGCTCGGCCAGCACGGCCCGCATCTCCTGGCCGTTTTCGACCGCGGTCACCCGATAGCCTTCCCGTTCGAAATAGCCGGTCAGCTTCTCGCGGGTGACGGCATCATCTTCAACAACCAGAATGTGGTGGCTCATGGGCAAGGTCCGCGGCGTTTAACAAGGGAGGGTTATTCTATTCATATTTTGTCATAAATACCCCTATTTCATTAATTTCCGACGGCAGCCCTGTTCACAACGCCTCCCTATCATGGCCTCCATCAAAAAAGTGATGTGAGAGACCATTATGAAAAAACTGTGGCATTTCCTGCGCACACCCAGCCGTCGCTGGTCGGTGCTGGCGCTGGTTCTGGCCGGCGTCGGGGTCACCCTGGCCGGTACCGTTGGCTTGCACTACGGCTTCGAGAAGACCAGTACCCTCGAGTTCTGTATCTCCTGCCATACCATGAAGGACACCGTCTACCCCGAGTACAAGGAGTCCATTCACTTCAAGAACGCCTCCGGCGTCCAGGCCGTCTGTACCGACTGCCACCAGCCGAAGGACTTCGTCGGCAAGGTAGCCCGCAAGATGGAGGCGGCCAACGACCTCTATCAGCAGTACATCGGTCACAGCATCGACACCCAGGAGAAGTTTGAAGACAGGCGTCTGCACCTGGCCGAGAAGGTCTGGGCGCGCATGAGCAGCCAGAACTCCAAGACCTGCAAGTCCTGCCACAGCTACGACAACATGGACCACGCCAAGCAGTCTCCTGCCGCCGCCAAGGCGATGACCGAGGCCGCCGCGAAGAACATGAACTGCATCGAGTGCCACAAGGGCATCGCTCACGAACTGCCGAACATGGCGGGCGGCTTCCGTGCCACCTACGCCACCCTGGCAAGCGAAGCCCAGCAGGCACCGGCCGCCGAGACCCTCTACACCCTGGGTGAGAAGGATCTCTACGAAAGCGAAGAGAGCACCGATCCGGTCGGCAAGCTGCTGCCCGCCTCCCGCATCGAAGTCGTGGCCCGCAGCGGCGATCGCCTCAAGGTGACCATCGAAGGCTGGCGCGAAACCGAAGGCAAGGGCCGCGTGCTGAGCGAGTACATGGGCAAGCGAGTCTTCGTGGCCACCATCCGTGACGAGCTCAAGGCAAACGAGAAGATCCTGAAACAGGAAACTGACAGCGCCACCCATATCAAGTGGGAACAGGTGCAGGTTCAGGCCTGGGTCGATGGCAAGGGCCTCGAATCCTCCCTCAAACCGATCTGGGATTATGCCGGCGAGATGTACAAGTCCACCTGCAACTCCTGCCACGCGGCGCCGGATCCGGCTCACTTCACCGCCAACGGCTGGATCTCGGGTCTCAAGGCCATGTCTGCCTACTATCGCCTGAGCAAGGAAGAGGAGCGCACCCTGCTCAAGTACCTGCAAAACCATGCCGCCGATACCGGTGGTCAGGGCAGCCACTAATTCCGGATTCGAAAGAGGAATAACAAGATGATCAATATTTCCCGTCGTGGTTTTCTGGGTGGCTTGCTGGCCAGCGGTGCCAGTGCCCTGATCGGCCCCTCCCTGCTCGGTCGCGCCGTGATGGCCGCCGAGTCCGGCGAAAAACTGGTGCAGTCCGGCTCCCACTGGGGCGCCTTCCGCGCCCGTGTGGTCAACGGCCGCTGGGTCGAGACCCTGCCGTTCGAGCATGACAAGCATCCGACCGAGATGCTCAAGGCCCTGAGTGAAGTGGTCTACAACCCCTCCCGCATCCGCTACCCCATGGTGCGTCTGGACTGGCTGCGCAAGGGCCACCAGTCCGACACCAGCGAGCGCGGCCAGAACCGCTTCGTGCGGGTAACCTGGTCCCAGGCGCTGGACTTCTTCTATCACGAGCTGGAGCGGGTGCAGAAGACCTATGGCCCGAGCGCCCTCTACGCCGGTCACTCAGGCTGGCAGTCGGTCGGCAAGCTGCACTCCGCCGGCGCCATGCTGGGCCGCGCCATGAACCTGCACGGTACCTATCTGGCCAAGGCCGGTGACTACTCCACCGGCGCCGCCCAGGTGATCCTGCCCCACGTGGCGGGCGCCATGGAGGTGTACGAGCAGCAGACTTCCTGGCCCCTGGTGCTGGAGCACAGCAAGACCATCGTCATCTGGGGTTCCGATCCCATCAAGAACCTGCAGGTGGGCTGGCTGGTGCCGGATCACAGCGTCTACGAATACTGGGAACAGCTGAAAGAGAAAGTGGCCAAGGGCGAGATCAGGGTCATCAGCGTCGACCCGGTCAAGTCCAAAACCCAGAAGTACCTCAATTGCGATCAGGTTACCCTGAACCCGCAGACCGACGTGCCCCTGATGCTGGGTATCGCCCATACCCTCTACAGCGAAAAGCGTCACGACGAGGACTTCCTCAAGAACTACACCACCGGCTTTGACAAGTTCCTGCCCTATCTGCTGGGCACCAAGGATGGCCAGGTGAAGGATGCCGAGTGGGCCTCCGCCATCTGTGGCGTGCCTGCCGAGACCATTCGCGAGCTGGCGCGCACCATGGCCAGCGGCCGCACCCAGCTCATCGGCGGCTGGTGTGTGCAGCGTATGCACCACGGCGAACAGTACGCCTGGATGCTGGTGGTACTGGCCTCCATGCTGGGCCAAATTGGCCTGCCGGGGGGCGGCTACGGTTTTGGCTGGCACTACAACGGCGCCGGTACCATCACTTCTACCGGTCCCATCATGTCCGGCTTCAGCTCCGTCATTCCCGGGGTCAAGCCGCTGCACAACGGCGACTGGAAGGGCTACTCCAAGTTCATCCCGGTGGCCCGTTTCGTCGACTGCATCCTGAACCCGGGCAAGACCATCGCCTTCAACGGTCAGACCATCACCTACCCGGAGATGAAAATGGCGGTGTTCTGCGGCAACAACCCGTTCCACCACCAGCAGGATCGCAACAAGATGATCGCCGCCTGGCGCAAGCTGGAAACCGTGGTGAGCGTGGATCACCAGTGGACCGCCAGCTGCCGCTTCGCCGATATCGTGCTGCCGGCCACCACCACCTATGAGCGGGATGACATCGAGCAGTGGGGTTCCCACTCCAACGCCGGCATCCTGGCCATGCACAAGGTGGTCGAGCCGCTGTTCGAGGCGCGCGACGACTACGACATCTTCGCCGACCTGTGCCGTCGCTTCGATCGCGAGGCCGAGTTCACCGGTGGCAAGACCAAGCTGGAGTGGATCCAGAGCATCTATGACGATGCCCGCCTGCAGGGCCGCGGCATCGGCATCCGCCTGCCCCGCTTCAGCCAGTTCTGGCACGGTGAAGGTTTCGTTACCTTCCCGGCGGGCAAGCCCTGGGTGCGTCACGAGTCGTTCCGTCAGGAGCCGGATCTGGAACCGCTGGGCACCCCGTCCGGTCTTATCGAGATCTACTCCAAGACCATCGCCGACTACGGTTACGCGGATTGCCCGGGCCACCCGGTCTGGATCGAGCCTTACGAGCGCTCCCACGGTGGCCATGGCAGCAAGCAGTTCCCGCTGCACCTGCAATCCTGTCACCCGGACAAGCGCCTGCACAGCCAGCTCTGCTCCTCCGACAACTACCGTGCCACCTACACGGTGCAGGGTCGCGAGCCGGTCTATATGAACCCGCAGGACGCCAAGGCGCGCGGGCTCAAGGACGGGGATCTGGTGCGGGTCTTCAACGGCCGCGGTCAGGTTCTGGCCGGTCTGGTGGTGAGCGAAGACTACGCCCCCGGCGTGGTGCGCATCCAGGAAGGTGCCTGGTACGGCCCGCAGGAAGGCGGCAAGGTGGGGACTCTCTGTACCTATGGCGATCCCAACGTGCTGACCGCGGACATCGGCTCCTCCAGCCTGGCGCAGGCCACCACGGCCCACACCGCGCTGGTGGAGATCGAGAAGTTCCAAGGGCAGGCGCCAGCCGTCACCGCCTTCGGGGCACCGGAATCCGCCAAGGGCATCGATCCCATGTTCCCGGCACTGTGAACCAGGGGGACGAAAGTCCCCCCTTGAGTTTCCTTTATTTTTAAAGTCGTTAGAATCGGGAGCCTCTATGGCTCCCGATTGTCATCCACGGAGGAAAAATGCAGGAATTTATGGCTACCAGCGAACGCCGGGCCGAGCTTTACTGGTGGTTCTCCACCCTGTTCGCTGCCGAACTCAGTGATGCACAGATCGCTGAATACGACACCTACGACGTGCGCAGCTTCTTGAAGAGCCTCTCTACCCTAGACCCCATGCGCGAGGCAGTGGCCGAACTGAACGATGCCATCGCCCGCCTGCTGGTGCGTCCCGATCGCCAGCTGGAGCTCGCTGCCGACTTCGCCGGCCTGTTTCTGGTCGATCCCAAGCAGGGAGCCCTGCCCTATGAGTCGCTCTACCGCGGCGATGGCAAGCTGCTGATGCAGGCCCCCATGGCCGAGATGCAGGCGCGCCTCGATCGCCTCGGCATCAACATCAGCGAGAAGTACAAGGAGCCCGCCGATCACCTGGCCATCGAGCTGGACCTGATGGGCAACCTCATCATCCGCGCCGCCGAAGCGACCACGGCCGCCCAGCGCGAGGAGTGGCTCAAGGAGCAGGAAGCGCTGCTGCACCATCACCTGCTGGGGTGGTTCGAGCAGTTCGAGAGCGCCTGTCGCGCTGCCGACGAATTCGGCTTCTACGGGGCGAGTGCCCGTCTGCTGGGGGTATTCCTCAAGATGGATGCCAACTACCTGAGCCTGATCAAACCGGCCCAAAGCGCCGGCTAAGCCGATGAAGACAGCCCTGCTCCTGATCGCATGCTGGCTGCTGGCCCTGATCCCGCTGGATCAGGGCATTACTCCCCTCGCCGTGCTGCTGTTCAACCCGGACAGAGAACTCTACGGCACCGCCCAGCTCACCGGCTTTGCCGGCATACTGCTGACGCTCTATCTTGCCAATCTGGGCGTCGAGGTGGTGCTGCGCCGCCGCTTCCAGATAGCGGGCATGCTGGCCCTGCTGGCCTCCTGGATCGATTTCATCAATAGCAGCGGCACCGAGAGCCACTGGTTGCTGCTCTACGCCATGGCTCTGCCTTTCCACCTGATCGGCTGGCTGGTCTTCGTGCGGGGTATTCAGGCCTTCGGCCGCGAGAAGGGGTGACGGCCTACTGGCCGCCGATTTCCAGCTGCCAGCTGTCATCCCGTTCGTTGAGATAGCGGGTCAGCGGAGAGTCGCCCTGATAGCGGGGCGTTTTCTTGAACTGGAGCGGGAACGGCTCATCGACCAGCGACTGGTTCAATGAATCGGCTACCTGTTCACGCACCGATGGCGCCAGTCCAGCCCCCTGTTCCACATAGCCCTGGCCGGCAAAATCCGATTCGAACGCGGGGGCCTCAAACTGCCAGGCTGCGGCCAGCAACATCAATCCAATCATCAAACAAACTCCTCTTTATCGTCTCTCATACGCCTTGTTTTCCATATTTTTGCCGCATCTTATGCTCGAGGAAAGAGCAAGGTCGCTATTAATGCCTTTATCAGAGGGTGGATCTCTCCGTAGACGCCCTTGCTGCCTGGTCTGAACGAGGTTTTTGCCGCCCTCTGAAAACGATCACCTAACCCCAGCTGACTCCCTACCCGAGAGTTCGTGCCATACTGAAACCCACTTAAGTAACAAATCAGTCAATGCCGAGGTCTTCATGGACGGGAAGCTTTTCAATGCCGATGCCGAGGCACTCCTGACCCAGCTGTCTGATCACACCGTTCTGGAACAGCTGATGGATACGGCGCCGCTGGGCATAGGCGTATTCGATCGCGAATTTCGTTATCGCAAGGTCAACCAGGTACTGGCCGACATCAACGGCAAGAGCATCGCGGAGCACCATGGCAAGTTATTGCGGGAGGTGGTGCCCCAGCTGGCCCCTACCCTGGAGCCCATGTTTCAGCAGATCATGCGCAGCGGTGTGCCCTATGTGGATATCGCCATCTCGGGTCAAACCGCCGCTCACGGCTGCAGCTACCGACGCTGGCAAGCCACCTACAGCCCGATGCGCAATGAAAGGGGGGAGCTTAACGGGATCCTCGCCATCGTGCGGGACATCACGGAGCAGTACGAAACCGAGCAGCGGCTGCAACTGGCGATGCGCGCGGCCCAGATCGGGGTCTGGGAATGGCATGTTACAGAAGACCGTCTGCTGTTTGAGGGGCAGATTGGCTCCCTGCTGGGCCCCCGAAACAACCGCTTCCTCGGGGGGCTGCAGTCGTTCGTCGACTGTTTCGAGCCCGAATCCGGCAACCAGCTCAAGACCGCCCTGCTGGGGGATCAGCCAATCCACCTCACCTTGAGTTACATCAACCACCTTGATGAGCGTCACTGGGTCGACATCCATGCCGATCACGTCCCTGCCACCGAATCTGTCGGGCGCCGGGTGATGGGGGTGATCCACAATGCCACCGCCCGCCGCCGCCAGGAGGAGCGGCTGCACCAGGCCAACGTGGTTTTCGATACCACGGCCGAAGGGATCATCATTCTCGATCACGACCACCGCATCATCTCGGTCAACCCGGCATTCACCATGCTGACCCAGTACGACTCAGACGAGGTGATGGGGCACACTATGGACATGGTCATGCATCCGCAAACCCACGGTGCGCGCGACTATCCCTGGTATCAGCTGCAACCGGGCAACAATACCTGGCATGGCGAACGACTGTGCCTGCGCAAGGATGGCAGCTACTTCTCCTCCTGGCAGCAGATCAGCGCCGTCTACGACAGTTTCAACAACACCACTCACTTCGTGATAGCCCTCTCCGACATCAGCGCCATCCGCAAGGTCGAGGCCGAGCTCAACCATTTGGCCTACCACGATCCCCTGACGGAGCTTGGCAACCGCCATCTGTTGCAGGAGCGGCTGGCCCTTGAGCTGAAGACGGCCAAACTCAACCGAAAGCGACTGGGGCTGTTGTTTATCGACCTGGACGGCTTCAAGCTGATCAACGACAGCCTGGGCCACGGGGTCGGCGATCAGTTGCTCAAGCGCTTGGCCGAGCGGATCCACGGCTGCCTGCAAGCACACGATCTCGCAACACGGCTTGGCGGCGACGAATTTCTGGTGTTAATCCCCTATCTGGATCAGCCCGAAGAGCTGGAGATGCTGGCCAGTACCCTGTTGGATGTGCTGCGTGAGCCTGTAGAACTGGCCCATGAGCAGGTCGCCATCTCCGCCAGTATCGGGATCGCCCTCTACCCGGACCATGCCGATACGCCCGAGAGCCTGATCAGCGCAGCAGACAGCGCCATGTACGAAGCCAAGAGCCAGGGGCGCAACGGCTACCAGTTCTATACCCCCAGCATGGCCGCCCGTGCCCGGGAAAGAATGCAGATGGAACAAGGGCTGCTCAAGGCACTGGAGCAGGATCAACTCTGCATCTTCTACCAACCCATGACCGACCTCACCACTGGCCACCTGAGTGGACTGGAGGCCCTGATACGCTGGCAACACCCCCATGAGGGGATGATCGCTCCGACCCGCTTTATTCCGGTGGCGGAAGAGTGCGGACTGATCGAAAAAATCGGGGAGTGGGTGATGCGCAGCGCTTGCCGCCAAGGGCAGCGCTGGCTGGCGGCAGGTCTTGACGTACCCCGCCTCTCGGTCAATGTATCGGTGCGGGAGATGCGCTCCCCCGGTTATGTTGAACGGGTCGCCGCCATCCTGAAGGAGACCGGATTCCCGTCAGAGCGGCTGGAAATCGAAGTGACCGAGAGCATCATTCAGCGGGTCGATCAGAGCCTTGAACTCTTCACCCGACTGAAAAACCTCGGGGTGCAGATCGCCATCGACGACTTTGGCACCGGCTTCTCATCCCTGAGCCTGCTAAAAAGCCTGCCCATCGATCGCATCAAGATAGATCGCGCCTTCGTCCAGGCGCTACCCGATGACAAGAACAGCCGCGAGCTGTGCCGGACCATCATCAATCTGGCGGACAGCCTGGATATGGAGGTCACGGCGGAAGGGATCGAGACCCAGGCCCAGTATGCCTTCTTGCAGTCGCTCAACTGCGGTGAAGGTCAGGGCTATCTGTTCAGCAAGCCGCTACAGGTGGAGCATATGAGCCACCGGCTGGCTCCGCCCCCCCAATCCTAGGTCACACCATTGAAACAGGCCCTCGGTACAGCAAATGCCGGGGGCCGATTTTTCCTACCCCCTAACTGACAATCGGATAAAAAAACGCCCTCCATGGGCGTTTCGTTGCAAAGACTTTCCCCTCTGTCATCCCCTGTGTACCGGAGCGGAGCATCGCCTATCCAAAAGTCTAATTGCCCCCCCATGCCAAAGGTATAAGTTGTTACTCAATTATTAAAAGGATGTTTTCACAGGAGTGACAGATGAGCGAGAGCAAGGTCTACCCGGTCAAATCCCATATCAGCAACGGCGCCCTGCTGGACAAGGCAGGTTATGAGGCCATGTACCAGGCCTCCGTTGAAAACCCGGACGCCTTCTGGGGCGAGCAGGGCAAAATCCTCGACTGGATGAAGCCCTATACCAAGGTCAAGAACACCTCCTACGACCCGGGTCACGTCTCCATCAAGTGGTTCGAGGATGGCCAGCTCAACGTCTCGGCCAACTGCCTGGACCGCCACCTGCGCGATCGAGGCGACAAGGTCGCCATCATCTGGGAAGGGGACAACCCGGCCGAGGATCGCAAGCTGACCTATCGCGAGCTGCACGGCGAAGTGTGCAAGTTTGCCAACGTCCTCAAGGCACAAGGGGTGCGCAGGGGTGACGTAGTCTGCCTCTACATGCCCATGGTGCCGGAAGCGGCCATCGCCATGCTGGCCTGTACCCGCATCGGGGCCGTGCACAGCATCGTCTTCGGTGGTTTCTCGCCGGAAGCGCTGGCCGGTCGCATCATAGATTCGGGTTCGCACATCGTCATCACCGCCGACGAGGGGCTGCGTGGCGGGCGTGCCGTGCCGCTCAAGAAGAATGTGGACGAAGCGCTCACCAACCCGGAAACCCAGGTCAACAAGGTGATCGTGCTCAAACGTACCGGCGGCGATGTCGCCTGGCACAGCCATCGCGATGTGTGGTGGCACGAAGCAACCGCCACCGTCAGCAGCGACTGCCCGCCCGAAGCGATGAACGCCGAAGATCCGCTGTTCATCCTCTACACCTCAGGTTCAACCGGCAAGCCCAAAGGGGTGCTGCACACCACTGGCGGCTACCTGGTCTATGCCACCCTCACTTTCAAGTACGTGTTCGACTACCACGAAGAGGACATCTACTGGTGTACCGCCGACGTGGGCTGGGTCACCGGTCACTCCTATCTGGTCTATGGCCCGCTTGCCAACGGTGCCACCACCATCATGTTCGAAGGGGTGCCCAACTACCCGGCCAGCAACCGCATGAGTCAGGTGGTGGACAAGCATCAGGTCACCATCCTCTACACAGCCCCCACCGCCATCCGCGCCCTGATGGCCAAGGGCAACGAGGCAGTCGAGGGTACTTCCCGTTCGAGCCTGCGCATCATGGGATCCGTGGGTGAACCCATCAACCCGGAAGCCTGGGAGTGGTACTACCGCACCATAGGCGACGAGCGCTGCCCCATCGTCGACACCTGGTGGCAGACCGAGACCGGCGGCATCCTGATCACTCCGCTTCCCGGCGTCACCGACCTGAAACCCGGCTCCGCCACCCGTCCCTTCTTCGGGGTACAACCGGCGCTGGTCGATAACATGGGCGAACCGCTGGAGGGGGCCACCGAGGGCAACCTGGTGATCACCGACTCCTGGCCGGGTCAGATGCGCACCGTGTTCGGCGATCACGAGCGCTTCGAGCAGACCTACTTCTCCACCTTCCCGGGTCGCTACTTCACTGGCGACGGAGCTCGTCGCGACGCCGACGGCTACTACTGGATCACCGGTCGGGTGGATGATGTACTGAACGTCTCCGGCCACCGCATGGGTACCGCCGAGATCGAATCGGCCCTGGTGGCCCATCCCAAGATTGCCGAGGCGGCCGTGGTCGGCGTGCCCCACGAGATCAAGGGTCAGGGTATCTATGCCTACGTCACCCTGATCGCCGGGGAAGAGCCGAGCCGCGAGCTGCACAAAGAGGTCAAGGAGTGGGTACGTAAAGAGATCGGCGCCATCGCCACGCCGGACGTCATCCACTGGGCCGAGGGGCTACCGAAGACCCGCTCCGGCAAGATCATGCGCCGCATCCTTCGCAAGATTGCCACCGGCGAGACCGACAGCCTCGGAGACATCTCCACCTTGGCGGATCCGGGTGTGGTAGACAAGCTGATCCGCGAGAAGTCGGAAGCCGCCTGATCGAGCCCCGTTTTATCGATGAACAAAGCCGACCCTGGGTCGGCTTTGTTGTTTCTGCGGAGCCGGAATCGGCCCCCTGCGCAGATGGTGGACGGGGCACATAAGCGAGCAAAAAACAGGCAGGTGTAGAGATTAGACCAGTAAAATGCTGTTAATTTTCACGAAATCAATATAATTGCGAAATCTGTGTGCCAGGGCACACCCATTTGCGCAGAAAATGGCTAGATTTCTGGTAGTCCGCAAGATAGCTGACAGATAGCAGCAATATCATCGAGGATGTACTCAATATGTCGCAAAATCACCGAATCCTTCTGCTTAACGGACCAAACCTGAATCTGCTGGGCAAACGGGAGCCGGGTATCTACGGCAGCAAGACGCTCGATGAGATCGTCGCCGATCTGGCGCACAGCGCCAGTGAACTCGGCGTCAGCCTGGAACACCTGCAATCCAACGCCGAACACGAGCTGGTCGGCCGCATTCATCAGGCCATGGGCCAGGTGGATTTTATCATCATCAACCCGGCCGCCTTCACCCACACCAGTGTCGCCATCCGCGATGCCCTGCTGGGCGTGGCCATCCCCTTTATCGAGGTGCACCTGTCAAATGTTCATGCCAGGGAGCCCTTCCGTCATCACTCCTACCTCTCCGATGTCGCCAAGGGCGTCATCTGCGGGCTGGGAGCCGATGGCTATCAATTCGCTTTAACCGCGGCCGTGCACCACCTGCGCGCGGCTTGATAATCACTTATCTGATAAAGAAGAAAGAGAATGCTAATGGATATCCGCAAAATCAAGAAGCTGATTGAACTGGTTGAAGAGTCCGGCATCGCCGAACTGGAGATCTCCGAAGGTGAAGAATCCGTTCGCATCAGCCGCAACTTCTCCGGTCAGGTGACTGCCGCCCCGCAGATGATCATGCCGCAAGCAGCTCCGGTTGCTGCGCCTGTTGCCGCTGCACCGGCTGCTGCGCCGGCCGCCGCCGATGCTGCCCCGAGCGGTCACCTGATGCGCTCCCCCATGGTTGGCTCCTTCTACCGCTCCTCCAGCCCGGAAGCCAAGCCGTTCGTGGAAGTGGGCCAGCACGTCAATGTCGGCGATACCCTGTGCATCGTCGAAGCCATGAAAATGATGAACCAAATCGAATCTGACAAGGCCGGTGTGATCAAAGCGATCCTGGTTGAAAATGGTCAGGCCGTCGAATTCGACGAGCCGCTGTTCATCATCGAATAAGGGAAATCGCCACCCATGTTGGACAAAGTAGTCATCGCCAACCGCGGTGAAATTGCCCTGCGGATCCTGCGCGCTTGCAAAGAGCTCGGGATCAAGACAGTGGCCGTTCACTCCACCGCCGACCGGGAGCTCAAGCATGTGCTGCTGGCCGACGAATCCATCTGTATCGGCAAGCCGGCCAGTACCGACTCCTACCTCAACGTGCCGGCCATCATCGCCGCCGCAGAGGTAACCGGTGCCGTGGCCATCCACCCGGGTTACGGCTTCCTCTCCGAGAATGCCGATTTTGCCGAAGTGGTCGAAAAGTCCGGCTTCATCTTCATCGGCCCGCGCGCCGAGACCATCCGCTTGATGGGTGACAAGGTCTCCGCCATCGAGGCGATGAAGAAGGCGGGCGTCCCCTGTGTACCGGGCTCCGACGGTCCGGTCGACAACGACGCCAAGCACAACGCCGCCATTGCCAAGCGCATCGGCTATCCGGTGATCATCAAGGCCGCCGGTGGCGGTGGTGGTCGTGGCATGCGCGTGGTGCGCAGCGAAGCCGAGCTGGCTTCCGCCATTGCGCTGACCAAATCCGAAGCAGGCCAGTTCTTCAAGAACGATATGGTCTACATGGAGAAGTACCTGGAGAACCCGCGTCACATCGAGATCCAGGTGCTGGCTGACGGCCAGGGCAACGCCATCTATCTGGGCGAGCGTGACTGCTCCATGCAACGTCGCCACCAGAAAGTGGTGGAAGAGGCACCGGCACCGGGCATCACTTCCGAGATGCGCAAGTTCATCGGCGAGCGCTGCGTGCGCGCCTGTATCGAGATCGGCTACCGCGGAGCGGGTACTTTCGAGTTCCTGTATGAAAACGGCGAGTTCTATTTCATCGAGATGAACACCCGTATCCAGGTTGAGCATCCGGTTACCGAAATGGTCACCGGCGTGGATCTCATCAAGGAGCAGCTGCGCATCGCCGCCGGCCAGCCCCTGTCGATCACTCAGCAGGACATCCGCATCCGTGGCCATGCCATCGAGTGCCGGATCAATGCCGAGGATCCGGCCACCTTCATGCCCTCGCCGGGTCTGGTGCAGCGTTTCCACGCGCCGGGCGGTCTGGGCGTGCGCTGGGACTCCCACATCTATGCGGGCTACAAGGTGCCGCCCCACTACGATTCGATGATCGGCAAGCTGATCTGCTACGGCGAGAATCGTGACATCGCCATCGCCCGCATGCGCCACGCGCTGGACGAGTTGGTGGTCGAGGGGATCAAGACCAACGTGCCGCTGCAAAAAGAGATCATGAAGGACGAAAACTTCCAGCACGGTGGAACCAACATCCACTACCTGCACAAGAAGCTGGGTCTGTAAGACTCGCGTCCGCAGATCCTCTGCTGAAAAAGGGCCATGGCGACATGGCCCTTTTTTGTTATCCTTGCGCCCCTCGAAATTGTCGGAGGCCAAGGTGAACCGTTTCGCTCTCGCCCGCCGGGAAGCAGTCTTCTGCCTGCTGCTGACCCTGCTCTACTTCTTTGCCTGGTATGGCACCGCCTACTTTATTCCGCCACAGCTTGAGCTGTGGGGGCTGCCGCTCTGGTTCCTGCTCAGCTGCATGGTGATGCCGCTGCTGTTCATCCTGCTCTGCGCCCTGATGGTGAACCGCTTGTTCGTGGAGATCCCCCTCGATCCCGAGCCGCTCCAGCCCAAGGAGCCCTCCCATGAATCTTGAATTGATGCTGCCGCTCTTCATCTATCTGGTGCTGGTGCTGGGGGTTGGCTTTTGGGCCAGCCGCCATCGCGCCGCCGGCAACTTCGTCAGCGAGTACTTCATCGGCAACCGCAGCATGGGCGGCCTGGTGCTGGCCATGACGCTGGTGGCCACTTACACCTCGGCCTCGTCCTTTATCGGCGGCCCCGGCGCCGCCTACAAGATTGGTCTTGGCTGGGTGCTGTTGGCGATGATCCAGCTGCCCACCGTCTGGCTCACCCTGGGGGTGCTTGGCAAAAAGTTCGCCATCATCGCCCGCCGGGTCAATGCGGTGACCATCAACGACATGCTGTGGGCCCGCTACCAAAGCCGGGCCGTGGTGATCCTGGGCTCGGTGACCATCATCCTCGCCTTTATCGCCACCATGGTGGTGCAGTTCATCGGCGGGGCCCGTCTGCTGGAGACCGCCACCGGCCTCTCCTACCAGCAGGGGCTGCTGCTGTTTGCCGGCTGCGTGCTGCTCTACACCATCATCGGCGGCTTTCGCGCCGTGGTGATGACCGATGCCCTGCAGGGGATCATCATGCTGATCGGCACCGGTGCCCTGCTGGCGGGGATCCTGATCGCGGGGGATGGCTTGCCCAACCTCATCCACCAGCTCAAGGAGATAGATCCCAAGCTGGTAAGCCCGCAGGGGGCCGGCGACATGCTGACCCAGCCCTTCATGCTGAGCTTCTGGATCCTGGTCTGCATCGGGGTGGTGGGGCTGCCCCACTCGGCCCTGCGCTGCTTTGGTTATCGCGACAGCAAGGCGCTTCATCGCGGCATCCTGATCGGCACAGTGGTGAGCGCCCTCTTGATGTTCGGCATGCACCTGGCCGGGGCCCTCGGCCGCGCCATCCTGCCCGGCATGGACAGTCCGGACAAGATCATGCCCTCTCTGATGATGGAGGTGCTGCCCCCCTGGCTCGCCGGGGTCTTCCTGGCGGCGCCCATGGCGGCCATCATGTCGACCATCGACTCCCAGCTGATCCAGGCCTCGGCCACCCTGGTGAAAGATCTCTACCTCAACTACCTCAATCCGAAGCAGGAGAAGCTGGAGGTACGCATCCCCCGCCTCTCCCTGCTCTGTACCCTGATCCTCGGCACTCTGGTACTGCTGGCGGCGCTGCAGCCCCCCGAGATGATCATCTGGCTCAACCTGCTCGCCTTCGGCGGCCTGCAGGCGGTATTCCTCTGGCCCCTGGTACTCGGCCTCTACTGGCCGCGGGCCAACGGTCGCGGCTCCCTGGCCAGCATGATCTGCGGCATTCTGTGCTACTGCATCCTGAGTCAGTGGGGGATCAAGCTGGCTGGCCTGCACGCCATCGTGCCCAGCCTGACTCTCGGTTTGTTCGCCTTCGTGGTGGTGAGCCTGCTCAGTGCTCCGCCTTCGCGGGAAGTGCGGGAGTTGTTCGAGTAAAAATTGAGTAAAAAATGAATTAGGGGTTCCGAAACTATCCCCAAATGGGTGTTTTACGGGTAAACTGTGCGCCGAGTCACAAAATAATGGCGTCGTATGCCCGTAAAAGACACCCGACAAGTCGTTACCCAAGCCCTGCAGCGGCTTGGCTATGCCCTGCTGCTGCCCGTCTCCATTTTGCCGGTGGCGGCCCTGGTCTATCGACTCGGGCAACCCGATGCGCTGGACATGGCCGTGCTCTCCCTCACCGGTCAGGCGATCTTCAGCCAGATGCCGCTCATCTACGCAGTGGCCATCGCCTTTGGCCTGAGCCGGCAGGGGGAAGGCACCCAGGCGCTGGCCGGGGCGGTAAACTTCCTGCTGCTCAGCACCGCCTTCAACACCCTGGCCCCGAATCTTCATGCGGACATGATCTGCGGCCTGCTGGCGGGACTGACCACCGCCATCATCTATCCCTGGGTCCGTCAACAACAAACACGGCCTGGCTGGCTACGCTTCGCCCGGGGTGAATTCCCCAGCCTGCTCTGCTCGGCGCTGGCCTGCCTGCTTATCGCCCTACCGCTATCACTCTTGTGGCCACCGCTGGAACGTGGCCTCACCCTGCTCACCTCCGAGCTGCTCACCACGCCGCTCGGGGCCTTCTGTTACGGCACCCTCAACCGGCTGCTGATCCCCCTCGGTCTGCATCAGGTGCTGGGCAGCGTCATCGGCCTTGGCGAGAGCAACCTGCAGGCACTGGCCAGTGCCCAACCGCTGCACGAAGGATATGTGGCGGGCCTCTATCCCATCATCATGTTCGGTCTGCCGGGTGCCTGTTTCGCCATCTGGCTCCATCGCCAGCGGATGCGGCGACTGCCGCAGGGTGGGCTGCTGCTCACCCTGGCGCTCACCTCGGCGCTGGTGGGGATCACCGAACCCATCGAGTTTCTGTTTGCCTTCACCGCCCCCTGGCTGTTTCTGGCCCACGCCCTGATGACCGGGCTGTCGCTGGCGGTGTGCAGCAGCCTCGGCATCAAGGTGGGCAGTTACTTCTCCGCCGGCCTGCTGGATCTGGTGCTGAGCTATCAGACGGGCGAACACAGCTTCTGGCTGATCCCGGTCGGCATCCTGTTCTTCGTCGCCTACACCCTGCTGTTTTACCAGTTGCTGGAACGCTCCCCCCTCAGCATGCCGAGCAAACCCATCGCCAGGGAACACTCACGGCTGGCGAGCGTGGCCCCCTCCGATCCCCAGATGCTGGCGATCCAGTACCTCAAGGTGCTGGGAGGCATGGATAACCTGCAGGCCATGAGCGTCTGCCTGACCCGCCTCAGCCTGCGGGTGCGCGACATCGAGTTGGTGGATCAGTCCCGCTTTCTCGAGCTCGGTTGCCTCTCCTGGATCCAGCTCAACGACCATCAACTGGTGCTGGTGCTGGGCCCCAGCGCCAACCTGATAGAGGGGCAGATCCGCATGATGGCCGAACGCCAGTCTGTGCCCATCGGCCTCAAGCCCAATCAGGAGTCAGCCAGCCAGAGCGGCTGGTAACTCAGGCGAACGGCAGACGCTCGGCCACGAAATCCATCAAGCTGCGCAGGGCGGGCGCCAGGTGTTCCCGGCTCGGGTAGATGAGGTAAAACGGATTGGTCGGGATGGGGATCATGGGCAGGATCTTCTGCAATTTCCCACTGGCCAGCCCGCTCTCGCAGACATGCTGCGGCAACAGGGCAATTCCCCCGTCATGAAGCGCCAGCTCCCGCAGCGCCAGCAGGCTGTTGCTGGCACAAGCCCCCTGCGGTCGCCAGCCTCCCTCCTGCAACGGCCACACAGGAAGAGCGGTGTGAACCAGACAGACATGGTGCGCCAGCTCGGCCAGCCGCTGCGGCATGCCGTGGCGCGCCAGATAACCGGGAGAGGCCACCAGATAACGGGCCACCTCGCCGATGCGCCGGCAGATGAGGCTGGAATCCTTTAGCGGCGCAGCCCGCAGCGCCAGATCGTACCCCTCCCCCACCAGATCCAGCTGCTCGTCACTCAGGGTCAGCTCCAGCACCACCTCGGGATAGAGGGCGCGAAACTCGGCCAGGATAGGGCCAAGCAGCAAGGTGCCGGTCGCCTCGGGCGCAGTGATCCGCACCCGGCCGGCGGGAGCGCTGCGAAGCCGCGCCATCGCCAGATTGGCGCTGCGGGCCAGGGTCAGCAATCCGCGGCAGTGTTCTACATAGATCTCACCCTGAGGGGTCAGGCTGAGCCTGCGGGTGGTGCGCTGAAGCAACCGCACCCCAAGCTGTGACTCAAGCCGCGAGATCTTCTGGCTCACCGAGGACTTTGGCATGCCGAGCAGCTCGGCCGCCCGGGTAAAGCTGCCCTGCTCCACCACGGTGGCAAACAGCCCCATCAATTCCAGTTCGACATTGTTCATATATTCAAACAGTCTTTACCAATTACTCATCTTAATCCGAATAATCAGACAGACTAGAGTGACTGGCAATCCCCCTCCAACCGATTTGAAAGGAACTGCCATGAAAGCCATCGCCCTGACTCACTACCTGCCAAGCGATCACCCCCACTGCTTCATCGAGGCCAATCTGCCCGCCCCGACGCCGGGCCCGCGCGACCTGCTGGTGCGAGTCAACGCCACCTCCATCAACCCGGTCGACACCAAGGTGCGCGCCCCCAAGGAGAAGGTCGAGAGCAGCCCCCGAGTGCTGGGTTGGGATGCCGTGGGCGACGTCGTTGCCGTCGGCAGCGAGGTGACCCTGTTCAAAGCGGGCGACCGCGTTTGGTATGCCGGTGACATCAGCCGCCCCGGCAGCAACAGCGCTCTGCAACTGGTGGATGAACGCATCGCCGCCCTCGCCCCTACCACTCTGAGCGACGTAGCGGCCGCCGCCCTGCCACTGACCGCCATCACCGCCTGGGAGGCCCTGTTCGAGCGCCTTGGCCTCACTCGCGAGAGCACAGGCCGACTGCTGATCATAGGCGGCGCTGGCGGAGTGGGTTCCATCGCCATTCAGCTGGCCCGCCAGCTCACCGGCATGGAAGTGCTCGCCACCGCCTCTCGCCCCGAAACCCGCGACTGGTGCCAGCAGATGGGGGCCCATCAGGTGGTGAGTCATCATAGCCTGTCATCGGATCTGGCCGACCTTGGCATCGTTCAGGTAGACGCCATCTTCTGTACCAATGCCACCGAGCAACACTGGCAGGCCATGGCTGCGCTCATTCGCCCGTTCGGTCACATCTGTACCATCGCCGAATCGAAAGATCCCTGGGATCTCTCCCTGCTCAAGAGCAAGAGCGCCACCTTCAGCCAGGAGTTCATGTTTACCCGTTCCCTGTTCCAGACCCCGGACATGATCGAGCAGCACAGGCTGCTGCAACAAGTGGCTACCCTGGTGGATCAGGGCGTGCTGAAGAGCACCCTGACCCGCACGCTGCCCGAACTGACACCGGCCACTCTGGCCCAGGCTCATGCCGAGCTGGAAGCCGGCCGCATGATGGGCAAGCTGGTGATCGATATGAGCGGCTTCTAATCCCTTGGAGGTAAAAAACGCACCAAGCTGGGGTATTTTCACCAACGGCAAGCCCCATCAAGGCACAGGGCCGGTCGGTTGTCCGGCAATCAGGCGCGACATGATTGAAGAGATGACATAAAAAAGGGGCCATTCCGTCGGAATGGCCCTAAATACCTGAACATTGGGGTAACAATCACACACACATCCTTTGCAGGACAGATTGGCTTTTGCAGCTTGTGTGCCAATACGCCGTTTATTGCAGACTTTCCCCTCTCTCCGACTATTCAAAGCCCCATGCCACTCTCACGCCATCGGTTTGAAACAAAAAAAGCCACCCGAAGGTGGCCAAGCAATGACGGAACTTTCCTAGAGCAAAGCATTCAGCGGGAACAGGTTGCTTCCCGTCACCCATTGGGGAATACATTAACCATGCCAACTCGGCAAAGTTGCCTTGCTCCACCACACCCCATGGGCAAACCACGACAGCAAAGCCCCATGATGGTAGAATCCCGCGGTTTCACATTTATGAAGAGTCGACGCCATGCCCTGGATACAAATTCGAATCAACGCCACTGCCAAGACCGCAGACAAGGTGAGCAACATGCTGCTGGGGCGTGGTGCCCAGGCGGTGACCTTTATGGATGCCAAGGATGTGCCCGTCTATGAACCCATGCCCGGTGAAACCCCGCTGTGGGGCGAGACCGAGGTAATGGGTCTGTTCGACGCCGAAACCGATCCAGCCCCCACCATCGCCTTCTTCCAGCAGATCTTCGGCGAGAACGTCGGTTACAAGGTCGAGCAGCTGGAAGACAAGGACTGGGTACGCGAGTGGATGGATCACTTCCACCCCATGCAGTTTGGTGAGCGCCTGTGGATCTGCCCGAGCTGGCGCGATGTGCCGGACCCCGAGGCGGTCAATGTCATGCTGGATCCGGGTCTGGCGTTCGGTACCGGTACCCACCCCACCACGGCCCTCTGCCTGCAGTGGCTGGACGGGCTGGATCTGGCCGGTAAAACCGTGGTGGATTTTGGCTGCGGTTCCGGCATTCTCGGCATCGCCGCCCTGAAACTCGGCGCCGCCCGAGTAATCGGCATCGACATCGATCCGCAGGCGATCCAGGCCAGCCGTGACAACGCCGAGCGCAACGGCGTCGCAGGCCAGATCGAGCTCTACCTGCCCGCCGAGCAGCCGGAAGGGCTGCTGGCCGACGTGGTGGTCGCCAACATCCTGGCCGGCCCGCTGCGTGAGCTGGCCCCGTTGATCGCGGGTCTGGGCAAACCGGACAGCCTGATGGCCCTCTCCGGCGTGCTGGAGAGCCAGGCCCCCGAGCTGGAAACCATCTACGGCCAGTGGTTCAAGATGGACCCGACAGCGGTGAAAGAGGAGTGGTGCCGCCTATCCGGCCGCAAACACGGCTGATAGCGAAAAGGCAGCATGACGACGACAAGGGCACCTTCGGGTGCCCTTGTTCTATTTGCTCGCCTGCTCGCCCCGTTTATCCACTCGCAATGCTGCTTCACACACCAGGACCAGGGAAAAACTTCATCGCGCAGATGGCGTGGAGAGTGGCGGATATCAGGCCATGAGAATTGCCAGAACACGGCTGAAAACACCATAAAAATAAAGCCCAATGTCACGAGGACGTTGGGCTGTTTAAAAAGGTGCTACGGAATTGCGACTCTCATCGCAGAAAAATTAGAAGGGATGCCCTTCTAAACTGGCAGGGGGATATTAATGGATGCGCAAACGTTTTACATAGCTAAATACACCAGGATTGAGAGGCGTATCTCACTATTTAAAAAATTCCCTGCTACGGCCCGTCATCCCGATCTGCCCCCATTTATTTTCAGTGGCCACTCTGGTTACTATCCGGAGTTTGCCCAAAAAAGCCCTGATGGATCAGGGCTTTGTCCGAGACTATCGAAGCAGAGTCAGCGACTCAGAAACGGCGGACATACTCGCCTAGGGGTAATTCACGCAGCTTGCGCGCCTCCAGCATGGGAGTGCCGAGATAGAGGAAGCCCACCAGCTGATCCTCTGCCCCCAGCCCCAATCCCTGGTTGATCTGCTCATCGAAGATGAACCAGCCGGAGCGCCAGATGCCGTTGAATCCCTGCGCCTGAGCCGCCATCTGCATCGCCATCAGGGCGCAACCGGCGGAGAGCTCCTGCTCCAGTTTCGGCACCTTGGGGTGTTCCTGATAACGGGTCGCGACGGCAACCACCAGCGGGGCCCTCAGCGGCGCCTCCTGACACTTCCTGATGCTCTCTTCATCTTCACCCCGGCGGCGGGCAGCCTCTCCCAGCAGGGTACCGAGCCGCTCGCGCCCTTCCCCTTCAAACAGGATGAACTGCCAGGGGGTCAGGGTACCGTGATCCGGCGCCCGCAGCCCGGCCTTGAGAATATTGTCGAGCACCTCGCCGGCGGGCGCCGGCTCGGCCAGACGGCCACAGGAGTGGCGATTGAGCAACAGGGTAAGGGCATCCATGGGCAGTTCCTTGTCTGGGGCTATGATGGCGCTACCTTAGCACAGCGCAGAATGAAGAAAACCCCTGATGCTCAGGGGTTTATGACGTGACCAAAGTGCCTGCTACCTAGATGACGGCAGCCAGCTCCGCCCCCTGACGGATCGCCCGCTTGGCATCGAGCTCCGCCGCCACATCGGCGCCGCCTATGATGTGTACCGGTTTGCCGGCGGCCTGCAGGCCGACTTGCAGCTCCTTGAGCGGCTCCTGCCCGGCACAGATGATCACCTGATCCACCGGCAGACACTGCTGCTTGTCACCCACCTGAATATGGAGACCCTCGTCGTCGATACGCAGGTACTGCACCCCGGAGAGCATCTGCACCTTGCGGTTCTTCAAGACGGTGCGGTGGATCCAGCCGGTGGTCTTGCCAAGGCCGTCACCCACTTTGCTCTCCTTGCGCTGGAGCAGCCAGATCTGGCGTTCGGGAGCGTCGACTTCCGGGGTCGTCAAGCCACCGCGCTCGGCAAGCTGCTTGTCGATGCCCCACTCCTTGAGCCAGTGGTCACGACGAAGATCCCCGTCCCCGTGGGATGACTGCGCCACCCTTTTCTCCACCAGGTATTCGGCCACATCGAAGCCGATGCCGCCGGCACCGATCACCGCCACCTTCTCGCCCACCGGCTTGTGATCGCGCAGCACGTCCAGGTAGCTCAGCACCTTGGGATGCTCGATGCCAGGAATATTGGGAGTGCGCGGGCGTATGCCGGTGGCGAGGATCACCTCGTCAAAGCCGCCGCCCAAGAGGCTCTCGGCGCTCTGGCGCTGGCCGAGATACAGCTCGACGCCGCACTTCTCCAGCCGTTTGGCAAAATAACGCAGGGTCTCGTGAAACTCCTCCTTGCCCGGGATCTGCTTGGCAAAGTTGAACTGGCCGCCTATCTCGCTCGCCTGATCGAACAGGCTCACCTGATGGCCGCGCTCGGCGGCGTAGCAGGCAAACGCGAGTCCGGCCGGACCGGCCCCCACCACCGCCAGCTTCTTGGGCTGGGGCACCCGGCCGAAGGTGAGCTCGGTCTCGAAACAGGCGCGCGGATTGACCAGGCAGGAGGCGCGCTTCTGCTTGAAGATGTGGTCCAAGCAGGCCTGGTTGCAGGCGATGCAGGTGTTGATCTCGTCTGCTCTGTCTTCAGCGGCCTTGATCACGAACTCGGGATCGGCCAGGAAGGGACGCGCCATGGAGACCATATCCGCCTCGCCCCCTGCCAGAATGCGTTCGGCCACCTCCGGGGTGTTGATGCGGTTGGTAGTGATAAGCGGAACTTTGAGGTGTTTTTTCAGCTCCGCCGTCACCCAGCTGAAGGCGCCGCGCGGAACGCTGGTGGCGATGGTGGGAATGCGCGCCTCGTGCCAGCCGATGCCGGTGTTGATGAGGGTGACACCCACCTGCTCCAGCGCCTTGCCGAGCGCAATCACCTCTTCCAGGGTCGAGCCCTGCTCCACCAGATCCAGCATGGAGAGGCGGAAGATAATGATGAAATCCGGGCCGACCCGCTCGCGGATGGCACGCACTATCTCCACCGGGAAACGCATCCGGTTTTCGCTGCTGCCACCCCAGCCATCGGTGCGCTTGTTGGTGCGCTCGCAAATGAACTGGTTGATGAGATAGCCTTCCGATCCCATCACCTCGACCCCGTCATAACCTGCCGCCCTGGCGAGCGCGGCGGTGGCGGCGAAGTCGCGGATGGTGCCGCGGATCTGCCGCTCGCTCATGGCGCGCGGCTTGAACGGGGAGATGGGAGCCTTGAGGGCACTCGGTGCCAGGCTGAAGGGGTGATAGGCGTAACGGCCGGCATGGAGGATCTGCAGCGCTATCTTGCCCCCCTCCTGATGGACCGCCCGGGTCACCTTCTTGTGTTTGGCAACCTGCCAGGGAAAGCTCAGCTGGGAACCGTGAGGCACCAGGCGCCCACGCAGGTTGGGGGCGATACCGCCGGTCACGATGAGGCCGACCCCGCCACGGGCGCGTTCGCCATAGAAGGCGGCCAGCTTGTCAAAGCCCCCTTTCTCCTCTTCGAGGCCGGTGTGCATCGAACCCATCAATACCCTGTTGCGCAATTGGGTAAAGCCGAGATCGAGCGGGGTCAGCAGGGTTGGATAACGACTCACAGGGCCTCCAGTTAATTTTTTGTTATCAATGTGGAGCTAGAGTAAAGAATCGAAAATTCTTTTTCAAACAAATGTTTGGACAATTTTTCAGCGCACAGCCGTGTCCTGAATCCCGGGCGCCGGATCCACCAGCCGGAAATGGCAATTTCGCCCCCAACTGGTTAATAATGGCCCCTCCTCCCCCATTAACAGGGCGATAACGCGACTATGTCTATTTTCAAAGGCCTGGGCTGGTTGTTCCGCAGCCTGTGGCGTCTGCTCAACTTCACCCGCCTGATGCTGGTCAATCTGCTGTTTCTGCTGGTCGTGCTGGTCATCGTCGTCAGCTTCGGCCAGAAAGAGGCTCCGGTGGCCCCCATCGAAGGGGCGCTCACTCTCAACCTCAACGGCGTGCTGGTCGAGCAGCGTTCCCAGACAGACCCCACTGTGCAGCTGCTGCGCCAGATGGACAGCAGCGACGAGCAGCCGAGCGAGATCGTGCTCTCCGATCTGCTGTGGGCCATTCACAACGCCAAGGATGACGATCGCATCAAGGCGCTGGTGATCAAACCACAGGGACTGCAGGGCGCCAGCTTCTCCAAATTGCAGGAGGTGGCAAGCGCCATCGATGCCTTCAAGGAGAGCGGCAAGCCTGTCATCGCCATGGCCGACTTCTATACCCAGGGGCAATACCTGCTGGCAGCTCACGCCGACCACGTGCTGCTCAACCAGAGCGGCGCCGTGGTGATCGAGGGCCTGGGCGTCTACCAGACCTACTTCAAGTCGGCGCTGGAGAAACTCAACATCACCCCCCATGTGTTCAAGGTCGGCACCTACAAATCCTTCGTCGAACCCTACACCCGAGATGACATGTCCCCCGAGAGCAAGGAGGCGAACCAGCGCTGGCTGGATCAGCTGTGGCAATCCTATGTTGCCGACGTGGCCAACCAGCGGGAGATAGATCCGGAGATCGTGGCACCGGGCAAGGATCGCTTCCTCGAACTGCTGCGCAAAGCCGGTGGCAATGCCGCCAACTACGCCCTCGACAACGGCCTGGTGGATCAGCTCGCCACCCGTGACGAGATGACCCAGGCGGTGATCAAGGAGGTGGGAGAAGACGAGGATCACGGCTGGAAAGGGGTCGGCCTCAAGGAGTATCTGGCCGCCATTCCCGAGCAATATCCCCAGAGCGGCAAGGACGAAGTGGGCCTCATCGTCGCCAGCGGCGCCATCATGGACGGCATGCAACCCACCGGCACCATAGGCGGAGACAGCCTCTCCGAGCTGCTGGCCGATGCCCGCCGCGATGACAAAGTGAAGGCCGTGGTATTGCGGGTCGACAGCCCCGGCGGCAGCGCCTTCGCCGCCGAGCAGATCCGCGCCGAATTGCTGGCCCTGAAACAGGCTGGCAAGCCGGTAGTGATCTCCATGGGCAGCTACGCCGCCTCCGGTGGCTACTGGATCTCCGCCGATGCAGACAAGATCTTCGCCTCCCCCACCACCCTCACCGGCTCCATCGGGGTATTCGGCATGTTCGCCACCGTCGACAAGGCACTCTCCCAGTACGGGGTACATACCGATGGCGTTGGCACCACGGATTACGTCGGCGTCGGTCTGACCCGAGCCCTGCCCGAGCACGTCAGCCAGGCCATCCAGCTGAGCGTGGAGGATACCTACCAGCGCTTCGTCGATCTGGTGGGCAAGGGGCGCGGTCTGAGCCCGGAAGAGGCGGAAAAAGCCGCCGAAGGGCGAGTCTGGACCGGTGAGGATGCCAAGGCACTGGGTCTGGTGGATGAGTTCGGCAACCTCAACGATGCCCTCAAGGCCGCCGCCGACCTCGCCAATCTCAAGGAGTGGCAGGTAAGCCCCATCGAGCAGGAAGAGTCAGCCAGGGACAAGTTCCTGCGCCAGTTGTTCAACAGCAGCGCCCAGGCGCTGGCACCGTACCTGCAAAGCTGGCTGCCCGCCGGATTTGGCAAGGCCATGGTGGAGGTGAAGCGCAACCTGGATCCGCTGACGCGCTTCAACGATCCGCAGGGCACCTACGCCTTCTGCCCGGTCTGCGTGCAGTAACCCCAATTGATGGCGCTCAGACACCAACCATAAAAAACGGCGACCCGATGGTCGCCGTTTTCGTTAGCCTGCCCGGGCCTTCTTCAAAGGCACAGACCTCATCAGGGATTGAGGCGGGTCGGCATGCCGGTGCGTTGCTCCAGCACCTGCTTGACCACGTTGGAGTCAGAGTCGGCGTGGGCGATGAAGCGGGTAGTGGCCTGGGTCATGGGCAGCGGCACGGCGGCGGTGGAGTTGAACTCCTCCTCGGTGCGCGACAGCGGCTCGTGCACTTCCATGTAGCGACCGCCATCCGGCTCGACCGTGGTCTTGACCGGCTGGTTGACGAACTGGACGCGGGTACCGACCGGCACGTGGTCGAACAGGTACTTGATGTCGTCGGCGCGCAGACGGACGCAGCCGCTGCTCACCCGCAGACCGATGCCGAAGGTGGCATTGGTGCCGTGGATGGCATAGAGGTTGCCGATATAGAGGGCGTGCAAACCCATGGGGTTGTCAGGACCGGCCGGCCAGACCGCAGGCAGGGTCTTGCCCTGGGCGGCGTAGCGGCGACGGATGTTCTCGGTCGGGGTCCAGGTCGGGTTGGCGCGCTTGCGCTCCACCTTGGTGATCCAGTTCTCCGGGGTGTTTACCCCCAGCTGGCCGATGCCGATGGGCAGCACCTGCACCACGTTCTTGCCTTTCGGGTAGTAATAGAGGCGCATCTCGGCCACGTTGATGACGATCCCTTCGCGGGGCGCATTGGGCAGGATCAGCTGATGGGGAATGATCAGGGTGCTGCCTGCCTTGGGCAGGTAGGGATCGACCCCGGGGTTGGCTTCCATGATGTTGGTCAGACCCAACTGGAAGTCAGAGGCGATCTGCTCCAGCGGACGGTTGTCCGCGGGCACCACATATTCCTGGTTCTCGCCGATCAGACGGCTGTTGGCCGCAGGCAGACGGTACTCGACGGCGGCGGCCTGTTGGCTGACCAGTGCGAGTGTGCATAAAAGGGCCGAAGCGGCAGTGCGAAGGGGATTCATAAAATTCCTGTATGGTTTCCTGTACCAATGGGCCGACGGCCCTGTCATCCTCGGTCTGCCGGTGGCGGGTCAACCTGCACCACAGGCCAATAACCGAGCGCGCATTCTTTCCTGTGTCGGCCAAAATTTCAACTTCGACGTAACGCTTTTACCATCAAAATCAGCCGACAGACCGCCATCGGGGGAGATCCTCTCCCCTGCCAGAGTGCCCACGCCACCATGAGCAAAAGATGAACAGCCTGAATTGCCCCTCCCAGTGCTGTACGCTCCCGTTGCCGCAACCCATCCTCATCGACCAAAGGGTTACATGCCATATACCCAACCAGTCCCGGGCCAGCAACCAGCGACCATAAAAAAACCGCTCCGAGGAGCGGTTAATGGAGCCACCAGGCAACCATAAAAGGGACTACGGGTTGGGTTGTCATTGGTATTGCTGTGTCACGCTCACTACTGCACCGTGGCGTCCGTGGCGCCGGTTTGCTCCTTGAGGAAAGTTATCCAGGGTGAGGCACGACCGCTGACGTTGCCATTCTGGGCTGCCTGGGTGAAGGCATTGAGCGCCTCTTTCGGCTTTTGCTGCTCGAAATAGGCAATCCCGCTCAGGAACTTCAGATCGGCGCGCTGTTCGCCACTGGCATTCGCTGCAGGTTTGGCAGCCAGTGCTACCAAGTCCTGATAGCGCTTGCTCTGGATCATCATGCGCGCCATCTTCAACTGCAACTCGGCGCTGGGAGCCAGCCGATAGCTCTTGGCCAGCGTGTCGATGGCCGGATCCAGCTCCTTGGCCTGATGCCAGTAGTTGGCCAGCGTCTTGTAGTTGCCGGCACTCGCCTCAATCGCCCCCTCCTTCATCCCCTTCTCCATCACCCGGGCGGCGCGATGGGGAATGCCGACGAAGGCCAGGTAATTGGCCAGCCGCTGCAGCTCGGTTGCCTCGGTCAGCATGCCGAGGTTGTAGGCCGACTCCAGCGCCGCCAGCGCCTTGCCATCATTGCCCGCCTGCATGTGCATGGCCGACAGCTGGGTCCAGTACTTCTTCTTCTCCGGGAACATGTTGACCAGGGTAGTCAGCACCTCGGTGGCTGGCTTGTACTGCTTGAGCTCATAGTGGGCCCCCATCTTGAGCAGGTACCAGGACTCAGGTGCCTTGCCCGCCGATAGCCTGATCGCCTGATCCACTGCGGGGATCGCCTCCCGGTACTGCTTGAGCTGCACATGGGCGTTGGCCAGGGTGATGTAGGCGTGGGCGTTTGGCTTGTCATCCTTGCCCTGGTTGGCAAACCACTCCTTCATGGTCTTTACCGAACCCTGAAAGTTGCCCTCAGCCATATAAAGCTGGGCCAGGTTGTAGCGCACCTGCTGGGCCACCACGGGCGGCAGGCCGCCGGTGGCGATGGCATCGGCGAAATATTTGGTCGCCTGACCATACTTCTCCTGCTGCGCGGCCACGAAGCCCAGGGTTTGCAGAATGACCCCCTTGTCGTAGACCCGCTCACCGGCACCGGACAAGGCCTCCTGCAACTTGGCATTGGCATCGCCATAGCGTTTCTCGGTGATCAGCTCCTGCGCCTTGTTGACCGCACGATAGGCTCGATCCGACAGGGTCGGCTGCTCGGCGGCCCAACTGGCGGTGCTGAGCAGCACCGCCATGGCGACCGGGGCGAGGATCATCTTGTGTAACTTGTTCATCGCCACCTTCCTTAGTTGACCGCGAACTCGATTTCTTGCTGCATCCGGGAAGCCTGCGGCTTGCCATCCACCATGGCCGGTTTGAACGTCCACTTGGCGATGGTCTTGCGCGCCTCCTTGCCAAGGTCATAGCTGCGCGGCTCTTCCTTCACGATCCGCACGTTGCTGACTGTGCCGCGCTCGGTCACGGTGAACTCCACCAGCACCTTGCCGGAAGCGAGCCCGGCCAGCGCCGCCTTGCGGGGCATCATGGGTTCGAACGTTGCCAGGGGAATGGCACTGTTGTTGCCACCGATCCCGCCGCCACCGCCGCCCGTGCTGTAGGCACCGAGGGCATTGCCACCGCCGATGTTGACCGGGATGTCGAGCTTGGGCATGTCCATGGGGGCGCTGTCCATCTTGGGTCTGTCCGTACTTGCCACCTCCATTTCAGGCGGGGGGGGCGGACGCTTCGGGGGCGGCGGTTTGGGCAGCTCCCTCTGTTTCTCTTGCAGGGTCTCATCGGGCTTGATGCGGATGAAGTCGGTCATGGTGACGTCATCCTTCTCCGTCAACTCCCGGTGATCCGGTGTGATCAGCTTGTTCATTCCCAAAAACAGAAAGAACACCACCACACAGGAGACCGCCAACGATATCAGGTATCTCATAGGTCTCTCTCCGGCATCAGCTGCTCTTGTCGGCAGCGATGGAGATGTTCTGGACACCGGCCATGCGGATCTGATCCATGACCTGCACCACCAGACCGGAACGGGATTCGCTGTCGGCCTGGATCACCACGGCGCTCTCCGGGTTCTCCGCCCGCAGCCGCTCGATGTTGGCGCGCACAGCACCGACTTCCACCACCCGCTTGTCGACCCAGACCTGGCCATTTTCCCGTACCGCAACCATGATGTTGCCCTTCTTCACCGTCTCGGCCGTGTTGGCGCTGGGACGGTTGATCTCGACACCGGACTCCTTGACGAACGAGGTGGTCACGATGAAGAAGATCAGCATGATGAACACTATGTCCAGCATGGGGGTCAGATCGATGGCCGCCTCGTCAGCACCGCTGTCGCTGTGACGTTTTCTCATGGCAAAAACTCCTTGCTTGTTCTGAGCCTCCGACAGGTCCGGCCTGACCGGAGGCGTGCATCCTGCATCAACCGTGTTTCAGGTTGTCTTCCAGCTTCTCGACCGCCAGCTTGGCCTTGTGATCGAGCTGGTTTACAAAAAACAGACCGGAAAGGGCGGCAACCATGCCCGCCATGGTCGGCACCGTCGCCTTGGAGATCCCCGAGGCCATGGCGCGCGGCGAACCGGTACCGGTCACGGCCAGGGTGTCGAACACCTGGACCATGCCGACCACGGTGCCGAGCAGCCCCATCAGCGGACAGAGGGCGATCAGCACCTTGATAATCGGCATCCCCTTGTCCACCGCCATGGCCACCCTTGAGACCAGCTCGCGCCGGATCTGCCTGGCAGACCAGGAGAGGTGATCGCTGCGGGCCAGCCAGGCCGCCTTGGTCTGCTTCACCTGCTTGGGGTAGACGGCGATGAAGTAGAACCAGCGCTCCAGCAACAGGGCCCACATCATCAGGGTCAGGAAGAACAGGGCGACCAGCACGTCCCCCCCCAATCCCAGAAACCGGCGGACCGACTCGACTTCTTCAATCAACCAGAACCACATGGATGACTCCTTAGGCTGCTGCCTTGGCAGAGTGCAGACGCTCCTGATAACGGGCGACGAAACCGGCACTCTGCTCTTCCAGTACCTGGATCAGGCGACGGCTCTGGGTCTGCACCAGGGTGTAGAGGAACAGCATGGGCACGGCCACGACCAGACCCTGCATGGTGGTCACCAGGGCTTCGGAAATACCGCCGGCCATCAGCTTGGGATCGCCGGTACCGAACAAGGTGATGGCCTGGAAGGTGGCGATCATCCCGACTACGGTACCCAGCAGACCCAGCAGCGGAGCGACCGAGGCGATCAGCTTGATGATGCTGATGCCCTTCTCGAACTTGGGTACGTTGCGCAGGATGATCTCGTCGAGCTTGGACTCCAGATCCTCGATGTTGTCACCACGGTGCGCCTGATAGGCCCCCAGCATGTCACCGATGGGGTTGCCCTTGATCACCTGATCGGATTTCAGCTGCTTGCGCATGGAAGAGCCGATCAGCGACAGGCGGATGCCACAGAAGATGGCCAGCAAGGTCCCGATGACCCCGAGTGCGAGGATCACATAACCCACAGTGCCACCCTGATCGATGCGCTCCTTCAGGGTCGGCGACTGCACCAGCAGGGAGAGGATCACGCCACGGGACGGGTCGATAAAGACAGGCTTGACCCCGTCACCACCCGCTTCAAACTCGGCGAGCGGTGCCAGCACGCTCTTCTCCGGTTGGCGGGAGAGTTGCTCGAACTTGCCGGTTTCCGGCACGAAGGTCAGGTACTTGCCTTCGGAGACAGTGTTGAACTCGCCGATCTGGGTGACCGTCTTCTCGGCCTGATTGCCCTCGCCGTAAACCACGGTCGCCGGGATCTGGCTCACCTTGCCGCCATCGACCATGCGACCAAGGGTGGTGGTCCAGAAGGCTTCAAGATCGTCACTGGAGGGAAGCTCCTTGCTCTCGGCCAGACGGGTCAACAGTACCGCCTGCTCCGGATGCTCCACTCGGCGGGCGGAAGCGTTGAAGATCCCCTTGAACTCGCCGGCGAACTGGCGCAGTACGCCGAACATCTCGCCCATGTTGCCGGCGCGCTGGCGCAGGGTCTCGGTCAGTTCGGTCAGCTGCTTGTCGTTGGCATCGAAGGTCGCCTTGAGCTGTTCGCCCTTGGCGGTCTCGGCTGCCAGCTCCGCCTTGGCCTTGGCCAGCAGGGCGGCCTGCTCGTTCTTGTCAGCCAGGAAGCGGGCTTCCCGCTCCTTGTTCAGCTGGGATTCGCTCAGGCTGGACGCTTTCACCTGGTTCAGCAGCGCATTGAGATCCACCGGTTTTTCGGCGGCAGTCACCGGCAATGTGATCAGGGTGGCTCCCGCAATCAGGGAGGCGATGGCAAGTTTGATTCCTTTCATGATGCTTTCTCCGCAGTGTGAACCGGCAGCTTGATCAGCGCGGGAGGCGCCTGCTTCTTGGCAATACGCAAGCCATGTTCAACTGCACTGCGATACTCCTGGGGCAACTCTTCCCATTGACGGGTCTGCTTGTTCCACATGCCGGTTTCTTGGCCATCCGGAGACTGGTAAAGGAGGGCGATGCGACCGACGCGCAGGAACTCGTAAGTCTTCTCGCTACCACCCTTGTCCAGGCTCGCCTTGTAGGCTTCAATGGTGCGGCTGAAGCTCTCCTCGATCTGGTAGGCCTCCAGGATCTTGCGGTACTTCTCGGAGATGGTGACGTCGGCCCGGTTCATCAGGTCGGTCAGGGCGGCGACCCTGTCTTCACGCTCGACCTTCTGGAACGGCAGATCCAGGGAGACGAACTGTTCGAGGGAGTCGATCATCTTGAGCATCAGGGGCACCACTTCGGTGCTGGTCTGGTCGATCTGGGCGATCTGCTTTTGCATCGAGGCCAGCTCGCTGCTCTGGGACTCGACCATCTTGGCGACCTGCTCGTTGTAGGTGCGCAGGCTGTCGACCTGGCGCAGGGCCGCCTTGTACTGGGCCAGTGCGGACTCGGCAGACTCGGCGTAGTTGTCGATCTTCTGCTGGGAAACTTTGGATGCGTTGTCGGTGGCGGCTTGAGCGTCCACGGCCTGTCCGGCGGTGGCGGCACTCAGATTGAAGCTGGTCAACAAGGCGGCCGATACCAGGCTGCCAAGGAGCGCTTTCTTCATTGTAATGGTCCTTGTCTTCATAGGATTACCCTATCTCCGTAACTTCCTTGGACGTTGGGCACAGCCGGCCCGACCGGGCCGGCTGAGATGTTGTATCAACGGGGTTGATTAGAACTTCTGGGTGTAGTCGATGTAGTAGATGCGACCATCGATGCTGTAGAGGTCTTCGGTGTAGGTGAAGCCGTCGCTCGACAGGGAAGGTTCGCGGTTGAACATGTTCTTCACACCGGCCTGGATCTTGGCGTTCCAGCTGGTATCGACCGCCACGTTCAGGTTCCAGACGGTGTTGGAAGCGATGTGACCCTCTTCCTGACCGTCGACATAATCCTGACTCTGGGAGTCGATATAGTTGGCGCTCAGATAGGCATCAAGATTCCACCACTGCGGGAAGGTGGCACCGATCCCGGAGTTGAAGCGCAGCTCGGGCCGCTCGTTCCACCCCTTCTTGTCGATCATGGGGCCACCGGCGAACAGACCCTCTTCGTACTTCAGGATGTAAGTCCCGCCGAAGTCATAACGCATGGTGAAGACGTTGAAGTCGTACTTGTAGTCCGCCTTGAAGTCGAGACCGCTGGTCTTGAGCTGACCCAGGTTGACCATGCCGGCATAGACCATCTCGACATCGCCATTGGCATCGCGAACGACGTTCGGGTTGCTGCCGGTGTTGAGCTCCTGATAGAACTGGGTCTGAGTGGTGGCCAGCTGGATCACGTCATCAATCTTGATGTAGTAGTAATCCAGCGAGAGGTTCAGGTTGTCCAGCGGGCTGTAGGCGGCACCAATGGTAAAGGTGTCGGCCGTCTCTTCTTTCAGCTGCTTGTTGGCCTGGCGGGTGGTGTCGTACTGCGACTCGGGGCAGTTGGCGACATTATTGGCCTGGCAACCCACATAATCCTTGGCAAAGTCAGCAGAGAAAGAGTCTGCCGCATACAGATCATCCAGTCCGGGTGCCCGGAAAGACTGGGACCAGGAGGTTCTGAACATCAGGTTGTCGAGCGGCTGATAGCGCAGGCTGGCCTTGGGCGAGAAGGCGCTGCCAAAGTCGCTGTACTTGTCATAGCGACCGGCCAGGTTCAGCTCGATCTGCTCGGTGATGGGGATCAGGGTTTCGATATAGGTGGCAAACACATCGCGCACCCCGGAACCCGAGTTGCCGGAGGAGCCCAGGACGTTGCCCGCCTCGGACTGGCTGTCATAGGTATCGGAGTAGACCCAGTCGTTATACTCGGCCCCCAGATACCAGCTCACGGGACCGGCGGGCAGTTCGCCCATCTCCCAGCCCAGACCACCGTACCACTGGAAGAAATCCATCTTGGAGGTGCGGCTGGTGTCGTAGGAGAGATCGTTGGTCGCGCTGTCAGAGAAGCTGCCATTGACGAAATTGCCGCTGTTGACCTGGGTCTGGACCGCAGGCTCCAGCACGTAACCGCTACCCGAGCTCTTGTTGTCGGTCTTGGAGTACATGTAACCGGCGTTCCACTCCACATCCCCTACCGCTTCGGTCGGCAGTACGCCCTCGAAGCCCAGGTTCATGGAGCCGGTCAGGTCGGTCACGTCATTGTCACGGGGACCCACGTTGTTGAAGCGGTAGTAAACGGTGGCTTTTTCGCCAACGCCGGTGTTGAAACCATTGTCTGCCAGCACGGCATCGCCGCCAGTAGTGCCGCCGTTGACCGAGAAGACGCCCGCAGCCGGCGCAAAACGACCAAAGCTGGTGACACGGGAGCCAATCATCTGGGGAACGAAGTCCACGTTGTCGTTGATATGGTAACGACCGTTCACATAGACGGTGTCACGGGTACGGGACGCCGTCTTGGCGGCAACCTGGGCAAAGTCGAAGCGACAGGCCGTGCCCTTGGTCACAAAACCGGCACCAGTGCTTTCACAATCGATCCCGTCCAGGGTGCGGGTGACCGTCTTGCCGGTCGCGGCATCTACGCCCTTGATATTGCGGCCATAGAGGCTGGGGGCCGAGGCGCCCTGCAATGCCAGGTAGTCACGATCACGATAGTAGATCACGTCTTTCACATCGTGCTCGTAGACCATCATCAGGGAGCCTTTCTCCCCCGTGATGCCGCTGACGATGGAGCCACTCTGTTCATCACCACCCTCTTCGGTCGGTGAGCCGAAACGCCCCTGGAACATCAGGCCGTCGAAACCCTCTTTGAGGATCACGTTGATGACGCCACCGATGGCATCGGAGCCATAGAGCGCCGAGCCGCCGTCTAGGTTCACTTCAACCCGCTCGACGGCCGCCATGGGAATGGTGTTGAGGTTGATGGAAGTACCGCCCATGGTCGGTGAACCGGCGATCCGCTTGCCATTGAGCAACACCAGAGTACGGGTAGAACCCAGGCCACGCAGACCGACAGTGCCCTGGGACTGATAGGAGTCACCGGACGAGGGAGAGTATCCACCAAAGGAGTTGTAGGAGGCCTGCTTCAGATAATCCGCCACGGTCTGCTGACCGGACTGTTCTATCTGGGCCTTGCTGACGGAGACAACCGGGGTGGCACCTTCGACATCGACACGGGAAATACGGGAGCCAGTGACTTTGATTTTCTGCAGTTTTTCAACGTTCTGCCCCTCTTCGGCAGATACGGACGGGGCCGCTGCAAGGCTCGCCAAGGCGAACGCAATCGCAGCAGAAATCCTGCTCTTCCTAAGCATCGCTTATATCCTTCCTGGTTGTTTATTGTTTGCTTCCTGATACCGCCCTCTTTGGAGCAGTGCGTAAGGCTTATCAATCTTTGACAGGTGACGTCAATGGAGGTGGGAGGCCCGAAAGAAAACCCTGCGATAAGACAGGTATCTTATTTAAACGGGATTTTTTTAGTGAATCATTCTGGGATTAGTTAAAACAACAATGTAAATGTTTTGTTAAATTACATATTTGACGTCAAATTGAAGTTTCATGAACTTATTGAACAACATGCTGTCGCTATATATTTTGTTTTGAAACTATCGAATTAATCAGGATTAAACTCCATCACAAGACAGGTTGCCAAACGGCCATCCTGGCTGGTATCAGAGATATAACAATATTGCTGGTATCGTTTACAAAGCAACGCATAAAAATATAAAAACATTAAAAATCAAAAAGATAAAACAATACCACATGTATTGAAACGACTGTTTATAAAATTTCAAAAAATATTGAGACGCAGCGTTTTATGTCGATTTTATATTTCCAGATAAAAAGTGCCGTTTCCCGCCCGTTTTTGTCTCTACATCTCATTTGTCCCGGTTTTGCATTTCCTTGTACTTGATTTTTGTTTCAGAGCTTTTACAGTGGCCGAGCGGATTGTCTGCTATTTGTCAGGCGATCCAGCGCGTAATGCCAGGAAGGACAGGCTGGCCACCGGATGTGACTAGCCACAAAAAAGAACAACAAGGACGAGGTTCCATCATGCTGTCGTACTTTCTACGCCGGATGCTTTTGATCATCCCGACGTTCCTCGGTATCACCCTGCTCGTCTTCACCATCACCCGTTTCGTGCCGGGCGGCCCGGTCGAACGCATGTTGCTGCAGGCACAGGTGTCGCAGAACGAAAGCGGTCGCTCCAGTGGCAGCAAGGGGGCCCAGGCGCTCTCTGACGAACAGATCGAGGAACTCAAGGCGTTCTACGGGCTCGACAAGCCCATGCTGGTTGCCTATTGGGAGTGGCTGCAGAAGCTGGTGGTGCTGGATCTGGGGGAGTCGACCCGTTACTACGAGCCGGTGTGGGATCTCATCAAGGAGCGGCTACCGGTCACCGCCTTCTTCGGACTGGCGACCTTCTTGCTGAGCTACGCCGTCTCCATCCCGCTCGGGGTGGCCAAGGCGCTCAGGCACAACAGCCGCTTCGATTCGTTAAGTTCCATGCTCATCTACATGGCTTATGCATTACCTGCCTACGTGGTGGGGATCTTTCTCATCACCGTCTTCGCCTTCCATCTTGAGTGGCTGCCCATGGGGGGCTTCCCGGGGGACGATTTTGAATACATGGAGAGCAGCTGGGATCAGATCCGCACCGTCTTCGCCCACGCCCTGCTGCCGCTCATCGCCTACGCCATCGGGGATTTCGCCATCCTCACCATGACCATGAAGAACAGCCTGATGGAGAACCTGTCGGCGGATTACGTACGCACCGCCGTGGCCAAGGGGCTGCCGTTTCGCAAGGCGGTCACCGATCACGCCATGCGCAACAGCCTGATCCCCATCGCCAGTCACTTAGGGTCAGTGCTCACCGTCTTTTTCGGGGGCTCCTTCCTCATCGAGACCATCTTCAACATCGACGGCATCGGCCTGCTCGGTTACGAGGCGATCGTCGAGCGGGATTACCCTACCGTCATGGGTATTCTGGCCATCACCTCCATGCTGATGCTGGTGGGCAACATTGTCTCCGACATTTGTGTCGCTCTGGTCGATCCCCGCGTGCGGTTTGGAGAGTAATCATGAGCCAGAACTCTGTTGCCATGCCGATGCTGATGTCAGCCCATATCGTCTCCGACATTTGTGTCGCCCTGGTCGATCCCCGCGTGCGGTTTGGAGAGTGAGCATGAACCCTGTCACCTTAAAAAAACTCAAGCGTTTCAAATCGATAAAACGCGGCTACTACTCCTTTATCATCTTCACCACCCTGGTGGTGCTCTCCCTGCTGGCGGAGCTCTTGGTCAGCAGCCGGGCGCTGATGGTGAGCTATCAGGGCCAGCTTTACTTCCCCACCTATGGCGACGTGATCCCGGGTCAGCACTTCGGGCTCGATTACGAGTACGAAACCAACTACCGCCAGTTGCAGACCAAGTTCGTGCAGGAAGGAAAAGGGGACTGGGTGCTGCTGCCGCTGGTGCCCTGGAATCCTTACGAACAGGACTTCAAGGAGGATGCCTACCCGCCCTATGCCCCGAGCACGGCCGATCGTCACTTCCTCGGCACCGACACCAGCGGCCGCGACGTGCTGGCACGGCTGGTCTACGGCTTTCGCATCGCCATCGGCTTTGCCTTCATCGCCCTGGTGGCCAGCTACGCCATCGGGGTCACCCTCGGCTGCATGATGGGCTTTCTCGGCGGGCGGTTTGATCTTGTGCTGCAACGCTTTATCGAGATCTGGTCCCAGGTGCCCTTCCTCTACGTCATCATGATCCTGGTGTCGCTGGCCAAGCCCAATTTCGGTCTGTTCGTGGCCATCAACGTGCTGTTCGGCTGGATGGGCATCACCTGGTACATGCGCACCCTCACCTACAAGGAGCGGGCGCGGGACTATGTGATGGCGGCGCGGGCCCAGGGGGCGAGCACGGGGCGGATCATCTTCCACCACATCCTGCCCAATACCCTGATGATGATCGTCACCCTGGCGCCCTTTGCCGTGGTGGGCAACATCTCCACTCTGACGGCGCTGGACTATCTGGGCTTTGGCCTGGCACCACCGACCCCAAGCTGGGGCGAGCTGCTCTCCCAGGGGATCAACAACCTGGACGCTATCTGGATCGTGAGCTCGGTGGTGGCGGCGGTGAGCCTGGTGCTGATCATGGTCTCCTTTATCGGCGAGGCCATTCGCGAGGCGTTTGATCCGCGCAAATTTACCCGTTATCAGTGACAGGACGAGCCGCCACGATGGGCGGCCACGGGTCACATGGATTAACCCGTTATCAATCAAGCCCCCGCAGTGGGGAGTGACCAGGAAGTCAAATATGAACAATAAAATCAAATGGATAGGTGCACTTTTTCTGCTGGTGAACGGATCCTGGGGTTGGGCGGCCAGCCTGCCTGCGGATCTCAAGTGGGAGACCAACGACACGGACCCCGTGTTCGCCTCCCCCAAAGCGCTGCCCGGAGGCAGCATCACCATGTTCGTGGACAGCTTTCCGCTGACGTTTCGCACCGTGGGGCCCGACTCCAACGGCGCGTTTCGCTCCTTCATCCTGGACAACCAGCTGAGGCTCATCAGCTTCCATCCCAATACCGGCAACCCCATCCCGTCCCTCGCAAGCGCCTGGGCCATCGCGCCGGACAGCCAGACCGTCTACTTCAAGCTGGATCCGCGCGCCAAATGGTCCGACGGCAAGCCCGTCACCGCCGATGACTACACCTTCGGCTACGAGATGATGCGTTCCAAGGACATCAAGGGCCCCTGGTTCAACAACTACTACACCACCGAGGTGGTGGCGGTGGAGAAGATCGACGACCACACCATCCTGGTGAAGGCGGGCAGCCGCAAGGCCAGGCAGGATCTCCTCAACACCACAGAGCTGTGGCCCCAGCCCAAGCATTACTACAAGCTCGGCCCCAATTGGGTGAAGCAGTACAACTGGGCCGTGGTGCCCACCACGGGCCCCTATGTGATTACCGACGTGAAGAAAGGTAAATCCATCACCTTCAGCAAGCAGAAGGAGTGGTGGGCAAAGGACGATCGCTACAACCAGCACAGGTTCAACCTCGACACCATCAAGGTGCAGGTGATCCGGGATCGCAATATCGCCTTTCGCCACTTCCTGAAAGGGGAGATAGACACCTTCGAGATGATCCTGCCGAACTGGTGGCATGAGAAGGCCGTCACCCCCGAGTACAAGAAGGGCTATGTGCAGAAGGTGATGGCCATGACCGACACCAAGCAGGGCGGACAGGGGGTTCACCTCAATGTCGCCCATCCCAAGCTGGCCGATATCAATGTGCGGCTCGGCATCCAGCACGCCTTCAACATCGACAAGATGATCGAAACCGTGCTGCGGGGCGACTACGACAGAGCCACCACCTTCGGCTCGGGCTTTGGCGAATTTACCAACATGACGCTGCCGGAGCGGGCCTATGACATCGCCAAGGCACGCGACTACTTCGCCAAGGGGGGCTATAGCAAGCCGGGGCCGGACGGCATCCTGCAAAACGACAAGGGGGAACGGCTGACCCTGGCCGTCACCTACACCAGTCAGGAGCACTCCAAGCGACTGACCGTGCTGAAGGAAGAGGCCAAGAAGGCGGGCCTGGATCTGGAGCTCAACCTGGTAGATGGCGCCACCGGCTTCAAGGTGATGCTGGAGAAAAAACACGAGGCGGCCTGGATGGGTTGGGCTGGCGGGGGGCTCTATCCGCAATACTGGGAGTCGTTCCACTCGGCCAACGCCAACAAGCCGCAGACCAACAACCTGTTCAACGTGGCCGACAAGGAGCTGGATAACCTTATCGACGCCTATAACGTCGAATTCGACATGGCCAAACGGGCCAAGCTCTCACAACAGATCCAGCAGCGCATCTATGATCTCGCCATCTTCGTGCCCGGGGTCCAGCTCAACTATGTGCGGGCCAGCAGCTGGCGCTACGTGATGCTGCCCGAGGTGCCGGCCACCCGAAACACACCTGATCTGCTCTACTGGCCCATGGATGGCTATCCCCACAGCAGTGGCGGCCTGCTCTGGCTCGATCCCAAGGTGAAGGAAGAGACCCAGAAAGCCAGGGAGGCAGGGGAGGCGCTGACCCCCATTACGCAGACCGACAAGACCTATGCACGTCATTGATGCCGCAGAGAAGGGAGCAGCAGTCATGCCCAACACACAGGCCTCCATTCTTGACGTTCGGGATAACGGGGTGGAGGGTGCCGTTGAGAACGGCCAGAACAAGACCCCGATTCTCGAGGTGCGCGATCTCGAGGTGGAGTTCGCCGTCGACGACGGCAAGATAAAGGTGCTCGACGGGGTCAGCTTCCAGGTCGCTCCGGGCCAGACCCTAGGGATCGTCGGTGAGTCCGGCTGCGGCAAGAGCGTCACCTCGCTCGCCATCATGGGACTGCTGCCCAAGCCCCACGGCCAGGTGGTGGCGGGCTCCATCCGCTTTCAGGGGGAGGAGCTGCTCACGCTGGCGCCGGATCAGATGTACAGGGTGCGTGGCAACCGCATCTCGATGATCTTCCAGGAGCCGATGACGGCGCTCAACCCGGTGCAGACGGTCGGGGATCAGCTGATGGAGGTGTTTCACCTTCATCGCCCCGACTACAGCAAGGCCCAGCACAAGGAGGCCGCCATCGCCATGCTGCAGAAGGTGGGGATCCCGGAGCCCGCCCAGCGTTTTGCCGTCTACCCCCACAACCTCTCCGGCGGCATGCGCCAGCGGGTGATGATCGCCATGGCGCTGGCCTGCGAGCCTTCCCTGCTTATCTGCGATGAACCGACTACGGCGCTCGATGTCACCATCCAGGCCCAGATCCTGGAACTGATGAAGGAGCTGCAGGCCCAGACCGGCATGGCCATCATCTTCATCACCCACGATCTCGGGGTCGTGGCGGAGCTGTGCGACGAGGTGGTGGTAATGTATGCGGGCCGGGCGGTGGAGCAGGCCGACGTGTTCGAGCTGTTTGACCACCCGCGCCATCCCTATACTCATGGTCTGATGAGCTCGATCCCGCGGCTCGAAGATGAGCCCAAGAGCCTGCTCAAGACCATCAAGGGGCAGGTGCCCGCCCTGCACGAGATGCCCGCCGGGTGCCGTTTCTCCAACCGTTGTCCCCATGCCACCGAGATCTGCGTGAGGGCCATTCCGGCCACCGAGCAGCTCGCCGAGCGGCACGGGGTGGCCTGCCACCACTGGAGGGAGCTAGCCGTATGAAGACGCTTTTATCGGTGCGCGACGTGAAGCAGCACTTCCAGCTGGGCGGCGGCTTGTTGCGCAAGAAGTACCACGTCTACGCGGTGGACGGCATCAGCTTCGATCTCAAGCAGGGGGAGACGCTGGGGCTGGTGGGCGAGTCCGGCTGCGGCAAGTCGACCCTGGGGCGCACCCTGCTCAAGCTGTTCGAACCGACCGCCGGCACCATCACCTTCGAGGGGCGTGACATCACCCACCTCTCGCCCAAGGAGATGCGCTCCCTGCGCCAGGAGATGCAGATCGTGTTTCAGGATCCTGCAGAATCCCTCAACAGTCGCCACACGGTGGGGCAGATCCTGGAGGAGCCCTTCGTCATCCACGGCAAGGGCAACGCCGAACAGCGGCGGGTCTGGGTGCAGGAGCTGCTGGAGAAGGTGGGGCTGCCCGGCAGCGCGGTGGATCGCTATCCCCATGAGTTTTCGGGCGGCCAGCGCCAGCGCATCGGCATCGCCCGGGCCATCGCCCTCAAGCCCAAGCTGCTGGTCTGTGACGAGGCGGTGTCGGCGCTGGATGTGTCGGTGCAGTCCCAGATAGTCAACCTGCTGCTCACCCTGCAGCGGGAGATGAACCTCGCCATCATCTTCATCGCCCACGACCTGTCGGTGGTCAAGCACATCTCGGATCGGATTGCGGTCATGTACCTGGGCCGGATCGTCGAACTGGCCGAGGCGCAGTCGCTCTACCTGGCGCCGCGTCACCCCTATACCCGGGCGCTCATCTCGGCCATTCCGGTGCCGGATCCGCGTCGGCGCAGCCAGCGCATCTTGCTGACCGGTGATGTGCCATCTCCCATCTCGCCCCCGAGCGGTTGCCACTTTCACCAGCGCTGCCCTTATGCCAGCGAGCTGTGCAGGAGCGCGGCGCCGAAACTGGCACTGTGCGGTGACGGTGCCCACCAGGTGGCGTGCCACACGCCGCTCTCCGCCAGCGGCGATCCCTCGCTGGATCAGGCCAGCTGACGCTGGCAAGGCAGAAATGAACGAGGCGGCCCTGTGGCCGCCTCGTTTCATGGCTGATGTCATTCCCAATCAGGCGATCTGGTAGCGCCCCGGCTTGTGGTTGAGTGTCAACACAAGATTACAGATAACGGCTGCGACGATGGAGAGCGCCAGGATCCAGGGTTGCACCACGAAGAAGGAGGTCACGACGATGGCGCAATCCAGCCCCATCTGTAGCTTGCCGGCCCGGATACCGAAGCGATCCTGAACAAACAGCGCCAGTATGTTGAAGCCACCCAGGCTCGACTTGTGGCGAAACATGATGAGCAGCCCCATGCCGATCAGGGTACCGCCGATGAGCGCCGCATAGAGGGGCTCTATCTTGCCGATCTGCAGCACGCCGTTGAGGTGATCGGTCATGAAGGAGACCGCCGCCACCGAGGCGAAGGTGTTAAGGGTAAAGCGCGGCCCCATACGCAGCCAGGCCAGGGCGTAGAAAGGGAGGTTGATGCAGAAGAACAGCAGACCGAAGCTGACGCCGGTCACCTGTTGCAGCAGCAGCGCCAGCCCGGCGGTGCCGCCGGTGAGCAGGCCAACCTGATGGAACAGAAAGATGCCGAGGGAGACGAAGCCCGCCGCGGTCAGCAGGGCCAGCACATCCTCATAGACGGGATGCGCGTTGCGAATCAAGGTGTTGTCCATAACCTGTGTATCCAAGCGAAGTAATGTAAAGAGTGTCTGTCGCCGGCTGACCGGCTGCGAGCCTTGTTGGCAAGGCTTCGTTATGGGCGACAGTGTCCGGCTTCAGTGACCCGGATCACAAGACGCGACCTGAACGCACCAAAATGGTGTTCGTCAGCACAGCGTTACAATCCTTGCACCAAAACAAGACAAAGCAGCGGCCGACCCAAGCTGAATCGAACCTGAAAAAACCGACTAAACTCACTGCCCAAAAAAACGGATCCCTCTAGAATGGATGGCTTGTCACTGCCTGCATCGAGGAGCAAAGCGCAGATGAGAGTCGTCGTATTCGGGATTGGTTATGTGGGACTGGTTCAGGCCGCCGTGCTCGCCGAGATGGGCCATCAGGTCACCTGTGTGGATGTGGACGACAGCAAGGTCGCACGTCTCAAGGAGGGGATCATCCCCATCTTCGAACCCGGACTGGCGCCCATGGTGCAGGCCAACCATCAGGCTGGCCGCCTGCACTTCACCACGGATGTGGCCGAAGGGGTGGCCTTTGCCGAGCTCATCTTCATCGCGGTCGGCACCCCGCCGGACGAAGACGGTTCTGCCGATCTTCAGCACGTGCTGGCGGTGGCCGGCACCATAGGCCGTCTGATGCAGGCGGGCAAGGTGGTGATCAACAAGAGCACGGTGCCGGTTGGTACAGCATCCAGGGTGCGCCAGCATATCGACGGCATCCTCAAGGAGCGGGGTGTTGCTCTGCCCATCGAGGTGGTCTCCAACCCCGAGTTTCTCAAGGAGGGGGCGGCGGTGGCCGACTGCCTGCGCCCGGATCGCATCATCATCGGCACCGACTCGGATCACGCCATGTCCCTGCTGGAGGAGCTCTACGCCCCCTTCAACCGCAACCATGATCGCATCATCCAGATGGATGCCCGCAGCGCCGAGCTCACCAAGTACGCCGCCAACGCCATGCTGGCTACCAAGATCTCCTTCATGAACGAGATGGCCGGGCTGGCGGAGCACCTAGGAGCCGACATCGAGGAGGTGCGCAAGGGGATCGGCGCCGATCCGCGCATCGGCTACCACTTCATCTACCCGGGTTGCGGCTACGGCGGATCCTGCTTCCCCAAGGATGTGAAAGCGCTGATCCATACCGCCAGCGAAAGTGGCTGCGACGTGCCCCTGCTGCGCTCGGTGGAGAAGGTCAATGACAGGCAGAAACACAAACTCATCGAGCGCCTGCTTAAGCACTTTGGCAACGACCTGACGGGGCACACCTTCGCCCTCTGGGGGCTGGCCTTTAAACCCAATACCGATGACATGCGCGAAGCGCCGAGCCGGGTGTTGATGGAGGCCATCTGGGCCGCCGGCGGCAAGGTGCAGGCGTTTGACCCCGAGGCGATGAAAGAGGCCCAGCACCTCTACGGCCTGCGCGACGATCTGACCCTGTGCGGCACCCAGGAGGCGGCTCTCAAGGGCGCTGATGCCCTGCTCATCTGCACCGAGTGGCAACAGTTCCGTGCCCCCGACTTCGAGCTTATCAAGCGCACACTGAAACAACCCGTCATCCTCGATGGCCGCAACCTCTATGATCCGGCCCGCCTGCACCAGCGTGGCTTCACCTATTACGCCATCGGCCGCGGCGACAGCCTGGAAAAATCGCACGCGCTGGAGAAAGCACAATGAAGTACCTGGTCACCGGCGCTGCCGGCTTTATCGGCTTTCATGTGGCGCAAAGGCTCTGTCACGAAGGGCATCAGGTCGTCGGCCTCGACAATCTCAATGACTACTACGAGGTGAGCCTGAAAGAGGCGCGGCTGGCGCAGCTCCTGCCGCTGCCCGGTTTTCGCTTCGAGCGCGGCGATCTCGCGGACAGGCAAGCCATCGCGGCCCTGTTCGTCCGGGAGCAGTTCGATCGGGTGATCCATCTTGGCGCCCAGGCCGGGGTTCGCTACTCGCTGGACAACCCCTTCGCCTATGCCGACAGCAATCTCAACGGGACCCTCACCATCCTCGAGGGGTGCCGCCATCATGGGGTCGGGCACCTGGTCTATGCCTCCTCCAGCTCGGTTTACGGCCTCAACGAGCAGATGCCGTTCAAGACCTCGGACGGGGTGGATCATCCCGTCTCCCTCTATGCGGCGAGCAAGAAGGCCAATGAGCTGATGGCCCACTCCTACTCCCACCTCTACGGTTTACCGACCACAGGGCTGCGTTTCTTCACCGTTTACGGCCCTTGGGGGCGCCCCGACATGGCCCTGTTCAAGTTCGTGCGCGCAATCCTGAACGATGAACCCATCGACATCTACAACCAGGGCCAGCTCAGCCGGGACTTCACCTATATCGACGACATCGTCGAGGGGGTAATACGCATCGCGGATCGCCCACCGGTGGCGAACCCCGCCTGGCATGGGCAGACAGAGTCGAGCTCGGCCCCCTATCGGCTGTTCAACATCGGCAACGGCAGCCCGGTGCGTCTGGTCGACTTCGTGGAAGCCATCGAAACAGCCCTCGGCAAGCAGGCCATCCGCAACCTCTGCCCCATGCAGCCCGGGGATGTGCTCGCCACCTGGGCCGATACCGAGGCGCTGTTCGAGGCAACCGGCTACCGGCCGAAAGTGGGGCTGGCGCAAGGGGTCACCCGTTTCGTCGAGTGGTACAAAGAGTACTACGGGGTCTGAGCAAGCCGCTGTTTGGCCTGACAACGAAAAAGGGGCTGCCAATGGCAGCCCCTCTTGTTTAGTTCAGGTTCCCCTCCTTGGGGCCTGGTACATAGCTAAATGGTTCTATCTCTGGCCTGAGCCCCTGACAGGCGGGCTTGATGGCCTCGGCATTGGTCAGCAGCCAATCAGTGCGGTGACGATTGCCGAGATTCTCCATGCGCGCGGGGTCAAAACAGCGCTCCAGCAGATCGGCCGCCCCCAGCACCCAGCGTCCGGGCGCGGCAGCCACCCAGGCCGCCGCCTCGCGGGCCTGCGCATCATCCGGCATCTGGTAGCTGTAGTGTCGCAGCGGCTGCCGGGTAAACAGCAGGTGCTGCTCCTTGAAACCGGTCAACAACAACTCGTTGCCCGCCGGTACCCGCTCCGCTGCCAGCGCCATCACGGTTTGCGGCGTGCGCATGTCGTTGAGGCGCGTACAGATCCAGGTGGAGTAGATGAGCCAGCCACAGGCAAGGGTGGCCAGAATGGCGGTAAGCGGTGCCCGGCGCAGCAAGGCGTTGACGAGCAACAACACGCCCCCCATCACCAGCAGGGGGAGCCAGGGGGCTGGCCCCAATTCGCTCACCCGGCTGGCCAGCTTGGCACTGAACTCCAGCGCAACCGCCCCACCGAGGCAGACGATGCCCAGCAACCAGCCAAGCCCTGACAGCAGGCGGCCTGGCCAGCGCCTGGCCAGCAGGGCGGCGATGAAGGGGGCGCTCAACAGTGCCAAAGCCGGCGTGCCAGGCGTCACATAGACGCCGCGCTTGCCGGGCGAAACCGAGAAGAAGATCACCACCAGCACCAAGTAACCGAGCAGCAATATGATGCGTTTGTCCCGCCCCCCAATGGCTCTGCGCCACTCCACCACCAGCCAGGGCAGCAGCAGGGTGAGCGGCAGCCAGAACGGCGGGATCACCGAGGTGAGGTAGTACCAGAAGGGCTTGACGTGATGCCAGGAGTTGGCATAGCGGGTCACCGTCTGGCGCAGCATAATGTTGTCCCGATACGCCTGCAAAACGGGATCACCACTCTGGGCCACGGCAATCAGCATGGGCACCAGCCACAGGCCAATGGCCAGCAGCATGCACAGCGGCCCCGCCAGGCCCTTGAGCCAGTCACTGCGGGATGCCGTGCGAATTTTATCCCAATGGGTCCAGATCGCCGGGATCAGCACCAGCAGTGCCAACAGACCCACCCCCTTGGTGATGATGCCAAGGCCGGCGGCAAACCAGCCGAGCCAGTACCATCGCCAGCCCCCGTTACACAACAGGAAACGGATGAAGCTGTAGAGCCCCAGGGTGATGAAGAAGGTGACCAGCGCATCGATCTGGGCCGTCTTGGCCTGCAGGGTGAACTGGATGGTAAAGAGCAGCAGCAAACCGGCCAGAAAACCGACCTGGGGCGTCCACAGCCGGCGGCCCAGATCCCATACCAGCACCAGGGTCAGCAGACCCGAAAGCAGTGAAGGCAGCAAAAAGGCCACCTTGATGGAACCGGTCAGCAGATAGGCGATGGCGATCCCCCACATGAACATGGGAGGCTTGTCCGGATAAATCTCGCCGCCGCGCATCGGGAACAGCCACTGGCCGCTCTCCACCATCTCCTTGGCCACCAGGGCGAAGCGGGGTTCGTCGGCCGGCCAGGGATCGCGCAGCCCAAGTCCTGTGCCAAGCACGACCAGGGCTATCAGCAGCAGCCAGCCAAGGGAGCTCTGATTGAGCAGGGTTCGATCATTTACCATGGCGGATCTCGCTGTCATGGATGAGTTTGTCCCGCTTCCAGCCGCGATGCTGAATATCCAGATAGAGGCTGTAGAGGGCAGTAAAGGTGGGGAAGAGATTTTGCAGTACGCCGACGGAGTCCTGCTTGGGGGAGAAGAGGAAGTAGCTCAGCGTCATCAGGCTGCCGAGCACACTCATGTACCAGAACAGGCGGGGGATAACAGGCCGACCGGCCCGCCTGGAGGCGATGAATTGCACCAGCCAGCGCCCCCCGAACATGAGCGCCCCCGTGTAGCCGATGAGCTTCCAGCCGGTCACATGCAGGCCGGTCCAATCGAGCCAGTGCAGGGGGAGCGAGAGCAGGGCGTCCATCAATCGAGCATCTCCCTTACCTCGACGACCTTGGAGCGCCGCTGCAGCCACCAGACGCCGACCACGTCCACCAGCCCGACCCAGAGGCGATTCCAGACCCCGTATTTGGAGACCCCCGCCTGTCTGGGCCTGTGATTGACCGGCCAGGGGGACATGCGACCGCCCTGCGCCTGGATCAGGGCCGGAATATAGCGGTGCATATGGTTGAAGCCGGGCAGACGCAGATACCAGTCGCGCCGCACCACCTTGAGGCCACAGCCGGTATCCGGGATGCCGTCGCGCAGCAAGAGGTCGCGAAAACCGTTGGCCAGTTTGGAAGAGATCCGCTTCACCCAGTCATCGCGACGATTGACGCGATGGCCGATGAGCCCCACCTCCTTCCGGTCTGCGGCAAAACGGCGCTTGGCCTCTTCCAGCATGGCGGGAATGTCGGCGGGATCATTCTGGCCATCCCCATCGAGCACCACCAGCCACTCGCCACGGCCATGACGCACGCCACTGAGCACCGCCATGCTCTGGCCGACGGCCCGCTCGTGACGCACCACCCGCAACCGGGGAAAACGCGTCTTCAACTCGCACAGGATGGCGTAGCTGTCGTCTTCACTCCCGTCATCCACGTAGACCAATTCGTAATCGTACTTCCCGCCAAGCGCGGCATCGATTTCGCCGATAAGGGGAGCCAGATTGTCCCGTTCATCTTTGGCTGGCACGACGACTGATACATCGATTGAATAACCCATATGAGCTTCCCGACTATAGAGAGACGCAATCAGTCCGCTTGATCGCATCATGAAAAAATGGGGATGGTAATTATCCTAAATAAATACAGGATGTTACGTTAATGTGAAGCCAGTCTATCATCCTGGAATTGATTTATGCATCAACGAACGTAGGCAAAACCATCCGTCATACCCCGGGGATAAACTCTCTGTGTCTGCTCATGTCGGCAGGAAGGGGGTTGGCTTCCTGACATAAAGTTCCATACCGTTTTCATCTCTAACGGGCGAACACATAACCACATGTTCCATCATCTGGCTGGCAACCTTCCTGTGTAGAACCTATATCTTCCGAATACGAAGAATATGAGGAACTCGTCATGCAGAGAGTCGGCACCTGGGGGTGGAGTCTCCTGCTCTTGCTGATCACGGCATCGGCCCAGGCCGAATCATTTCGCCAGGCGCCCAAGGCGATGAGTGCCATCCGCCAGGGCGCAGCCATCGAGCGCAGCAACCCGAGACAAGCCATTGCCTACTATTGCAATGCCGCCAGACTGGGCAATCCGGAGGCCTATTTTCGCATCGGCCGCCTGCTGGCCCGCGGGCCACAAGGTATCCGCAGTGCCCGGCAGGCCAACGCCTATCTCGCCATGGCCATGCGCCTTGGCAACCAGCAAGCCGCTCGTTATTACAACACTCGTGTAGGCAATGCCCCCCTGGGCAACTGCGGTGTGGGCAGCAGCCCTGCCGGTGTTCCCTGGGTACAGCCCGCTACCCCCTTCGATCAGGACAAATATCTGGCCCGACAATCTGCGAGCAAGCAGAAACTGGCCAACATGGTCCGGCAGGCCGCCGAGCGCCATCAGGTCGATCCCAAGCTGGCCCTGGCCATCGCTATCGCCGAATCCAACCTCGACCGCTTTGCCGTCTCGCCCAAACAGGCGCAAGGGGTCATGCAACTCATCCCCGCCACCCAGCAGCGTTTCGGTGTCACCCGCCCGTTCGATGCGGAACAAAACATCCGCGGCGCCATGGTGTACCTGAAATGGCTGGAGAAACAGTTCGGCCCGGACTGGATCAGGATCAGTGCGGCCTACAATGCCGGCGAGAAGGCGGTAGCCCGCTACGGCGGCATCCCCCCCTATCAGGAGACCCAGGATTACGTGCAGCGGGTGCTCTACTATTCAGGGCACAAGCAAACGGCAGAAACCAAGCCATCCCTACGCTGACAAGGGGTCGGCAACACATCAAAAAACCAGCCCGGTCCCACCCTATCGTCACTAACTTAAGGAAAAATTAAGACGATTTTTCCGGGGGTTTTGTCGGTCACAGCCCCATTCTGCCCTCCCCTCTATCTCACCTCGCCCACCCCTTCTTGACGGAGGATGAGCAACCGGCCGCCCGCTTTGCCCCCCCTTGTTCGTTGGTTTACAATCGACGGGTTTTTTGGAACCCGGTTGGCCTGTGCCGACCTGGCCCCACCACGACCTCAGCCTGTTGATGCAAAAACATTAACTCGCTGAAAAAGAAGAGAATTAGCCAATGGCTCAATTTATTTACACCATGAACCGGGTCGGCAAGGTAGTGCCGCCCAAGCGTCATATCCTCAAGAACATCTCCCTGAGTTTCTTCCCGGGCGCCAAGATCGGCGTCTTGGGTCTGAACGGCGCCGGTAAATCCACCCTGCTGCGCATCATGGCCGGGCTGGATACCGAGATCGAAGGGGAAGCCCGCCCGCAACCCGGCATCAAGATCGGCTACCTGCCCCAGGAACCGAAGCTGGAGCCGGAGCAGACCGTGCGCGAGGCGGTGGAAGAGGCCGTCGGCGAAGTGAAACGCGCCATGGCCCGCCTCGACGAGGTCTATGCGGCCTACGCCGATCCGGATGCGGATTTTGACAAGCTGGCCCGCGAGCAGGGCGAACTGGAAGCCATCATCCAGGCCCAGGGCGGCCACAACCTGGAAAACCAGCTGGAGCGCGCGGCCGATGCCCTGCGTCTGCCGGCCTGGGATGCCCAGATCAAGCACCTCTCCGGTGGTGAGCGCCGCCGCGTGGCCCTGTGCCGCCTGCTGCTGGAAAAACCGGACATGCTGCTGCTGGACGAACCGACCAACCACCTGGACGCCGAGTCCGTGGCCTGGCTGGAGCGCTTCCTACACGACTACGAGGGCACCGTCGTCGCCATCACTCACGACCGTTACTTCCTCGACAACGTGGCGGGCTGGATCCTGGAACTGGACCGTGGCGAGGGTATCCCGTGGGAAGGCAACTACTCCTCCTGGCTGGAGCAGAAAGATGCCCGTCTGGCCCAGGAAGCGAGTGCCGAAGCGGCCCGTCGCAAGTCCATCGAGAAGGAACTGGAGTGGGTTCGCCAGAACCCGAAAGGTCGTCAGGCCAAATCCAAGGCCCGTATGGCTCGCTTCGAGGAGCTCAACACCAACGACTACCAGAAGCGCAACGAGACCAACGAGCTGTTCATTCCGCCCGGACCGCGCCTCGGCGACAAGGTGGTGGAAGTGGCCAACCTGCGCAAATCCTACGGGGATCGCGTACTGATCGACGATCTGTCGTTTGCCATTCCCAAGGGGGCCATCGTCGGCATCATAGGCCCCAACGGTGCCGGTAAGTCCACCCTGTTCCGCATGATGTCAGGCCAGGAGCAGCCGGATTCCGGCTCCATCACCCTGGGCGATACCGTGGTGCTGGCGTCGGTCGATCAGTTCCGTGACAGCATGGATGACAAGAAGACGGTGTTCGAAGAGGTCGCCGACGGTCAGGACATCCTGCGTATCGGTAGCTACGAGTTCCCGAGCCGCGCCTACATCGGCCGCTTCAACTTCAAGGGCTCCGATCAGCAGAAGCGGGTCGGCGAGCTCTCCGGTGGTGAACGCGGTCGTCTGCATCTGGCCAAGCTGTTGCAGACCGGCGGCAACGTGCTGCTGCTCGATGAACCGACCAACGATCTGGACATCGAAACCTTGCGCGCCCTGGAGAACGCCCTGCTGGAGTTCCCGGGTTGTGCCATGGTCATCTCCCACGACCGCTGGTTCCTCGACCGGATCGCCACCCACATCCTGGACTACCAGGACGAGGGCAAGATCGAGTTCTTCGAGGGCAACTTCACCGAATACGAAGAGTGGAAGAAGAAGACCTACGGCGCCGAGGCCATCCAGCCGCACCGTGCGAAATACAAGCGTATCGCCAAGTAACCGGACAAGCGAGTGCGGCTTATTCATCAGCTGCACCGTTCCCATAGCGACAAGCGTATCGCCAAGTAAACCGGCAAATGCGACAAGGGGAGCCTCGGCTCCCCTTTCTTGTGCCTTATGGCTTACAATCCAGAACGAACGACCTTGCATGGATTTTGCGAAATGACGACCCAGCCCACCACTGAGAAGAAGCTCACCATTCAGATCCGGGTCGAACCCGGCTGCCTCGGGCCGGATGGCAAGGCGCACATCGAAACCTTCTGTGCCGCCGCCGCCAAGATCTTTGAAGCCGTAGAGCCCGAACTGGTGAGCTGGGTGCTGCTTCCCCGTTATGACAAGCAGTTACCGGAACAGGAGTTCTTCATCGCCGGTCGCAAGCTGAGCGAGGAGCAGGCCAGCCTGTTTCTGCGCCGTTTCGATCGGGAGCTGGGGGAAGTGCAGGAGCGGCTCGACTCCGTGCTTGCACAACTGGTGGAACGCTACTTCAAGACTCTCTGAGCATCGGTTTTGACAAAGAAAGGTTCTCTATCGAGGACCTTTTTTATCGCTCAAATAGCAAACGTTTGAATTTTTGCTCTATTCATTGATCCGCCTCGCAGATCCGGGGTTTGTAAACGTCCCTGCCTGTGTAAAAATGTGCGCGCTGTCACGGTATCAAGTCGAGTCTGGTCATTTAGCCACCATCTGCTGGGACCATTTACCCCGCATGAAGGGGTCCACCGGCTCCCTTGCTGCTTATTTCACGTCACCTATTGGAATTCACATGAACCAACCACACAACGCCACAGGGCAGGCTACCAATCAGGTCGCCGGGCAAGGATTGCTTGAGCGCCTGTTTGCCCTGCAAGGCCATGGCACCACAGCCCGCACCGAGGTCATCGCCGGGATCACCACCTTCCTGACCATGGTCTATATCGTGTTCGTCAACCCGCAGATCCTCTCCGCGGCCGGCATGGACACCCAGGCGGTGTTCGTTACCACCTGCCTTATCGCCGGTATCGGCAGCATCCTGATGGGCCTGCTGGCCAACCTGCCCATCGCCCTGGCACCGGCCATGGGCCTCAACGCCTTCTTCGCCTTCGTGGTGGTGGCCGGCATGGGTTACTCCTGGCAGGTCGGTATGGGTACCATCTTCTGGGGCGCCATGGGTCTATTGATCCTCACCCTGCTGCGGGTGCGCTACTGGCTTATCGCCAACATTCCGCTCACCCTGCGGGTCGGCATCACCGCCGGTATCGGCCTCTTGATCGCCCTGCTCGGCCTGCACAACGCAGGGATCGTGGTCGCAAGCCCCGCCACCATGGTGACTGTGGGCAACCTCACCTCCCTGCCCTGCCTGCTGGGGCTGCTCGGTTTCTTCCTGATCTGCATCTTCTCCGCCCGCGGCGTGCACTCCGCCGTGCTGATTGCCATCGTGGTCACCACCACCCTGGGTTGGCTGTTTGGCGACGTGACCTTCAAGGGCTTCATCGCCATGCCCCCCAGCATTGATCCCGTGTTCGGCCAGCTCGATCTGATGGGCTCACTGGATATCGGTCTGGCCGGCATCATCTTCTCCTTCATGCTGGTCAACCTGTTTGACTCCTCCGGCACCCTGATTGGCGTCACCAACCGCGCCAAGCTGGCCGATGACAAGGGTCACTTCCCGCGCATGAAGCAGGCTCTGATGGTCGACAGCGTGAGCTCGGTCGGCGGCGCTTTTATGGGCACCTCCTCCGTGACGGCGTATATCGAGAGCAGCTCCGGCGTCGCGGTCGGTGGCCGTACCGGCCTGACCGCCATCGTAGCCGGCATCCTGTTCCTGCTGGCTATCTTCTTCTCCCCCATCGCCGCCATGGTGCCGGCTTATGCCGCCGCCGGTGCCCTTATCTATGTGGGCGTGCTGATGTGCTCCGAGCTGACCCGGGTGAAGTGGGAAGACTTGACCGAAGCGGTCCCGGCCTTCATGACCGCCGTCATGATGCCGTTCAGTTTCTCCATCACCGAAGGGATCGCCGTGGGCTTTATCTCCTACTGCGTGATGAAGGCGGGCACCGGCCGCTGGCGCGAGATCAACCCCTGCGTGCTGGTGGTCGCCCTGCTGTTTGTGCTCAAGTTCGTCTGGGTCGACAGCCACTGATAACGACCGAACCGGTTAACCAAATGGGCTCCCGACAGGGAGCCCATTTTTATTACCACCGCACAGCCACTCATGGAGACGCTGTGCCGTCGGCGCAAAGTTGTTAACATGGTTGCTCCATACGGAACATGTTCACCATCCAGCAAGGAGCCAGGATGCATCACTCATCCCCCCGATCCACCTTCGAAGTCAGCGACGACAAGGGACGCCTTGACGTGTCGCTGATCCACCGTTTTTTGTCAGAAGAGGCCTACTGGAGCCCCGGCATTCCGCTGACCACTGTGCTGCGCGCCATCAATCACTCCCTCTGTTTTGGTGGCTACCTCGGCGGCCAGCAGGTGGCCTTCGCCCGGGTCATCACCGACAAGGCCACCTTCGGCTATCTCTCCGATGTGTTCGTGCTGCCCGAGCATCGCGGTCAGGGCTACAGCAAGACGCTGGTGGCGGCCATCCTCGCCCACCCCGAGCTGCAGGGGCTACGGCGTCTGAGCCTGTCGACCCTGGATGCCCACGGCCTCTATGGCAGCTTTGGCTTCGTGCCCGCCAGTGCACCAGCCAGCCTGATGGAGATCTACGACCCCGAGATCTACCTGCGTACCTGAATCTCGGGCTCCCTCTGCTGGCGGCCGATTATTTTCGCCGGATCATGCTTCTCGCCCCTGCGCTGTGACGTGGGGGCGCGACAGTGCTAGATTGGCAGCCAGCGTTTTCACCCAGCAGCTTCGTCAACCACAAGGATGGCAACCGTGGCCCAGCACTCTCCCTCTTTCTCCGCTCTTTCCCCCTTGCTACAAGCGCAGGCCCAGCGCCAGTGGCAGCGACTGCTCGAACTGGCGCCAGACTACGGCGACCTGCCCGAGACAACCCGGCAGATCCTGCTCACCCTGCTCGGTCTCTCCGACTTCGTCGCCGATTCACTGATCAAACAACCCGAGCTGCTGGCGCAGATCCTCGCCTCGGGAGAGCTGGAGCAGGCCGAGCGCTGGCCAGCCTACCAGCGCGATCTGACCGCCCTGCTGGCCGAAGTGGATGACGAGGAGGCGCTCAAGCGCATCCTGCGCCAGTTCCGCCGCAGCCGCATGCTGGTGATCGCCTGGCGCGAACTGCTGGGTCATGCCGAGGTGGAAGAGAGCTTTATCCACCTCACCAGACTGGCGGATGCGCTCATCTGCTCCGCCCGCGACTGGCTCTACGCCAAGCAGTGCGACGAGCTGGGCACCCCGATGGATGGCGACGGCAACCCGCAGCCGCTGCTGATCCTCGGCATGGGCAAGCTGGGGGGCGGCGAGCTGAACTTCAGTTCCGACATCGACCTTATCTTCACCTTCCCCGAGAACGGCTACACGGTGGGCGGGCGGCGCGAGCTCGCCAACCAGCAATTCTTCATCAAGCTGGGCCAGCGCATCATCAACGCCCTGCATCAACCGACCCAGGATGGCCAGGTGTTCCGGGTCGACATGCGGTTGCGCCCCTTTGGCGACGCTGGGCCGCTCGCCATCTCGTTTGCCGCCATGGAGGATTACTACCAGCACCACGGCCGCAACTGGGAGCGCTACGCCATGGTCAAGGCGCGGGTACTGGGACCCCAGTGCGAACACGCGGTCGAGCTCGCCGAGATGCTGCGCCCCTTCGTGTTTCGCCGCTATATCGACTTTGGCGTCATCGACGGCCTGCGTCAGATGAAGGCGATGATCGCCGCCGAGGTGCGCCGCAAGGGGCTGGAGGGCAACATCAAGCTGGGGGCCGGCGGCATTCGCGAAGTGGAGTTTATCGCCCAGGCGTTGCAGCTCATTCGCGGCGGCCGCGAGCCCGCCCTGCGGGTACGCCACCTGCCCGAGGCGCTCGCCGCCATCGCCCAATGCGGCGCCCTCGAAGCGGCCCATTGCGATCGCTTGCTGGTCGCTTACCGCTTCCTGCGCCGGGTCGAAAATATCCTGCAGGAGATCGGCGATCAGCAGACCCAGACCCTGCCCACCGAGGAGCGGGATCGCCAGCGGCTCGTCGCCGCCCTCGGCTTTGCTGACTGGGGCGCCTTCATGGCTCATCTCGATGAGGAGATGGCAGCCGTCCATCAGCAGTTCGCCGCCGTGGTGGGGGAAGAAAAAGAGGCCCCCGCCCATCTGGAGCAGCTCTGGCTCGATCTGTGGCGCACCGAGCTCGACGCCGCCGAGCTGGAGCAACTGCTGACCGCCCAGGGGGTGGCCGAGCCCGCCCCGCTCTGCGGTGCCCTGCTGCGCTTCAAGGAGGAGTACAAGCGCCGTCAGGTCGGCCCGCAGGGGCGTATCGCGCTGGACTGGCTGATGCCGGAGCTGCTGCGACTGGTGGTGGCCAGCGAGCAACCCGCCCGTCTGTTCGAGCGGGTGTGCGAGCTGCTGACCCGCATCTTCACCCGTAGCGCCTATCTGCAGCTGCTGGCGGAAAACCCGGGCGCCCTGCGCCAGCTGGTACGACTGTGCGACGCCAGCCATCTGGTGAGCGAACAGCTGGCCCGCTACCCGATTTTGCTGGACGAGCTGCTCGACCCCCAGCACCTCTACCACCCCACCCCGCTCGATCAGTACAAGCCCCAGCTGCGCCAGTTCCTGCTGCGCATCCCCGAAGAGGACGTGGAGCAGCAGATGGAGGCGCTGCGCCAGTTCAAGCAGGTGCAGCTGCTGCGCATCGTGGCGGCCGACATCGCCGGCGCCCTGCCGCTGATGAAGGTGAGCGACCACCTCACCTGGCTGGCGGAGGCGATCACCGAAGAGGTGGTCAATCAGGCCTGGGCCCAGATGAGCGAACGCTACGGGGTGCCGCCCGAGGTGGCGGTGAGCGGCCAGCGCGGCTTTGCGGTGGTGGCCTATGGCAAGCTCGGCGGCATCGAGCTGGGCTACGGCTCGGATCTCGATCTGGTGTTCCTGCACGGCGGCGACCCCAACAGCTACACAGATGGCCGCAAGCCCATCGACAGCCGCCAATTCTACCTGCGCCTGGCCCAGCGCATCCTGCACCTGTTCAGCACCCGCACCCCGTCCGGCATCCTGTATGAGATCGACATGCGGCTGCGCCCCTCCGGCGATTCGGGCCTGCTGGTCTCGTCGCTGTCGGCCTACGAGCTGTATCAACAAAACGAGGCCTGGACCTGGGAGCATCAGGCGCTGGTGCGGGCCCGTCCCATCTATGGCGATGAGGCGGTGATCGCCGAGTTTGCCCGCATCCGCCGCGCCGTGCTGGCCAAGGAGCGCGACCTGCCGACCCTGGCCCGCGAGGTACGCGAGATGCGCCACAAGATGCGGGATCACCAGCTCAAGGCGGGCGCCGGCGAGTTCGATCTCAAGCAGTCCCCCGGCGGCATGGTGGACATCGAGTTCATCGCCCAGTACCTGGTGCTGGCCCACGCCTGCGGTGAACCCGAGGCGCTCACCCGCTGGTCCGATAACGTGCGCATCTTCGATGAGTGCGTGCTGGCGGGGGTGCTGACGCTGGAGCAGGCGGAGGGGCTCAAGCACGCTTATCTGGAGATCCGCAACCTCGGCCATCGCCTCAACCTCTCCGAGGTCTCCCGCAAGGTGAGCGACGATCGGCTGCAGAATGAACGCAGCCATGTGCTGGCGGTCTGGCAACAGCTGTTGGGTGAAAAAGAATAAGAAAGGATCCTCGGTCTCGAGGCTAGTCCGCGACTCTTCCCAACTTGCATATAGTAAAAGAGCCCGCACAATGCGGGCTCTTTGTATTAGAGGGACGAGAAGCGACGGGTTATTTGAACAACCCCTTGAGCAGTTGATCGGCCACCCCCTTAACCCCTTCGTTGTCGGCCTTGTCACCCAGCAGTTTCTTGAGACCCCGCTCGGCTTCCTTGCGTGCCTTCTCCTCAAGGATCTTGTTGTTGCTGAGCAGCGCCTTCACATCCAGCCGATAGGTCGGTGCCTGCCACTGGCCACCAATGCGCACCGGTATGGTGATGTCTTTCAGCTCATCCACTCCTTTGCCGCCTTGCCCCTTGCTGCTCTCGACGATGGAGGTCAGGAACAGGAAGTCGAGTGTCTCGGGCACCAGTGCCGTTTGCCCTCGGCCATGCACCCGCAGTGCGGGGGCAAACAGCTGGATATCGTCGCTGCGCGCCACTCCGTTTGCCAGTTGGAAGCTGGCCGTCAGGGCACTGAAGTCTGTCTTGCGTACCTCTTTGACCTGATCCGTCCCCTTGCCGGTCAAGGTAGCCCGCGCCTCGCGGATCATCTCTGCCAGGTTGATGCCATGCAGGGCCCCATCGTGCAACGCCAGGGTTATCTTGCCCTGCATCCGGCTGCGTAGAGCCTGCTCTGACAGGCCTTGTCCCTGCACCTGCACGTCGAGATCGCCCCGCCCTTCCAGCAAGTCATTCTGCGCCAGGGTCTGCAACAGCGAGTGCACATTTACTCCCTGCACCCGTTTGCTCACCTGGTAGCGGGCTGGCTGCTGACGTGCATCGAGCACGCCACTCGCCGTCACCTTGCCGCCAGCTACGCCGGCGCTGAACTGCTTGAGGGTAAGCTGACCGTTTGCCAGCGCCAACTGCGTATCGAGCTGGCTCAGATCCAGCCCTCTCACCCGCAAGCTGTCCAGCTGCAGTCGTCCAATGGCATCGATTGCCTTGAGGGCATCCAGATTAGGTTCAACTGCTGAAAGAGCGCGAGTCACCTTGGCTGGTTCTGCCGCCTTGTTGCCCGCACTCGCCGGTGTGGTCGGAGCCGGCGCCACAGCGCTTGCCGATGTGCCAAGCCAGCTGTCGAGATCCAGCTTCTCCCCCTTAAGATCGAATTCCACTTTGGGCACAATCCCAAGCTGCACCGCACCTTCGCCAGTCAGCAGGGTATCATCGGCGCTCATCACCAGCTTGCTCAGGGTGACTTTCTTAGCCTCCAGCTCGGCACGGGCAAACCCGGCCAGCTTGAGGTTCATCTGTGGGTGCGGCAGCGTATCGCCATTCAATGTGGCACTGAGCACCACATCGGAGAGCTCAGCCAGTTTAAGATCCTGGTCAACCCTGGCCTTGAGCGTTCCCTCGAGCGCACCGGTCAGCGCCGGTTGCTCGCCTTCTCCCTGGGCACCTTGCAGGCTCAGAGCAAGACTGCTCCACTCCCCCAGCGCCAGGCGATCGGCCTTCAGGGTGAAGTTATCCAGCCGCCGAGAGGGCTGTTTGAGTGATCCGCCCACAACCACCCCTTTCAATTCGCTGGCCAACGCATTTTGTGCCAGCTTGACCTCCCCCTGTCCCTTCAGATCAAAGGCAAGCTGGCCTTGAGCCCCTTTGGCGGCGAATGTGACCGGCACCCACTGACCCATGACCAGCTGGCCGAGATCGAGATCGAGCCTGTCGAGGCGAGAAACAATACCGTTGCGATCGTCCTGCACCAGGGCACTGGCCTGTTCAAGCACCACTCCTTTCAGCTTGATCTGCCAAGGCTTGCTCTCTGCTGGCGCCACCTGAGGCTCACCAGCCGGCACCTTGGCCTCTTCCGCCGTTGCAGGCTCGGCAGATGACTTGTCCGAGAGCAGGCCGCTCAGGTTGGAACTGCCATCTGCTTTCGTCTGGATAAACAGATGGGCACCTGCCAGCTTCATCTCGCCTATCTCTAACCGATGGGAAAGCAGCGGCAGCAGGGCCACTGATGCACTCCCCTGCTCGAAGCGGATCAGATCAGGCTCGGCAAAGCCTGCCGGATTGCGCAGAGCCACTTTTTCGAGTGACAGGCCAAGACTCGGCCAGAAGCGCCAGTCGATATTCCCCGCCATCACCAACTCACGACCAGTGACCTTTCTGACCTGCTCCGTCAGCTGAGGTTTGAACTGGTTGGGATCGATCAGGCTGATCAGAGCAGTAATCGCGATCACTGCGGCCAGCACCAACCCCAACAGGATGTAGATGATCTTCTTCACGACAAACTCCTTGAATACGGATCTTGAGTGAGACTATATCACCCGAAACCCCGCAGATGGGGACAGTCTCCCAAAACAGCCAAATCAGGGGACAGGGATAGTCGCACCCGACACAAGCAATTCTGAATTATGAAGATAATTGCTGTGTCAGCAGGGTAATGGCAATGCGAGTCGACGCGAATGCAAAACGGGAAGGGGTAAGAGCGCCGAGTTTCACCCATTGGCAATCGGCCACGTCGTCCGCAGCACTAAGATCGGGCTTCTCGGTCAGATTGATGGCAAATGCGGTATCGCAGGTGTGATAGGTGATGCCGTCATAGGGATAGGTATTGGCAAACGAGCCCAGATAACGAATGGGGCAAGCTGAAACATCCAGGCCCAGCTCCTCCTGCAACTCGCGAACGAGGGCGGCTTCCAGCGACTCGCCGGGATCAACAAATCCGCCCGGCAGATCCAGCAGCCCCTTGCCAGGGTTGCGAGCCCTCACTGCAACCAGCACTTCATCTTGCCAACACAGGGCAACCATCACGGCCGCAGCCACATTCTGAAAGAAGTGGAAGCCACAGTCACAACGGAACTCCTTGTTGCTTTTGGCAAGCAGGGTCTCTTTACCGCATCGGGGGCAAAACATGGAACATCTCCATTTGGATAAAATCCTATTGTACGCTCCAGATAGGGCTGTATGAACAACATGGCAAGGTTCAGATGAAGATAGGAAGAAGGGAATAACAGAGGTTAGAACTGGCCAAAATACAAACAAAATGCCAAATTTCAGGCAATAAAAAACCCCGCTCAGTGAGCGGGGTTTTCATGTTGGGTGCCTGGCAGTGTCCTACTCTCGCATGGCGAATGCCACACTACCATCGGCGCTACCGCGTTTCACTTCTGAGTTCGGCATGGGTTCAGGTGGTTCCACGGCGCTATGGCCGCCAGGCAAATTCTTAATCCAGAAAGCTGACGTGAATAACGAACTAACTTGCTGCTAGTCGCTATCACTGAATTCGTAGTTCGTTCATTCGCTACAAGGCCCAGAACACTTCTTGGGTGTTGTATGGTTAAGCCTCACGGGTAATTAGTATGGGTTAGCTCAACACGTCGCCGCGCTTACACACCCCACCTATCAACGTTGTGGTCTCCAACGGC